>JBIIFU010000046.1:0-18156 GCA_044237035.1 Crocinitomicaceae bacterium
GTTACAGCAAATGATTCACCATTCTCTAATCCTGAGTATACCGCTGTACCCGAAATAGTTGCGGTTGTAATACCATCGTAGGTTTTATTAGATATTGAAATACCCGTTATGGTTAAACCTTTCGCCGAAACAGAATTTCCCGATGCTGCAGTTGTAACATTTACTGATGAAGCCCCCGTACTCGAAAGAACGATATTTTGACTGTTATACGTTCCAGATACCGTTGCCGTTGCTGCTAATTTAACATATAAAGTACCACTTGCATTTCCACTGCTTTGGGTAAAAGTTGCGGTTGAATTATAACTAGAACCATCTGATGATACAACAAAACCCGTTGGAGCTGTAGCCGTAATATCACCTGTAAGTGCGGAACCTGATACTGAAAAAGATTGTGGTGCAGATGCCGTTCCATAGGTAGTTGTAAAAGCAGTTGCTGTTGCAGCACCTGAAATAGTTGGCGAAGATGGTGCTGCAGGAGTTCCTTGTGTTGTTCCAGTTGCCGTACCACTTCCTGCAGAATTGACCGCTCTGATTTGAACGTCATAAGTTGTACCGTTTGTTAATCCAGAAATAGTAAAGGGACTTGTCGTTACCGCCGGACTAGGTGTTGTCCAATTACCACCTCCGTTGATTGAATATTCGTAATTGGTTATACTTGCTCCTCCGTTGGATGATGGAGCCGAAAATGCAACACTTAGTTGGGTATTCCCTGGAGTTATTCCAGTAATACCTGGTGCTGATGGAACAACGGCAGTAACAGAAATATTTCCATTTGCTGCGGTAAAAGAATAATTGGTCGCGGTTAAACTCGTTGTCACAGGGGTAATGGTTGCGACATCTGACCCTGCAGAAGTTGTTGTCGTATAGGTAGTTGTGTAGGTCGCCGACCCACCAATAACAGAAGAAGTTTCACTGTTTACAAAACCCGTTGGTGTGTAAGATCCATTCCCTGTTACCGTAGCCACTGCTGTTCCGTATGCGACTGACTGGTTACCTGCCGTAATTGTTAATGCTTTTTTAGAAACAGTACTGGAAACGGTAGCCACGTTTTGAGAAGTTGCTCCCCCGCCTGCTACTACAATATTTCCAGAATATGGTGAACCAGAAACAGATGCGGTGGCTGCCAAACGAACATAAATAGTGGTTGAAGCAATTGAAGTTTCCGTTCCTAAACTTAGCGCTGAAGCGCTCGTTCCGATGGTGGTTGAAAAATCTGAGCTTGTTGCCACCTCAAATCCCGCAGGAGGGGTAACCGTTACTGCTGCTGTTCCGTTCAAATTACTCGCAGAAACCGTAAAACTCGTCGGGCTCGCCGATGCCGTTCCGTAAGTGGTGTTAACTGCTGATAAGGTACCAGAGGTGGAAATAGTTGGGGAGGCTGAACTAACTACTATATTTCCGCTCGTTGCCGCATTCACAATTGGTGCAGCTGCAGTAGCATTAATAGTATATGTATCAGCCGAAGAAAATTGAATATTACTGTAAGTTGCCACTCCTGCTGTGGCATTAGGAGCAGTTGTACCTGAAATACTTCCGGCTCCGCTAACTTTAGCTACGGTAATCGCACCAGTAAAAGAATTTGAAACAGGACCTGTGGACGAACCTGATCTTGCCTCTGTAGTAAAGCTGGTAAGATTAGAACCAACAGTACCGGTTGTTGGAACACTAACCAAAGCAAGGTGGGTGGGTGGAAGTGTGCAGGTATTATACCAGCGAATATTGTCTAATGCTATAGTAGCTACATTACTGGTAGAACTTTCACCATAAAAACGAAAGGCATTGATGCTTGTGCTATTGGTTAGTTCTCCCTTACCTAAATCATTTCCTGCTAATGAACCATTTATCCATAAATCATATTTGTATGCTGCAACCGAATAGGCATTAGAAGCCCCGTAATTAACGGTTGACGAACTATTATTACCAATAATCGTAACATAATAACTTGTACTTTGAGCAAATGGTGTCGATAATCCAGTTGCATTCCAATTTGTTCCAACTCTGTTATTAGTTGTAATTGCACTAGATGCTCCATAAGCCCAACGAATTCCCGTAAATACCTGAGCACTTGTAAATGTAGCAGATTGGGCAGAACCAAATGAAGCACCATTTCCTGCAAAGAAATACCAAGTTCCTGAAGAACCTCCCGAAAGATGTAATTCAAATGAAATTGTAAATGTTGTAGCTGCTGTACCGTATTCTGTACTTGTAATACCAACACTATTAATAGAACCAGAAGTTGGTGCAATACCTCTCAATTCACCATCCGCTCCTATCGATTGCCCGGGATTTTGAATTGTGAATCCACCTCCTGCTGTACCAACTCTAACACCACCAAATCCTGTATTTCCGGTAGTTGCCGTAGTTCCATTAGCAGTAGTTCCAAAATCGAGTGTTCCATTTGGTGTCTGCCCCCAAACATTCCCCACTCCAAGCAACAAAACCAAACAAAGTGGTAAAGTCAGTGGCAAAACAGCCATGCGGTTAAACATGCGGGAAACGAATTTATGAATGCCTTTGCGCGGGGTGGCGGTAGTAGTAGGTTGAGGGGCGTCCACCACCTGCAGCGGCTTTTTAGTTTCTAAATCTATGATTTTAACGAATTCTACTTCATCAATGATGCACGAGCCATCTTCGGTGAAGATATCAAATTCTTTTTTGTCGATGCAGAGGTCAATGGTAGTAACGGATGATGTTGGGTAGTCTAAAACTTTGGGTTCAATTGTTATAGTTTTCATAGTAGCATTTTATGAAGCAAAGTTCACCATGCACTGTAAATTGGATTTCAAGTAGAAATTATATTTCAATTAATCTTATATGAAGTTGAATCACAGTTCTGATAACATGCTTCTTGACGAATACCTATTTCTTCACAAATCGAAGAGTTTCCTGCGACCCATTTACATGAATGGTATAAGTTCCCGAAGGTAATTTTGCTATTGAAATTCGGTTCGTTTTTGAGTCCAATTTTCCTTTTTTTACCAATTCACCGGAAGTCGAATACATTTGAAAGGATTTACCTATGAATGCTTCGTTTACTTCAATGTTTAATTCATCACTGGCAGGATTTGGATATAAGGTGATTCCAAACGTAGAAATGCTCGGCACCGATAATTGTGGATTAAAATAGATGGATTCTGATAAGCAGGTTCCATAAAAAGTAGAAACCGAATAGTTTCCGGCCACTTGTGGAATAAAAAATGTGCCATTGGCTCCACTGATCGGTTGACCGTTCAAATACCATTGATAATTGTTTGCCATTCCTTGTGCATACAGCGTGTCGTTTTGAGTTGAGATGGTTAAGTCATTTCCTTGAAGAATGGTGAAACTTTGTGTAACTGCTTGCCCTGTTAGACTATCGGTTACAACTAATTGATGACTTCCAAGTTGTTGGTTATTAATGTAAATAGATTGAGACGTTTGGTTGTTGATGCTCCAAGCGTAATACAAATTATCGGAACCTCCTGAAATGATTGGTTGAACGGCGATTTGCTCTTGTCCACAAACGTACACATTTGGAATTTCAAGCGTTAAATTGGCTTTTAAAATGGTAAATTCATCCATCACCGTCCCATTCATGTGAAGGTATTTCCCGTCCAATCGGTTTTTATAAATATCCATTACAAAAGAACCGCAAGCATCCAAGCCGCCATCCACAAAGTGCATAATCGGGTAATCGAGTGAAGGGGCATCTTCTTTGCTACCTGAGTTTCCACACACCACATATACGGTCCCGTCAGGTGTATTTGCCAATCCATCCTTTTGATAAGCATTTCCTTGTTCAAAATTCCCATTAGATCCATCTTTCAACATAGTTGAGGGCTCAAAAGAAAAGGAGTTTCCGTAATGTCCATGAATCAACTTGCTGCGCTCAAACACATGGCTGTGACCACAAATAATCAAGTCAATATCGTAACTTTCCAAAAGAGGAATCACGCGTTCGCGCATGGCTTTCATTACCAATTCAAACGCATCATCGCTGTCATGAGAGCCTTTTGAATACGGAGGTTGGTGGAAATAAGCGATGGTAAATGTTCGGGTATTTTGTTGTAAATCTTGCTCAATCCATTGTTTCATTCGGTCAATTCCTTCAAAAGTTTGGGCAAAATCGAATACCTCTGAGTTGAGAGAGAGAAAATGGACATCTCCGTAATCAAATGAATAAAATAACTCTAATTGCGACGGAAAGCCTCCCGCTTCTGCCTGCGTGGGAACATGCACCATATCGTAATAAGGTCCTTGGTGATCTTCAAACGGAATATTTGAGTAGGGAATACCTAAAAAAGCACTTTCTTCCCACACGGTATTGTAATCGTGATTTCCTGGACTTGGCCAAAAAGGCAACCAACTGAATACATCCGAGAAACCTTTCAATTCAAATAATTTGGTTTGGTATTCTTCATCAGTCCCATCGTTATAGACATTGTCGCCCAACCAAATCCATACATCTGTATTCGAAGAATCATCGTATTGCATGTATGAATTTTTAACCGCAACTTGCTCTGCGTTTCCTTTTCCAAAATCCCCTATCGCCCAAACGCGCGTTGGCACCTCGGAACCAGGAATAGGATTTGTTCTGAAACGATAACGCGCTGAAGGAGTTGTGAAGTTCGTAGTATTATTTCCGACAGCATAATAATAGGTTGTCGAAGAAGCTAAATTCGTGAGTTTTACCGTGTGTTCTTTTGTACTGTTATTTAGTGTAACCGTTTGGGAAAGATTGATGCTATCTGTTCCATAGCGCACTTTAGAGTTTGTATTCGCACTTGTTCTCCATTTAATAACAATGGTGCTCTCCGTTGGCGATTGCAGGTAAGGCCCACGCGTTAGTGTTTGAGAACAAATTAAAAAACAAGCGAAATAAATTATCGAGAAAGAAATAAATTTAGTGCGCATAAAATACATTTGGATAACAAAATTCATGAATGAAATTCAACCAAAAGTGAATTTGTTATTATCATTCAATTAATTTTAGTTTATGGTCATTATGATTGAATAAGTTGCTTTATATCCAGTTAATATTTCTTTTTTTATTTTTAACGGAAAAGTAAAATGCATTTTATCTCACTTAATAAAATGGAAGCTAAATTTGGCACATGAAAAGATTAATTTGTATTTCCATGATGCTTTTAACACTAAAGGCATTTTCTCAAACGAGTGTAAGTCCACTAGATTGTATCGCGCCATTTTATCACGGTGTAGCGTCAGGCGATCCATTGACAGATCGAGTAATTATTTGGACAAGAGTCACACCTCAAGACTTTAACGAAACTTTAACTGTCAATTACAAAGTGGCAACTGATAATGCATTCACAAATATCGTTGCTCAGGGAAATGCCCAAACAGATGCTTCGAAAGATTTTACTGTAAAAGTCGATGTAACAGGTCTTTCGCCAAATACTTTTTATTTTTATGAATTTGAATATAACGGTTCTTTCAGTTCGGTAGGTCGGACGAAGACTTTGCCTGTCGGAGACGTTGAAAATGTGCGTTTTGCCGTGGTGTCTTGCGCTAATTTGGAAGCAGGTTACTTTAATGTATATTCAGCCATCAATGAACGAAACGACGTGGATGCCGTTTTGATGCTAGGGGATTATATATATGAATATGCCTCAGGTGGATATTCGCCCAATTCCAATATCGATCGCGTTTGGGAGCCAGAGGAAGAGATTGTCGATTTGGCGGAATATAGGTTACGTTATTCGAGTTACCACATGGACAACGCTTTACGGAAGTTACACCAGAATTTTCCATGGATTTGCGTTTGGGATGATCACGAAACAGCAAATAATTCTTTTGTGAATGGTGCCGAAAATCATACCAGCGATGAAGGAGATTGGTTTACAAGAAAAGAGAATGGAAAACGCGCATTTTTTGAGTGGTTGCCTATTCGACCAAAAGCACCAGAAAATACTCAAATATTCCGTTCGTTCAAATGGGGAAATTTAGCAAACCTTATTATGTTGGACACGCGCTTGGAAGGGCGTGATGAACAAGTTCCGGCAAGTGATCCTACAATCAATGATACAAATAGAACAATTTTAGGTGAGGAGCAATTCAATTGGTTAAAAGATGAGTTGAGTTTAGGAACACAACAATGGAAGATATTAGGAAATCAAGTCATGATGGGAGAAATTACCGCGCTAGGAAATCCGATTAATACGGATGGATGGGATGGTTATCCTGCTGAAAGACAGCGATTATATAACCATTTAACGCAAAATAATATCGATAATTTCGTAGTGGCCACAGGCGATATTCATACCAGTTGGGCGATTAATTTGGAAAATGGAAACTCTCCTGTTGGTATTGAGTTTGTTACGCCGAGTGTTACTTCTCCTGGATCACCGCTCAATGTTGGCGGACTTTTAACGTTCGAAAACCCACATTTGAAATACGTAGAGCTCACCAAAAAAGGATTTGTAATTTTGGATGTATCAACGGCTAAGGTGCAAGGCGATTGGTATTACGTAACAACCGTTGATCAGCAAAACTCAGCGAATATCTGTCAAAAATCCTATTATTCAAATGCTGGGAATAACACCTTGGTTTCAACAAATACGCCAAGCGTAGGACATGGACCATTTTCAATTCCATTATCAGAGCCATGTAGTAGATTTGCCACATTGGAAGAAAATGAGTTTAGCTCCATCATTGGTGTTTATCCAAACCCGAGTGATCAACTTCTTTATATTCAAACAAATGGTAAATTAAATCCAGATAAGAATTGGAAATTAATATCTTCTCAGGGTTCCGAAATCTGGATTAAACCTGTATCAATGATGGCCGATCTAAACAATGTTGTTGTTCATATTTTTGATGTGTCCATGTTTGCGCAGGGTCAATATGAATTAATTGACCTTTCAAGCAAAGGTAAAACGCGCGTTACCTTCATTAAGAATTAAAATTCCAATCAAGTTTATTCAATCTGTATGCTATGACAAGCTTTGAATTATTATAAAATTTTGTTTTTACGGTTCAATAAACTCGTTAAATTTAGTTTAATTGATTAAATATATTTGATGATTTTCGTAAAATAAACTAAATTTATTAAAATAATCCAGTTAAAAACACTAAATTTGTAGTATGAAAGAAGTGTTTAAGGAACTTATAGTAGAAAGTCAAACCCAAGAATTTGAGGTTGGTTTTCCTCGTGCACTTGAAATAGCCATGAATACACGCCTTATAGTGAGTGTAATAGGAGCAAGAAGAAGTGGTAAAACAACTTATTTATTTCAATTAATCCAAAAATTGATAAAATCAGGCGTCCCACAGAAAAACATCTTATTTATAAACTTTGAGGATGAGCGATTAAAAGTGGATGTCTCTCAACTCGATTCACTACTTCAAGCATATAACGAACTCTATCCGGAAGTAAATTGGCAAGAGGTTCACTTATTCTTTGATGAAATACAAAATGTGGAAGGTTGGGAGCGCTTTGTTCGTCGCGTATACGACACAAAAACTCGTCATATCTATATAAGTGGTTCAAACGCTAAGTTATTAAGCACAGAGATCGCAACATCGCTTCGCGGGAGGTCTCTGTCGTATACGGTTTATCCATTCAGCTTTTTGGAATACTTGAATGCTTTGAAAGTTCCTGTTTTTTTTAAAACACAGCAAGAAAAAAGCAGAATGATACATCACACTGAGTCGTATATGCAACAAGGTGGTTTTGCTGAGACATTATTTTTGGATCAGCCAACGCGCGTTAAATTATTGCAGGAATATTTCAATGTCATGATGTTCCGAGATATCGTAGAGCGTTATCAAATAAGCAATATAAACGTACTTCGCTTTTTTATCAAAAAAATATTTGCTGGAGTTACCGTACCTTTTTCGGTGAACAAAGTCTATAACGACTTAAAATCAATGGGATATAAAACGAGCAATAATAATTTATATGAATACCTTGAACATTGTCAAGCTGTTTTTCTAACCCAAGCTATCGATAAATTTGATTATTCAGAAATAAAACAAGCCAAAAGCGAGAAAAAGCTCTATGCTATCGATACTGGTTTTCTATCTGCAATCGATTTCCCAGCATCAAAGAATTGGGGAAAGCTTTTTGAAAACATGGTTTTTATGGAGTTTAATAAGATCGGGAAGAAACTCACTTACTTTAAAACTCGCTATGAATGTGACTTTATATTAGAAGAGGAAGGTGAATTTTATCCGATACAAGTTTCGTATCGTTTGACAGAGTCAGAAACCAGAAAAAGGGAATTTCGTGGACTGATAGAAGCATGTAAAACGTTGGGAGTTCAGGAAGGAACCGTGATCACACTTGATCAATACGAAATAGTTGAATTCAATGGCTATAAAATCAACATCGTTCCTTTTTATGCGTATTTTTTGAAATAGCTTAACGAATAAGCGTCAAAAATCCATGACCTGAAAACTCTTTGCCATTTAATGCTTTTGCCAGATACTTGTAGAAATACGTTCCGTCTGTTACGTCATCTCCGTTGGTTGTTTTTCCATTCCAACTACCCGCAGCGCCATCTATTTTGGCAACTTCATTTCCCCATCGATTGATAATGATTACCTCCAGTTCAGTTACGTTTTGGGTGAAGATAAACCATTCATCATTCGATCCATCACCATTGGGTGTAAGCACGTTTGGAACTGTCAGAATTGGTTCACCAGGTGCGTTAACGATAATAATGCCCGAAATTGAATCTGAACACAAACCATTGGACGCAACTAACCAAACGGTATATGAACCAGAATTATTAAATATAGTTGAAACACTCGACAAATCGATTGTGTTAATTTCACTTCCGTTACCGAAATTCCAATCATACAATGTTGCGTTTGAACTGGTATTGGTGAAATTTACAGTCAATGGGGCTGTTCCAGAATTTACATCTGATGAAATCTGCGCATTTGGAACAGGAACAAGGGTTACAATTACCGAATCAGTGGCTTCACAGCCGTTAGCGTCTGTTCCCGACACATAATAAACTTGTGTTTGATTTGGTAAAAAAGATTGTCCATTTTGAACTCCATTTGTCCAAGAGTATTGAGTTCCGCCACTTGCGTTTAATTGAACAGATGAACCGGTGCAAATGGTCACATTATTACCAGCATCAATTAGTGGAGCAGAAGAAACTTCAACTGTCATATTATAAACGGAAGCACACTGCCCTGGATCTGGTGTAAATTGATAACTATTTAAACCAGGATTATTCGTTGAAAGCATCACAGGGTTCCAAGTTCCAGTAATTCCGTTATTTGATGTTTCAGGAAGAATTACTTGCACTAAAATAGCATCCTCACAGAAAGGTCCAAAAGAAACAAATGTCGGAGCAGTTGAAGGATTAACCGTTGCCGTTGCCGAAGCAGGTTGACTTTGACATCCATTTACTTCGTAAGTCACGGAATAAGTTGTCGTGCTAGCAGGATTTATTAAAATTGAAGAAGTAATTTGCGCATCCGGTGACCACAAGTAATTTCCACCGTTAACATCAACCAACGCAGATAGAGTAGTGCTTTCCCCTTGGCAAATAGTTGGGTTTTCATTGATTGAAATTTGTGGAATTGGATTAACCACAATAGTCAAATTGGTTGTATTTGCACATTGTCCGGGATTTGGGGTAAATGTGTAATTTGTTGTTTGTAGATTGTTATTGGCCGGAGACCAAATCCCTGTCACTCCTTCATTGGATGTTACTGGAATTGAAAATGACTCTCCTTCGCAAACTGCAGAAATTGGATTAAAAGTAGGTGTAAATCCATTAGAAACAACAACGGTCATTGTTGTTACTGAGGCACATTGTCCTGAATTTGGGGTAAATGTATAGGTTGTGGTAGCTGAATTATTTATTGTAGGCGACCAAGTTCCTGTGATGCCGTTATTGGATGTTGTTGGTAAGGTAAATGATCCTCCAGAACAAGTTGGCGGTATTTGAGTAAATGTTGGAGTAATTGTAGCTGTAGTAGAATTTATAGTTACTAAAACTGTATCGGTACAATTGATAGAAGAAGAGATCACGCAATAATATGCTCCCGGACAAAGGGCCGTTGCTGATACCGTATTTTGACCGATTGATGTATTGCTTGCATCAAACCATTGATACGAATATCCTGGGATTGAACCTGTTGCTGAAACGGTTGCAGCACCATTACATTGGCAACTTCCTGCATCAGTACTCGAGGAAAGTGTTGCCGTTAAAGGACCCGCACAGTTATTCGTTAAGCTTTGAATATAGGTCGCATTGGCTGCATTATTCGGTGAACCTGGAGTTTGATTATCTGGCGCTGAACAAGTTCCGGCAATCCAATTTGCTTGATTAGAAGGATTGTTATCTATTGTATTAGCAAAGTAGTAAACAGAATTAGCCGCAGTTGTTGCGAAGTAAATTATGTTATTCACATTGTTATTTACCCAGCTTACCCCATGAACTGGAGTTATTAAATTTGAAGCGTCATAAATCTGAAATGAATCTCCACCATTAGCCATTGATATTGGTCCCCATAAACCTCCTGGTAACCAACCTGTTGTTGGATAAGTAGCGTTAATAGTTGTCGGAGAAACCGTCTGGTTTTCAAAGAAAGTAGAAGAAATAGGCAGAACTATTTTGCAATTACCATCTGTTGTCGAGATATCAATTGGAGGTAAAGCCGCATTTATGTCTTGGTCGTTATAGATTAAAATCAATGTGCCAATTGGAATGCACTGCCAAAAACTGTTACTTGAAAACCTTACAGCACCGGCTGCTATTCCTATTCCTGATCCACCACCACCTGTAAAATACCCATTATTATCATCAATAATCCATCCTCTCAAATCCAGACAATAGTTTGAACATTGATAAGAGCCGGATCCGGGAATAACTAGAAATTCAACATATTCCTTATTTCCTGATGGACCTTGAGAAACTTCGTTGATTACTAAAGATTGGCTAAAAAGGCAAAAGTAAAAAGGAAAAATTAAGAAAATGGTAATAATACATTTAGTAAAATTGTAGCTGTAGGATTTCATGGTGCAAATTTCGACCTTTATTATTTTATTGAATTTAAACCAATGTTAAAAAAAAGATAATTCTATTCTAATTCAAAAAAAGTTGAAAAATAGATAGAGCAAGGGAAAGTATGGAAATCCAAATTGCAAAATTTATTTTACGAGTATGTCTAGGTCTCATTTTTACAAGAAAAGTTTATAAAATTCGAGGTTAAATAGCGGTCTTCTTAATTCAATTTTTGGAATAGCGTTCTGTTCATAATCAAGTAGAAGTTTCTCAATTATAGCATCAAGATTAGTTGAATAATTAATGTGAAGAGGTTTTGTAATTGCAAGCCAATTTTGAATTGAGCGATGGTGTATTAAACTCAATTCTGGTAATACTCCAATGCCTAATTCCTTTAAACTCGCCGCATTACATTGTTGTTCAAACTGACCTTTCATAGGAATTACCATTAGTTTCTTTCCTAGGTAAAGCGCTTCAGCGGGCAATTCAAAACCAGCGCCGCATAATACTCCTGTACAATTTTCAAACGATCGAAGAAAATTGGCGTTATCAATTGGGTGAAATTCAACATTATTTTTAACTTTTATTTCCTTGGCATATTTTGAAAACACTTTCCAATTAACATCAAAACAAGAGAGGATGTTAAAAATAGAATCATCGTGATAGGCAGGTAAATAAACCAAATAATAATTTTGATCACTCGGAGTACATTCTCTGACAGATTTTCGAATTATCGGCTCGAAAATAGTCTTGTCGTAAGACTGAAAATGAAATCCATACTTTGTTTTAGCAGGGCAATAATGCTGCAATACATAACTTCCTAAAAAGTCACTCTTTTCATGCTTTGGAGATGCTGGATGGTAAACGGCAGCTTGGTGGCTTAGTTCTATACATGGAACATTTTTAATAGTAGCAGACCAAGCTGAAATTGGTTCGAAATCTGAAATAATTAAATCATACTTTTTTGCCGGAAAATCTCGAATTTCACTTATAAAATTTCCCAAATTAAAATTTACAAGAGATTTACCAAAATTGATTCCTCCATTTTTTGAAGTAAAAAACGTTAACCCTTTTCGTTGGTAATCTACTGTAAAAATTGATGGGACTTGTGATTGATTTCCACTCACTAGAACGTCAACATCTGCTATTTTTTGCAGGGCAGGTACAATATCCTCAGCTCTGCTCAGATGACCATTCCCAGTACCTTGAATTCCGTATAGTATTTTCATTTGTATCAATTATTTGTTAGCAATTCTTCTAGAAGAAAATTGTAGTTAAGATCTATGTTTTGAATTCTTTTTTCAGTTGTAATACTTGGTTGTTTTTCTTTCATATCTCTTTGATATTCAAATAATTTCCATTCTCTATTAGTGTATTCTAGAGCAGTTAAATTCTCCACCCAATCTCCTGAATTTAGGTAAGTTACTTTTTTATTGTTTTTTGAACGAATTTCTCTTATTTTCGGTTGATGAATATGTCCGCAAACAACGTATTGATAGTCATTTTCCAATGCTATTTCAGCGGCAGTATTTTCAAAATCATTGACATATTTTATGATTCCCTTTACACTGTCTTTAATCTTTTTTGAGAATGAAACTCTGCCTCGCCCTAATCTTTGGCTAATCCAATTCATGAACGTATTAATGATAATTAAAAGATCGTATCCTTTACCTCCCAGTTTTGCTAACCATTTTGAGTGTTTCATGGTTGTGTCAAAAACATCTCCATGGAAAATCCAAGCTCTTCCAGTAGGTAGATTCAAAACTGTTTTATTAACGATTTTGAAATTTCCAATGGATAATCCTTTAAATTTTCGGAGCATTTCATCGTGATTTCCTGTTATGTATACCACCTCTGTTCCTTCCTCCATTAGGGAAATTATTACCTTTAAAACGCTTAAATGACTTTCTGGAAAATAATGTTTACTAAATTGCCAAATATCGATGATATCTCCATTGAGTATTAATTTTTTTGGTTTTATCGTTTTAAGATAATGCACTAGTTCTGTTGCCCGAGAACCGTAAGTGCCTAAATGTACATCAGATACTACAACTAAGTCAACATTTCTTTTGTCCATAATGATAATTTGAGAACAAAATTGGGTAGATTATAATCAAGTTGATTTAAGCGTATTTTATATTCTATTTATTTTTTTACTAACTGAATATTAGCATTTTACTAAATTGTTAGTGTCAACATTTTTGTGTTTAAAAGTGTTACTGTTGTTTAAATAGGATTTATTCATAAAAAATTAATACAGAATTCTTTTTTTTTAAATTTTAGAATTGCAGTTTTGTAATATGGATATTTTAAACCGTGAATTAAGCTGGCTATCATTCAACGAAAGAGTTCTTCAAGAAGCAATGGATCCAACAGTTCCTTTAGTGGAACGAATTAGATTTCTCGGTATTTATTCCAATAATATGGATGAATTTTATCGGGTAAGGGTAGCTAACGTCCGAAGAATGACCATTTTGAAAAAACAAAAAATTCAAGGATATAAAGGAAGTGCCTCTGATTTATATCGTTCTATCCGCGAGGAAGTGTTGCGCCAACAGAAAAAATTTGAAACTGCATTTGAGGAAATTTCCGAAGAATTTACTAAACATGCAATTTTTTTTAACAATGAACACAGCGTTGATAAGAAACATATATCAGAACTCAATTTGTTCTATCGCGAAAAACTAAAACATTCTATTTTCCCAATAGTATTGGATAAAAAAAATGCTTTTCCAAAATTGCGTGATTATGCAATTTATTTAGCAATTAAAATGGTTGAGCCTTCCCATAAATCGCGTTATGCACTTATTCAATTACCGAATGATATCGCACGCTATTACGTACTTAAAGAAAAGAGTCAAACGAATATAATTCTAATTGACGATATAATCAGATTACAGTTAAAAGATATTTTCTCCATTTTTGAGCCTACAGAGATTAGTGCTTATACTTTCAAATTTACACGTGATGCGGAATTAGATTTGGATGATGATTTAAGTCTTCCTTTTATCGAGAAAATTCAAAAAAGTTTAAAAGATCGTAAAAAAGGAGATCCTGTACGTTTTGTTTATGATGAAGAAATGCCGGATGACTTACTTGGATTTCTTTTAAAGTCCTTACATCTTAAAGAAGGAATAAATACCATTCCGGGAGGTCGTTATCACAACAATAAAGACCTTATGTCTTTCCCTGATTTTGGCAAAAAAGAATTTGTATTTCCCTTTCAACCGCCGGTAAATCATGATGATTTTAGTTCTGAAAAGGGTATCATTCAAAGTGTTTTACAGAAAGATGTTCTACTTCATTTTCCGTATCAAAAATTTGATTACATAATTGATTTGCTTCGCGAGGCGGCGTTAGATCCAAAAGTGAAATCTATTAAGATTAATATCTATCGAGTAGCCAAGAATTCAGATATAATGAACGCACTAATGGCTGCTGTTTTTAATGGAAAAGATGTGACGGTTGTTTTCGAATTACAAGCGCGTTTTGACGAGGAAAATAATTTGTATTGGAGTAATCGATTAAAAGAATTTGGAGTAAAAGTAATTTATGGAATACCTAATCTTAAAGTTCATTCCAAATTATTGCAAATTGAACGAGTTAAAGAAGGTAAGGAACAATTCATTACCTACATTGGTACCGGAAATTTTAACGAACGAACTTCCAGAATCTATGTGGATTTGGCGTATTTAACTTCTAAAGTTGAAATCGCAAATGAGGTTAAGAAAGTATTTCGCTTACTTGAAAATAATTTGGAAAGAGGAATTTTTAGAAATTTACTCGTCTCTCCCTTTAATTCACGAAGAAAAATTACATCTCTAATTGATCAAGAAATAGCTAATTCTAAAAAAGGCAAGAAAGGATCTATTCGAATAAAAATCAATAACCTCACTGATCTTAAACTCATTGAGAAATTATACGAAGCGAGTCAAGCTGGAGTTAAAATTGAGATGATAATCAGAGGAATATGTTGCTTGAAGCCAGGAGTAAAAGGATTGAGTGAAAATATTACAGTAATTAGTATCATAGATCGATATTTGGAACACGCACGAATAATGATTTTTGAAAATGATAATAATCCTGTCTATATTCTAACGAGTGCGGATTTCATGGAACGAAATATGGACAATCGAATAGAGGTAGGTGTAATTATTAAAGAGAAATTTTTACAAACAGAATTAGATACAATTTTTGATTACCAGTGGAAAGGTAGTGTAAAAGCTCGATTAATTACAGCAGATCTTAAAAATCGTTACCGTAAAAGAAATTTACCACCGTTTCACGCACAAGTGGAATTGTACAAATACTACCTCGGAAAATCAAAGGCGTAAGATATTTCTTATTAAATCTTATTTTTAATCCTGTCCTAAACGATTAGTCCTTTTAGCAAAGGGATATATAATTGTTAATGCTATTTCAGGACTAGACAGTTATATAAAATAAAAAGTCGTCCCACTTACGAGACGACTTTTCACCAAACTTAAAACCTGAAAAACTACTATTGCTTGATTATTCTGCTGATATATGACGTTTCAGCATTGCAGACATGAATAATATAAGCGCCTTTTGCCAACTCTTGTAGGCTAATTTCATTTGAATCTACTTTTCCATTTTGTAATAACTTTCCTTCTGTATTGAAAAGTTTATAGGTAAAATCCTTTGCGTAATCTAGTTGAATTACAACAGTTGAATTTGTTGGATTTGGATAAATTGAAATCGTTGAATTCATTTCATTAACTCCCAAACAAGGATCAGAGGTAACAACAACTGTATCTGTTGCTTGGCAGCCATTTTGAGCAGTAGTAGTAACAGAATATGTTCCTCCTGCTGTCACAGTCGTAAATGGGGTTGCTGCACCATTACTCCATTCAACTTCAGCGCCATTTCCTGTTGCGTTCAAGGTAACCGGAAAATTATATTCACAAACTGTAATGTCATTTCCTGCATTCACATTTGGTGCTATTAATACTTGAACTTGAACTACATCAGATGACTCACATCCATTGGCGTCAATAACCGAAGCTGAATATGATCCAGCTTGAGAAACCTGAATTTGCTGTGTTGTTTGACCGGTTGACCACAAATAACTCAATTGATTACCTGTTGATTGCACAGATAATGTAGTTGGTAAATCATTTGAACAAATTGATTGATCAGTTCCTAAATTTGCCCCTGGTAATTCATTCAGTGTTACAGAAATTGTATCCATATCAGAACAACCATTAGCATCCGTTACGGTAACATAATATTCTCCTGAAGTTGAGGTAGAAATAGCTGAGGTATTATCTCCAGTATTCCAAAAATAAACCAAACCACCTTGATTTGATGATGCACTTACTTGAACTGGTGCTTCATTTTCACAAACCTCAATATCATTTCCTAATGTTACTGTTGGTGCGCTTGAAACATTCACAGTTATTTGGTCTGAATTCGAACATCCATTTGCATCTGTTCCATTTACAGTAAATGTAGTTGTTTGTGTCAAAAAGAAGGTTTGTCCATCAATTACGTTATTTGTCCAAGTGTAAGTTAATCCTCCAGAAGCAGATAATGATATTTGAGTATTATTACAAGCATTAAAATCATTTCCTGCATTGATCTGAGGTAAACCATTAACGATAATTAGAACTGTATCTTTTTTCGAACAACCTGTAGTAACGTCAGTACCAGTAACTATATAGGCGTTTGTACTAGTGCTTGATCCTGTTGCAATTGTTAGTGAAGCAGACGAAGAACCATTATTCCAAACATAACTAGATGCACCTGTTGCGGTTAACGTTACATTTGTTCCTCCACAAACGGTTTGATCGGAACCAGCAGAAACTGAAGGAGGCGCTATTGAAGTTACAGTAAGTATACTCGTTGTATCTACGCAACCCAATGTTGAATTTGAAACGCGTACGGAATAATTACCCGCTTGATTTGCTGAAAATGTATTTCCATTCGCATTAGCTATTTGAGAACCATTAAGCAACCACTGATAAGAAACGTTTGCTGTATTTGTAACAACCAACTGTGTAGATTGGCTTGGACAAATTGTCAAGTCATTTGATGTAATTGGAGCTCCAGAGACCTCAGCACATGTGTTTACTTGGTAAATTGACAAAGTTGAACTTACTTCATTGGCAAGAATTACCAATGTATTTCCATTTGGAGAATCAGCAGCTGGAATAATAATAATTCCTTCTGCCCCTAGATCTGGTCCGCTTAAAGTTGTCGATCTATTGTTGGCATATCCAACAAATACGGGAACATTTGGATTGTCAACATTAAACATCATTACACCACCAATTCGCTCCAATGATACGAATGCATATGTTGAACCATTGATGGTAGAAACTGCAACCCCTTCTGGTTCTGGACCTTTGTCATCACTTCGGTTTTTGGATGCTGGCGCTCCAGTTGTATTTGATGCGTTAAAAATTGCCCCGAATGTTGGGTGGTTAGCTGTAATTTGTTCAATTAAATCTTTTGAGTCATATACTAATGCTCCAGTTTGCGCATTCCAAATAGAGTATGAACGACCACCCATCACATGTAATTCATCGTAATCACCGTCTCCGTCTGTATCTCCTGAATACTTTAGAGCACTTAATCTACCAAGGAACTTATTATTTCTCAGAATCGATTGATCAGGGAAAGCTGTCGCATCTAGTACGTTGTTGAAAGTTGCAGAAGAAATTCTATTCGCATCAATAACACTTCCAAATTCTCTTGAATCTCCTTCATTTGCAGTAAATAATAGTCCTTGACCACCAATAGTTTTGTAAACCATAGCATCTGGCATGTAAGCCCCTTTTATTGGTAAATTTCCAGTAATTAAGACTGCGCCACTTTGATCAGATGCATCCATAGCATTTCCTGAAGCTCCTGAATACGAAGAATATCCAAGGGCTGAAAGGGAAGTTATTGAATTTGTTGCCAAATCAATAGTGACCAATGCATTATTTTCTTGAAGAGAAACGTATGCTTTTGTATTGTCCTCTGAAACAGCAATATATTCTGGTTCAAAATCTTGAGCAACCGATGCCGAAGTTGAGAAAACACGAATGCCTTGTGCGCGCAAAGTAGTTTCTTGACCATTATATGCGGTAAATCCAACATTCGTAACGTTCGCATTAGTTAGAGCTGAATAGCCAGGAGTCAAGTCAATAATAGAAACTGAACCAACTGGGTCATTTGC
>JBIIFU010000047.1:0-17860 GCA_044237035.1 Crocinitomicaceae bacterium
AAATCCCTCTCTCTCCGCAACAAAGTGAAGGAGGAGTGGATGAGAGCCCTCGGGTTTGAGCTGGAGTGAAATTAAAACGTTGACGCAATATTAATTTATTGTTAAGTTTTTTTTTAATTGTATTTTTTAAATTAAAGTGTAAATTTGTAACCTAAATAATTAAGTAAATAAAGTTAATTGTATGAAAAACGTAACTAAATCTTGGATTTTAACATTAGCAGTTGTTTTTGGGATAGCTGTATCATCGTTTGCAAAGACACCTGCAGGTAAGGAATCTGCTGATAAGAAAGAAGCGGCAGTTGAAAATGCTTCTGCTAATGCCTCTGAAAATGCTTCTGGAAACAATGTGGCAGATGCAGCAAAAGCAGGCAAAGAAGATAAAAAAGCTGAAGCTGAGGAGCCACAGCTTGATTTTATTCAGACTTTGAAACAAAAATATATTGAGGGGGATCCATTGTGGATGACTCCCGTATTAATTTGTATGATTATTGGTATCGCATTATCCATCGAAAGAATCATTTACTTAAATCTTTCTACTATTAATACTGAAAAATTCCTTTCAGATGTTGAGAAAGCCCTTCAAAATGGTGGTGTTGATAAAGCTAAAGAACTTTGTAGAAATACAAGAGGTCCAATTGCGTCTATTTTTTACCAAGGATTAGAGCGTTCTGAAGAAGGCATTGATATGGTTGAAAAATCTGTTGTAGCTTATGGTGGTGTTCAAATGGGATTGATGGAAAAAGGACTTTCTTGGTTGCAGTTATTCATCGCTCTTTCTCCAATGTTAGGTTTCTTAGGAACAGTAATCGGGATGATTCAGGCATTTGATAAAATTGTAAAAGATGGTCAAGTATCTCCAACAACAGTTGCCGATGGTATTAAAGTAGCCCTTTTGACAACGGTATTTGGTTTAATTTCAGCGATGTTCCTTCAAGTATTTTACAACTATATCACGGCTAAAATTGATGATTTAGTGAATGAAATGGAGAATGCTTCAATTTCATTAATAGATATTTTATTGAAGAATAAAGCGATTAAGTAATAATCTACTAACAAATATATTATGGATCCAAAAAAAACAGCGTTACTGCTTAATATCGTAAAGTTTGTTCTTTCTGGTATTGGTGTGTTAGCGTGTATATTGGTTATTAATGGCCCGAATACAACAGCGGGTAGCCAAGCAGTAGAGCAATTTAGAGATGGATTTGAAATGTCATTTGCAATGTTATTTACCATAGTGGTAATCTTTGCTTGTGTAGCTCTAATATTGGCTTTCTTTGTCATTCATTTTATTAGTCAGCCAAAGAAAACGGCTCTTTCAATCATGGGTATTTTGGTGTCCTTGGTTGTTTATATGGTCTTTTACTTTGCAGGGACTACTGACACATACAAAACTTTACTTTTGAATACAGAGTGGTCTGACGAAGTTGTGAAAACAACAACGGCAGGAATTTACACTACATTCGTTGCATTGATCATAGCAGTGCTTGTTATTGTGATATTACCAATCTATATTCGGTTTAAAAAATAACTCATGGCTAAAAGAGAAATTCCAGAGGTAAATGCAGGTTCGATGGCAGACATCGCTTTCTTGCTTTTGATATTTTTCTTGGTGACAACAACAATGGATAAGGATACGGCATATTTGCGAACAATTCCTCAAAAAATTAAAGTAGATAAACCGATTGAACTTGAAAAGAAAAATGTTTTGTTAATCAAGGCGAACCAAGATCAATTCTTCATACGTGGGCAAATTTTTGAAAACCCAGATGAGATTTCTGATTACATTATTAAGTTTTATAATTTTAATAGAAACAGAGTGGGTGAAGTTTATAATTCAGAATTTCCTCTTTATTTCTATACTAATATTGCTGATGCCGAGCGGGATTTCAATGAGTCAATGGAAAAGTTGAATAAGTTGAAAAATGCTGGTGTTACAAGTGGACCTAAATTCGACGTATTAAATGATATTTTCACCAAAACAGAGAAAACTTATTACGGTCTGAAATTATATGGTGGTCCTGTACCTACAATTTCGGGAGAAGCGCATGTAAGGGTTGAAGTAAAAGAGTCTACTCCCTACAGTACTTTTGCTAAAATTCAAGCAGAAATTGAAGAGGCTTTGTTTACGCTTCGTGATGAAGAATCAAAGAAATTATACGATGAAGGATATGGTTCTTTGAGTAGAAAAGCAGAATCTGATAAAGGGGATAAAGAATTGGCATACAAAGTATTTTTATTAGAATTTTTATACCCTCAACGAATTATAGAGGTAACTCCAAAAAATTAAGAATAGATGTCAAAGTTTAAAAAAGGCGGTAGAGGAGCAGCTCCAGCGGTAAATACGTCATCGTTACCTGATATCGTATTTATGCTTTTATTTTTCTTTATGGTTGCTACAACCAGTAAAGAGGTTGATCCTACCGTTAAAGTTGATTATACTCCTGGTCAAAAATCTCGTGATTTAACCCCCTACAAACAACGTTCAGAAGTGGATTTTATATATCTTGGTAAACCAAGAAATAAGTCTCGTGAATCAATGGGATATGTGTTATCTCTAGATAATGTTGTACAGGGAGCTAAAGATGATGGACTATACGGAGTAAATGTTGTTGGTCGATGGAAATTGGATAAATACAATGCTAAACCGCCTAGAACAAAAGAATCAGCACCTCTAGCAACTATCGTTACCTGTGTTAAGGCTGACAAAAATGCGCCATCAGGTACAATTTTCAAAATTAGAAAAGAATTGCAAGATGTTCAAGCATATTCTATCGCTTATGCTGTAAAGGCTAAAGACTAATATCTGAATTCATTTCATGGCGGATAAAAAATTTACTATTACCGCTGCATTGCCTTATGCTAATGGCCCATTACACTTGGGTCATGTTGCTGGTGTTTATTTACCTTCAGACATTTTTGCCCGTTTTGCTAGGCTAAATGGTGATGATGTGCTTTTTGTTTGTGGAAGTGATGAACATGGTGCAGCTATAACTCTTAGAGCTAAAAAGGAAGGGATAACCCCTCAAGAAATTGTAGATAAATACCATTCAATAATTTCTAATTCTTTTTCAAAGTTTAATATTTCTTTTGATATTTATCACCGAACAAGTTCAGAAATACACCACTTAACATCTCAAGAATTTTTCAAAAATCTTCACGATAATGATAAATTTATTGAAGAAACAACCGAACAATATTACGATTTAGAATACAATCAATTTTTAGCAGATCGATACATTACAGGGACTTGTCCAAAATGCTCTTTTGATGGGGCTTTTGGAGATCAATGTGAAAAGTGTGGTTCCGATTTAAGTCCGCTTGATTTAATTAATCCCGTTTCTACCTTGAGTGGTAAACAACCTGTTTTAAAATCTACTTCTCATTGGTATTTACCAATGGACAAACACGAAGGATGGTTGAAAGAATTTATTCAAGACGGCTTATTTGATGGTAAGAATCACCACAACCCGAAATTGTGGCGAAATCAAGTGGTTGGTCAATGTATGTCATGGATTAATGGAGGTCTTAAACCGCGAGCAATGACGCGTGATTTAGATTGGGGAGTAAAAGTACCCTTACCGAATTCTGAAGGGAAGGTATTATATGTTTGGTTGGATGCACCTATCGGGTATATTTCAGCAACGAAAGCATGGGCTGTACAAAACAACCAAGATTGGAGGAAATATTGGGTTTCATCAGCTGCAGAAGACAGAAAATTAGTTCATTTTATTGGGAAAGACAACATTGTATTTCACTCTATTATTTTTCCAATATTACTAAGAGATCATGGCGACTATATTCTTCCTGACAATGTTCCGGCATCTGAATTTTTGAATTTAGAAGGCGATAAATTTTCAACTTCGAGAAATTGGGCGGTTTGGCTTCATGAGTATTTGGAAAATTATCCAGATAAAGAGGATGAATTAAAATACGTATTAACATCTATTGCACCAGAGTCCAAGGATTCTGAATTTACTTGGAAGGAATTTCAGGCACGTATAAATAATGAATTAGCAGATATTTTTGGAAATTTTGTAAATAGAACCTTAGTCCTAACCCATAAATATTATGAAGGCGCAGTACCAACTTGTGGAGCTCTTTCAGAAACTGACAAGGAACTTATAAGCGAAATTCAACGCATTCCCACTCGGATTGCAGAATTAATTTACGCTTATAAATTTCGTGAAGCGCAAGCAGAGGCGATGAATCTTGCTAGAATAGGGAATAAATACTTGGCGGATCAAGAGCCTTGGAAATTGATTAAAACAGACCCTGAAAGAGTAAAAACAATTTTAAACTTATCACTACAAATAACCGCAAATCTATCAATTGTGTTTTTACCTTTTTTACCAAAAACAGCAAAGAAACTACAAAATATTTTAGGAATAGAAATAGATTCATGGACCCAAGCAGGCTCTTCTATCTTGGTTTCAGAAAATCAGGTTATTAATCAACCAGAAATTTTATTTGCTAAAATTGATGATTCATTTGTCGAAAATGAAGTAAATAAATTGAAAAATGATATCGCTATGCAAACTGAATTACCGCAACAAAAAGAGTTAGTATCCTTTGATGATTTCACTAAAATGGACATTCGATTAGGAACTATACTTGCTGCGGAGAAAGTTGAAAAGGCGGATAAGTTGCTTCAATTAACCGTTCAAACAGGAATTGACACTAGAACTATTGTTTCTGGTATTGCTGAACATTATTCACCAGAAGACATTATTGGTAAAACGGTAGCGGTATTGTTGAATTTAGCCCCACGTAAAATAAGAGGAATTGAATCTCAAGGAATGATTTTAATGGCTGAAAACGAGGAGGGAAAATTGAGTTTTATGATTCCTGAAAAATTGTTCGAGGCAGGAGGAGAAATTCGTTAAATTAATATGCTCTCTCGTTCTTATTTTCTTTCCAATTCATGAAAGCTTTATTGACTACTTTATTTCCTCCAGGAGTAGGGTAGTTTCCAGTAAAATACCAATCGCCAAGGTGATTAGGGCAAGCCCTATGAAGATTTTCTACACTTTGAAAAATAATATCAACCTCTGCTTTAATAGATTTCGGAGTAAGTAATTCAGCAATTTTCTTAGAGATTTGTTCATCCGTAAAAGGAGAATATATTTCCTTAACTACATTCACCACATCTTCTTTAGGAAGCGCTATTTGTTTAATACACTTAGCGTAAACTTCATCAATTATATGCGTTTGATTTGTTTCCTTTAGTAAGGCAATGGCTGCTTCAAAAGCTATAAAATCACCCATTTTTGCCATATCAATTCCATAACAATCTGGATATCTGATTTGAGGAGCAGAAGAAACTACAACTATCTTTTTTGGACCAAGTCGATCAAGTATTCGTAGGACAGATTGTTTAAGAGTTGTTCCTCTTACAATGCTATCATCAATTATAATTAGATTATCTTGCCCTTCTCTTACGCTACCGTAGGTAATGTCGTACACGTGAGCTACCAAGTCATCCCTTGAATCATCTTGGGTAATAAAAGTTCTTAATTTAGCGTCTTTGATGGCAATTTTTTCAATGCGAGCGCGCTGTAACAATATACTTTCAATTTCTTCATCTGAAGGATTTGATCCTAAAGCTTTAATTTGATTGATTTTTTCGATATTCAAGTGATCCTCTAGGCCTTTTATCATTCCGTAAAATGAAACCTCTGCCGTGTTGGGAATGAAGGAAAAAACACTGTTTTTCAAATCGTAATCAATAGAATCTAGTACCTGCTTCACTACTAATCTACCTAAATTTTTGCGTTCCAAATAAATATCTTTATCCGAACCTCGTGAAAAATAGATTCGCTCAAATGAACAAGCTAATTTTGTTTTTGGGGAATTAATTTCTGTTTCTGTTGTTTCTCCAGATTTTTTAATAATCAAGGCATGACCCGGCTTAAGCTCTTGGATATCATCAACTTTCAGATTAAATGCGGTTTGAATAACCGGACGTTCTGAAGCTACTACAACGATTTCATCATTTTCAAACCAAAAAGCGGGTCGAATTCCGCTTGGGTCTCTTAATACAAAAGCATCTCCATGTCCAAATAAACCCGCCATTGCATAACCTCCATCCCAATCTGCAGAAGCTCGTTTGAGAATTTTTTCAACATCTAATTCGTCTGAAATTTTTGCGTAAATCTGTTTGTTTTCTAGCCCTTTCGCTTTGTAATTCTTGTACAACTCATCATTTTCTACATCTAAAAAATGACCAATTTTTTCCATAACGGTTACCGTATCAGACTTTTCTTTTGGGTGCTGTCCAATTCGAACTAGTACTTCAAAAAGTTCGTCCACGTTGGTTAAATTAAAATTACCTGCAACAACTAAATTGCGCGTAATCCAGTTGTTTTGACGAAGAAACGGATGACAGCTCTCAATGGAATTTCTTCCAAAAGTACCATAGCGTAAGTGTCCAAGAAATAATTCACCAGTAAATCCAACATTTTTTTTGAGATAGTTAACATCCTTTAAATTAGAAGCATTATCCTCTGCAATGGATTTAAAACGTGAATTAATTTGGTCAAAAATATCTTGAATAGGACTTTTTTTAATTGATCTTGTACGAGAAATATAGCGATCCCCCGGCTCCATATCAAATTTAATATTGGCAACACCGGCTCCATCTTGCCCTCGATTGTGTTGCTTCTCCATCAGCAAATGAAGTTTATTTATTCCATAAAAAGCAGAACCGTATTTGTCTAGATAAAACTGAAGAGGTTTCTTTAGTCGTAAAAGGGCTATTCCGCATTCATGTTTAATTGAGTCGCTCATGGAGTTAAGAAAATTTGATGCGAATTTAGTGTTTTCAATCGATATTGAGTGAAATAAAAAATGATGAATAATTAGTAAACTTGTCCTATTTTTGTGCAACAACTCCAATTATATGAAATCGTTCCTACAAAATACTGTATTTCTATTTTTTTCTCTCGTGTTGAGCTATGTTATACTATCATGTTCTACTGAGACCAAGGAAATTAAACCCTCCCTAAACAGGATAGTATCAAACAAAAAGCATCAACCAATTCTTTCTAGGGACACCATCAAGGCATTTTTTACCAAAAACGAAAAAAAAATAGCATATACACAACTTACCTATAATCTAGACACAACTGAAAAAACCACCTCTTTTATTTTATTTCTACATGGAGCTGGAGAAAGAGGGGCTGACAATCAATCCCATTTAAAAGTCGGATTACCAAATTTGGTAAGTTCTCTTAAAAAAGCGGGATTAAAAAACTTTGTTGTACTTGCTCCACAATGCCCATTGAATGAGCGCTGGGTAGATGTGGATTGGACGACTACCTCACATGTCATGAAAAAAAATCCGCATTGGCCTCTTGATCTAGTTTTTTCTTTAATGGATTCCATTACTCAAAGTAATCCGGCATTTGATACAACACGTTTTTATGTTACTGGTTTGTCAATGGGTGGATACGGAACTTGGGAAGTTCTTCAGAGAAGGCCTAATATGTTTGCAGGCGCAATTCCAATTTGTGGTGGAGGCGATAAAATGTTAGGTAAAGACCTTTCGAATATTCCTATTTGGATGTTTCATGGGAATAAAGACAAAGCGGTTCCTGTGGTTAGAACTACAGATATGTTTAATAGTATAAAAAAAGCGGTTGGTAACCTTACCTTAAAAGCTAAAATGACTATTTATGAAAACAAGGGCCATTTAATTTGGAATGAGACCTATGATAACCCAGAAGTTATTAAATGGTTTGTTTCACAACGAAAAAACTCTTGAACAATAGCGTAAAAAATATTCGAACTGTTGGCATCTTCTTTTTGGGAGTTTTTTTTCTGTTTTTTTTAATCGGATCTTATTCCGAACCAATTGTCTTGGATGTCAAAAAGGCTGCTATTCCTAAAGAAACACCTACAAAAAAGAATGAGATAGCAACCCCAGCTAAAAAACAATTGGGAACTACTAAACAGAAATTGGAGTCTCCTCCTAAGCCAATAAAAACTGGTGGACAAGAAAGAATATTGTTAGTGGGGGATTCCCAACTAGAGGCGATGAGAAACCCATTTTACAACTACGTGACCGTCAATAAACACACGTTGACCGCAACTGTATTATGGTATGGATCATCTTCTAAACAGTGGGCCAATACTGACACTTTGGGTTATTACATTAAGAAGTATAAACCCACGATGGTTGTTTTAGTGCTAGGTTTAAATGAGTTATTTGTAAATGATTTTGATCAGAGAAGAATAAATCTTCAAAAAATCAAGAGTCAATTAATTAAGGAAGGAATTAATCATTATTGGATTGGTCCAGCCGCTTGGAAAAAAGACTTGGGAATAACCAACATCATGCAAGAGGAGTGGGGGGATAAATTTTATCCTTCTCACAAATTAGTACTTGGTAGAGCAAAAGATAACAGACATCCCTCCAATGATGCTGCCTGGGTGTGGATGAAAGCGGTTGCGAAGGAAACAACTAAAACTGGAGTATTGAACCTTCCTCTTCCGATAAGTAAGAAGGAGAAACCTAAGGGCTCTCCATTCATTTTATTAAAAGTTCCAAAATGATGTGGATAGTTTTTCTGGAGCAGTTTCTTCACAACGAAAAGGAACCGATGTTATTCCACACAGGGATATTTCTTCTTCTTTTTGGCGGATTTTTAATTGCCTATTCTTATCTTTTTGAAAAACCTGTCCAGCGTTCGTGGTTATTGATTGCCTTCGGCTTCTATTTTTATTACAAAGCTAGCGGTCTATTTTTGCTATTACTCATTTTGACAATTTCTGCAGACTATTTCTTTGCGGGTAAGATTAGCGATGAACAGAATCCAAAACGGAAGAAATGGTGGCTGATTTCCGGTATTGTTTTCAGCCTTTCTTTCTTGCTATATTTCAAGTATAAGAATTTCTTTTTAGAGAATTTTGGTTATGTAACAGGCCAAAAGTTTGAGCTCGGGCAACTTATTTTACCTATTGGAATATCCTTCTATACCTTTCAATCAATAAGTTTTTTAGTTGATATCTATAAGTCAAAAATTAAACTTCCGAAATATCAGGACTATCTACTTTACATGACATTCTTTCCACATTTAGTAGCAGGTCCAATAGTAAGGGCTGCCGACTTTTTACCTCAATTAAAAAAGAAGTTGGTCGTTCGTAAAAAAGACCTAAAAGAAGCTACCTTTTTGCTTATCAAAGGGTTTGTAAAAAAAGCAATTATTGCTGATTATGTTGCGCAATATTCTGATATTGTTTTTTCGGATCCGACAAGTTTTAGCGCAACTGAATCCGTTTTTGCTGTTTTAGCATACACACTTCAAATTTTCTGTGATTTCAGTGGATATACAGATATGGCAATAGGAATTGCGCTTTTATTAGGGTATCGTTTGTGTGTTAATTTTAAATCGCCATATAAGTCATTCGATATAACAGACTTCTGGCGGAGGTGGCATATCTCCTTATCAAGTTGGCTGCGTGATTATATTTACATTCCGCTAGGGGGAAATAAAAAAGGAGTTCAAAAACAATATGCCTTTTTATTAATTACTATGTTAATTGGAGGTTTTTGGCATGGTGCCGATTGGAAATTTATCTTTTGGGGTGCTGGTCATGGGTTGTTATTAGTTTTGCATAAAATTAGTATGCAATGGATTCCTGAGAGGGTCACAAAAACTCTCCGTTTTAAAGTGGCAGGTTGGTTTCTTACATTTAGTTTAGTGGCCCTGCTTTGGGTTCCATTTCGTGCAAATTCACTTTCAGACACCTTTGTGATTTATAGAAATTTGTTTGATGGACTTGATGTCAAAATGATCGGTGCCATTTATCAGACACATTTTTGGATACTTATTCTTATGTTTTTTGGTTATTTTGCCACCATAATGCCAGATGCCTGGAAAACAAAGATCTACGATTATTTTGCAAAAATGGATTACATCGTATTATTTATCGTAATTATTTTACTGATTCAGCTGATGCTACAATTTAAAAGTGCCTCCGTCCAGCCGTTTATCTATTTTCAGTTTTAGTTATTTCACATTAATAGAAATACTTTTATTCGCCGATACTGAAAAAGAAGCGGCGCTAAAACTAGGTGCAGAAAATGTATTTCGAGCATTATTTGAAAAACCATATTCCTCGGTTGGAACCCCGAATAAATTTGTGTTTAATACCCCATCTTTGTTTCGATCGTGAAAAACGGCAACGGCATAATTTCCTTTTACGAGATTGGTATAAGTCACGGATGCTGAGTTTTTTGATATTGCAACCACTTTACCTATGTATTGTTTATTTATTACTGGAAAATCATCTTGTGCGCGGTACAATCCCATGTATGCTTGCCCAACATTATCAGGAAATCCGGATGCTGTTACTGTTAGAGAAAATTTTTGAGCGAATAAATTAATCGCTGAAGAAAAGGCAAAGAAGAAAAAAAGTAATTTCATGATTGATAAACAAAAGACTTTATTTAAAGTTTACAAATTGTATCTTTATCACTTGAATTAAATTCTATGATTTATATTGGCAAATTTATTCAGCAAACCACACAAGCGATAATTCCTCCCAGAAGTAATAGAAAAGTTAATGCATTGGTTTTACAAAAAAGAACACTTACAAAATTAGTTCGAAAAGCTCTTTTGACTGAATTCTCGTACGAATATAATTTTGAAAAAATGATAAAACCTATATCAGGTATATCGATAAGTGAATTTCAACAAAAAGTACCAATTTCGAACTATGATCAATTTTATGAATTGTGGTTAAAAAGGCAATTATCTGGAGAGCGAGATATCACCTGGCCAGGAAAAATTAAGCATTTTGCATTATCTTCGGGTACAACGGGCTCTCCAAGCAAAAGAATACCAGTATCCAAACAAATGATACGAAGTTTTCAATTGTCAAGCTTGGGACAATTTAATGTATTGTTTAAAGAAGATTTACCCCTAAGTTTTTATAAATGCCAAGTATTAACAATCGGCGGCAGCACAAAATTAACCAAAGTTGAGGATCATTTTGAAGGTGACTTGAGTGGTATTCTTCGCAAGCATACGGCCTTAATTGCTAGAAATGTTACTCTTCCCGGCCAACAAATCACGGAAATAAAGGATTTTCAGGAGAAACTAGCAAAAATTGTTCAGGAAGCTCCAAACTGGGATGTTGGAATAATTGCGGGAATTCCTACTTGGTGTGTAAAGGTTATGGAAGAGATAGTTGCGCACTATAAAGTAAAGAACATTCAAGAAATTTGGCCAAACTTCAAGGTTTACGTTCACGGTGGTGTTTACTTGGATCCTTATAGAAAAAGACTAGAAAATCTATGTAAAAATCCATTGATATTATTAGACACCTATCTAGCAAGCGAAGGTTATTTTGCCTACCAAGATTCAACAAACTCTGCTAGCATGAGGCTATTACTGAATCGTGGAATTTTTTTCGAGTTTATTCCGTTTAACAAAGAATTTTTTGATGCCAGCGGAGATTTACTAGATCAATATAAAGCATTATCAATTGATGCCATTGAAGAGAATATAGATTACGCGCTAGTTATATCGACTAATTCAGGGTTATGGCGTTATATCTTGGGTGATTTAGTTCGTTTTGTGGATAAAAAAGAACTAAGAATTATTATTTCTGGTAGAATCAAACAAACGCTCAATTTATGTGGGGAACATTTAACCTTGGATAACTTGAATCAGTCTGTGAAGGAAACTTGTGAGAATATTAATCTTCCCTTTGCTGATTACACAATTATTTCTAATCAGGAAGAACACGTACATCAGTGGTATATGGAGGAGCAAGAAGGTGTTGAGGGAAGCAAGTTGATTGAATTAATTGACAAGAAAATTTGTTCCTTAAATGATGATTATGCGTATGTTCGGAAACATGCGTTGAAACTCCCAACCCTGACTTTTATTCCCAGAGGCTCATTTTATGATTTTATGAAATCGCTTAATAAACTAGGAGCGCAAAACAAAATGCCACGCGTATTGAATAAGCAACAAGCTGCTCAATGGCTTGATTTCATTACCAATAAATTAAACTAAGTAAGTTCGGCCCCCAATAATCGAATAAGATCTTGTACATTTTTCTCCCATACTAATTTACTATCCTCCAAATCATCTTCTTCTGCAAAGTCAATAATATTAAGGGCAACAATATTCGTAAGTGTATCAATCTTAATCCCCAATTCAAAAAAATAATCTGGTTCTTCATCATTTAACCATTTGAAACGTATTTTTGAACTAGGTTTAATTAGTTGCAACTCTGCTTTTTCAGAAGACCCATTCCAAAAAAACTCGTAAATATTACCATTTGCATTCACTTTATCAGCAAACCATTCACCTAGCCCGGATGGAGTCATTAGTTTATCTTCTAGCACCCTTGGCGAAGTTTTTAAGAGAAATTCGATTTCAAATTGAGTCTTCATACTTGTGATTAAAATATCTTTGTATCTATTGCCTATCCAATGTAACCATTTTTTTTAATATATGATGAAAAAATTGCTAGAAAATTCAGCAAATCAACTTTTTAGGTACAGAGGGCAGATTCCAATAATTTTAGTTTTATTGGCAATACTAGTCATTTATTTCAATCATTCTATTACGTTTTTTGAGTATTTATTTGGACAAAACACAACAACTGTATTAACATTAAGCCTCGTTTTTATTGGTCATCTTATTCGATCGTTAGTAGTTGGCTTTCGCGGGGTTCATACTTCAGGGCAGAACAGACATGAACAAGTAGCCGAAGCTATAAATACAACTGGATTATATTCTATTGTAAGACACCCGTTATACCTGGGTAATTTCTTTATTTGGATGGGTGTATTTCTATGGCTAGGTAATCTTTGGTTTTTACTTTTTGGATGTATATTTTTTAGTTTACTTTATTTACCAATTATGAAATTAGAAAATAATTTTTTGAGAAATAAATTTGGTCAAAAGTATGCTGAATGGTCTGCAAAAACACCCTTGTTTGTTCCAAATTTTCGACTATTTCAAAAAACAAAAAATTCATTTTCATTTAAGTTAGTGTGGAAAAACGAATATCCTGGACTTGTTTCAACCTTCTCTAGTCTTTGGTTTATTTCTTTCCTTCGCTTTATATTTTCTGAGGAAAGAATAGGCATTTCAGTCACTTTACTTGTTTTCGCCAGTATAATTTTAGTTTTTGGTCTAGTTTCTCGTTATCTCAAACATAAGACTCAATTTTTTCCTAAAATGGGTTAGATTTAAGTAAAGATATAACTCATTCTGTAGCTCGAGCAATATGTAAAATGGCGTCTCCTTTATAAACAACAGGAGATTTATTTACGCAAATAATATAACCAGGGCTGCTTGCTTTAATCTTCTTTTCATAATTTCCGTAGGGATCAGTGACAATGGCTAATGTTTCGCCTTTTTCTACGAGGGCACCATTTTTAACCAAAGCCTGAAACATTCCAGAATTCGGAGCTCTTAACCACTTTGATTCTTTAAGAATTATTGGTTCTCTATCCTTTGCAATGTCGATTTTATAGTTGCGCATTCCAAGATGTGCAATAATTCGTTTGGCACCATTTAATCCTTCCTCGACGATCATCTCCTCAATGTCATTTGCCATTCCACCCTCAAATAATAAAATTTTCTTCTTCATTTTAATCATCGATTCTCTGATGGTTTTAGAGATTAAGGATGAATTTAATATAAATGGAGGATTGAAAACTTGGGCCAGTTCCATGCTTTCTGGATCTGACATGACGCAACGAATTTGTGGAAAATTATTTCGTTGTGCTGCACCAGTATGAAAATCAATTATATAATCACAATGTGGGGCAATTTCTTTCATGAAGTGATATGCAAATTGACTAGCTAAAGAACCATTTGCAGTTCCAGGAAAGCTTCGATTTAAATCGCGCCCATCGGGTAATTCTCTTTGAATATTTAAAAACCCAAAAATATTGAACACGGGAAGACAGATAATTGTTCCCCGGCTTGGTTTGTGAAGTTTTTTTCGAAGAAATCGTCTAATTATTTCGACACCATTAATTTCATCCCCGTGCAAACCCGCCATCAAAAGAACTGTTGGTCCATCTTCCTTTGCTCTTTCAACAATTACAGGAACCTGAATAGGTGTTCTCGTGTGAAGACGTGCCACATCCATATTCAATTGCGCTCCTTTACCTGGGAGAATTTCCTTACCTAAAATTATAAGTTTTTTATTCGATTTACCGATTAACATTTCTTTCAATATATTCAATAATTTTTCCCGCAATATCTTCTTTAGTGGTTTTTTCAATTCCTTCAAGGCCAGGTGAAGAATTAACTTCCAATACCAAAGGGCCACGCTCTGATTGAAGCATATCAACTCCTGCAATACCAAGTCCAACTGCTTTTGCTGCAAGAATTGCTGTGTACTTCTCTTCGATTGTTAATTCAATCATTTGAGATGATCCCCCGCGGTGTAAGTTTGATCGAAATTCTCCAGGTTTGCCTTGTCTTTTCATTGCACCAACAACCTCTCCGTCCACCACGAACGCGCGAATATCAGCTCCTTTTGCTTCACGTATAAATTCTTGAACAATTACGCGTGCCTTTAATCCATTAAATGCCTCTAAAACAGATTGAGCCGCATTCATGTTTTCGGCTAGAACAACACCTAATCCTTGAGTTCCTTCAAGTAATTTCAATACTACAGGCGCCCCTCCGGCAGATTCAACAACGTGTTTTACGTTTTTCGAATAATTTGTAAATACAGTTTTTGGCAATCCAATACCTTCTTTTGACAAAACCTGCAAACAACGCAATTTATCTCTGGAATGAATAATTCCTCTTGAATTTACAGCTGTAAAAACATTCATCATTTCGAATTGTCGAACCACTGCCGTTCCGAAGAAGGTGACTGAGGCTCCAATTCTAGGAATTACAGCATCAAACCCTGTTAAATAATCTTCTCCATAGTATAGCGCCGGACCTTTTTGTTCAATTTCTATATTACAACGAAGGTGATCAATTATATGTGCTTCGTGACCTCTACTTTCTGCCGCTTCTAATAACCTACGTGTTGAGTATAGATTAGAATTTCTTGATAATATTCCAATTTTCATGAATTTTGGTTTAATGTATATTTTAAGCTCGTGTCAATAATAAATCTTTTATTTAAAAGCCTACGTCCAATTAATATTGGATAGCGCATTCCTTTTCTTTGAGTTAGGGAAAATTCTGTCTTTATTTTTCTAGAACCGAGTAAAATTATTGTCTTTATGAAATAACGCTCTTGAACTATTCCATTAGAACTTTTTACTTTTTTAATTCTGAAGTCTTTAAAAGAGTAGGGGGTATTTTGAAAATCGGGGTGAGTTGAGTCAAGAAAAACAACATATAGAACACCATCCTTCTCCTCTATTAATGATGCATGAATACTTGAGGAATACGCGCCTGTATCTATTTTTACCTTAACATTTTTCAACCCAAATTCTGGAAGTGATGCCCACTCTCTTCTGCCTATAATAGATTTAGAAACACTCATTTTAGCAAATGTATAGAATTTCCTTTTACGAAGAAAAAGTTTATTCTTTCGACTTGTTATTTGAATAGAAAAAAAGGTTATCTAACCAAAGAAACGTGTCCAACGACAATTGTTCTCTCATCCTTTTGAGGATTTTTATAGATAATTTTATATGTATATGAGCCATCCTGTACATCTCTTCCATCAGTTCCATACGAGCCATCCCACCCCATGTTAGCATCATGTGTTTCAAATACAATTTCACCCCAACGGCTGTAAATAATCATCTCAAAGTTGTATGGATCAAATCCTGTAGTAAAAATTGGTTTGAATGTTTGGTTGAAATTATCGCCGTCTGGCGTAAATGAATTTGGAATATAGAATATTTCATCTTCCTGGTATTGAATAGTAAGATCATAAGTATCCACACAACCTAATGCTGAAGTAGCAGTTAATGTGATGGTATAGCCATATGTTGTATTTGAATAGGTATGTACTGGATTTAGATCTGTTGATGACTGTTGATCACCAAAATCCCAACTAAAAGTACTAGCGCCCACTGTATTGTTGCTAAAAGAAACTGATTGAGTGGGTTGTGTAAACACATTAGGATTTGTTGTAAACGCAGCTACTGGAGCGTTTTCCACACAGATGTAATCGTTTAGAGTTAAGGTATTTGAACAGCCATTTTCAGTTGTTGTTAGTGTAATGTCATAACAGCCACCTTGGTAGAAGGTATATTCTGTTGAACACCCTGAAAGAAGTTGTCCATTACCCATTTCCCACGAGCAATTACTAGGATTTCCTGAGGTATTAGAGAAGTTAACGGTAAGAGGAGCACACCCACTCAATTGATCACCAGAGAAGCTAACAGTAGGAATAGGATTTACAGTTACCGTAGCAGAGGTCGCGGAACTCTCACAACCATTTAGTGAGTAAACAACGGAATAAGAGCTTGTAGAAGCAGGAGTTACAGTTATTGAATTGGTAGTTTGACCATTAGGTGCCCACAAATAAGTTCCACCAGCAACAGAAGGGGTTGCAGTAAGTGTAGCAGACTGTCCCTCACAGATAGAAGGAGAGTTAACAACTACAGTTGGTATTGCATTCACTGTTACAGTTCCTGAAGCTGATTGGCTATTACAACCATTGAGTGAATATGTTACCGCATAAATTGTTGTAGCTGTTGGACTAATCGTTATTGAATTTGTTGTCGATGAATTATTCGCCCAAGTGTAGGTTCCTCCCACAGGGTTAGGAGTAGCCGTAATGGTTGCTGTTTCACCGGCACAAATAGTTTCAGAGGAAACGGTTACCGTAGGAATAGGGTTTACAGTAACTACACCTGTTCCCGTAGCGATACATCCATTCAAGGAATATAATACGGTATAAGTAGTTGTTACGGTAGGAGAAACTGTAATTGCATTGGTTGTTTGCGCATTATTCCAAGTGTATGTTCCACCACCTGGAGAAGGTGTCGCTGTAACGGTGGCACTTTGACCAGCACAAATAGTTGAAGGAGCAATACTAACAGTCGGTACTGGATTAACAGTAACATTACTTGTTGTAGAGGCAGTACACGTATTTGAGGTATAGGTTACAGTGTAAGAAGTAGAAGCATTTGGACTTACAGTAATTGAAGCTGTAGTAGCGCCATTGGACCATAAATAAGATCCTCCACCGGGGTTTCCTGAAGCAGTAAGAGTTGCGTTAGCCCCTGAACAAATGGTTGGGCTATTTACAGTTACAGTTGGTGTTTGATTAACAGTAATCAAACCTGTGGCAGGAGATGTTGCAACCCCATTAAGCGTATAAACGCAAGTGTAAATAGCATTTGAACCAGGAGAAACAGTGATACTCTGTGTAGTTTGTCCACCTGGAGACCACAGATAAGATCCACCTGTAACAGAAGGAGTAGCCGTAAGAGTTGCCGATGCACCACTACAAATTGTGGCACTACTTACTGCAAGAGTAATAGCATTGACAGTAATTGTTGTAGAGGCAGTTGCTATACAGTTATTACCAATATCATAAGTAACTGTGTAGGTTGTGGTCGTAGAAGGAGTCGCGGTTACGTTTGGACCCGTGGTAGGATTTAAGGAGGCTGTAGGACTCCAAGTATAAGTCCCACCCGTAGGAGTTCCTACCGCAGATAAATCAGTAAAGTCAGCAATATTAATAGTGCCCAAAGTAGAGAAAACAGAAACGGAAGGAGCGGTTCCAGTTACGTCGTAATCACAGATTGCTGGATTCCAAGTAGCGGTTTGGTAACACAATACCGTTGGTGGGTTTGGTTGTGTGCCCGTTACGTCGTAATCACAGATTGCTGGATTCCAAGTAGCAGTTTGGTAACACAATACCGTTGGTGGGTTTGGTTGTGTGCCCGTTA
>JBIIFU010000019.1:0-53409 GCA_044237035.1 Crocinitomicaceae bacterium
ACGCGTCAAATCAGAATAACAATAACGCAAATAATACTGCGAACAATAATTCCAACAATACATCGACGAATCCGAACAACAACGCGTCAAATCAGAATAACAATAACGCAAATAATACTGTGAACAATAATTCCAACAATACATCGACGAATCCTAATAACAACGCGACGAATCCGAACAACAACGCGTCCAATCAGAATAACAATAACGCAAATAATACTTCGAACAATAATTCCAACAATACATCGACGAATCCGAACAACAACAATTCAAATCAAAATTCCGGTAGTAATGCACAAAACAATCCTGAATATATTGACTATAAAAATTCGACATCAGGTATGACAAGTGTTACAGATCTTCACTTTGGTCAATGGCAAAGTGGTTTTCTCCCTCAGGAATATGCGGTCATTTCTGAAATTGTATCCTTACTCAAATCGAATTCAGCGAAGAAAATAGTCATTGTTGGACATGCTGATAATGGAGGTGAGTATTCTAAAAAAATGGAGATTTCTAAAAAGCGTGCAGAAGCGGTTAAGAATTATTTAGTAGCGGCTGGTGTAAGTGCCGATAAAATAGAAACAAAGTACGTAGGTGATTTAGAACCGAAATATTTAAATAATACTGTCACAGGAAAATCACTTAATAGAAGGGCAGAAATATTTATCGAAAAATAATTTCTGATTGATGGCTGATTTTAATCCGGATGATGTAGGTGTTTCTAATGGAAATTTATTTGGATTTCCTGTTTCTGAAAATGAGTCTAAGATAGTTGTTATTCCAGTTCCATGGGATGTGACGGCATCATATGGAAAAGGGACTAGCTTAGGTCCAAAAGCAATTTTAGACGCATCAACGCAACTAGATTTTTATCACCCTAAATTGGAGAATGCTTATCAAACAAAAGTATTCATGACCCCTATTTCTGAAGAATGGCTGAAAATTAATGAAAAGTTATCAATCGATTCTTTAGCCTATATTCAACATTTAGAGTCGGGATCTAATGATCATTCAGAGTTTTCAACTTTTCTCGCAGAGGTAGACTCCGCTCACAAGGCATTAACTTCCAATTTAAAAGATCGTTGTGAGGTATTGCTTAATCAAAATAAAGTAGTAGCCGTTTTAGGGGGGGAGCATTCAACACCACTTGGATTAATACAAGCGTTGAATGATCATTATGTTGATTTTGGAATTTTACAGATTGATGCTCATGCTGATTTGAGAAATGCGTATGAAAATTTTAATCAATCACATGCGAGTATAATGTATAATGTTCTGAATACATGTCCTAATGTTTCAAAATTGGTTCAAATAGGAATTCGAGATATTGCTCAAAGCGAAGTTGAGTTAATTGAAGAATCTAAAGGACGTGTTAAAACATTTTACGACTGGAACCTAAAAGAAAATCAATTTAACGGTCAAACATGGGTTTCTCAAGTGGAAAATATAATTAATGAGTTACCAGAGAATGTTTACATTAGTTTTGATATTGATGGCTTAATTCCGTCGCTATGTCCCAATACAGGAACGCCAGTGCCAGGTGGTTTTACACTCGAGGAAATTAATTTTCTATTATTTAAAATAGTTGATTCAGGTAAAAAAATTATTGGATTTGATTTAAATGAAGTTTCACCGGGTAATTCAGGTGATTGGGATGCCAATGTTGGCGCAAGAGCTTTATGGAATTTAATCTGTTCGACTGAAAAATCTCGAAGATTATATGAAAAGTAAATTCTTAGGTCTTTACTCCTTATTATTCTTAAAATCAGTATTTCTTTTTGTTCTTTTAGCTTTTTTGAGTTACAGAAACCCAACGTATAATTCCCTTGTTCTTTTAGCTGTTGTTTCGAGTATTTTTATCTTTCAGTTATTAATTTTATTGTCTGACTTCACAAATCAGATTCGTAGAATCGTATGGATTATGAGTTATTTATTTGGTCTGTCCTTATTAATAAACATCAATAAAGAGTGGTTCTTACTATCTTGGAAATACCAATTGATCATCTTTTTGTTTATACTTTTTTGCCTATTCAGTTTGAGGTTTATTACAAAAGTAAATAAGAGGATTTTGCTCATGTCATTTATAAATAACCTTGCTTTCTGTGTTTATTTAGCTATCCTGGTTTTTTATAATATTGTAGAAGAACTTTATTTTAATATTACTACGGGCCTTATTATTTATTTAATCTTATTTAGTTTGATTATGGCATTCAAGAGTCGAATATCAATAAATAAAGGACAAATTCAAGAAGTGGATAAATAAAGGTTACTTCAATTTTAAAACTGCTCTTCCATTTTTTTTGACATATAGTTAAAAAGAGCACTAAGAGGCTTTTCCACCATCAACTTTAAAAATGCATTTACTTCACCATTAAATTCAATATGCCCTTTACATCCTCCTGTAGTTGTTGACTGTGCATGAATCGTTAAATTAAATGGAAAGGGAGATTTTTCTCCAGATTTTAAAAAAAGTTTATTGCTTTCTCTTCCTGATTGAATAAGTGAAATTATAATTCCACCTTGAACTTTGAAAGAACAACTATTTTCATTGGATGTGAAATCAGAAATTTTATCTTGAGGGAGTAATTTTTCAATATTTGAGGAAACAGAAATAAAATCCAAAACATCAGTTGGGGTAGCTTGAATTTCGACTTCTTCACTTAAAATTCGCATACTGCTATTAGGGTTTCCATACTTCAGGTTTCTCTCTCCATTTATGAAGCGAAACAATATCATCTTCTGTGATGTATTTTGTTTTTAAAGCTGAATCAACCAATGTATCATAATCTGATAACGTAAGTACAGGACATTCAGCATCTGCAAAATTTTTCGTAGCTATTTCAAAACCATACGAAAAAATAGCAACTAGACCTTTAATATCTAACCCTGCTTCGCGAAGAGATTGAATAGCTTTAATACTACTTCCACCCGTAGAAATTAAATCTTCAATAACAACCACACGCTGTCCTTTTTCAAAATATCCTTCAATGATATTTCCCATTCCATGATCTTTTGGGGAACTTCTTACATAAATAAAAGGAACTCCAAGCTCCTGTGCCACTAAAACTCCTTGAGGTACACCTCCTGTTGCAATTCCGGCAATTAAATCGGGTTTTCCAAAATAGTCTAAAATCGATTGAGCATAAGCCTGGCGAATGAATGTTCGAATATTTGGGAATGATAATGTAATTCTATTATCACAATAAATAGGAGATTTCCAACCAGAAGCCCAAGTAAATGGATTTTTAGGCTGTAATTTTACAGCTTTGATTTGCAAAAGAAACTCAGCAATTTTTAAAGCTTTATCTTTGTGGTAGATCATGGTCGCAAATGTACAAAGTTTTTATTGAAAATAGGGAAGTAAATTTCACAAATAATCTAGATTTCATAAATGGGAAATCATTTATTGAATTTAGTTCTAATCAATCCGTAGTTCAGGAATTAATTCCACTCATTCTAAATTATGCAGAAGATGAAGAAATTACTGTTTTTCTAAATGAGCATAAATTTGATTTCATTAAATTATTTCATGATTTTATTTTGATCGATGCCGCTGGTGGAATTGTTCAATTTCAAGAAGATTTTTTATTCATCAAACGAAATGATTTTTGGGATATTCCCAAAGGAAAATTAGACCCTCAAGAAACATTTGAAATTGCAGCAGAGCGTGAAATTCAAGAGGAGTGTGGTATTCAGAATTTAGCCAGGCAGGATTTAATTTGCACAACTTTTCATACGTATCTTTTTAAAGGTAATTGGTATTTAAAAAGGACAATTTGGTATCATTTTATTACAACCACTTATCAGGAAACTACTTGCCAGGCAGAGGAAGGAATAACTGAGGCAAAATGGCTTCCAGAATCAAAATTTCTAGAGATACAACTAAATACTTTTTCGTCAATAAATTATGTAATTCAAGAATTTAAAAGAATTCTAAACGAAAATAGTCAAGTAGAAAATGCAATAGCTTTGTTGAATAATGATCAAATTGTTGCAATTCCTACCGAAACTGTATATGGTTTAGCGGCAAATGCATTGTCGGAGAAAGCAATTAGTAAAGTATTCACGTTAAAGAATAGACCACAAACAAATCCTTTAATTGTACATTGTGCCTCGCTAGAAAGTGTTTCTAGGTTTGTTAGCGAAATCCCAGAAAATGCGATAAAATTAGCGAAAAGATTTTGGCCGGGTCCGATGACCCTTCTATTACCAAAAAATACGGTAATTCCACACTCGATAACAGCAGGAAATAGTAGGGTAGGAGTGAGAGTGCCTAACCATCGACTTACACTAAGATTACTCGAGAAATTAGATTTTCCCTTAGCCGCTCCAAGTGCTAATAAGTATGGATCAATTAGTCCGACTTGTGCTGATCACGTGAAGATTCAATTTGGAAATGAAATCCCACTAATTCTAGATGGCGGACCTTGTCAAGTTGGAATTGAGTCTACTATTATTGGTTTTGAGGGCGAAAAAACAATTATTTATCGTTTGGGACATATCACAATTGAGGAAATTAGTGAGGTATGTGGAACAGAGATTTATATTCAAAATGAGGCAGGTGCTTTAATAGTCGCTCCAGGTATGGTAAAGCATCATTACGCACCAAAAACTAAGCTTATTATCGTTTCAGATTTTTCGGATATTTTAACATCAACTAAAATTGGTGCAATTCTTTTCAATGAAGATAGAATAGGTGGAATACCCTTAGAGAATCAAGTTTTTCTTTCAAAAAATCGAAACTTTGAGGAGGCATCAAGGAACCTATACAAAGCCTTTTATGAACTTGATCAGTTGCAATTAGATGTTATTTTTATAAAGTTTCTTCCAGATCATGGAATTGGTAAAAGTATAAATGACAGAATCCGGCGAGCAGGAATGAAAGAATAATCGCTCAATTTAATTCTGGATTTTCTTTGGGACAGTTAATTTTTCCCGGGAAATATTCTTTTTCTTAACGGCATCTTCTACCTTTATTTGCCGTTTTTTTCGTTTGATTTTAACCTTTTTGTTTCTTTTAGGTCTAAAAATATCTAAAAATGATTGGATCAATTGAAAATCATTCCATCCATTAAATTCCTCTTGGTAGTTTAAACCGGCTCCTTGCGTAAATAAACCAGCTGATTGATTAACGGTGTTCCTATTTGATTCGTTAAATGCATTTACCCGAAAAGTACCTTTTTCATTTATCAAATATTCAATCCTCACATCACCTATAATCGTATTTTTACTTGTGGTAGATGTTGTTGTTTCCGTGGTTCCATCTGTTTCATTTGCTCCTGTTTCAACACCAACTGAGGTAGTAATAATGAGTCGTTCTTTTAAAAATGTTTTTTGAACGTTCAACTCAATATCCTTGTCAATGTTCATCTTCATTTTGAATTCTTCAGAAGCTTTTGACAATAGGTCATTAATTTGAGCTTCGGCTAAATCTAGTGCAGCTGAACCGCTTGCTGAAATGTTTCCTTTTAGAGGCTGGAAACGATTAAAAACCAATAATGAGAAAAACTGACGGTTTATTTCGCTTTTATCATCTAAGACTCTTCCAAGTAATGCTTTTCCAGTTTCAGGAATGGTTGGATCTGATTTTAAATTAAAGGTGATTTCAGGCTTTAAAAGCTGTCCATTTAGTAATAACTCACAATTTACAGGCTGATTAGCTAATGTTGTTTCTTCCAATTCAGGAGCTAATGCTCCATAATCAGATTTGGTTTTAAATGAAGTTGTTATATTAATGGTTGCATCCTCAATGTTATCCGTCCATTCAATGAAGCTACCTGATTCAATATTGAATTCTTTTTTAATTTGCCCCATAGCAAAGTTATATTTACTTCCATTCTGAATATTGTATTTACCAGCCATTTTAATATCATTGTCCTTATCGTCAATCTTCATGTTCACTTTACCATTTCCATAACAGACAATTTTATCTTGTGTTTGATCATTGAAAACAACATTAAGTTCAGTTTCTGGCGTTACTTCAAAATTCATATCTAGGGTAACACCAGAAAGGTCTATTTTCTTAACACTATCAACATTTGAGTTCGATTTTGTAAATGTTATGAAATCATCTTCTTCCTCAATCTCGGATGCGCCATATAAAGGGAGAACCAATTTACTTCCTTTGCTCGTTTTTATATCTACAAAAATATCTAGCTGATTTGCGTTCCCTGAAATATTACAATTGCCTGTACCATAAACTTTTCCGTAATAGTAATCACCATCTTTATAATTCGTATTAAGCACCATGAATCTCCCAGATGGATTGAGATTTTCAAGAAGATCTAAAGAAATATCATAGTTCCATTTACCTAGAAAATTATTTAGACCAAAATTCAAAAAGGCGCGATTATTTTCTTCATCGACTACTTCAATTTTATCCCCGTAAATATCATTACCCATTATATTGAATCTTCCATTTATTGCCAAGGTAGTTCCTAAAATTTCGATTTTAGCTTTTGCGCGTTTAATTGAAAGATCGTTGCTAACAAATTGAGGTTTACTTGGCGTTCCATTGATCTTCAAGGCTCCAGAAATAACTCCTTTAATATTACTAATTACATCTTTGTCGACGTAAGCATTGGCAAATGCAATATCAAAATCTCTAAAGTTTAATAAGAAATCTAAATTGTCTTTGGTGCGAGAAAAATAGTATTTTCCTTTGTATTCAAAGTTGGTTTTTCCTTTGTTTTTTATATTTCCTTCTAAGTTCAAATGATCTTTTGAAGGATCCCAATCCAATTCTACACGAACATCTCCTACATCTTGCTTTTGTAATTTGAATTGTAGAATATCCAATTTACTGCTCACAATCGTACTATTGAAAGGGTCTGAAATTTTTCCTTTTCCGTTCAGTTTCCCATTTAATCCTTGTTTGAGCCCGAGTAACTTATCTAATTCGGCTAAGTCTATATTCTCTAAATTAAAAGCTAGGGAATCACTGCTAGTTTGAGATAAACTTCCATTTAGACCAATTTTTTGAGTCTCATTCGTGAGCAAGAAATTTTCAAAGAAAATTGATTTTGGATTATAAGAAATGTAGGCGGATTCATTAATATGCCATATTTGACTATTGATAGAAAAGTCTGATTCATTCAAATTGATTTCAAAATTTTCAGCATCTTTTATGGTTGTTAACCAAGATAAATTTGAATTGATATTATCCGTTGTTTTCCAGGAAATTGTAGATGTTAGCAAATCTTTTCGAGTACTTTCGTTTGCCGTAGTGAAATTTATGCTGTTAAATTTTACCTTTTTACCATAGTTTGCATTTAGTATATCAACATTAACATCAAGCTTGTCTTTGTCAATGGTTTGGTTCACTGAAATTGTACCGATGGAAATATCATCAAATGAAATTCCATTAAGTGATACAAAATTTAAGTCGAAATAATCATTTGGCGCATCATACCTACCGTTTATGTTAGTTCCGTTTGATATTTTAAAATTTTTCACATTCGGAAAAAATCTACTTATAAGTTCATCCGTATTCTCTAAGGTTAAGTTGTAAGAAAAATGATTTTTCTTGCTCACTTTCTTTTTTGGGAAAGTGGCTGTAAGGAATGGAAAAGCATCAGTTAATTGATTAATGAATTCATCACCAATACTCTTGAGATCAAACTTTCCTTTAATTTCTAAATCAATAATATCTGCGCTGAGAATTCGAAAAACATCTTCATCTTTACCCCGAGAAATACTCATTTCAATGCTTGGAATATCAATTTCATCTTGGCCTTCCTTGTATACAAATCCTGTGAATATTACCTTGCCACTCATTGTTAAAGGATCTAATCCTCTGATGTCTACCTCGATATTAGATTTTAATTTAGATGCTTTTTTACTTCTTGCTAAGTTTAAACTGTTTAAAAGTGCCTCTGTTAAATTGATTGAAAATTTAAGTTCTTTATCTCCCTTTAAGTCAATGTAACCTGAATAAGTGAGCTTCAGAATATCATCATCCAATTGAATGTCTGATTGGAATACATTATTTATTAGTGACCCATTAGTTATTTTTGCTCTATGTAATGAATAATTTTGAATGTCAAATTGGTTGATTTTCCCATCGAGTTGGGTTATTTCAAAATTGCCATTATTGTAATAAGTTGAATTAATACTTAACTCCCCATCGATTTTATTGAGCGTGTTATCAGCAAGTAATTCCCCCAATTTGAAGTCTATAAAAACTAAATCATTGCCATTTTTTGTACTTGTGTTAAATTCCATTTTAGAATCAAGAGTTTTGATTTGAAGTGGATTATTCATTTTTACCTCTCCTAATTTCGTTTTCGTAGACTCAAAGAGTAATGAAATATCAGAAGGAGTACCATTTATTTGGAAATTTTTAGTTTCAAAAAAAGCAAGTCTTTCAACCTCTTTCCCTAAATTTAGTTTGTTTATTCCGGCACTTTTAGGTAATTTAAAGTTCGTAACATCTTCAACAGATATGTAGGCATAATTAATTTTTTGATTCAGTTGAAGAGCACTTGTGTCTTCAAAATTAGGTAGTACAAAATCACCTTGAATTTTAGAAACTTTACCAAATCCAATGGAAAAATCAGTAAGTGTTAACTTATTTATTTCATTGGAAATATCACCTTTTAAATAGACAAAATCTTCCATTCCTTTTGTCTCTGAGGTGAAATAGGTAATTTCATTCAGGGCAATGGAAGACTGTATAATTGAAGCATCAAATTTTACCTTATTAGTAAAATCCTCAAAATCTTCACTTTTAGAATAAAGTAGGTTTAACTTACTTGCCACTAATTCAGATTCATTGGTACACAAATCCAAATCTTGAAGTTGAATTCCTTTTTTATCAATAGTGAGCTGTGCCGCTAATTGGTTTATCGTAAACCCTGATTTATCGCGAAGTTTTAATTCGTTGATATTTGCTTTAAACGTATCTAAATTTACAAAAAAGTCACTCGCTGAGAGATTTAAGTCTTTTATTGCTAAATGATTCCAATCAATTCCTTCTGAAATTTCTTTCTTCCTGAAATCATCGTAGTAAAAATTAATTTTGGAAAGTTGTATCTGGTCAATTTTAAACGAAAATGGGCTTGGTTTTTTTGTTTTCTTTCCAGAACTAAAATATTCCTCTAAAAATGCATAATTATATTTACCTTCTTTTGCTGAACGATTTATTTTAATGATACCTTGATTTAAATCTACTTTTTCAAGAATAAAATCTTGCTTCGAAATATCGAGTAAGTTGATGTTTACAATAATTGAATTTAATGATGCCAGTGTTTGGTTTTGTTGATCTCCGACATAAACATTGACAAGTTCAACTCTATCAAAAAATAAAATATCTACTTTGTCAATGGAGATTTTTGCGTCTAATTCATTCGATAAGTAGGCAGTAGCTATTTTGGCTATATACGTTTGAAATGTTGATGTACGTATGAAAAAAGCAATAAGAAAAAATGCAATTAACAGCCATTCGAGAAAGATTCCCGTTATTCTGCCAATGATTTTCAATACTTTTGTCATTTAATAAGTATAACCTACAAAGTTAATTAATATTGGCGCAATCAGAAATTTATATTTTAGGCATAGAATCTTCATGCGATGATACATCTGCAGCAGTATCTTTAAATACACAAATTCTTTCTAACGTAATTTCTACGCAAAAGATACATGAAATATATGGTGGAGTAGTACCTGAGTTGGCCAGTAGAGCGCACATGCAAAATATTGTTCCTGTAATTAATGAAGCAATAAATAAAGCAGGAATAACCTTGGATAAAATTGATGCAATTGCTTTTACTCGGGGTCCAGGCCTACTTGGGTCATTACTTGTTGGTACCTCCTTTGCCAAATCGTTGAGTATGGCACTTGGAAAACCTTTAATTGATGTGCACCACATGAAAGCACATATTTTAGCTCATTTTATTGATAATGAACAGGATAATAAGCCAACTTTCCCTTTTTTATGTTTAACAGTCTCAGGTGGACATACCCAAATTGTTCAAGTAAATTCATACTATAATTTTGAGATACTTGGTACAACGATTGATGATGCGGCAGGAGAGGCGTTTGATAAATGTGCTAAAATTATGGGATTACCCTATCCTGGTGGTCCTTTGATTGATAAATATGCGCAAATTGGCGATGATAAACGCTTTCAATTTAATAAACCTCAAGTAGGAGGATTTAATTTTAGTTTCAGTGGACTCAAAACATCCTTTTTATATTTTATTGAGAAAGAAAAAAAGAAAAACCCGCAATTTATTGATGAAAACTTACATGATTTGTGTGCAAGTTTGCAGAAAACCATTATTGAGATTTTAATACTAAAACTAGAATTAGCCTCAGAAAAAACAGGTATTAAAACAGTAGCAATAGCAGGAGGAGTATCGGCTAATAGTGGTTTAAGAAATCGCCTGAAATCGTATGAACAAGAGAAGGAATGGAAAGTTTTTATTCCAGAGTTTCAATTTTGTACGGATAATGCCGGAATGATTGCTGTAACCGGGTATTTTAATTATTTGGACAATAGATTTGTTGATCAATCAGTTCAAGCATCTGCAAGAATTAGTGAATGGTAAGAAAAAAAACTATTTGTTTGTATAATTTTAAATTTTTTTGCGTTACTTTAGAAAATCTAAATTTATTATTATGGAAGCTGAGCTGATTCAAAAAGAAGATATTCCTTCACTTTCTTTCAAAGAAAACATTAAGGTTACACAACATCCGGAGCTATTAAAACAGATCGAACAGGCAACCATTTTGGGAAATACACATCATTCTAAAGTAGCAATCTATTTTCAGGATGATAGTAATCTAAAAAAAGTTGAAACAACAATTTGGGCGGCTGGATCCAAATTTATTTGTTTAAAAGGCGGTGTTTGGATTCCTATCAGTAGATTGTTGGAAATTAAATTATAACAAATTAATGAGGTTTTTACTGTTTGGTTTTTTATTTATTGTCAATTCTTTTTCTGCCCAAAATGTGGTGCAATGGAGCGCAACCTATTCAAAAGAAAACTCTGAAGTGACTATTAAAGCAAAAATCGATAAAGATTGGCATTTATATAGTCAATATGTATCACCAAATGCTGGACCTGTTCCTACAACCTTTAAATTTACTAAAAATAAGAAGGTAAAAACAAAAGGAAAACCTAAAGAGGAAAATGTACATGCCATGTACGATGAGAATTTCATGGCTCATATTTCTGTTTTTGACGATTATGCTTTGTTTAGACAGAAGGTCAAGGTAAAAAAATCTACGGAATTGGAAATATCTGTTACCTACATGGTTTGCGATAAAACGAGGTGTCTGCCACCAAAAGAAGAAAAATTTACAATTAAATTAGAGAAGTAATGAAGTTGCTGCAAATTTGTTTTGTTTTATTGGGTTCATTGATAATTGGGCAATCCTTTGCTCAAATGGAAAGTCCGGAAGAAAAAGTCAAAGCAGTGTTTTCCCTTGAGCAAAATGGTTGTGAGGCTTATGTGGTTGCAAAAATAACTGTTGTGCCAGGTTGGCACATAAATTCAAACAAACTTCCTGCTGGTTCTTTTTCCATTCCAACCCAATTGAATATTAATCCATTGCTTGGGGTAACTGTTGTTCCGGGGGTGATTGAACCGAAACCTGTAATTGAAAACAATACGGATATTGATGAGATTTTGAGTTATCACAAAGGAAGTTTTATTATTAAACGGAAATTGGTGCTTTCCTCACCAACCGATTTGATTATATCGGGTTCTTTTTCTTTTCAAACCTGCAATGATGTAAAGTGTTTGCCTGAGTTTTCTTTGAACTATAATTTGAAAGCGATTGGTTGCTCTTCAATAAATTCAAAAGAATTACAAAAATCTATAATTTCTGGTTTTGTTAAAGTAAATCAGGATGAGGCTACTCATAAAGATGGTTCATCATATGTTTTGGTTAACCAAAATTGGTATCAAGTTCCAAAAGGAAATAGTATTAAGTTTTATAAAAAATATTTAGCTATAAAATTGAAAAATGAAAAATAACCTAATCGTCCTAATACTTTTTTTATTAACATCTTATTCATTTTCATTTTCGAACGAAATTCCAAAAAGTGAAGTTGTCGAGATGTTAAATCTTGTTGAAACAAGCGCAGATTTTGATTTATCGATTGAATTAATAAAAGGAAGTGACAATTCGGCTGATTTATTAGCTGACACGAATATCTCTAATTTAATTAGCGACAAGGAAAAAGTATTTGTTAAAATTGTTCCTTCAGAAAATGTAAATCCCGGATCCGCAAATGCAACTAAAGGCTCTTCTGGAACTGGTAAATCAATGTTAATAATTTTTGTTTTATCGTTTTTAAGTGGTTTTGCCGCATTGCTAACTCCTTGCGTGTTTCCAATGATTCCAATGACCGTTAGTTATTTTACCCATTCAAGCAAAAACAAAGCTATGGGGATAAGAAATGCACTGTTCTATGGAATTTCGATTATCACTATTTATGTGATTTTAGGTACCATTGTAACGGCAATTTTTGGCCCTGCAGCTCTCAATGCTTTATCTACCAATGTTTGGTTTAATATATTCTTCTTTATTTTATTGGTTGTTTTTGCAGTCTCTTTTATGGGAGCATTCGAAATCACATTGCCTAATTCTTGGTTGAATAAGTCTGATACAGTATCCAATAAAGGAGGATTTATTGGGATTTTCTTTATGGCTTTAACGTTGGCGTTAGTTTCATTTTCTTGCACCGGTCCGATAGTAGGAACTTTATTAGTTGAGTCAGCATCCATCGGTGGAATTGCCCCATTTGTTGGTATGTTTGGATTTTCTTTGGCTTTAGCCTTGCCTTTTACATTGTTCGCCGCTTTTCCAGGTTGGATGAATTCACTTCCGAAATCAGGTGGTTGGTTGAATACAGTAAAAGTATTTTTAGGATTTCTTGAACTAGCATTAGCATTCAAATTTTTATCAACTGCTGATTTGGTTTCTCAATCCCATTTATTGGAGAGAGAATTGTTTTTGGCTATTTGGATAGGGATATTTACTGTATTGGCTATTTATTTGTTGGGAGGATTTAAATTACCGCATGACAGTCCATTGGAAAGATTATCGGTTGGACGAGTATTGTTAGGAACCACGACTTTGATTTTCGTAGCTTACTTAATTCCAGGAATGTGGGGTGCTCCGTTAAAATTAATCAGTGGTTTTCCTCCATCACCAACCTACAGCGAGTGGAAGCAAAGTGCTTCAACTGGATCCGCTACTGTTCAAGAACACGTTGAAGGTATGCACGAAGGAGTTCACGGAATCATGATGTTTGATGACTACGACAAAGCATTGGCCTACGCAAAAAAGGTGAATAAACCTTTAATGTTGGATTTTACAGGTTGGGGTTGTCAGAATTGTCGAAAAATGGAGGAAACAGTGTGGAATGCACAAGGTGTTCTATCTATTTTAAAGGATCAAGTAGTTGTAGCTTCTCTATATGTGGATGAGAAAAAAGAGTTGCCAGTTTCTGAGCAAAAAGAGTTGGAATATGCACCAGGTAAGAAAATGGCAATTACACAAGTTGGACATAAATGGGGATTCCTACAAATGAGCCGTTATAAAAGTAATTCGCAACCTCATTACAGAATGCTTTCTCCCGATGGAAAGGATTTAGCTAATGGTCCTGCAGATTTTGAACATCATGGAAATGCCGAAGCATTTAAAAAATGGTTGGAAGATGGCTTGAAGTTGGCGAAATAAGATTGAAAATCAGAAGCTAAATTTTGCTTGCATACACGCTACCAAAGCTGCCGTTTCAGTGCGTAATCTATTTTCACCTAAAGTAATGGGTGAATATCCGCGTCCTATAGCTAATTCAATCTCTTCGTGCGTAAAATCACCTTCTGGACCAATTACAATCACCTTATTTTGAAAGGAAGTATCAATCTTCATTTTTTCTCCTTCTCGACAATGCGCAATCAATCCATTAGGATTGTTTTGAAGAAAATCAGTCCATTTTACAAGAGGATTAAGCTGAGGCATAAAATATCGCCCCGATTGTTTTACCGCTGAAATTAATATTTTTTCCAGTCGCTCAATTTTAACCTCCCGACGCTCACTATTTTGACATATGATTAAACTAATTTCTGTTATCCCAATTTCAGTTGCTTTTTCCACAAACCATTCCAATCGCTCCATGTTTTTTGTTGGTGCAATGGCAATATGAATTTGGTTTTCTTTGGGATGTTCACTTCTTTGATCAATTCTCACGCTACATCTTTTTGGATGGTTATCGATTACAGTGGCAATTGCTGACAATCCTTTTCCATTAAAAAGTTCGATTTGTTGATCGTTTAACAATCGCATAACCTGAACAGCATGCTTTGATTCAGCCTCAGATAATGTGAGATGAGAAAATTCAAGTGTTAGTTCTGGAGTATAAAAACGATGCATTAATGTAGTAATCTAAATATCAATTCTTTTAGTAATTCTCCTTGTTCAACATTATTACTGTTTACTCCCTTAGAACGCAAATCAAATTCATATAAAATCTCAATATTAGCTGCAATTTTTTTAGGAGGAAATTTTCCAGCTGCTTGACTTAATTCTCCCGCAACAAATGGATGTACTTTCAAAGCATTTGCGACAAAATCACGAGATTTATTTGGGAAAAAGTGAATTCGCATGATTTGCGTAAAAAACTTGAATAAATTGCTAACAACAACGGTCAAATCAGTTGCTTTTGGATTGTGCTCAAAGTAATTTACGATTTTATTGGCTTTCGATACATCAAGTTTTGAAATTGCATTTGTGAGTTCAAATACATTGTAATCTTTTGATATCCCTATATTTTCTTCAATATGCTGTTCGGTAATTACCGTTCCTTTTGGAAGAATAATACTTAATTTTTCAATTTCATTTACCAGTCGCGATAAGTCATTGCCTACGTTTTCAGCCAACAGCATAGTTGCCTTTGAATTAACTGTAAATCCCTTTTCTTTCAAATAATTAACAATCCAATCAGGCAATTGATATTCTTTAACTTTATCCGATTTGAATACAATCCCTTTTTTTGTTGATTCTTTAATGAGTTTTTTACGAGAATCAAGAGTTTTGTATTTATAGCAAATAACAAAAATGGTAGTATCTAAAGGCGATTCAACATACGATTCGAGCTGTTCAATTTGTTTAAATTCTTGTGCTTCGCGTAAAATAACCAAACGTCTTTCGGACATCATCGGATAACCCTTTAATTCGCTTATGAGATTCACTAAATCTGCATCCCTTCCGTAAATGATCGTTTGATTAAAATCACGCTCGTGTTCCTCTAAGGCATATTCCTCGATTACATTACTGATTTTATCAATGAAATAAGGCTCATCCCCATGTAAAATGTAAATTGGTTTGAAATCTTTGTTCTTAATTGAATAAAGTAATTGCTTAAAGTCCATCGCTTCAAAGTTACAAAACAGAAGTTGAAAAAAACCAATTAATTAAAAATTACCATGTGATAGAATTTCAATAAACACTTATCTTTACGTTTGAAAACTCGAAACAATAAATCAATTCGGTGGTTAAAAAGTAAAAAAGGTTAATGAAACAGTTCCAAATTCCTGAATTTTATCGTTCTCCAATTATCTCTAAAGTGAAGGCAAAGAGAAAATTAGATGATCCACGCAAAAAAGATTTCTCACCAACAATTTTGGACTTTGGAAAAGTTAGGTTCTTGGTTTCCCGCCATTTTGGTTTTTGTTATGGAGTCGAAAATGCCATTGAACGAGCATATCGAGCAATAGAAGAAAATCCGGGTCAACGAATTTATCTTCTGAGTCAAATGATTCATAATCCAGATGTTAATGAAGATCTCGTGGCAAATGGAATTCAATTTTTACAAGATACTTCGGGAAAACAACTAATTGATTTTGATACATTAACCAACGATGATATCGTACTTATTCCGGCATTTGGAACAACGGTTGATATTGAGGAATTGCTCGTTTCAAAAGGAATAGATGTTCAAAAATACAATACTACATGTCCTTTTGTTGAAAAAGTTTGGAATAGATCTGAGAAATTAGGAGAAACTAAACATACTATTTTAATTCATGGGAAGTATAATCATGAAGAGACAAGAGCAACTTTTTCCAGAAGTTCTCAATTTGCTCCATCATTGATTTTAAAGGATTTAGATGAAGCTCGATTGTTAGCAGAATATATTCAGGAAAAAAAGGATTTACAAGAATTTAGCATTGATTTTGAAGGTCGTCATTCTCCAGGTTTTGATCCCTTAAAACATTTGAATAAAATAGGCGTGGTTAATCAAACAACTATGCTGGCAAGTGAAACACAAGAGATCACTGATTACTTGCGAGTAGTAATGATTGAAAAGTATGGTTTATCATCAATAAAAAATCACATGGCTGATACTCGTGATACACTCTGTTATGCCACAAATGATAACCAAAGTGCAACTCTAGGGCTTATGGAACATGAAGCTGATTTGGGAATTGTCGTGGGTGGATACAATAGTTCAAATACAACACATTTGGTTGAACTTATGGAGTCAAAATATCCGGTTTATTTCATTAAAGGAGCCTCAGAAATACTGTCAAATCTTGAAATTCAATATTTTGATATTCATAAAAAACAAGTGGTTAAACAGAATGCCTTTATGCCAAATAATGAAGTCATTAGCATCGCTATTACCTCTGGTGCCTCCTGCCCAGATTCAATTATGGATAGAGTAATACATCGAATTCTAGATATTTTGGAAGTAAAAATATCGTTAGAGGATATTTATGTAGAATGACAAATAAATTTTTATCGATATTAATTATTGAGTCAGACGATAATTTTGCAAAATCGTTAGAAAATTCAATATTGGGTAATGGGAACAATCCAATCAGAGTTTCTTCATTAGAAGAAGGATTAAATAGTATTTCTGAAAAACCTATTGGATTGATCCTGATAAATTTGGAGTGTTTTTCGTCGCAGTCAAAACAATTTGTGCATCGAGTAAATTCAACATATAATTATCAGTCTCCCTGGATTATTGGCTATGTTTCAGATGAAGGTAAAATTGATAAATCATTTTTTAATTTGAATTTATCCGATGTTTGGCTTACGGGAAGTTTTCATTTTATTAGAGAGAAAATCGAAAATTGGAAACATATTTATTTTGAAAAAAGGAGGGTGACTAATTTTCTGAAGCATTTGTATCCTGAAAATGTTTTGGCAAGTTTCTTTGAACAAAAACAGCCAGAACCAACTAAAATTGAAAGCGCTGTTGTTATGTTCATGGATTTTGTTGAGTTTTCTTTCAAGACCAAAGAGTTAAAGCCAACGAGAGTTGCTAGAAAATTGACAAAATATTTCAATCGCTTTGATGAGATAATTAATCGTTACCATTTAGAGAAGATAAAAACAATTGGTGATGCTTACATGGTTACTGCTGGTGTAACGGAGAAAAAACCATTTCCTGAATTACGAATGTGTCTTGCCGCATTAGAGATTCAATCATTTATGAGGGTTCAGAAATCAGTTGATAGAGCATTTAATCGAGATTTTTGGGAAATCCGAATTGGAATTCATACGGGTCCTCTTGTTGCGGGTGTAATAGGAAAAACTAAATTTCATTTCGACATTTGGGGTGATACTGTAAATATTGCTGCAAGAACTGAAAAAGCCTCAAGAGCAAATACAATTTTACTTACTGAATCAACCCGAAACTTAGTTCAAGAATATTTGACACTTATTAAAGATAAATCGATTGTTATTGCCAAACGAGGTGGAGACATTAACTTGTTTGAATTAACAGGGCTTTTACCGAAATTTGATAAAAAGGATTGCTTATCATTGGTTGAAATTGAAAAAATTGAATTTAAACGAGTAAGACATTTTATAATAAATCAACTGAAGTCAATTTTGCCTTCGAAATGCACTTATCATTCATTGAATCATTCTCTTGATGTTGAAAAAGCAGTTTTGCGTTTTTCTACAATTGAAGGTTTGTCGAATCACGAAAAAATTCTCTTAAGAACAGCAGCCTTGCTTCATGATATTGGATTTGCTGTGAAATATGAAACCAATGAGAACTTAGCACTTCAATTTGCAGATCTACATTTGCCGGATTTTGGTTTTGAAAAAGAAGACATTGAACTTATCAAGGGTTGTATTTTAGCAACTGAGTTGAACGGTATACCAAAGAATAAAATGGCTCAAATTCTTTGTGATGCCGATTTAGATTATTTAGGTAGAGATGATTATTATGAACTTGTAGCAAAATTGCGTCAAGAACTAGTTAACTATAATCAATACTTTACTGATGCAGATTGGATTCGCTTTCAATTAAATTTTCTTGAAAAAAAACATCAGTATTTTACGCAATCTGCCATTCAAATCCGTGGATATTACAAGCAAAAAAGAATCTTAGAATTAAAGAAGAATTTAAGTTTATTAGCTAAAAATTAATTCAAATTATTCTTTTAACGATTGGAATTTTAAAACTTTTTGCATTTTCAGAAAAATATAGAAAATAATCTTATTATCTTCGTGCCTTTAATTTTACTATTATGAATGTTCCTACAAATTTGAAATACACGAAAGACCATGAATGGCTGAGAGTTGAAGGAGATGTTGCCGTAATTGGCATAACTGATTTTGCTCAGCAAGAATTGGGAGATATTGTTTATGTTGAGATTGAAACAGTTGGAGAAACGTTAGAAAAAGAAGAAGTATTTGGTTCGGTTGAAGCGGTTAAAACTGTTTCAGATTTATTTATGCCACTTTCTGGAGAGGTATTGGAATTGAATGAAAATTTGGATGCTAATCCTGAACTGGTAAATACTGATCCATACAATGACGGTTGGATGGTAAAAGTGAAGATTTCAGATCAAACTGAATTAGATGACCTTTTGGATTCTGATGCTTATTCAGCATTAATTGGTTAATTGTTAATAAAAAGTTAATTATCAAAATAGATGAATTTTATTTTGTAGTATTTTTGGAATGTTATTTGGTTAAGTACTGAAAAATTAATATTATGGAAAGTAAAAAAAGTAACGAAGCAGATCTTGAAAAGTTAAGAATGCCCTTAATTTTTGCAGGATTTTTATTTATTGCTACTATTGTTTTGGCCTCTTTCTCTTATCAGTCTGCATCAGGAGAAGACCAAACCACTGAAGTTGCTAAATCGGATAAGAAAGAATCTAAAGAAGAAGAGGCAAATGCCCCACCGCCACCGCCACCGCCACCGCCACCATCCACTGTTTCAGCCCCAACGCCTGCAGTAGGTCCAACCGATGGCGAAATCAAAGTTACGAATGAAACGAAAGAACCTGTAAATGGAGGGAATGGTTGTCAATCAGATTATGACTTAGATGGTGTTTGTGATATTGATGATAAATGTCCTGAAACGGCAGGTCCAGTTGAGAACGGCGGATGTCCTGTAGATAACGATTTAGATGATGATGGAGTTGTTAATGATGTAGATTTATGTCCTGAGGAATATGGTCCTGCATCAAACGATGGTTGTCCAGAGCAGGAGGAGGTAGTTGAGTTCCCGGATGTAGAAGCGTCATTTCCAGGTGGTGAAAAAGAACTTCAAAAGTTTTTGGGTGAGAATGTGAAATTCCCTGAGATTTGTATGGATATGGATGCTCAAGGTCGTGTGTTTATGAAATTTACTGTAGAAAAAGATGGTAGTATCACGAATATTACTGTTGAAACCAACAGAACAGGATGTGATGAATTTGTTAAAGAAGCAACACGAGTTTTAAATAAAATGCCGAAATGGTCACCAGGAGAAGTAGGTGGAGATGCTAAACGTACAGTGTGTCGTCTTCCATTCAATTTTAAAATTAATTAAACGTCAACTTAGATATTCAAGCCCCGGGAATTTCTCGGGGCTTTTTTTGTTGCTTATAAATTGTAATTTGGAGTTTAATTTCTAAAAAAGATTTCGTAATTAATCCTTATTTTTGTAATTCAAATTTTATCTATGTTAGAAATAAATACAATACGACAAAATAAGGAAGCAATAATTAATGGATTAGCCAAAAGGAATTTAGAAGTTCGCGAAACAGTAGATGAAATTCTTATTCAAGATTCAAACTGGAGGAATGTAAAAACAGAAATGGAAACGATTTCTGCTGAGTTAAATCAACTAGCAAAAACAATTGGCGAATATTTTAAATCAGGAAAGATACAAGAAGCAAATGACTTAAAGAATAAAACTGGGGAATTAAAAACGCGTGAATCTGAATTAAAATCTCAAGTAGAGGCATTAGAAAAACAAATTTCTGATTTGATGTATACATTACCAAATGTGCCGAACAAATTAGTTAAGCAAGGTAAAAGTGCAGAAGATAATGAAACCGTTTTTGAAAAAGGACAAGCTCCAAATTATAAGTTTGAACCACTGGCTCATTGGGATCTTGCAAAAAAGTATAATTTAATTGATTTTGAACTTGGCGTAAAAGTTACCGGTGCAGGTTTCCCATTTTATATTGGTAAAGGTGCGAAATTACAACGAGCTTTAATTCAATTCTTCTTGGATGAAGCTGAAAAAGCTGGTTATACAGAGTATATTGCACCATTCATGGTGAACGAAGCTAGTGCAACAGGTACAGGTCAACTTCCTGATAAGGAAGGTCAAATGTATCATACACCAACAGATGATTTTTATTTGATCCCAACAGCAGAAGTTCCTTTAACTAATATCTACAGAGATGTAGTTCTGCCATCAGAAGATTTTTCAATCAAGTTAACGGGGTACACGCCTTGTTTTCGTCGAGAAGCTGGCTCTTATGGAAAAGATGTTCGAGGGTTAAATCGCCTTCATCAGTTCGATAAAGTTGAAATTGTTCGTATTGAACATCCGAATAATACAGCCAAAGCACTTGATGAAATGGTTGAGCATGTAAAAGACTTGTTAGACAAGCTTGGACTTCAATTTAGAGTTTTACGTTTGTGTGGAGGAGACATGGGATTTGCATCAGCTATGACATATGATTTTGAAGTATTTTCTGCGGCCCAACAAAAATGGTTAGAAGTAAGTTCCGTTTCTCGTTTTGATACTTTTCAATCAAATCGTTTGAAATTAAGATTTAAGACAGATGATAAAAAAACGCAATTGTGCCATACTTTGAATGGTTCTGCACTCGCTTTACCTAGAATATTGGCGTCCATTCTTGAAAACTTCCAGGATGAAAATGGAATCCAAATCCCAGAGGTTTTACACAAATACACAAATTTTAGTAGAATTGACTAACCATGAAATTTCTTCTTCTTTTATCATTATTTTTTCTTGTTTTTTCATGTACGGATATTAAAAAAAATAAACGGGTTGAGCGAATTTCTTCAATGACAAAAACCTTAGACAGTATCCAAAAAACGATCAATACTAGTAAGATTGATTCTCTTGCTGATATGCAATTAGCTGCACAAGGCGTAGAGTTGAGAATTAAAAACAATTATAAATTAGATACGATCAATCTTGATTTTGGTAAAAAAATGGACGATTATAAAAGAATGAGGAGAGCTATACCAAAACTGAAAGGCAATTGGGATAAGGTTAAAAAAGGTATAGTTGAAATGAGAAAGTCATTAAATAACCTGAAAACGGATATTGAAAATAATAGTGGAAAACGAGAGAAATATGATGAATATTTAAAATTCGAACAAAATAAATTAAACCAATTGCGTTTACTTTGTGATGAATGCGTGAAAGGACAAAAGAAAATCTTGGATACTTATATAAGATTACATCCTGAATTATTTCGGTTTTCTATGGAATTAATAAAATAGGAAAATACTTTATAGCTATGAGAAATTGGATTTTCTGTTTATTTGTTTTTCAAGTTTTTTTTGGGTTTTCTCAATCTGAGACAGATATTCAATTGGCGCAATATTATTATTCAAATGGAGAATTTGATAAAGCCGTTGTTTATTATCAAAATTTATATTCTAAGAGTCCTACAAAAGTTTATTTCTTGCGTTATTTCGATTGTCTAATTAAAACAAAGAATAGAAAAGACGCAGAGAAAATTTTAAAGAAACAAATCAACTCTAATCGAAAAGATGTTGAGTTAAAAATTATGTTGGGATTATTTTACGAGGAGGATAATAACACGAAGTCAGCAGAAAAGATTTATAATGAACTTATTGATGATTTGTCACCGGTACCTAATCAAATCATTGAATTATCCAATTTGTTTATAAAAAAAGGAAAGAATGATTTGGCCTTAAAGTCTTTACTTAAAGGTCGTAAACTTCTTAAAGAATCATATCCCTTGAATGTCCAATTCGCTGAAGTTTATGCTTCAAATGGCGATTTTGAAAATATGTTTAAGGAACTTGTTAATTTATTAGAAATTAGCCTGACCAATAAATCATCTGTTCAAAATACCTTGGTTCGCTTTGTTGATTTTTCTAATCAAGAAAGTAAGGAATATCAATCATTGAAATCAATATTATTAGAAAAAAGTCAAAAGAATGCGGATAATTATGTCTTTGCTGAAATGTTGATTTGGTTTTTCATTCAATCGGATAATTTTGCAGCAGCCGTAACACAATCCATAGCTCTCGATAAACGTATGAATGCATACGGAGAACAAACACTAGATGTTGGGAAAATTGCATTAGAAAACCGAATCTATGAATATGCTCGAAAGGCGTTTAAAAGTGTTATGAGTTATGGAGTTGATTCTCCTTTTTATACGGATGCTGAGCGCTTGAATTTACAAGTTCGATTTTTGGAATTAACAACAAATAGAAATTATTCACAAGAGGAAATTAATGCTACAATTGAAGAATATAAGCAAACCATTAATCGAGTAAATAATAAACGAGTATCTTTTGATTTGGCATTAGAACTTACTTATGTTCAAGCATTTTATGGAAATCAAGCAAGTCAAGCCATTGCCTTACTCAATGAATTAATGTCAGTTTCAGGAATAACTGACGTACAAAAAGCTTCTTGCAAGATGCAATTGGCTGATATTCAAGTATTGACTGGTGATATTTGGGAAGCAAGTGTTTTGTATATGCAAATTGATAACGATTTCAAATATGAAGTAATCGGACAAGAAGCAAAATTCAAGAATGCGCGAATATTTTATTACGACGGTGAATTTGATTTTGCTCAGTCTCAGTTGAGTATTTTGAAAGAATCAACATCTCGATTAATAGCAAATGATGCCATTCAATTGTCTACATTAATCACCGATAATTTCGGATTAGATTCTAATTTTCAAATAATGGGTTGGTTTTCTCAAGGCGATTTACAACTTGAGCAACACCAATACGAAAAAGCATTTGAATATTATGATAGCGTTTTAAGAGCTGAACCAGGTCATTCTTTGGAAGATGAAATTTTATTTCGCAAAGCAAAAGCAATGCAACTTCAAGGAAAATGGGATGAGGCAATTCCTTACCTAGAGAAAATTATTTCTAAGTTTGGCTCTGATATTTTAGCAGATGATGCTCTTTTTTCTCTGGCTGAGATCCATGAAATACAGAAAAATGACAAGGAAAAAGCACTTGAATATTATAAATCTCTAGTACTTAATTACAAAGGAAGTTTGTTTTCTGCAGAGGCAAGAAAAAGAGTGAGATTATTGAGAGGTGAAAAACTCCCAGAAGACGAAGAAAAATCAGATCAATAATTTTATCTAATGGGTAAACTTGCTATACTTCCTACACCAATTGGTAATTTAGAAGATATTACGCTCAGAACCATAAGATATCTGAATGAATGTGAATTTATTCTTGCTGAAGATACACGAGTAACTAAAAAATTATTAAGTCACTTGAATATTTCTAAGCAAGTATTTGCCTTTCATATTCACAATGAGCATAGAGTATTAAATCAGTTTATTGAGAAGATTAAACATTCTAATTTAGTCGGATTAGTAAGTGATGCTGGAACACCAGGAATATCAGATCCAGGATTTTTATTGATTCGTGCTTGTATTGAAAATGGAATTGAAGTTGAATGTCTTCCAGGACCTACAGCTCTAATTCCAGCCTTGGTTGTAAGTGGGTTTCCAACCGATAGATTTGTTTTTGAAGGCTTTTTGCCACACAAGAAAGGTAGACAAACTAAAATAAAGGAAATTTGTCTCGAAGAAAGGACCACTATTTTGTACGAGTCTCCTCATCGGATTCAAAAAATGTTACTTCAATTCAAAGAGGTCATTCAGTCTGATAGACAAATAGCAGTAATTCGTGAGATATCCAAATATTACGAGGAAATATGTCGAGGAACAATCGAGGAACTCATTCAAAATTCTCAAGACAAAGAACTAAAAGGTGAAATTGTTGTTGTTATTTCAGCGTTATAAACAACTTGATTTTTTTTTAAACATTTTTTTTCTTTTTTAATCATTTTTAATAACTTGTACCCCTAAACTATAAACTATGAAACACATGTATTTTCGTTATTTATTTCTATCGATTTTTTCGGTAATATCTTTCTCCTACTTTTCTCAGGTGTGGGTTGAGATGATGAAAGATCCGAATGCTAATTTTTATGATATTCAAGCTGAATTTCAAAATTATTGGGCGGGTAAAACTATTCAAAAAGGAAAAGGATATAAAGCATTTAAGCGCTGGGAGAATTATATGTCTCCTAGAGTCTATCCTTCTGGTAATATAACCTTGCCAACTCAAACCTATAAAAATTATAAGCAATGGGAAGCTGACTTAGCGGCAGCAGGTATTCCAAAATCTACTAACGGTAGCTGGCAAATTATTGGTCCAATTGGTAAGCCTACCGGTGGTGGTGCTGGACGTTTGAATTTTATTCGTTTTGACCCAACAAATAGCAACACCATTTGGGTTGGTGCGCCTGATGGTGGCTTGTGGAAAACGACAAATGGCGGTACATCTTGGACTACAAATACAGATCAATTAACTGTTATCGGTGTTTCTGATGTTGCAATAAACCCAGTAAATACTCAAATCATGTATTTAGCAACAGGTGATTCGGATGGAAGCGATACATTTAGTACAGGATTACTTAAATCAACTGACGGTGGATTAACTTGGAATACTACAGGTTTGACATGGGCGGTGAATCTAGGTAGAACAATTGGAAGAGTATTGGTTAATCCAACGAATCCTGATATCATTTTAGTATTTGCAAGCAACGGTATTCACAGATCTACAAATGGAGGAACATCGTTTACTCAAGTTCAATCTACAGCAGCTTTTACAGATGGCGAGTTTAAGCCAGGAGACCCAAACACAGTTTATGCCTGTGGAACTTCATTTAGAAAATCAACAGATGGTGGTGCCACATGGGGTGCTGCTGTAACGCTTCCTTTGACAGGTATAGCAAGAATTTCAATGGCGGTAAGTGCTGCAAATTCAGCATATGTTTACTTGTTAGCGGCTAATACTACAGACAGCGGTTATAAAGGATTGATGCGATCTACCAATAGTGGTGGAGCTTTTACAACCCAATCCACAACTCCTAATGTATTAGGTTTTGATAATGGCGCTGATGCAGGTGGACAGGGTTGGTACGATTTAGCTATTGCCGCATCTCCAACAAATGCAGAAGAAGTTATCATTGGAGGTGTTAATCATTGGAAATCAACGAATGGAGGTTCTACATGGACGATGGTTTCACATTGGTACGGTGGTTTTAGTAAGCCTTATGTGCATGCGGATGTTCATGATATTCAATATTTACCTGGTTCTGGAACTACAATATTATCAGCGAACGATGGTGGTTTTTTCAAGACAACAAACGGTGGAACTGCTTGGACGGATTTAAGTTCAAATTTGGCGATCGCACAACAGTATAGATTTAGTTTATCGACATCTTCTGCAAACTTGATTCTTGCTGGTCATCAAGATAATGGAACAAATAGAACAACTACAGCAAGTCAAACTGCTTGGTCTGAAGTAGGTGGGGGAGACGGTATGGATTGTTTTATTGATAGAACTAATAATAGCAGACAAATTTCATCCGTATATTATGGTGATTATTCGAGAACATTAACAGGAGGTGCAACGTTCGCTGATATTACTGATCCTGCAGGTCAAGGTGAATGGGTGAGCCCAATAAAACAAGATCCTGTAGATGCAAATATCGCCTACTCAGCGGGTCGAGCTGCTTTGTACAAATCATCTAATATTTGGGCGACAACAGTAGCTTGGACAACTATGGGTACGCCACAAGGAACAGGTTCTATTATTGAATTAGCAATTGCACCGAGCAATAACCAGGTTATTTATTGTTTAAAAACAAATTCTGGTGGAGTTTCTAAATCAACAAATGGTGGAACTTCATTTACGTCTTGTGCTAATCCAACCACTGGATCTTCACCAACATGGGTTGCAGTTTCGAATACTGATCCAAATGTTGTTTTCGTTACTTATTCTGGATATTCTGCTGCAAATAAAGTATTCAAATCAACTAATGGAGGTACTTCATGGACAAACATATCGACAGGTCTGCCAAACGTTCCTGTGAATTGTGTTGTTTATCATAATGGCGCTGCTGGTGGAGATGGGATTTATGTTGGAACGGATATTGGCGTTTATTATAGAGATAATAGCACAAATGGGTGGATTGATTTTAGTCAAGGACTTCCAAACTGCGAAGTATCAGATCTTGAAATCTATTATGCAACCGGTAGGTTAAGAGCTGCTACATTTGGGAGAGGAACTTGGGATTCAGATTTATATTCTTCTGTTCCATCAGCACCTGTAGCTTCTTTTACTGCAGATAATGTAAATATTTGTGTTGGTCAAAGTGTGCAGTTCACAAGTACTTCAACTGGTGCTCCAACCTCATATTCATGGACTTTCCAAGGTGGTACACCAGGAACAAGTACTACTCAAAATCCAAGTGTTACCTTTAATACGGCTGGAACTTATACTGTTTCCTTAACGGTTTCTAATGCGAATGGTAATAATACAGCAACACAAACAGGATATATTACTGTAACAGGTGCATCTACAAATACACTTCCTGTTAATGAAGGATTTACAACAACGACATTCCCGCCAATAACTCCTGCTGCATGGACGATTATTAATACCGATGGCGGTGCAACTACATGGGCTAGAAGTGCAACAGTGGGTGTAGCACCTACAGCAGGGAATTCAATGGTTTTTGATAATTATAATTTTGATGATTCAGGAAATTCTGATGAAATGAGACTCCCTAAATTAAATTTCACGGGTTATTCTGCTGCTCAGATGACCTTCCATGTAGCTTATGCACCGTTCACTCAGAATGGTCAAATATTTTCTGACGGATTGCAAGTTGTGATATCAACAGATTGTGGTACAAACTGGACATCATTGTACAATAAATCAGGTGGTACAGTTGCAGCTGGAAATTTGCCAACTGTCGCGCCAGTTACAACTCAGTTTACGCCAACTGCTGCGCAATGGAGACAAGAAACAGTTGATTTATCAAGTTATGTTGGGCAGTCTAATGTTATTATTGCATTTAAAAATATGGCAGCTTATGGTAACAGATTGTTTATCGATAATATTAACCTAACTGGAACTTCTGTTCCAACTCCTCCTACCGCTAGCTTTACCTCTACGCCGACAGGTACTGCGTGCACAGGTCAAACAGTTCAATATACAAGTACTTCAACTGGAAGCCCTTCTTCTTATTCTTGGACATTTACTGGAGGAACACCGGCAACAAGTACTTTGCAAAATCCAACAGTGACTTATTCAGCTCCTGGGAACTACACGGTTGCTTTAACTGCCACGAACTCAATGGGTAATAATACATCAACGCAAACAAATTACATTACTATTAACCAAACTCCTTCAGTTTCGGCAACAACGCCTGGAAGTAGATGTGGAACAGGAACAGTAGCTTTAAATGCAACTGCATCAACAGGTACATTATCATGGTTTTCTGCATCAACCGGTGGAACAGCCTTGGGAACAGGAACTACATTTACAACTCCTTCAATTTCTACAAATACAACTTATTATGTAGAGGTGACTTCAAATGGTTGTACATCTGCAAGAACTGCAGTTTTGGCTACGGTAAATACGAATCCAACAGTTACAAATCCGGGTACTCAAACAGTATGTTTAGGTAGCTCATCGAATGCGATTAATTTCACAGGAAATAGCGCTAACTCAACCTATGCTTGGACGAATGCCAATACGGCAATTGGTTTAGGTGCTTCTGGTTCTGGAAATATTGCAACATTCACACCTTCTGCTACTGGCACATCAACTGTAACAGTAACTCCAACATTAGCATCTTGTACTGGTACACCAGTTACATTCACTATTAATGTTAATCCTGTGCCTACAGTTTCTTTTGATTTATCATCAATTACACCACCATGTGTTTATGACCCTTCTTTTGCTTTGCCTGCTGGTTCTCCTTCTGGAGGAACGTTTTCAGGCCCAGGAGTGAATGGAAGCAACTTCAATCCTGCAAATGCTGGAATAGGAACTCATACAATTACTTACTCGGTAACTCAGAGTGGGTGTACAGGATCTACTACCTCTACAATTGTGGTAGATGCTTGTTCAGGAATGGAGGATACTGAGCTTAACTCAATAATTGTCTTTCCAAATCCAACTAGCGGTTTGATTACTATTGAAGGATTAACTTCAGATATCTCAATGATAGAGTTGATTGATGCTTCTGGAAAAACTTGTGGAACATGGAATATTAATTCTATGGATACACAATTAGATTTGTCATCTTTCGCTACGGGAAGTTATACATTAAACTTTAAAGGAGCAGAAATTAAATTTATTAAGCGTATTACAATAAAAAAGTAATTTAAAAATCACCTATCAAAGGAGGTCATCAATTGATGACCTCTTTTTTATGAATAAACGTTATTATTCACACTTTTTTTGTTCAAAACTAATTCAAAAAAGTTGTAATAAATTTATTCGATATACATTATACATATTACTTTTGTTTTAAATTTTTTGACATCAATGATTGTGCGTCTTCTAGTAGTGTTTTTTATATTGACTTCTCAATTGGTTTGTTTTGCTCAGCCTGCGCAATTAGATAAAAACAAGGATTCTTACAATTGGATGTTGGGTGCAAGTTGGAACATGGTTTCTCCGATGAATGATTTAGGTTTGATTAAAGGCTTACAATACCCATCAAGATTTTTTGTTGATAAACATTACTACGGTGGGTGGAGCTGGGAAGCATCACTTGCATTTGGTAAATTTGATACAATTGCTGAAAGACCAGATTCACTTACTATTAATACCTCTTTTTTTTCATTGGACGCAAATGTGCGTTATAGTTTTCAAAAAATGATGTATCCTAGTACATCTATAGATCCTTATTTTTCGTATGGTTTGGGTATTACAAATAGATCGATTTACGGGTCTCAAGTAAATGGAAATGTAGCAGTTGGACTAAATCTATGGGTGTCTTCAAATCTTGGAATACAAGTACAGTCCGCGGCAAAAATTGCTTTCACAAAAGATATTCTCAAAACTGATAAACATTATCTTCAGCATACAATTGGATTGGCAATTCGTATTCCCGAAGGCAGTATTACAGACAATAATTTTAATAAAAGACGTTATAAGAAAATTAAGATTATTCGTGACAAGCCTAATAAAAAGAAGAAGAAGAAAAAAGAATCCAAGGATCTTTAATTCTTTATTGAAAGTATTTTTACTTTGTGTAATTAATTTTTCTTGTTCAGAAGGGAAAAAAGAATTTAAAGATTTCGGACAAGTTGTACCTAAATCATCAAGGAAAGAATCAACCAATACTATCAATGATATTAAGGTTGATACAGTAAAATTAAATTTTTACAAAAAAATAAAATACCTCTCGATAGACAGTGTAAATGAGGTATCAACATCCCTGCTCCCTGATCGTTTTAATCCAATTAATAAAATAAAAGAAACCCTTTATTTTCAAAAGGACAGTCTTCTGTTTTGTGAATGGAAATATAAGGATACAAATAATTTAAAACAGGCGCTCTACAACTTGATGGATTGTTTTGAAAATCCTTGTAAACCAATTAAAATGTTCGAATCGGCAAACATTAGTAAATCTAATTTTTCCATTCTTTGCTCAGAAAAGTCTTTGATATTAATTAAAAGTTCCACTGAAATAAAGACAAAAGAATGGTTGACTTTTCTTGAGGTTGAAAAAGGATATAAGTCATTTAACATAATCATAAGTCAACTTAAGAATGGTAAAACTAAATGGTTTAGTTCAAAAAACACTAATTTAATTCCAAGCGTAAAAAAATGATAGTTGATAGAGGTTTCATTATGGTTGAGGCTCAACCAGAGTTTATACAATGGGTTCAAAAACATTCTAAAGATTCTGTAATTGGATTAGAAGATTCAGAACCATCAATTTACTTAATTACAGATGATTTCATGGATGATGAGATAGTGATTAAACAGCATTTTGAAGAAATATTTGCATACGAGTTGGAGATTTCTGGTATTGATGAAAGTGATTGGCCTGAAATACATTTAGATAATTTTATGCGTTTATTTCTTGTAAAAGTGGGGGTTTCTGTCTTTGATTTAAAGCAAAAATAAAATTCATGAATTTTGTTCAGCGACCAAATATTGATTGTGAAAAATGGGATTCACTAGTCGCAAGAACATCAAATGCAGGCATTTATAATAAATCTTTTTTCTTGGATGCTCTAGCTGATAATTGGTGCATTTATGTTGATCAAGATTATTCAAGAGGAATTGCGATACCTTTTACTCAAAAATTGAAATATAAAATAGTTTATACTCCGAACTTTTTGAGGTCTGTTAATTTTCTTGGAGCCATAAATCAATCCTTTGCTATTGAAATTCTTAATAAGATTAAGAATGAATTTCAAGTTGGAGAGTTGTCAATCGAAAATACTGAGTTTACTATTGAGGGTGAAAACAGAGTTTTTCAACGAATTGATTTTTTTGATAGTCATAACGTAAATACTCAATCTAAGCGAATGTTGAAGAAATTCACTCAATCTGATTTTAGTATCACTAATCAGGTAAATTTGGATAAAATCAATGAATTTTTAGAGACCAATTTATTTCAACGTATAGAAGGACTAAATAAAACAGATTTATTAGTTTTTAGGAAATTAATGAATAAACTAGAGGAACATAAACTTCTTTTTAAATACGCAGTTTACAATTCTAAAAATGAATTGAAAGGATGCACTTTATTCATGCAAACTGATGATAAATTAACATACATTAAAGGGGTGGCAACAAATGACGCAATGAAAGAAGGTGCAATGTATGCTCTTTTAAATTACAGCATTAATTTAGCCAAAGAAAATAATCTTGTTTTTGATTTTGGTGGATCCAATATTGATTCAGTAAAACAGTTTTACACAAATTTAGGTGGGAGAGATGTGACATATTACAGAACAAAGTGGGGGAAGTTGCCTGTTTATTATCAAATTGCTAAGTATATTTACCACTATTTTGGAAAGATAAAATTATGAGAAAAAAAATACTTTTATTAGGTTCAGGAGAACTCGGAAAGGAGTTTGTCATAGCATGTCAACGATTGGGACAATATGTTGTGGCCGTAGATAATTATTCTGGAGCACCTGCAATGCAAGCGGCTCACGAATATGAGGTAATCAATATGCTTGATGGAACTGAGTTAGATAGAATTGTAGAAAAGCACAAACCAGATATCATTGTCCCGGAGATAGAAGCAATTCGAACAGAGAAGTTTTATAACTATGAAAAACAAGGAGTAAAAGTTGTTCCTAGTGCAAAAGCTGCAAATTTCACAATGAATAGAAAAGCTATTCGCGATTTAGCAGTAAAGGACTTAGGCTTGAGAACAGCCACTTATCGATATGCAACTTCGTATGAAGAATTGAAACAAGGAGTTGAAGTTTGTGGAATGCCTTGTGTCGTAAAACCTCTAATGTCAAGTTCAGGAAAAGGACAATCTGTAATTAAAACCGAAACTGACATTGAAAAAGCATGGCTGTATGCAATGGAAGGATCACGAGGTGATTTGAAAGAAGTTATTGTGGAATCTTTTGTGGATTTTGATTTTGAAATTACTTTATTGACAGTTACACAAAAAAATGGCAACACATTATTTTGTCCTCCTATTGGTCATAGGCAAGAGCGTGGTGATTATCAAGAAAGTTGGCAACCTCAATCGATGCTGAATGAACATTTATTGGAGGCACAGGAGATGGCGGAAAAGGTAACAAAAGCTCTTGGCGGAGAAGGAATTTGGGGTGTGGAATTTTTTATCACAAAAGAAGGAGCGTATTTTTCTGAATTATCACCGAGACCTCATGATACGGGAATGGTAACGCTTGCAGGTACTCAAAACTTCTCTGAGTTTGAATTACATGCAAGAGCCGTTTTAGGTTTGCCAATTTCAGAAGTAAAACTCTTAAGAAATGGAGCTAGTTCAGTGATATTGGCATCAAATGAGTCAATAGAACTTCCTGTTTTTGAAGGTTTAGAAAATGCATCACAGATTAATAATGCTTCTTTTATTTTATTTGGCAAGCCTACTTCAAGAGCTTACAGGAGAATGGGAGTGGCTCTTGCTTATGGAAATGAAGATGTTAATGAATTGGTTTCTTTAGCTAAGAGAGTTTCATCTGAAATAAAAGTTTCCTAGGATTAGGTTTGACTAGTATTTGAATTTAATTTAGAATTCTTCGCGCTAAAGCCAAAATAGATAATCAACCCAAGAAGTAGCCAACCAGTGAAATAAATCCAGTTATTCAATTCCAATTGACTCATCATATATAAACAAGAAAGTAAACCGAGTATTGGAATTAAAGATAAGTTATGAAGGAAAGCCATAACTGAAATAAATACAGTAAATAATATAAATATCCATGTGGGAATTTTTTCAGCAAAGTGAGTAAAGCCTTCATTGTTGAAGAAAGATTCATCCTTTTTGAATACTCCATTTTTTAATGTTGAAATAAGCACAGGTTGTTTATTATCAGAAAAATAGGCATAGACATCATTATTTGATTTTTTCATATTTAAAGAATCACTTTTAAGCATGTTTGATCTGAGTATTAAAATTTCTTCAGGAGTTAAATTGTCTAGAATTTCTTGGTTTGATTTTAACTCTTTTTTATTTAAAAGAAAATGTGTTGTTTCTTCTTGATATTTTGAAAAAAGAAGAATGCAAGCTGCAACTAACGCAAGTGGCATTATAAATTTCGCATTCAAATAAGGTGTTTTAAATTTTCCACGTGGAATATCTTTTTTATTCTGCAGAACGAGAACTCCTCCACAAACCAAAACAAATGCAAATAAAGTTCCTATACTACAAAGATCCGTTACCATTTTTAGGTTCATGAAAAGTGCAGGAATTGCCACAATAAACCCAACTACTATTGTTGAGAAAGAAGGCGTTTTAAATTTTGGATGGATTTTAGAAAATCGTTTAGGTAAAAGACCATCTCTACTCATACTCATCCAAATACGTGGTTGCCCCATTTGAAAAACAAGTAATACTGAAGCCATTGCCACAACAGCACTCACGGCAATAATTCCAGACATCCATTTGAGATTTAATTTTTCAAAAACATAAGCTAGAGGATCGCCTACAGCTAGCTCTGTATAACTTACCATTCCTGTTAAAATCAATGCAATAATCATATAAAGAACAGTACAGATAATAATTGCCCACATCATTCCACGCGGCAAATCGCGCTGTGGATTTTCACATTCTTCAGCAGTTGTAGAAATGGCATCAAAACCAATATAGGCAAAGAATACAGCAGAAACTCCTTTTAAAACTCCAGTTATACCATTAGGAGCAAATGGATTCCAGTTAGCAACATCAACATAAAAAATACCTACTGCAATAACTAATAAAATTATCGCTAGTTTAACAATTACCATGGCATTTGATGCATTTCTGCTTTCCTTCATTCCACGATATACCAGCCAAGTGATTAGAATAATAATAAACAAAGCGGGTAAATCAGCAATGAGATGAAAGGATCCAATTGTTGGAGAGCTAGTCCAAGCTGTATAAGCTGATCTTAAAGAACTGTCTAAGTTACTGAATTGCTGACCTGAGTTCATGAGTAGAGTTGCTTCATCAAATCCTTTACTTGCAGTCAAGTAATCCATTTGAATCCATTGTGGGATATTCATTCCACCACTTTCTAAAAGGCTTGTAAAATAATCACTCCATGAAATAGCAACTGTGATATTTCCAATTGCATATTCCATAATGAGCGCCCAACCAATTATCCATGCTATAATTTCTCCAAAAGCAACATAAGAATATGTGTATGCACTTCCAGAAACCGGAACCATAGATGCAAATTCCGCATAGGCAAATGCAGCAAATCCACAAGCTAGGGCTGTAAATAAAAACAAGAAAATTACTGCAGGACCACCAGCAGAACTTGCCTGACCAATAGTACTAAAAATTCCAGCACCAATAATTGCAGCAATACCAAATGAAGCTAAATCTCGCGTTTTTAAGTGCCTTCCCAATGATTCGTGAGAATCACCTGAACCTTCTGCTATTTGTTTGTGAATATCGTGAATACTTTTTTTTCTGAAATAGTTCATTTTACTGCATTTGTGGATAAAAATAAACATAATTCAAATTGTATCCTAAAAGAAAATAGCTAGATTCTAGAATTTGTGTCAAACTCAAACTATATTTGCCTATGATTTCTGAAAACACAATTGTGCGTTCCCTACAATACGAGAAATGGATCGATCATATCTTGTGGTTAACGATAATCTTGATACCCATTGTTATTTTCCCTTTTTTTGTTAGTGATATATTTGACGCATTCAAAGGTCCTGTTTTAGTTCTTTCAGGAATTTCTATTTTGACCTTGTTAATCTTAAACAGGAAGTGGGATAACTCTATTTTTTCATGGTTGTCAATCGTTTACCTGAGTTTGGTTCTATTGTCTTCAATTTTTGCCCATGATCCACTTTTAGCTTTTGCCGGTGCAACGAATTATGGGGGGCGATTTGAAGGTTTTGCAACAATTTCAATTTATGTAATACTTTTCTATGCATCGAGGAATTACCTTGTTGTAACAAAAAGAAAACTAATTTGGGCCTTGTCATTTCTTTCTCTTGTCTCCTTATATGCTCTAGTACAATATTATCAATTTGATCCTTTGGTAATTTATAAGAATTATCGCCCAATGATTTTCTCTACGATTGGTAATCAAAATTTTTTAGGTTCGTTAATGGTGATGCTTTGTTCACTTTCATTCGGCCTTTCTGTATATTACAAAAAATGGTATTATTTTCTTTTTTTAATACTCTTTTTCTCTGCCTTACTAGCTTCACAAACAAGAGGTTGTTGGATTGCTTTCGGTATAGTGATAATTGGGTATGTAACGTTAGTGATAATCTTTGATAAAACTAAATTTTTGGGTCTGCTCTTAGCTTTATTTGTAATGGTGGGTGCGGCATTTACCCTGAATTTCACAAAGAAAAATACATTGTCAAAACGAACAAAATCTATTAGTACAGAGATTAAAATGAAAGATGAATATGGTGGGTCTGGTCGTTTAAAAATTTGGGAAATTACTTGGGGAGTAATAAAAGGGCATCCAGTATTAGGAACAGGACCAGAAAATTTGAAACCAGTTTTAAAAGCTGAGTACAAAAAAGAATTGAATGCTTATTACAGAATGAAAGGAGTTACCATCGATAAAGCTCATAATGAATACTTGCATATTGCGGTAGTAACCGGAATTCCATCCCTGTTAACTTATTTGTCAATTCTAGTAATCATTTTTTGGAGAAATATAACTCAAGTTAAACGGGATAAGACAAAATTAATCGTTGCGTTTGCTGTTTTTGCTTATTTAGCACAAGCGTTTTCAAATATTAGCGTCATTGCTGTAGCACCACTATTTTGGATTTTGCTTGGTTACTTTTCACGCAAAACTAAGGAAGTTTACTAATTATCCTTTTGTATTCCGAAGTAAAGGTTTCATTACCTAAACAGCCATTTTCTTCTTTTGCTCGTTTGAATTTTTCCACCCGATTTCCTGGATCAGGATGGGTAGAAAGAAAAACAGGTGGATTGTTAGAGTCTCCTTTTTGTATAAGTTTTTCAAAGAAACCAGCTCCACCAGCAGCATTATATTTAGTAGGGCAGAGGTATTTAACAGAATTGGCATCTGCTTCTTTTTCATGTGAACGAGAAAAAGTTAGTCCGATTAATCCGGAGGTGATTTCTTTCACGCTTTGCGAATCACCTGCAATTAATTCTAGTAATAATTGAATACCAAACATTTCAGTCATTTGACGAGTAGAATGTCGCAAGTCAGCATGAGCTATTTCATGACCCATTACACCTGCTAATTGATCTTCTGAATCTAAAAATTTTAAAATTCCAGTAAAAACATAAATATAGCCTCCAGGTGTACAAAAGGCATTTAACGTTGAGTCATCTTCGATTATACGAATTCGCCATTCAAAATCGTCTTTGTGCTTAACATTACCGGAATTCAGAATTTCATTACGGATTTTATAAACATACCCATATACTTCTGCATGTTTTACGCTGTCTAAAAACTTGTATTTTCCTTCGCTTTCAATTTGATCAGAAACTTTCTTTCCAAATTCTTTATCCTCTTTGATTGAAAATAAATTCAAATTAGTTCCAGAACTACAGCTTGAAAGAATTAAAACTAAAACAAATAGATACAGATATATTTTCATGATTTATTCGAAAACAGAAATTTTTGTTCCATCGAAAGATCCATAAACCACTTTAGGATGGGATTCCTGAACGTGAAAATTTCCAAATTTATCAATGGCAATAGCACCTGCAAAGCCATCAAATTCTTTTAGTTCATCAAAAGTTTTTTGAAACGCATCTTTTAGTGAAAATCCGTCTGTTACTCGCGTTACAATTTTAGCTGCTACCGCACCACTAACAATATCCTCTCCAACACCTGTACAACTAACGCCACAAAAGTCATTGGCATAATTACCAGCAACAGTAGCTGAATCTGAAATCCTACCTGGTAGTTCAAAACCTTTTCCGCCTGTTGAGGTTGCTGCAGCGATTTTTCCATCTTTATCTAATGCAACACAACCTACAGTACTTGTTCGTGAAGACTTTATTTTTTCTTCATAATCTCTACGTCGCTCTTCGGTTTCTGTTGAAAAATAAGAGAAATTTAATTTATCTGCATAGATGTTAGCTCCTTCGCCGCCCAAAACACGATCATCCTCTATCATAAGTTCTGATGCGAGTAAAATAGGATTCTGAATATTTTCAACATTGATAACACCACTAAACCTTTTTGATTTCCCATTCATGATTGATGCACTCATTCTGATTTTTCCATCGCTCTGAATTTGAGAACCAATTCCTGCATTAAATAATGGGTCATTTTCTAATTGTTCAACCGCATAAACAACGGTTTCTTCAGCTGAATGATTTTGTAAATAATGGAAAGAACTTTCTAAAATTCGCTTTAGAGAATCTTGCTTTGCTTTTTTGATAAGCTCAGATTGTGACGACTCGCTGAAAAAACCTCCGTGAATTATTAATTTCATTTTTTGTGTGCTGCAATTTGAATTTTCAAATCGTGATCGAGTAAAGAATATTGATCTCCTTTACTCATTACATGTACAATCATATTTTTTATAGAAATCGGTTCACCCATATCAACATCTGTAATGTTTGTATCGGTTATTTTTCTTCCGTCCACAAGGATTACTAAACCTGTCCCCAATGCTTCCATATCATTTCCATCAGTAATTAGAAGTCCCGTATCTTCTCCTAAACCGATTCCAAGCGATTTAGGATTACTCACAACAGCTTGTAACAAGCGACCAATTCGACCTCTTTTTACAAAGTGAGTATCGATAACAACATGATCTATTAAACCAAGTCCACCGGTTATTTTAATTTCTCCTTTTAGTAATGACTCTTGACTTGATCCTTGATAAATCATGCTTTTAGATGCACTATGAGCCCCCGCAGACGTTCCAACGTAAATAAAGTTTTCGTTTTGATATTTTTCTAAAATTTTATCATGAACAGGAGTTCCGCCAATTATTGAGGTTAAACGAAGTTGGTCTCCACCGGTGAAAAATACGATATCTGCTTGATCAATTCGACTTATAATTTCTTCGTTAATGGCATCTTCTCTTTTTTGAATATCCAGTACATTAACGTTGGTAGCTCCTAAAAACTGAAACGCCTTGGCATATTCTGGTCCTACAGTTTCCGGAATTTTTGATGCTGTAGGAATTATCTCAATTTTAGACTCATCTCCTTTCGCTGACTCGCGTAAAATGCGCTTTAAAATTCCTTTCTCAAAAAAATTCAAGTTATTTTCTACTTGAGATTCAAAATTACTTTCTGTAAAACTGCCTTTATCTACAGCTCCACCAATGATTATTAACTTTCCTATAGGTTTCATAAAGACAAAAATAGAATTTATAATGCTTGGCTATTCGATGTAAATAACTCTTTTTATTAACATAATCGATGTGAAAATGAAATACAAATAAGTGGTGTTAAATCGATGTTAAATCCTTGATAAATAATTATTTGAGATTTATTCTTTTTTTCATTTATGTAGAATATAGAAATTTCTTAACAATTCGTGTAAGTTTATGTCGGTTCTTTGTATTTTTAGCCACTAAACTATATCAACTATGAAAAAATCAGCATTCTTTATTGCATTGTTAACGTCATTTTTTTCATTAGCTCAAAATTCTGAGTTTATGGGGAACGTTAGTCCAATTACCAGTAACTTAGTTCCACAAAGCTCTTCGAATAATGAGCCTAAAAATCATATTATTAAACCAAATTTTAAAGGAAGAGAGCTCGTTGAAGTTGATAATTCGAATACCCATCTACCTGACTGGGTTTGGCAACAGCATGAAGTTGCTGAAAAGAATGCCTCAGCAACGAAGTTGTGGGACGTTCAAGGATTAGGTACAAATTTATCTCCTCCAGATCCTTCAGGAGAAGCCGATAGTTTGTATTACATTCAAGCAACAAATTCCTTCAATGGTTCTTCATACAGAATCATAAACAAAATAACGAGTGCAACTGTAGGTAATTCGACATACACCATGCAAACATTGGGTGGTCCTTCTGGGGCAGGAGATCCAATTGTTCTATATTACAAACAAGCCAGAAAATGGATTTTAACAGAATTTTCTAATTCGGGTAACAAATTATTAGTCTATGTTTCTCAAACAAGTAATCCTCAAGGAGCTTATTGGACCTATCAATTTACATGTACTCAATTTCCAGATTATCCAAAATGGAGTATTTGTCCAACATCCGATGCATTAATCGTTACTACTAACGAAGGCGGACCACCAACAACCTATGCCATAAAATTGAGCGCTTTGGTTACCGGAGCAACGTCTCCTTTTATTAAAATTGCAATCGGTTATTCGCTAAATGGTTTTGGTTTTCAGTCAATTACTCCGGTAGATATCGAGGGGGATTTTGCTGCTCCTGCAGGAATGAAACCTCTTTTTGTAAGACATCGAGACGATGAATCACATACAAATGGATCGCCAGATAGCGGCACCAATGATTGGATAGAGTTATGGGAAATGACTATTAATTGGACAAACAATACGGCCACCGTTGCAAAAATTCAAGATATTTCAATTGCGGAAATAGATTCAAAGCTTTGCGGGTTAACGAGTTTTACATGTATTCCTCAACCGAATACCACTGTAAAATTAGATCCTTTAAGAGAGCCTGTAATGTTCAAGGCTCCCATGAGAGTTTTTGAAACGCACCAAGCTATGGTTTTATCATTGTCTACGGACGTTACCGGTGGAGATAGAGCAGGAGTAAGGTGGATTGAATTACGAAGAGATTTTGGTGTAACAACCCCAACTTGGTATAAATATCAGGAAGGTACATACGCTCCGGGAACTTCTACAAATCGATGGATGCCAGCAATTAATATTGATAAATGGGGAAATATAATCATGGCCTACTCGACGTCTTCAAATAGCTCTGGTGATTTTCCATCACTGAAAATGACTGGCCGCAGAGCTTGCGATCCTTTGAATGTTATGACGATGCCAGAGACTACTCTCATCGCTGGAACTGGTTCTAAAACAGGAGATACTCGTTGGGGAGATTACCACCACATGTGTATAGATGATTTTGATGGAGAAACTTTTTATTATACGGGAGTATATTATGCAGGGGGAACGAAAACACGAAATATTGCAATAAAAATGGATCCTGAAAATATAGACGCGTCTTTGATAGGACTTTTTCAAGTTTCAAATGGAGATATTTGTGGTACTTCGGCACAAATTGGAATTATCATAGAAAATCGTGGAACTTCACCAATTACTTCAGGTTCTTTTTCATGGCAAATAGGAGCAGGAAACTTAACAACAGTGAATTATACGTCCAATCAATTAATTAGTGTTGGTAACAGAGATACTATTTTTGTTTTTGTTAATGGTTTGAATGCTGGTGCTAACACTGTGAATGTTTCTCTTGTGACTGCGAATGGTGCGGCTGATGAAAATAGCTGTAACGATGCTAAAAGTGTAAGTATTTCTGTGAGTGGAGCTCAAAGTTTTACAACATCGTCAAGTGTTATTACTCAACCAACATGTATAGCTAATATTGGTTCGGTTCAATTACAAAATATTGGAGGTTCAGCGCCTTTTACCTATTCAATAAATAGTGGAACTGTTCAAACAGATCCAACTTTTTCAAATTTAGCACCTGGGAGTTATACATACACAATTACTGATAACACAGGTTGTTCAATAACTGATGTGTTTAATCTAACAACGCCTTATTCAATTTCGTCAAATTACGCACAAACATCTTCTATAAATTGCTTTGGAGAATCAACAGCAGAGATTTTAATTACTGCGAGTGGTGGTCAAGGAGGATATGAGTATTCAATTGATGGTACTACTTTCCAATCTGGTTCCGTTTTTTCAAATTTAGCAGCTGGTGAGTATCAAGTGATCTCAAAGGATGGAAATGGTTGTTTAAGTGAAATTACAATTGAAATAACACAGCCTAATCAATTGGTTTTGAATGCAATTCCCACAATGATTAGTTGCTTTGGAGAAAATGATGGTTCTGTATTAGTTTCTGTCTCTGGAGGCGCGCCAAGTTATGTAAATACAATTAATAGCACTACTGGATTGTTTACTGGATTAGCACAAGGTGTTTATGAGGTTACAACTACCGATGCAAATGGTTGTTCGCAGAGTTTTTCTACCACAATAACAGAACCAACACCTGTTAACATTTCTGGTATTCCTGCTTCAGCAACTTCTGGACTGAACAATGGTTCAATTACAATGTCTGGCTCTGGAGGTTTATCTCCTTACAGTTACAGTATCAACGGAACAAATTATTATTCGGGATCTTTGTTTTCAAATTTGGCAGCAGGAACCTATACTTGTTATGTAAAAGATGCAAATGGCTGTATCAATACAACAACAGTTACGGTTGATCAAGTTGCTGGCTTAGCAGATGAAAATTCATTGAATGTTAATCTTTATCCTAATCCGAACAATGGAGTATTTGAAATTGAATCTTCAGGATTAACTGGCGATAAATTAAACTGTAAGTTATTCAATATTCAAGGGCAATTAGTATCTGAATTCAGTTTGAATATAACGGATGGTAAAGTTTCACAAACTATTGAGATGAGTAAGAAATTAACAGCTGGAACGTATTATCTAGGTTTATATAATCAATCGGAGGTTGTGATTAAAGAATTCATTAAAAATTAAGGGTATCGCTTGCTAATCTTAATAAAAATGCCTAAAATATCGAATAGATTTCTGAAATACTTTATTATTTTATTATTGGTTGTCCCATCAATATTCTCTTGTTCAGTGCATAAGAGATACTATCGAAAAGGTTATACAATTATTTGGAAAAAGAACGATAGAGTTAAGGTCAATCATCAAAAAAAGAATTCTATAATTGAAAGAACTTCTTCGAATAAAAAAACTGTTTTAGCACAAAGAGAATCAGTTCAAATGAGTTCTGAAAATAGAGAAGTGTTTTCAAATGAGCCTGAATATTTGGTAAAAGAGACTGAAGTTTTTAAAAATAACGAAAATAAAATAATCGACTCAAAGATTATAACTAATTCTCATCAAAAGTTGAAATCAGTTTTGTTATCGAAAATAAACAAGAAAACTTCCAAAAATGAATTCGCCCCGAAGACAGCCTCTCATGGAATAACAAAGATTAACTCTGATAAAAGAGATTTTGAAAGGGCAGGAAGAGATCTGGGCTTAGCCGGTATATTTCTATTAATTGGATTAATAATCGCTGGAATTGGGGTATTGTTTTCTATAGAAGTTCTTGCAATTGTTGCATTTGTTTGTTTTTGTATAGCAGGTTTGTTTTTTATGCTCTTCCTATTTGAAGGATTGATCTCACTATTAACATTTGGAATGCTATAGTTCATTTTACGAATCTCATATTCTTTATGTGACATTTTGACAGTCTTTTAAAATTGAGTACTTTTGTATTCTAGAAAAAAGACATGGAATTGAATCAAAATAAAGTTATCGACGAGAGTAGGCAAGGGGAGGCGGTGGTTGTAGAAACTGCAAATTCTTCTGGTAAAAAATTGTATGTAGAAAGCTATGGATGTCAGATGAATTTCTCTGACAGCGAGGTGGTTGCATCAATTATGACCAAAGAAGGATATACCACAACTCGAAATGTAGATGAGGCGGATGTAGTTCTCATTAATACTTGTTCAATTCGTGAAAATGCGGAACAACGCGTTCGAAATCGCTTAACTGAATTCAAACATAAGAAAGACCAAAACCCTGATTTAGTTGTCGGAATATTGGGTTGTATGGCCGAACGATTGAAAAAAGCTCTTTTGGAAGAAGAAAAATTGGTTGATTTAGTTGCCGGACCTGATGCCTATCGCGATTTACCAAATTTGGTTGAGGAAGTTGGAACCGGTCAAAAAGCGGTTAATGTGTTACTTTCCAGAGATGAAACTTATGCAGACATTTCTCCCGTAAGATTAGATCAAGGCGGTATTTCAGCATTCGTTACAATCATGCGTGGTTGTGATAATATGTGTTCGTTTTGCGTAGTTCCTTTTACCAGAGGAAGAGAACGTTCACGCGATCCTCAAACAATTGTTGAGGAATGTAAAGATTTGTTTGATAAAGGATATCGCGAAGTAACCTTGCTTGGTCAGAATGTGGATAGTTATAGATGGAATTTAACTTCGAAAGGTGAAATAAAGGATGAAAATCTACCAACTACCAATTTTGCTCAATTAATGGAAATGGTAGCACTTGTTTCACCGTATTTACGCGTTCGTTTTAGTACTTCTCATCCAAAAGACATGACAGATGATGTACTTGAAATAATGGCGAAATACGAAAATATTTGTCCTTATATTCATTTGCCTGTTCAATCTGGTCATACAGACGTACTAGCACGCATGAATCGTGGTTATTCCCGGGAGTGGTATTTGGATCGTATCCATGCCATTCGAAAATATATGCCTGATTGTGCTATATCTACTGATATCATCACTGGTTTTTGTGGCGAAACTGATGAAGAACATCAAGATACTATTTCATTAATGAAAGAAGTTCAATTTGACTTTGCGTATATGTTTAAATATTCTGAACGTCCAAAAACTTTAGCGGAAAGAAGATTTGAAGATGATGTTCCTGATCCTGTGAAAGGAACACGTTTAAATGAAATTATTGAATTGCAATTGCAACATTCACGTTTGTCCAACGAAAAACAAATTGGTAATACAGTAAAGGTATTGGTCGAGGGCTTTTCCAAACGTTCTGAAGAACATCTTTGCGGTAGAAACGGCCAAAATGCAATGGTTGTTTTTCCAAAGCAGAATTATGAAAAAGGACAATATGTGATGGTCAAAATTTCAGATTGTACTTCAGCAACTTTGATGGGAGAAGCAATTTCACTTTGTGATTGATTTTTTATGAATCTACTTCAAATAAAACAACGTTTTGGAATCATTGGAAACACTCCTTTGCTTAATCGTGCCTTAGAGGTTGCGATGCAGGTAGCTCCAACAGATATTTCTGTGTTGGTTACTGGTGAAAGTGGTACAGGGAAAGAAATTATTCCTCAGGTAATTCATCAATTGAGTCCGAGAAAACACGGTGAATATATTGCGGTTAACTGCGGTGCAATTCCCGAAGGAACAATCGATTCGGAATTATTTGGTCATGAAAAAGGTTCATTCACGGGTGCTGCAGGTAGCAGACAAGGGTATTTTGAAGTAGCAAATGGAGGAACTATTTTTTTAGATGAAGTTGCAGAACTACCAATGCAAACACAAGTACGCTTGCTGCGCGTGTTGGAAACTGGTGAATTTATTCGAGTTGGTTCATCAAAAGTAATTAAAACGAACGTCCGAGTAGTAGCTGCGACCAATGAAAATATGGCTCACGCTATTGCTACAGGAAAGTTCAGAGAAGATTTATATTACCGCTTAAGTACAGTTCCAATTCAACTCCCACCTTTACGTCAACGAAAAGAGGATATTCATTTGTTATTCAGGAAGTTTGCAAATGATTTTGCGGATAAATATAGAATGCCGACAATAAAATTAAAAGATGCCGCAGTTGACTTAATTCAGCAATACAACTGGCCGGGTAATATCAGGCAATTGAGAAATTTAGTTGAACAATTATCGGTTATAGAAACGGAAAGAGAATTGGATGCCGAAACTTTGATTCATTATTTGCCCGCCCCATCTGAAAAAATGCCTGCAATGGTTGGAGGTAAAGAAGCTGATAGTTTTTCAGAAAGAGAAATTATGTACAAATTTCTTTTCGATATGAAAAAGGATTTAACTGATTTGAAAAAATTGGTTTTGGAAATGATTAGTCAAGGTGGCAGCATAAATCTAAATGGCGATCAAACGGCTGTTGTAAATCGTATTTTTGAAGAAGTTAATCCAAACGGGGTAATTCCACCACAGCGATTTCTTCCAACCACCTCTGAACCGGTATTCCCTGAAGTTCAAATACACAGAACACAAGATACTTTTGAGGATCATGAGGAAATTGAAGAATCCTTATCTTTGGGAAATCAAGAAAAAGAATTAATCAAAAAAGCATTGGAAAAGCACCGAGGAAAACGAAAATATGCTGCTCTTGAATTAGGTATCTCCGAAAGAACCTTGTATCGAAAAATTAAAGAATACGATATCGCAGAATGAAGCCAATTTTCGCTTTTTTACTACTATCAATTTTACTAACCTCTTGTTGGCCATATAGCGTATCACTAAAAGATACGGGTTCAATGCCTCCAGAATGGAAAACATTTACCGTTAAAACATTAGAAAATGGTGCAGCAAACGCTCCTTTAAATTTGGCTCCACAGCTGTCTGAGGATATAAAAGATGGCATTCAGAATAATACTCGCTTACTGTTAAATACTAAAAATGGAGAAGGAGAGGTAAATATCGAAGGACGGATTTCAAATTACTCTCTTATTCCGGTTGCACTTCAGCCTGGTGATAATGCGGCAAAAAATAGGTTGACAATAACCGCTCAATTTACTATTTTTATATCCCAACCGAAAGAGCAAAAAATGAAATTGACTTCCTCGCGTTTTATAGATTATGATTCAAATACGGATCTTGCCAGTGTTGAACAAGATCTAATGCGTCAAATCAATGAGCAAATTGTTCAAGATGTTATCAATAAACTTTTATCTAATTGGTAATGTTAAATTGGGAAGAAATAGCAACTCGAATTGAAAATCCTGTTTTGTGTTCACAAAATGAAGTTCCGGATTTGAAGGATTTTTGTGAAAAGTTCCCATACTCTCAAGTATTCCCTTTATTGTATTTACGAGTTCTTTCAGATGGAAATCACGTGAATTTTGAAGAAGAGCTTGAGAAATATGCGCACAAAATTACTGATAGAGTTCAACTTTATAATTTATTGCATCAAAAAGACGAAGGCATTTCAATTCCAATTTCAGAAGTTGAAATTTCAGAAGTAGAGATTCCCGAAGAAAAATTAGAGGAAGCGGAAGTGTCAATCAGTGATGTAAAAGTTGAATCAGAATTAGAAATTGGTGAAATCACAGAGTTTGATCTTGAAGAAAAATGGGAGAATCAGTTTGAGGAGGAAGTAAATGTTCAAATTAATCAGTCGGAAACGATAATTGATGAATTAGAAAAAGAAATCTTAGCTTCTTCAGCATCTGCCGCCTTTGTTATAGAAGAAATAGGGGATAATTCACCTGAACCTGAATTACCAGAATTTGATTTGTCTATTGGTGATGCGGATGATGATTCGGAAACAGAATTAGAAGTTTTGCCAGTTTCAATAAATAATCAAAATAATTCTTCTGAAAAAACATTTCTAGAGTGGTTAACAAATACATCCAAAACTCAGTTGAATGAAGAAGTTGAAGAAAATAATTCTAACTATGAAGTAAGCTACATTGAGTTTGAAAAACCTAAAAAAGAATTCTTTTCCCCAATCAAAAAGGCGAAGGAAAGTTTGAATGAAGAAACTCTTCCTGTGAGTGAAACCTTGGCCAAAATTTACCAAGCACAGGGAAATATTTCAAAAGCAATTTATGTTTATCAGCAATTAAGCTTGATTATTCCAGAAAAAAAGAGTTACTTTGCATCCCAAATTAAATCGTTAAAGAAAAAAATAAATTAAGAACAATGGATATTTTATTTTCAGTTTTAATTATCGCTTCCAGTATTTTATTGATTTTGGTAGTTTATATTCAAAATCCAAAAGGTGGAGGTTTGAGTTCTGATTTTGGTGCAGCTCAACAAATTGGTGGTGTTCAAAAAACAAATGATTTTATAGATAAAACTACATGGTCATTAGCTGCGATCATTATGATTTCGTCTATATTTTTAACTATTCGTACAAAATCTCCTGATCAAAAGAAGGAAGCTGAAAAAGCAAGGAAAGAAGCCGAAAAAAATCAAAAGCAACAAGGTAACAAGCCAGCTGCTCAGCCTGCTAAATAATCAAATCAAAATAAATAATATTTAACTGTCAGTATGTCATTTGTACTGACAGTTTTTTTTTAAATAAATGAAAAATTGTCGCAACTAATCGAATGGCATAATCTTCGACAAAGGCGCGGCGAACTAAATAATTAATTCATAATAATATGTCAGTTAAATTCAAACCTTTGGCAGATCGGGTTCTGGTAGAACCAGCGCCAGCAGAACAAAAAACAGCAAGTGGAATAATTATTCCCGACACAGCTAAAGAGAAACCGTTAAATGGAAAAATTGTAGCGGTTGGAGCTGGAAAAAAAGATGAACCAATCACGGTGAAAGTGGGTGATTCTATTTTGTACGGTCAGTATTCCGGTACTGAAATTAAAATTGATGGTAAGGCTTACTTAATTATGAGAGAGTCTGATATTTATGGAATATTTAATTAATTATTAAAATCTTACAACAATGGCTAAGGATATTTATTTTGATGTAGAAGCAAGAGAAAAGTTAAAAAAAGGGGTTGATGCATTAGCAAATGCAGTGAAAGTAACGCTTGGACCAAAAGGTCGAAATGTGGTTATAAGCAAAAAATTTGGTGCACCTCATGTAACTAAAGATGGTGTTACCGTAGCAAAAGAAATCGAATTGAAAGATCCGGTTGAGAATATGGGAGCTCAAATGGTGAAAGAAGTTGCATCTAAAACTGCTGATATTGCAGGTGATGGTACAACTACGGCAACAGTATTAGCTCAAGCGATTATTGGAGCTGGATTGAAAAACGTGGCTGCTGGTGCAAATCCTATGGATTTAAAGAGAGGAATTGATAAAGCAGTAGCTGAAGTAGTTAGAAACTTAAAAGCTATCTCAAAAGAAGTTGGTTCGGATAATGAAAAAATCAAGCAAATCGCTTCTATTTCAGCAAATAACGACGAAACAATCGGTAAATTAATTGCGGAAGCAATGAAAGTCGTTGGTAAAGATGGTGTTATCACTGTTGAAGAAGCAAAAGGTACTGAAACAGAAGTGAAAACTGTGGAAGGAATGCAATTTGACAGAGGATACCTTTCTCCATATTTTGTTACAAATACAGAGAAAATGATCACAGAAATGGAAAATCCATTGATTTTAATTTGTGAGAAAAAAATCTCTAGTATGAAAGAATTACTTCCTGTACTAGAACCAGTTGTTCAAAATGGAAAATCACTTTTAATTATCGCTGAAGATGTTGACGGTGAAGCGCTTGGAACGTTGGTAGTAAATAGATTGAGAGGTTCTTTGAAAGTTGCAGCTGTGAAAGCTCCAGGATTTGGAGACAGAAGAAAAGCAATGTTGGAAGATATCGCTATTTTAACTGGTGGACAAGTGATTTCTGAAGAAAGAGGCATGACCTTAGAAAACACAACATTAGATATGTTGGGTACAGCTGAGAAGATTGAAATCGACAAAGACAACACGACAGTTATCAATGGAAAAGGTAAAAAAGCGGATATCAAAGCAAGAGTTGGACAAATCAAAGCGCAAATTGAATCTACGACATCAGATTACGATCGTGAAAAATTGCAAGAGCGTTTGGCTAAATTAGCTGGTGGTGTTGCAGTACTTTATGTTGGAGCGCCAACAGAAGTAGAAATGAAAGAGAAAAAAGACCGTGTTGATGATGCTTTAGCTGCAACAAGAGCTGCGGTTGAAGAAGGAGTTGTTGCGGGGGGTGGAGTTGCATTAATTCGTGCGATTTCGTCTTTGGACAAGTTAAAAGGTGAAAATGAGGACGAAATGACAGGAATTGCCATCGTTAAACGTGCGGCAGAGGAGCCGCTTCGACAAATCATTGCGAATGCAGGAGGAGAAGGAGCAGTTATCGTTCAAAAAGTACGTGAAGGAAAAGCTGATTTTGGTTACAATGCACGTACGGACAAATTTGAAGATTTATTCAAAGCAGGTGTAATTGATCCAACTAAAGTAACACGTATCGCAGTTGAGAACGCGGCATCAATCGCTTCTATGTTGTTAACTACAGAATGTGTTATCTCTGATCAACCGGAAGAATCTAACCCAGCAGCTGCCATGGCAGGAATGGGCGGAGGAATGCCTGGAATGATGTAATTTAGGATTTACAAGAGTTCGCTTCGGTGAACTCTTTTCCGTTTTTCTCTTCCCGATTTATTCGGATAGACAAAGACGACAACATATAAAAAAGCTCGTTTCATTGAAGCGAGCTTTTGTTTTGATATTTACTTTTTTTTGAATCCCAAGCGATTTGACTTCAATTTTAAACTCATTAAACACAAAAGATTTACTATTTTTAGTTCAAACATCAATTTTCTTTAATGACAATAAATCCAAGAATCGCTTAGATAACCCTAATTCTATTAACCTGAGTTCAGTTAATAAAACAAAGTCAAAATTAATATAAAGACTTTGTTTCAATGCAGATTTTTAAGGGATGTCAGGTTGTAGACTGTTTTTTTGAATGTGAATCACCCTTTTTAAGGAAGTTGTCCTTTCATTTATGTAAAAAAAAACGCAAGGGCTACATTTTGGATAATCTTACACGATTTAACTTCTGCTTCCCATAATTTTAAACAATTCTGATTTAGAATTAATTTTTAATTTTCGATATACCCTTTTCACATTCATTCGCACAGTATCAATTGCGATATTATGTCTATCTGCAATCAGTTTATAACTCAAACCATCAACAATGCCGTCAACAATATCTCTTTCTCGCTTAGTTAACTTTTCGGTAATGGAACGAGGTTGATTAATATGGGTGATAACCATTCTAGCAATTTTTGGTGTCATAAAAGCACCACCATTTTCAACACAAGCAAAAACATCTTTAAAATTATGCTCAAAACTCTGTTTGTCAATATACCCCGAAGCACCCAGCTGCAAGGCCTTAAAGATGGTCTCAGAATCATCTTTTATAGTATTCATTATAATAATTGCATGTGGAAAAATGGCTAATATTTTCTCAATTGCATCAAGCCCATTCATTTCAGGCATAATTATATCAAGAAGATAAACAGTTCCTTCTACTGGGTTATTGAAAAAATCAATTGGATTGGTGAAAATATGCTGACATTGCAGATTTTCAATCGTGTTAATATTCTCCTGCATCAATTTAGCTAAATGAATGTCATCTTCAATAATAATTATCTGTTTCATTGTATTGGGATATTAATTTCTATTGATAAACCAGTCATTCCCTCTGAAATGTAATAAGAAAAAGTGCCTTTATTTCTTTTTATACGCTTTTTGATATTGCGTATGCCATTTCCTTTCAAGGCATCAAGTTCATGGATTTTGCAAATGCCGTTATCACTTATGTTTATTCTAAGATTGTTGTCACGGGCTTTAAATTGTAAGCTTAAGTTATCTGCTTTTGAGTGCTTAAGAGCATTCGTGACAATCTCATATATAGTGAGTTTTACATCTCTAAACAGTTCACCTTTTAGGATATAATTTTTATCAAAATCGAGTGTAACTGTTGCTGTAATCTCAGAGTCTGAGCAAGCAGCATTGATAAATTCCTGGAGTTCATCTGTCAGATCTAACCACGTATGCTTTGCACGTGAGATAGAATCTAGATATGTTCGAAAATTATACAATGCTTCTGTCAAACCGTTTTGCAAATGCTCTTTTTCTTTCGCTTCAAATTTCTCTCTTTTACTCAATAATAAAAGTCTTGTTAGAATGGTTCCAGATTCGTCATGCAAATCCATTGCAATTTTTGTTTTTGTTTCAGATTTGATTCTGATAGAACGGTTAAAAAATAAAATGAACAAGAAACTTAGCAGAAGTATTAAGAAAATGATTAGAATATAAAATCCAGATTGAACATAAAAGGGTGCTTTTGCATGCAGTTGAAATGATTTTTCTTCTACAAGTTGTCCGAAAGGGTCAAACATTCGAATTTTTAAATCATAATGACCATATGATAGGTTTGACAGTAATATCCAATTTTTTTTATCTGTTTTGAACCAGTTTTTTGAATCGATTGTATATTGAAAGGTATAACCTTGTGTAAAATGAAAGTCTAAGTTGGTAAGGTATATTTTTACGGCTTCTTTTCCTGTATTAAAAGAAATTGTTTCTCCGTCATTATACGCTGAAAACCATTTATTTTTTTCATTTTGAATGGTTTCAATGCCCGATATTTCAAAAGTGGATGCATAAACATATTCGTTTAATGCCGTTGGATCGATTCGCTCGAATGCGTTTAGACCACCAAAAACAAGTTGTCCATTTTCCAATAGACAAGCCGATTTGTAATTAAATTCCGTATTGAAGATACCTTGGTTTTTATTGACGAAATGAATTGCACCGCTTCTAGTGTTATACATTGTTAAACCTGAATAGGTGGAAGCCCAAATATTCTTGTTTTTATCTTCTATTAAAGAAACCACCATTTGATGAGATACTTCATGTTCTTTCGTGAATTTTTTTCGAATTTTTAAACTGTTCATTGCAAAAACGTAAACCCCTTTATTTGTTGCGGTCCAAATTTCATTTGAATGCGGGCGAATTAGAATATCACGGATATCGCATCCAGATTGCTCGTCTGATGCAACTTTTTCAAAACCATATTGACTATTTAGTCGAACACACCTCAAGCCCTTGTTTGTTGCTAAATAAACTAGTTTTGTGTTTTTTAAAGGAACAACTTGATGAATTACGATTCCTTTTTCTAAAAAATAGGAAAAGTCGCTTTTAGTTCGTGGATTGTATACTACAAGTTTATTACCGCCTGCAAGTAGCATAAGAGAATCTGAAAAACGCGCAATGCTTTCAAAAGTTTCATTTAAAGAAATCGATTTGCAGTTATGAGAGCGTATTTTCTTTGATTTTATATCAATACTGATTAATCCCTTACCTTCTGTTGTACAAAATAATTCATCGTTAAAAAATAGTCCATCATAGGTTGAAAGATTTTGAGATGTAATGCGATTTAAGGATTCACCATTTTCTTCTAAAATGTATGGAAACCCTAAAAAGTAGCGTTTATTTTTATGTTCAATAATTCGTCGTCGCACAATAATTTGATCACCCTTGAGAAATGAAAAATCATCAATCCGTGAACTCACTGCTGGCATTTGTAAAATTTTTACAACTCCTTGATTCGTAGCAATTAAAAAGCAAGTTTCATTTATTCGACAGATTGACTTGAATTGTATATTCTCTTGACCGCCAAAGCGAAAGGCAATAGAATTAGCGTAAAAATTAAGAATTGGAACTCTATTTTTTTCGATGTACATATTTTTTCCTGAGGCTTCCTCATGAAAATAACTGATCATTTTTTTGTCTACGAAATCCGGATGTGCAACAAAAACGTTCTTTTTAAGAATGCGCACAAGGTCACCGTTCCAAAGAACAAGACCATATTTTTTCGACTTGCAAAATTTTCCAGATTGTCCATCATCAGAAATAGTTATTTTTTTTAGTTTTAAAGGTGTTTTTGGGTCAATTCTAAACACCTCTTTGTTGTTTAAACTGATGTATAGTTTCCCTTTATGAATTATAAGGCTCGATACATCAAAAACATTGAACTTAAGAGTGAAAAGGGTTTTGCTTTTCACTTTAAACAATAAGGTACCTGTCTCAAACAAAATGGCTGTTGTGTCATTTGAGTAGGTAAGTGCGACAGGATTTGATGAATATATTTTCTTAAATGTAATCGTTTTCGGTTGCAGTTCAATTAAACCGTCGCCGGCAGTCAACAAATACAATAGCGTGCCTCGTCGTTGAATTTTTAAAATCCGGTTTGTTTTAAAAATGGATGGATGAGTGGAATGATTGAAATTAATAAAATTGAACCCATCATAACGGGACAATCCATTTTCCGTAGCAATCCAAATGTATCCATGTTGATCTTTTACAATGTCATTTATTTCATTATGCGGTAGTCCTGAACTAATATCAAAAGGAGGAGCTATTCCTTGATAATATTGACCAATTAGTGCGTGTGTAAAAAATGTAAAAAATAAAAGCAAGGCCAAATTACATTTTTTCATGAAATGAGGGATGGAAAACAGAATTAAGATACGAATTGGCACTCTCAAATATACTTTTTTTAAAGCAAACGTGCTTTATTTACTTTCATTTTAGTTCATATATACACATTAAAATGTGTACATACTAATTTATTAACACCCTAGTGTTTGTATAATTTTGCGCTGGATAAACTTTATTCCGAAAACCATTCGCGATAAGGTAAGAAAATAAATCATTATGGCATATTTAAGAGGTTTTGGCAAACAGTTATTGCAATTGGCAATAATATCTTTTTTGCTTTTCACGAGTAATTTCTCATTTGCACAAGATACAGATGGGGATGGTATTGTCAATAATCTCGATGTAGATGATGACAATGATGGGGTGTTAGATGCTCTTGAAAGTAATTGTTCGGCTTCATTGATGCCTAAAACAGGTGTTATCGTTTCTTCTCCAGCAACTTGGACCTATTACAACGGAGCTACCAGTTTGCAAGGCTTAGTTGATGGCTTAGATGGAATGAGT
>JBIIFU010000074.1:0-4989 GCA_044237035.1 Crocinitomicaceae bacterium
ACCTCCCAAGCAATTATCTCCTGCAAAAGTATGTTCTAATTCTTTATTAGACACTCCCTTTAAAACCTCGTCATAACGATGCTCTGTTATAGATTTGAAGTTCTTCCTAACAATTCCCTTTATGATATGATGATAAGGGCTCAAATCTTGGGCAATTACCGAAGTTGCTGCAACGATACATAATACTAATAATAATACTTTTTCCATTACTCTTTTTTAATTGATGAGTTACAAGATTACTAATAAGCTAAAATTCAAACAATGAACTTGGGTTAAGAAATACGTTTCCTTATTCTACTTAGTGCCTGTGGCGTTACTCCAATATAAGAGGCTATATACTTTAATGGAATAAATTGCAACAATTCAGGCTGTTCTGTAAATAAGTTCAAATAACGTTCCTGGGCAGATTGGATTAATAAAGATAATTCTCGCTTAGATTTTTTCATAAACAGGTCTTCGCTTGCCAATCTTCCAATTGTATTGCCAATTTCCGTTTTGTCATAAATTATTTCTAAGTCATTATACGACACACTCCAGAGTATAGTGTCTGTTAAGGTTTCTAACTGGTATGTTGATGGTTCTTGTGTCAAGAAAAAATCGTATGCGGACACAAAATTATTGACGAATGCAAATTCAAAAGTTAAATCATCAAATTCTTGTGGAATACATTTTCTAACAATTCCCTTCTCAATAAAAGATAAGTAGTTTTCTTTATGACCTACTTTTAAAATTATTGAATTTTTGGCAAATTCGCGTCTTATAAGTTTAGATGAAAAGAATTCCCAATCTTTTTCAGAAATAGGAACCATTTTTTGGAAATATTTTTTTATTTCAATCATTTCTCGTTATCAATTAGGCTGTTTCAAGTGAGTGTTTTCTTCTAAAGCATGACGCCTAGTTGCTAACCGCCAAAGCTCAGATTTAATCAAAAATACGACATATGTACTTAACATACTCAATTGGTGATTGAAAACTAATTTCTCGAACCTGAAAATCAATCTTTTTACTTGAGGTATTTCAATGGGAATTCTGTTTTTTGCTTTTAGTTGAAGGGGGTATATTCCATTTGAAAAAGGGATTATGGGAAATGAGGTATTCATTTTATTCTTTCCTATCTTTGAAAAAAAAAAATATCAATATGCGTTTCATTCTCTTTTTTTTCCTTGTAACTGCTTTTCAAATTAGTGCACAAGAGCAATTATTATTTCAAGAGCCTTCATTGCCTATTTTGCAACTTGCTGATTATGAAAGACCTCCATCAATTTCTATGGATAGCAAAAAAGCAATGGTGCTATTCTCCTACCGAGAAACTTATAAAACACTTCAGGATTTAAATCAAGAGGAACTCCGTTTGGGTGGTTTGCGAGTTAATCCTATTCTAAACATTTCTTCCACGCAATCCTATGTAACGAATTTAAAATTGAGAACGCTATTAGCTGTAAAAGCTGAACCTGAACAAATTAAAAATCTACCTAAAAAACCCAAAATAACGTATGTTTCTTGGTCGCCCACTGACGAATTTATCGCATTTGTAAATATGGATGATTTTGGTTTGAGTTTATGGGTGATTGAGGTTGCTACTAAAGAGGCAAAACAAGTATCGGATATTCAACTAAATGCTAATATCGGCATGCCATACAACTGGGCCAAAGATGGTAAATCTTTACTAGTTAGGTCGGTTCCTCTAAATCGTGCATCGTTGATTGATAGTAAAAAGGATCTCCCGAAAGGTCCAACTGTTTCTGTAGCTGAAGGCAAAGTTTCACAAAATAGAACGTATCAAGACTTATTGAAAAATCCAAGTGATGAAAAGAACTTTGAAATTCTTGTTGCTAGCGAGTTGAAGATGGTTAAACTTAATGGTGAAGTTAAAAGCTTTTTACCGACAGATCTTTTCATCGGCACATCCTTTTCTCCTGATGGCTTATATGTTTTGGTAACAACTCTACAAAGGCCTTTTTCCTACATTGTGCCCTATTCTCGTTTTCCAATGTCTCAAAAAGTATATGACTTATCAGGTAAATTGGTAAAAGAGGTAAATGTTGTGCCCTTAGTTGAAATTATGCCAAAAGGTTTTGCTGCTGTTAGAACTGGTAAACGAAATATGATGTGGAGAAATGATGCTCCTTCTTCTTTGATTTTTGTTGAAGCGTTGGATGGTGGTGATCCCTCTAAAGCAACTGAATACCGAGACGAACTATTTAGTTGGAGCATGCCTTTTAGTGACTCTCCTCGCTCCCTAATAAAAATGAAACAACGTTTTAGCGATGTATATTTCTCAGATCACAATTTTATGCTTGTCAAAGATTCCTGGTATGATACACGAAACGAAAAAACGTACTTTCTCAATTTATCAGACAATACGTTTAAAATTATATCAGATAGAAATTACCAAGATGCGTATGGAGATCCAGGTTCGTTTCAGCAAAGTAAAGGAAAATATGGTATCGATGTATTGACTGTAAATAAAAATAAACTCATTTTACTTGGAGACGGTTTTACCAAGGATGGGCAATTTCCCTTTATTGACGAATTTGATTTGACGACATTAAAAACCAACCGCATATACAGAGCTAATTTCCCCGACAAAAAGATAGATTTAATAGATGTTTTTGATGAAAAAAAGGGGCAGTACTTAGTACAATTACAAAGTAAATCAGACTATCCTAACTTTTATTTGTTGTCTGTTAAAAATAATCAAACAACGCAACTTACTTTTTCAAAAAACCCTTTTGAGTCAATTAAATCAGTAGAGAAACAAGTAATTAAATACGAGCGAAATGATGGTGTAGAGCTTTCCGGAACACTTTATTTACCCGTTGGATATGATAAAGTAACTAAACCAAAGGTTCCACTATTGATTTGGGCTTATCCTGAAGAATTTAAAGACAAAAATAGTGCAGGTCAAAACAAACAAAATCCCAATGAATTTACCTTTCCTAATTACGGATCTTTTGTCTATTGGGTAACAAAAGGATATGCCGTGCTGGATGACGCTTCTTTCCCCATAATTGGAGAAGGTAACGAAGAGCCAAACAACACATTTATTGAACAGCTTGTGGCAAATGGACGAGCAGCTATTGATGCAGTTGATTCCTTAGGCTATATTGATCGAAAAAAAGTGGCTGTAGGTGGTCACTCCTATGGAGCATTCATGACTGCAAATTTATTGACTCATTCGGATGACTTTGCCTGTGGAATTGCAAGAAGTGGAGCATATAACAGAACCCTTACTCCTTTTGGATTTCAATCAGAACAACGAAATTTTTGGGATGTAGCCCAAATTTATGGGAATATGTCACCTTTTTTCACAGCGAACAAGATGGATAAACCGATTCTATTGATTCATGGCGAGGCAGACAATAATCCAGGTACTTTCACTTTGCAAACAGAACGCTATTTCCAAGCAATCAAAGGTCTAGGTGGTAGTGCGCGGATGGTTATTCTTCCAAAAGAAAGTCATGGATATGCTGCCAAAGAGAATATTTTACATGTGTTGTGGGAACAAGAACAATTTTTGGATAAGTACCTTAAATAAGAGGAGAACTTTAAAACAAAAAATGTTGTAAGTTTTGAAGGCTTTTTTTCCGGGAGACAGTAACGTCTAATTGCCTTGGCCAATAAACTTTGAAGCTATGTGTAATCGGTATAGATAAAGCCGTTTGTTTAAAGGGCTGGGAGAATTTCTGAGTTGTTAGAAATATTGAATTTTTTACATGTAGCGTTTATTTATTAGATTTTATTTCAGAAATTATATAATTCAACAACTCACCAATTAGATTCTCAAATTTGGATTGTCTTGAAAGAATATTATTTATATCAAAATATCCGACCTTTTCTGTTTAATCTCAAACCTAATGTAAACTGATTCATTAAATGGCCACTCGTTATACTCATTTTACTCATATTATAAGACTTGAACGAAATCAGACTACTTGAAATAATGTAGAAGTGTTTAAAGTTAAATCCTATCGAATACCTCAAATCTCCTTGTAGCAATGTATTAATTGCATTTTTTGATTTATTGGAATTAACAAAAGAGTAGTTTTGGTATTGCAATCCAGGACCACCCATTAAAGTGAGATTTGTAAAGAATACTTTTTTTATAACTAATGTCACTGAATATCCAACACCGCCTGATAAATAGGCATTGTTTAACCTATTCATTTGCCCAAATTTATCATAACTATTTCTAATTTCATTTGGAATAAAAGCACTATCGGAATAAATTCCATTATAATTGGCATTAGCGTAATATACAAAAGAGGTGGCCGATTTTTTTTGTAGAGCACTTCCTCTATATGCTGCACTATAAGAAAACTTTCTTTTATTGCTAAATTTTATATAATCATAAAAGACATTGGTGGTATTTAATCTATTATAACTGTAATAAGAAGCGCTGTCATTAAAATTGGGGACAAAATTCGCCGAATTTTTTTCATAATAACCTGAGAACCAATTTACCCCAAGCTCCGTAACTTTATCGTCAACATTATTGCCAATAATAAAATTTACAGCCATTGGCTGTGGTTTTCTTTTGGATGGTTGATATGGTACACTGTATAAATTAATTGCAATGAATCGTTTATCATTGGAATAGGCAAAACCAACATTTACAAGGCTTTCTGCAATTGGATTAAGTGCGGTATTTATTGTAGAGTCACTTTGAAATTTTTGTGAAATAAACAAGGAGTGATTGTTATAATTTTGATACAGTGACCAAAGGGCATTATTGTAATATTTCTCAATATATGTGCTATCAAAGTAATACTGAGCAGATACAGCATTAAACTGAAAAAGAATTATTTGGGAAAAGATAAATTTTAAAATAATCTTTCTTAAAGCCATGTTGATTTTTAATTTCTGTTAATCTAAAAAAACAAAATTGTAGTTTCTGCCATGTCCGTTTTTCACTTCATACACACCCTCTTTCCCTAACTCTTTTGAACAGTGAATGATAGTTCCATCCCATAAAGTTAACGTGTCTTT
>JBIIFU010000048.1:0-17207 GCA_044237035.1 Crocinitomicaceae bacterium
GTGCGCGCAAAGTAGTTTCTTGACCATTATATGCGGTAAATCCAACATTCGTAACGTTCGCATTAGTTAGAGCTGAATAGCCAGGAGTCAAGTCAATAATAGAAACTGAACCAACTGGGTCATTTGCATAGGTTGCATCTGGCTCACCTTCGTTTGCTGTAAGTAACTTTGTATAATTTCGATCGAAAGTAATCATATCTGGCATTGCGCCAACTTCCACCTGATTGATGTAATTTCCGTTATAATCAAAAAATACAACCTTGCCATTATTTTGTGCAGGAACAGATTCGATAGCACAAGCAATAATACTGTCATGAGCTACTATTGAATTTATTCCACCATATGTCGAAATGTTAATAGATGAAATCGCAACTGGTGCAGCTGGGTTGGCAAAGTTTACAATATCCAATTTTCCTGCAATGCTATTGGCGATATACAAACGATCTACCGAAGGATCAAAAGCGACAATCTCAGCTGAATTTGTTCCGGCTGTTCCATTAGAATATGAACTTAATAAACTTAAGTTTAACTCATTCGTTGGTGTTGGTGCAACATAATCGTTGTCCTTGATGAAAATAATTTGATAGTTATTGGTTGCTGAAATGTTTGCATTTACTCCCGAAAGGATTTTAACCACAATTCGCTCCGCTTTTTCAGCTAAAGCATCATCAATGATTGTAAGTGGAATATTAGTTACTCCGTTTGTATTTGCTGGTATTGTTAATGTATTTGTCCATGTATAATCTACATTTTCAGTAGCATCAGAATAAACAGACAAACCAAAAGTTAGATTTATTGCTGCTGTATTTGCATTGGCCACAGTTACAGGGACATTAATTGATCCAATGTTCTCATTGTATTGAGCAAAATTACTCGCTGAGGCAATTGATACATCTGCCAATCCTTGGAATGAAACATTGTCAAATCTCCACGTTCCTGCTGTTGCAATCAAGGTTGGATTTGAAGTTTGTCTAAACTCAGTTGTAGACTGGTAATTTGCAGCAAGTATTCGAACCCCAAAATTTGCATTGTTGTTCGCGCCCGTAATTGCTGTAAAATTTACTGAAATTCGACGGTACTGATCACCAAAACCATTATTTTGGAAGCGACCATTATCTATTGTACCATTACAAAATGTTGTATTGGCACTTGTCATTGTAAAATTTGTCCAAGTTGTGCCGTCCAAAGTATATTGAACGCGAACGGTATTGGTTGCTGTATTTGACCATCGTTGATCCCAAGTAAAAAGTATGTTTTGATACCCAACAGTTGAGGCATTGTACTGAACTCCGCTACTCTCGTTGGTAGTACCCGGATTTGCTGTAAAGGACCATGCACCTGGATTCGTTCCATTTTGTGAGCCACAACCATTGTTTATGATAGGATCCATTCCAGTTGCTGCTGCAGCAACCACCAAAGAACCGACTGCTTGTGATGTTCCAGTTCCAATATCAGCTATTGGTGAAGCTGGTGTACCCGTTATGGTATTATAATTCCATACAGCGATTGTGTTTTGTGTCCAACCCAAACAAACAAATGTGAGGTAAATGACAGACAAGATAATTTTTTTCATAAAGATTTAATTTTGTGCAAAATAACATGTACAAAATCAACAAGATGTTTATGTCATGTGAATTATCCATTGGATTTTAGTTAAAAATTTATTAAGTAATTTAACATTGATTTAATTCACATTACAAGAGGTCAAATCAAAGTTGATTTTTATATTTGTCGCCTGATTCGGAAACTAGAATTAATGGTTTGTTTGTATGGTTATTAGTTTTTAATGTGTTGTAAAAATGAAATTTGGAGCTATAGATATTGGAACAAATGCAGCCAGATTATTAATTGGAGAAGTTTGTCAAAGTGAAGATCATAATTACGTAAAGAAGATTTCTTACACGCGAATTCCTCTTCGTTTGGGTGATGATGTTTTTGAAATCGGAAAAATATCAAAAGAGAAATCAAAACATACACTTGATACTATTAAAGCATTTAAATTGATTGCAAAAATATTTGAAGTGAATAGGATAAGAGCTGTTGCCACGTCAGCCATGAGAGAAGCAGCTAACGCTGAAAAAATTATTCAAAAGGTAAAGGAAAAAACCAATATAGATATCGAAGTGATTTCTGGTCAAGAGGAAGCAGAATTAATTTTTGGAACGTTTCTATTACTCGACTTTGACAAAACAAATCCATTTATTGTTATTGATGTAGGGGGAGGAAGTACAGAAATCAGTTTTTTTAATTCAGGCCGAAAAGTAGCTTCAAAATCATTTGAGGTCGGAACCATTCGGCTTCTCAAGAATAAGGTGAATGATTCAGTTTGGCAAGATATAACTCTGTGGTTAGGTGAAAATATTCCTCAAAACGGAAACATTCGTTTATTTGGAACTGGAGGAAATATTAATAAGATTCATAAAATATTGGGATGTAAAGACAATGAAGAAGTCTCGATAAAAAATATCAAAAAGTTATATAAATCTTTATTGCCTTTAACTCTTGAGGATAGAATTGATCTTTTTCATTTAAAACCTGACCGTGCTGATGTAATTATTCCGGCGATGGAGATTTATGTATTTGTTATGGAGAAAATACAACTTCAAAAAATTGGTGTGCCAAAGATTGGACTTTCAGATGGTATGATTTATAAGATGTTTTTGGAGTCAGAAAAATAATATTTCCAATCTTCAATTCATAGTTAGGGTATCTTCAATTCTTTTGCCTTTTTGGCATAAAATCCATTTCCATTGATTATTTCATTACGCACTAATTTTGCTTTTTCTATCTCGTTAGTTTCTAAATAGCTTTGTAGCAAAAACCATTCTCCTTCCTCTTTGAAGTTTATAAATGAACTTTTACTCACCTTATCAAATAATTGAATTGATTCCTTATATTTTTTTAGCTCAAAATGACATAGCCCTCCATAAAAAAGTGCGTTGATATCATCCGAATAGGTATTTAAAATCGCATTGAAATTATCCAAAGCTGAGGAATACATTTTTTTGTCAAATAATTTCATGGATTCGTTTAAATAATTGAAATAATTGTATTCAATTTCTTGATTTTCATTATTGTTACTATTCTTTTCAGCGGAATTTGCGGGTGTTCCATTTGTTAGACTCAATGGATCAGAAGTTTTAACTGATTTTTTTCGATATTCTCTATAATCTAGTGTTTTGTAGTCTAATATATAGACTTCAGCACCTTGCTTTCCGACAATTCCTTTAGAATTACTCTCAATAAATATACTTGAGTTTATTGGCAATGGTTTGATTTTTTCTGTTTCATTCGCATTATTAACTGAGTTAGTAATTTGGGGCTCATTTGTTTTAATTGTATTTAAATTTTGGTCTAAAGGATTTTTACTTTTGTCAGAATTTTTAGTATTTATTGGTGCATGAGTCTTTGATGTCCCCTTTTTTTCATTTTCAACTGAAGTATCTGATTTAAGAGCTTTACGAGATTTACTTTTCTGGTTTGCAAAAAGTCCTTCTTTAGTTTCTTGTATAGAATCAAAATAAAATAAAACGGATACACCGGAAATTAAAATAAGCGTAATAAACATCCATAATAGGGTAGATGAAAATCGTTTTTTCTTAAAATATTTTTGATCTAAGACTTTAAAATCTGAAGATAAAAGTTCTGAATTGGTTAATCCATCAATGACATCTTTGTCAAATGCATCTATATTGGAATTTTTCAACATGGAATTCCTCTGAGAGGGATTTCTAGTTTCTAATATCTTCTTAACATTGTGGTTTGTCAGTTTCATAATTCAGTGAGATTAACACCTTTATTTTCCATTTTTAATTTCAACATTCGCTTTCCATTCTGAATAGCACTTTTTACGTTATTCAAGGAAATATTTAAAATTTCGGCAATTTCAACGTATGATTTGTTTTCTAAATAAAATAATTCAACACTTTTTCTTTGTTCATTTTTTAGTTCAGAAAGGCTCGATTCGAGTTGATTGAATACTTTTTCTTTAGTCTTATAAAATTCTTCTGATTCTGATTCAGAAACAACATTTTCCAAATTTTCAATTGTGGACGTTGAATTAATCTTTTTCATTTTCCTCAAATGCATGAGGCATTCATTTTTTAGGGTGGTATGGAGCCAAGATTTGAAATTTTGAATGTCGTGTTTAGCAATTTTATCACCTAATTTTTCAAACAGATTCATCACAATATCTTGAGCTTCCTCTCTATTTCTAACGTATTTAATTGCAATAGCCAATAAAAGATGACCATAACGTTTATAAATATTATCCATAATGAGATTTGACTTTTCCTTTTTATATAAAAGAATCAAGTCTTCATCCGAAAGGGAGCTGTATTTTTTTCTAGTTAAAAAATCAAACAAGTTGCAAATTTATTGTTAGATGCAAGATAAGTGTATTTTCCATAAAATTCTCTTTTTATTCTGCTTGTTATTTAATTTTGAATTTATAACTTTGAAAAAAAAAGTTATGTCAAACAAGAAAGATACATTTTTTGACGAGTCTACTGTGGCAGTTGGTGTTATTTATACGATTGCATTATTAGGCATTATCATTTCTATTTTAATCTGGGGATAAGATTCCCAACATTAATTTAGATTTAATTATTATTCGCTATGCCATTTAATTCAATATTTTCGTGGCTTATAAAAAAGCGAATTCATCAAATTGATTTATTCAAAAAGTACCCCCTTGAAGTACAGAATGAAGTTTTTAATAAACTCATTGCTTCAGCGTTGTATACCGAGTTTGGTTTTCAGAATAATTTTTTCAGAATAAAGGATCATAAAACTTTTCAAGAGTTTGTTTCTTTGAGTGATTATACTACTACCAAAAAGTATGTAGATCGATTAATGGCAGGAGATCAAAATATACTTTGGCCTAGTGATACAAAATGGTTTGCGAAATCTTCAGGAACAACAGCAGAAAGAAGTAAGTTTATTCCTGTTACGAAAGAATCATTAGAAGAATGTCATTATAAAGGAGGGAAAGATTTATTGGCATTGTATTACGCTAATTATCCAGGTTGCAAACTATACAATGGAAAGCACCTGATTGTAGGAGGTAGCGCTCAAATAAATCCGTTAACTTCTGACTCCTATTTTGGTGACCTTTCAGCAATTATTGTTAATAATTTACCTTGGTGGGCTGAAATAAGGCGAACTCCATCAAAGGAAATAGCATTAATGGGGGAGTGGGAAGAGAAAATCGAAAAAATGGCTCACTCGACAATTAAAGAAAATGTTTTAATTTTAGCTGGAGTACCAAGTTGGACAATGGTTTTGGCTGATCGAATATTGGAAATCACCGGTAAAAAACACCTGAAAGAAGTATGGCCAAATCTGGAATTATTCATGCATGGTGGTGTAAGTTTTGAACCCTATCGTGATCATTTTGCTAGATTGATTCCTGATCCAAATATGCATTACGTAGAAACTTATAATGCTTCTGAAGGATTTTTTGGAATTCAAGACCAACCCAATTTAAATGAACTCTTATTGATGTTGGATTATGGGATTTATTATGAATTCATTCCGATGGATGAATATCAAGGAATTGAATCCAGAGTTGTGTTGCCCTTGTCTGAGGTTGAAGTGGATGTTAACTATGCGGTAGTGATTTCAACAAACGGAGGACTTTGGAGGTATATTTTAGGAGATACGGTGAAATTTACATCAACATTACCGTATCGATTTAAAATTACAGGACGGACAAAGAGCTTTATCAATACTTTTGGAGAGGAACTTATCGTGGAAAACGCAGAACAAGCCATGGCTTACGCTTGCGAGAAGACGAATGCAACAATTAGAGATTATACGGCAGGGCCTATTTATATGGAGGAGGAGCAAAGCGGTGGGCATGAGTGGATTATAGAATTTTCTATTCTTCCTGAAAATCGTGAACGTTTCGAATTTCTTTTGGATGAAAAATTACGGGACATCAATTCAGATTACGATGCTAAAAGGTATAGTGATATGATTTTATCAAAGCCTACAATTCATTTTGCGAAAGCAGGAACTTTTGATTCTTGGTTGAAAAATAAAGGAAAATTAGGAGGGCAAAATAAGATCCCGAGACTTTCTAATAATCGTGAGATTTTGGAACAACTATTGCCAAATTTGGTTTCAACGGTATGAAAATAATCTTGTTTTTAAGTAATTTGTTTATTCTGACTTTAACCTTCGGGCAAGATTCTATTTTTTCGTGGAAAGAAAATTTTCGAATTGTTGAAAATACTATTTCTGGTTGGAATGTCGATGCATTCGGTAACTTGATTGTATCAAATTCTTCTTCCTTAAATAAATATAATTCAGATGGTGAAATATCGTATAGAATTAGTAGTAAATCATTTGGAGAAATCAAGCAAATTATTCCAATTACACCATTGAAAATCGTTCTTTTTTCGGAACAGCAGCAGCAAATTTGTTTTGTAGATAACACTTTGACGCCTGTAAACGAATGTATTGATTTAGGAGATTACAATATCGAATTCGCAACCTTCATTGGAAGATCGAGTAGGGGAGAGCTGTTGTGGGTTTTTGATCAAGTTAATTCTACTTTATTACTTATTGATCTTAATCAAAGTGGTAAGATTGTTCAAGAAATTAGAAATACAAAAGGACTAATTTCGTTAAATGAATTGGTTGAAATCATTGAATTTCAGTCTGATCTATTGCTTTTTGATTCGACAGGCCAACTTTTAAAATTTGATTTGAATGGAAGTTTACTTTCTCAAGTAAAATTGGATTGTAATGACATAAGTGCATCTGAAAATAGTATTTGGCTCCTAAATAAAAATCAATTGTTTATTTATTCAGATTTCGATAATCCTAGGTATGTCTGTGAGCTCCCAATAACAAAAATAGAATGTTTTCGTACAAATTCTAATCGTTTTTTCTTTCAGCAAAACAATGAAATCCAGTGCTATAATTTGGTGAAAAAAAAATAGATGTTTTTCTCGGTTAGCACGATTAAATCTTTAACTTTACATCCTTAAAATTTTGAAGTATGCACATAGCGGTAGCTGGTAATATTGGAGCAGGAAAAACAACGTTAACAAAATTGTTATCAAAGCATTACGATTGGGAGGCGCACTTTGAAGATGTTGAGCAAAACCCATATTTGAATGATTTCTACGAAGAAATGCAACGTTGGTCATTTAACCTTCAGGTGTATTATTTGAATAGCCGGTTTACTCAAATTCAAGAAATTAACCTCAATAAGAAAAATGTTATTCAAGACAGAACAATTTATGAGGACGCGTTTATTTTTGCTCCCAATTTGCATTCCATGGGATTAATGACCACAAGAGATTTTGAAAACTATTTTTCATTATTCAATTTAATGGATTCATTTGTTAATCCACCAGATTTATTAATCTATTTACGAGCAAGCATTCCAACCCTGGTTGAGCAAATTAACAAGCGTGGAAGGGATTACGAAGAAAGCATCCGTTTAGATTATTTGAAAAGATTGAACGAGCGCTACGAAGCGTGGATTTCTACCTACGACAAAGGAAAATTACTTATTATTGATATCGATCATAACCGTTTTCCTGAAAACCAAGAAGATTTAGGGAAAATAATTAGTTCAATTGATGCTGAAATTCACGGCTTATTTTAACCCATTGAAATGATTATCATTACCGGTGCAGCGGGATTTATTGGAAGTTGTTTGGTAAGTCAACTTAACCAACTTGGTGTTTTTGATTTAGTGCTTGTCGATGATTTTTCTAATTCTGAAAAAAATAAAAATCTGCAAGAAAAGAAATTCCTTCAAAAAATTGATCGATCAAACTTCTTTTCCTGGTTGGAATTAGAAAAACCTAAAATAGATTTTATATACCATATTGGCGCTAGAACGGATACCACAGAGTTTAACAAGGAAATCTTTGATGAATTGAATGTATTGTATTCTCAAAAGATTTGGGAGCATTGCACGAACAATTCCATTCCATTGGTTTATGCAAGTTCAGCTGCAACCTACGGCCTTGGGGAGCATGGTTATGACGATAATCACGCGATTATTCCAAAGCTGGTTCCATTGAATCCTTATGGAGATTCAAAAAATGATTTTGATAAATGGGTTTTGACTCAAAAGAATGAACCACCATTTTGGGCTGGATTGAAGTTTTTTAATGTTTACGGTCCAAATGAATACCACAAAGGAAGAATGGCCAGTGTGATTTTTCATGCGTTCAATCAAATTCAGGAAAAAGGAAGTGTTAAATTATTTCGTTCTCACAATCCCGATTTTAAAGATGGGGAACAACTCCGTGATTTTATTTACGTAAAAGATTTAATAGGTGTTTGTCTATTTCTTAAAGAAAAAAAACCGGCCTCAGGTATTTATAATTTAGGTTCAGGTAAAGCGCGAACCTTTCTAGATTTAGTAACCAATACATTCCATAGTTTAAATAAGCAGGTTTCAATTGAATTTATTGATACTCCGGAGGATATTCGCGATAAATACCAATATTTTACGGAAGCAAATATGACAAAATTAAAAACAGCAGGTTATACGAATGAATTCACAACCCTCGAAAAAGGTGTTGAAGATTACGTGAAAAATTACCTAATAAATCATCGCTATTTCTAGGTGAATTTTAACAACCCACTTATTGCTGCACTAGTTCCTGCTTTGATTTTAGGAATACTTAATTACTTGTACTACCGAAAAAAGGGTTTTACCAATTTCGGATCGTTTTTTATGAGCATAGTTGCTTTTTACGCAATGAGCTATTTAGTACTAAAAAATATCTTGTAGAAAATCGTTATTCTACAATAATCTCAATACGATCAATAGAATCTCCTTGACGGATATTATCTATAACATCTACTCCTTCGATTACTTTTCCAAAGCACGTATGATTGCCGTCTAAGTGAGCTGTATTGTTTCTTGAGTGACAAACAAAGAATTGTGAACCGCCTGTATTTCTTCCAGCATGAGCCATTGAAAGCACGCCTCTTTCATGGTGTTGTTTCTCAGCAGTAACTTCACAAGAAATTTGATAACCAGGCCCACCTGTTCCGGGCATTCCGTTTGAACCTTCACGAGAATTTGGACATCCACCTTGAATAACAAAATCAGGAAGAACACGATGCCATTTTAATCCATTGTAAAATCCGTCATTAGCTAGTTTGATAAAATTATTTGCAGCGATTGGAGTTTCATTTACATATAATTCTGCGATCATTTCGCCTTTATTGGTTGTGATTTTTGCTTTCATTTTTAAATTTTTGTCAAAACTATCAATTTGTAGCGAGATTAGGAAATCAAATTAATATTTCTTAACTTCAAGATAAATGTAGGAAACATGTCATTACCAATTAACCGATGGTCTTTACAAGACAGGCCACGAGAAAAATTTCATTCAAGGGGAAGGAAATCATTAACAGATGCTGAATTATTAGCAATCATAATTGGCAACGGAACTAAGAATGCATCTGCGTTGCAAATTGCTCATTCTATTTTAGAGAATAATAAGTATTCCTTGGACCTTATTCGCAGATTAGAGCTTCAACAGTTGATGAGAATTAGAGGGGTAGGAAAAGCAAAGGCTATTGCTATTCTTTCAGCTCTAGAATTAGGTAGGCGTATTGATAATCAAATGGTTGAAAAAGTAAAAGTTACCAAATCTCAGACTGCTTTTGATTTATTAAAAGGCTCATTTCAGGATTTGAAACACGAAGAATTCCATGTTATTTATTTAAATAATTCAAACATTGTTTTAGATCATAAATGTATTTCAAAAGGAGGAATTACAGCTACAATTGCTGACGGAAGAATCATTTTTAAAGAAGCGATTTTGCTTAATTCAACATCTATTATACTTGCCCATAATCATCCAAGTGGAAATGTGCAACCGAGCGATGCAGATATAAATTTGACAAAAAATCTTAAAGAATTTGGGAAATGTATTGATATAAGCTTACTTGATCACCTTATCATAGCAGATAATTTATACTTTAGCTTTGTCGATAATGGAATGATTTAATAGATAAATAGATGAAGAGGAAAATTATTACAATAATTGGTGCCAGACCACAAATTATCAAAGCGAGTGCATTTAGTAGGGCTATTGAAAATCAATACTCAGATCAGTTGGAAGAAATTTTGGTTCATACGGGTCAACATTACGACGAAAATATGTCGCAAGTGTTTTTTGAGGAGTTGGGAATTCCAAAACCTAAATACAACCTATCTGTTGGTAGTGGTTCTCATGGTTCTCAAACTGCAAAAATGATTGAAGGCTTAGAACAAATATTTGTCAATGAAAAACCAGATGCTGTATTGGTTTATGGTGATACAAATTCAACCATTGCAGGTTCTTTGGCTGCCGCAAAAATTCACATACCAGTTATTCATGTCGAAGCAGGTTTGCGCAGCTTTTTTAAGGCAATGCCAGAGGAGATTAATCGAATTTCATGTGATCACATGTCAACGATTTTGTTTACACCAACTGCTACGGGACTTGAAAATCTGAAAAATGAAGGTTTTTCCATGGATAATCCAAAAATAGCAACGATAGATCAACCAGCTGTTTATCATTGTGGAGATGTAATGTATGATAATTCCTTGCATTTTTCTGAGTTAAGTGATCAAACATCTAAAATTTGTTCAGCATTTAATTTAGAGTCCAATGCGTTTATTTTGTGCACGATTCACCGAGATACAAATACAGATAATCCAAAAAATCTAGAAAGTATTTTTTCGGGGCTTATTCAGCTTGTTGAAGCTACAAATATGAAATTAGTTTTGCCTCTCCATCCACGAACGAAACATAAATTAGAGGGAAATTTATCTAAAGAACTTTTCAATAGAGTTAAGAATTCTGAGAATATAATTATCATTCCGCCGGTAGGATTTTTAGATATTATTGCTCTTCAGAAAAATGCCAAATTGATTGTTACAGATAGCGGTGGTCTTCAAAAGGAAGCTTTTTTCTTCAAGAAACCATGTCTTATCTTGCGCGATCAAACTGAGTGGATTGAAATAGTAGATAATGGAAATGCAAAACTTGTAGGTGCAAAAACGGAACAAATTGTTGCTGAAGGTCGTAGGTTAATAGAAGAGCAGCATTTGACTTATCCTTCGTTTTATGGAGACGGAAATGCAGCGTTATTTATTGCCGAAAGAATTATCGAACACATTGAATGATATTAATTTACGTTGAGGAAATATCAGAAAGACTCTTGTACACCTTTGATTTTATTTTCAAAGAAAGGAGAATTGAGTATCGTATTACCAACGATAGACATTTCATAGAAACATCATCATTACCCAAATTTAACTACTCAAACGTTGAAATTGACCATATTTTATATGTTCGTCCTTCATCGCTGTTATTCGATGAAAACATTGGTGTTTACGGAATAGACAAAGGAAGTTTTGAGGGAGAGGAATGCCTTACATTCAATAATAAGGTAGATCCAATCGCAAGTATTTTTTACATCCTCTCTCGTATGGAGGAGTATAGTTCATCGTACACAGATCAACATGGTAGATTTGAAGCGAAAAATAGTGTTTTACAAAGATTCAATTGGCTGGAAAAAGTAGTTTGTGACCGCTGGGCGGAAGCACTCATTCGTTATTTGTTAAGAAATAAAGTAGAAGTAGGATTACCCAAACCAATTCCCTGTAAAATTAATCCAACGTTTGATATTGATGAAACCTATGCCTATAAATTAAAAAGTCCTCTGAGAACTTGGTTGGCAACTTCAAAAGATTTAATTACTGGGAAGAAGGATCGCTTAATTGAACGTCAAAGAGTTCTTATTGGGAAGCGAAATGATCCGTACGATACATATAGTTACATTCAATCAATTGCTGAACGTGGTTTTCAGGTAAATATGTTTTGGTTGTTGGGTGATTATACCAAGTTTGATAAAAATGTTTCTCATCGTAATTTAAAACATCGTCATTTGATTAAGGAAATGAGTAAATATACTACGGTTGGATTACATCCTAGCTATAAATCTAATTCCTATGAATTTTACTTGTTGAATGAAAAAGACAGAATTGAGTCGATACTTAATCAAACTGTCGAAAATTCAAGACAACATTATTTGAAATTGAATATCCCTTCGACGTATCAAATTCTTCACTCAATGGGATTTAAACATGATCATACTTTGGGATATGCAGAAGCAGTTGGATTCAGGGCTGGAACAGCAAGACCTTTTCGTTGGTTTGATTTATCAAAAAACGAAATGACCTCATTTGTGATTCATCCTTTTGCTTATATGGATGGAACTTTGAACGAATACATGAAATTATCTGTTGAAGAAGCAAAGGAAAAAATTTCCGAATTGTATCAAGAGGTTCGTGAGTTTGGCGGTGAGTTTTCATTTATTTGGCACAATTCAACAATTGGTCAATATGGAATTTATAGAGGTTGGAAAGAAGTTTTGGAGTTTACATTAACTTTGGAAAACAATGAATAGGAATATTACACTGTTTGCAATTTTTTTCATTTGTTCGGCAATAATCCTTGGTGCTTTTGGCGCACATGCGTTAAAATCGATTCTTTCAGCTGATAAACTTTCTAGTTTTGAAACAGGAGTGCGATATCAAATGTTTGCTGGTTTGGCGTTATTGATTTTAGGACTTTCATCAAAAACAATATCTCCGTCTAAACAATTTTTTATTTTAAACATTCTCGGAATATTTCTTTTTTCATTTTCCATTTATTTATTATGTCTCAATGATTATCTTTCAATTCCAAAAATGGCATTGGTGCCGTTAACACCTATCGGAGGTGGATTGATGATAATATCGTGGGTGCTCTTGTTTATTTCACTATGGAAACAGAAGCAATGAAAGTTACATTTTTGGGTACGGGAACTTCACAAGGAGTTCCAGTGATTGCCTGTGATTGCAAAGTGTGTTCGAGTAATGATACAAAAGACAAGCGGTTCAGAAGTTCGGTTTTTATTGAAATAAACGACAAAACTATTGTTATAGACACAGGTCCGGACTTTAGAAGTCAAATGTTGGCAAATAATGTTCAACGTTTAGATGCAGTATTATTTACACACGAACACAAAGATCACGTCGCAGGATTGGATGACATTCGCCCTTTTAATTTTAAGCAACAAGCACCGATTTCGGTTTTTGCATCTGAGCGAGTCGAACAAGCTATAAAACGTGAATACCATTATATTTTTGCTGAAAAAAAATACCCTGGAATACCTGAGATTACTTTAGAGCGGATTAATTTGAATCCATTTTATGTTTTTGAGGATATAAAAATAATTCCGATTGAAGTCAAGCATTATTTGATGCCTGTATTCGGATTTAGAATTAATAATTTCACCTATATAACCGATGCAAAAACAATTGATAAAGCGGAAATTGAAAAGATTATCGGAACAGATGTTTTGGTAATTAATGCGCTGCGGATAGAGAGTCATCCTGCTCATTTTAACTTAGATGAGGCTCTTGAGTTCATTGAATTAATTAAGCCAAAAAAAGCATTCTTAACGCATATTTCTCATTTATTCGGAACGCATAAGGAGATTGAACAAATGCTTCCAGAAAATGTATTTGTTTCGCACGACGGTTTAAAAATTGATGTTTAGTTTTGGTTAATTCCATTAACTTTGAAAAAACAGATTCTATTGCAAGTATATTTGTAAGGTGGAAAAAGATAAATTCATAGATATTAGAAAACTAATCAAAAGCAAAAATCCTAGGCTTTTGAAATGGCTTCCGGGTTTTGTTGTTCGCTATTTTGAACGAATTCTCCACCAGGATGAGATTAATCAATTTTTAATTGATCACAAGGAAGTTTATGATATTGAGTTTTGTCATGAATTAATGAAGTATTTTAATATCAATGTAATTATTGATGGTGCTGAAAATATCCCATCAGATGAACGCATTGTAATTGTAATGAATCATCCACTAGGCGGAATGGATGCAATGGCATTTATATCAGGAGTGGCGAACATTCGACAAGACTATAAGTTTATTGTGAATGATCTTCTGCTAAATCTTAAAAATCTTCAAGGATTATTTTTGGGAGTCAATAAATTTGGCAAGAATGATGGCTCAACTAGGAATAAAATTGATACCCTCTTCGAGTCAAATGATACAGTTTGTATTTTTCCTGCAGGCAAAGTTAGTAGAAGAATTAAGGGTGAAATCGCTGATCTAGAATGGAAAAAAACGTTTGTGACACTCAGCAGAAAATACAATCGTAAAATTGTACCGATATATATTGATGGCGAATTGAGCAATTTTTTCTATCGATTATTTGAACTTAGACAGCGAATAGGCATTAAAACGAACATCGAAATGATGTACTTGGCTGATGAAATGTTTAAACAGAAAAATAAAACCATTCGTTTTTCTGTAAGAGAGTGCATTGATTTGCAAAATTTTCACCCTGATGAAAATGACAGAGAGGTATCTGAAAGAATTAGAAATATATTATACGATATAAAAAGTAAGTAAATTATCATGAAGCCAATTATTGATCCAATAGATAAAGAAATACTTAAACAGGAACTTAATCAAGATCGATTTGTACGTATAACTCGAAAAGGAGGAAATGAAATTTATGTAGTAAATCAACATAATTCACCAAATGTTTTGCAAGAAATTGGTCGTTTGAGAGAAATTACCTTTCGGGAATCTGGCGGTGGAACAGGAGAAAGCGTTGATTTGGATGAACATGATGTAAATGACTATTGCTATGAACAACTCATTGTTTGGTCACCTGAAGATCAGGAGATAATTGGGGGATATCGTTTTATTCGTTGTGAGAAAGCCATTGATGATTTAGGTAAAATCCACCTATCAACGGCACATTATTTTGATTTCAGTTCTCATTTTGTATTTGATTATCTTCCGATTACTATTGAATTGGGAAGAAGTTGGATTCAGCCCAATTTTCAGGCAACTACCAATCCTAAAAAAGGTTTGTTTGCGTTGGATAATATTTGGGATGGACTTGGAGCAATTGTGGTAATGTATCCTGATATTCGTTATTTCTTTGGTAAGGTGACGATGTATCCTACTTACAATATAGAATGCAGAGATTTTCTATTGCATTTTATGCATCATTATTTTCCAGATCGCGAGCACCTTATGAAGCCTTTCAATCCGTTGATTCAAAATTATGATCGTGAAAAATTTGATTTACAATTAGAAGGATTAGATTTTAAGGATGGGATTAAAATATTAAACACCTATGTTCGTGAAAATGGGGAGTTTATACCTCCATTGGTAAACATATACATGCACCTTTCTCCCACAATGAAAACATTTGGTACAGCCGTAAATCCAGATTTTGGAAATGTAGAGGAAACAGGTATTTTAATTACAATTGATGACATTTTTGAAGAGAAAAAAGAACGTCACATGGTATATTAAAAAAAGCCGTGACTTAATCACAGCTTTTAATTTATTTTAATTCAATTTTTTAAGTTGAAATTGGTTTAGAAAGAAACAATTTTCCATTTTCCATCAACTAATTCAAGTTTAATATCTTCATCTCTTCTTGAAAATTTAACCTTAACAGTAGCTCCATTTCCTTCAATTTTCTCCTCAATAACCTTTGCTCCTGTACAAAATTCTTTATACTCTTTAAGGTCTTTTTCTTTCATCTCTTTTTTTACAATCATTTGAAATTCTCTTTCACAATTTACTGAAAAACATTCACTTAGTTTTTCAGGATTCTGTTCTTGACTAGAGCTGATAAATGATTCAATAGCTTTAGTTGGAGTGCTAAGATCAAAAGAAGTATTCTCTGATTTTTTTTCTATTTCCTGAGTATTAACCTCTTTATTATTCACAGAAGAATTAGACGATCCAGCATTATTTGAAGCTTTTTCTCCTCCACAGGAAACTAATGACGCTGCAAATAAAATCATTGTAACGCTAATTTTTTTAACTTTCATATTTTTAATATTTTTTCATCAAATGTAGCAAATAAGTTACAAATAAACCGCTTAATTATTGATTTCAGATTGAATATAAAATCGATATAAATTGCAAGTAGATTTTTTTTCTTAAAAAATTTGAAATGTATTTCACTTTATTAGTACACAAAAAAAGCTGTCTCATTTGAAACAGCTCATTATTATTCTAAAGATTATTGTAAATTATTGAACTCGTCTTTTCCACGTTTTTCTTTCACCATCTGCATTTTCTGTAATTAATTTTTGATCATTTAATTCAATTATTTTATCTGCAGAATTAGTCTTGTTTATATTTGCTATCATTTCTTTTTGAGCTTCTTCAGGCATTTCAGGATCAGACTTTACCTTCTCTGCAATTGACTTAATATATCCATTTTCAATTTTCCATGTCCCTGAAATTTCCATCGTAATTTCAGTTATTTCTTCATTTTCATCTGTAGTTTCAATAGTGGCTTTCATTACAAGTTTTCCATCCTTAAAATATTCAGATGTCACATCTTTCATAGAACCATCCTCTTTCTGCTCATCATCAGCGAAAAATACTCCAACAAGTTTTTCACTATTTTCTTGATCTGGCGATTTTTTTACTTCATTTTTCGTCGCCGCTGGCGCTGACTTCTCACCTCCACATGAAACAACTGTAGCACTTGCTAAAAGTAATACAGCACTAAATTTTACAATTTTCATACTACTATTTTTAAATTTGTTTACGAAGTTAGTAAAAAAGTTTAAAGAATTATATAATTGAATCCAAATTAGTTGATAAAAATAATTGAATCATAACACCCCCTCTTTTAGTGAATAAGGTGATAAATAAGTTTCAGTAATGCCTAGTTTGTCAATTACCCATTTTGTTTTTACCGCCGCATAAGGTGCCATTTTCTTGCGAATTGGAACAATCCATGGATTTATATCACGCTCAGCTTGAGTAGAATAAATTAATCGGTCTAATTCAACATAAAAACTCGTAAAGGGCAATTCTATAGCCGCATCCAAGGATGGAATTGTAGTATTGTGAATTAACTCATAAAACGTTTCAAAACTACCCGAAGCACCAATCAAACGAGAAACGTTGAGATTATTGAAAAATCCAGCAGCTTGTTCCTCGAGCCATTGATTTAATTCTAAAACTTGTTCAGGTCGAATGGGATCATCACATGAAAAAAGTTGTAACATTCTTGAAACGCCAATATTCAGACTGATTTTTTCTTGAATACCATTAGAATCTACTAAAATGAATTCAGTGCTACCACCTCCAATATCCATAATTAGCGATG
>JBIIFU010000003.1:0-153979 GCA_044237035.1 Crocinitomicaceae bacterium
CTTCAGCAACAGCAGATACTTATTCCCCTCCAGTTACAAGTGTTGGAACATTCTATTACTATTGTGTTGTAAACCAAAGTGGTGCGAACTGTAGTGTTACCTCTCAAGTAGCTGTTGTTGATGTAAATCTTCAACCAACAATTACTTCAACGAATTTTGGACCGCAAACAGTCTGTGTGGGGGGAACAACTACAGCAATGTCTGTTTCTTATATCAACGGAACTGGAACTCCAAATTACCAATGGTATAGCAATACAACAAACAGCTCATCTGGTGGAACAGTAATTACTGGAGCAGATCTTAGTTCATACACACCTCCAACAACCACTGCTGGAACGATTTACTATTATTGTGTGATTTCCTTCCCAACTGGTGGATGTTCAAATATTACATCAAACATTGCAAGCATTACCGTAAATCCTGATCCAACGATTACAATTCCCCCTCTTGCCACACAAACAATTTGTGTTGGAGGAAGTATACCAACGCCATTAACAGTTGCGTATACCAATGGAACAGGAACACCAACTTACCAATGGTATTTGGTTGGAACAACAAATCAACCGGTTTCAGGAGCAACTTCAGTAACATTCACACCAACTGCATTCACCGCAACAGGTATTTACGAATATTATGTAGACGTTACTTTGAGTGGAAGTGGCTGTAATGTAATGTCGTCTGCTATTGCTCAAATTGAAGTAATCCCTGATCCTGTCGTAAGTACACAACCAATCTCAACTTCTTATTGTCAAAATTCACCATCTATTACGCCTCTTTTCGTTGCAGCAACAGGCGGAACCGGAACTTACACCTACCAATGGTATTCGAATACAACTAATAGCAATACTGGTGGAACTTTAATTTCTTCAGCAACAGCAGATACTTATTTCCCTCCAGTTACAAGTGTTGGAACATTCTATTACTATTGTGTTGTAAACCAAAGTGGTGCTAACTGTAGTGTTACTTCTCAAGTAGCAGTGGTAGATGTAAATCTTCAACCAACAATTACTTCAACGAATTTTGGACCGCAAACAGTTTGTGTGGGGGGAACAACAACAGCAATGTCTGTGTCATACATTAATGGAACAGGAACAGCAAATTACCAATGGTATAGCAATACAACCAACAGCTCATCTGGTGGAATAGTAATTACTGGAGCAAATCTTAGTTCATACACACCTCCAACTTCAACTGCTGGAACGGTTTACTATTATTGTGTGATTTCCTTTCCAACTGGTGGATGCACTGATATTACATCAAGTGTTGCCACAATTGTGATTCATCCGGATCCTTCTTTATCTGTTCAACCTTTGGCAAATCAAACGATTTGTGAAGGTGGAACCATTCCTTTGGCATTAAACGTAAATTATATTGATGGAACAGGAAGTGCATCTTATCAATGGTATTCAGTGGGTAGTCCAAATGCACCAATTACTGGAGCAACATCTTCATCATTCACTCCTGCTGCATTTAATTCAACTGGAACCTTTGAATACTTTGTGGAAGTTTCACTTTCTGGAAGTGGTTGTAATATGGTAACCTCGGGTATTGCTCAAATTGTTGTGATTCAAGATCCAATTGTCTCTATCGCTTCGGCTTCTCAAAATTACTGTCAATTTAGTTCTAATGTTTTACCAATTATATCCACTGTAACTGGTGGAACAGGAACAGTTAGCTATCAATGGTATAGTAACAATAATAATAGTAATTCAAATGGTGTACTTATAAATGGAGCCACTTCTGCGGACTTTACACCTCCTGTAAATACCGTTGGAACTGTTTATTATTATTGTGTCATTACCCAAAGTGGTTCAAATTGTGGAAATGTTTCCAATGTTATTCCTATTCAAACTTATTTGCAAGCATCAATTACAAGTTTACCATTCCAAACTCAAGCTCTGTGTATAGGAGGAACAGTTTCTTCATTAAACGTTTCATACATAAACGGAATACCTGGAGCTACCTATCAATGGTATAGTAACACAACAAATAGCTCAATTGGTGGAACAGCAATAGCTGGTGCAACAACAAGTTCATTAGCTCCGAGTAGCAGCATAGCCGGAAATTATTTTTATTACTGTGTGATTTCTTTCCCTAACGGAAGTTGTAGTGATTTAATTTCTTCTATCGCTAATGTTCAAGTTTACGATGATCCAATAATTACACTTCAACCAATTGATGGATTAGATGTTTGTGCTGAATCAACTTTGTCATCTCCTTATTCAGTTCAATTGAGTGGAGGTGTTGGTTCATACACTGTTCAATGGTATGACATTACCAACAACATTTTGACAACAATTCCTGGAGCAAATCAATTGACATATAATCCAACACCGATAAATGTTCCTGGCACCTATGATTACTTCGCAAATATAACCTATGCTGCTAGCGGATGTAATGCGTTGAATTCAGATACTATTTCTCTGGTTGTTTATCCGCTTCCTCACGTTAATAGTATTGCGGATTTCACTATTTGTAATGGAAATTCGTTCACAGTAAATCTTGGAACAGACATCCCTGCAAACTATGTTTGGGTGGGAACCGATAATCCGAATGTTTCGGGTGAAGTATTCCTTCCTCAGACATCTTCTGTGATTTCAAATACATTGACGAATAATTCAACACAACCACAAACTGTAACTTTCACAATTACACCAACTTCTTGGCCTGAAGGATGTCAAGGGCCAGACTCTAGTTTTGTTGTTACTGTAATGCCTGATATTACGATGACCTTCCCAAGTACTCTTGAAATTTGTTCAGGTTCTGCGGTAAATGCTGTTCTTAATGCAAATGTGCCATCGATATTTAGTTGGTTTACTTCCATTGATAATCCAGATGTAAGTGGTGAATCAATCAATATTAATAATGGACCTATTATCAATGACTTATTAATCAACAACACAGGAGTCAATCAACTTGTGATTTATAGTGTTTTCCCAACATCCATTGATGGAAATTGTGCGGGAGCAGCTCAAACTATCGCGATTATTGTTAAACCACCATTAGCATTACTTAATGAGGATACAGTTACGATTTGTAGTGGCAATCCAGTTGATTTAAATTTAATTGCAAACACAACTGTAACCTTTAATTGGTATGCTGATCAAAATGTTAGTGTTCTTGGAGAAAGTATTTCGGTAGTATCATCTGATGTAATAAGCGATGCACTGACCAATAATTCATCTGTAGTTCAAGAAGTTAACTATTCAGTTATTGGTACCTCAACAGTAAATGGATGTTCGAGTCCAGTGTTTGACTTAGTAGTTTTTGTCAATCCAACACCGACAGTTACACCAACAGCTGATGTTACCTACTGTAATGGCGTTAATACACAAGCAATTTTATTCACTGGAGCAATCCCAGGAACTACCTTTGACTGGACAAATAATAACACGGGGATAGGCGGTGGTTCAAGCGGAACAAATTCGATTCCTTCATTTACAGCAACGAATAATGGAATTGCGCCGATTCAAGGAAATATAAGTGTCTCACCAATCTTCACAAACAATGGAATTGCTTGTCCTGGAACTCCAGATCAATTTGTAATTACGGTAAATCCAATACCATCTATCTATGGTCTTCAAGATCAAGTGGTCTGTGCAAATACTCAAACCGTTAATATTCCTGTTTTTGGTCCAGTAAACGGAACACAATACAATTGGATAAGTTCAAATCCGCTAATTGGTTCAACAATTACTGGAAGTGGAAACATCACTCCTTTCACAGGAACAAATACGACTCTTGACCCAATAAATTCAGACTTTACCATAACGCCTTCCTTTACCAATAACAACGTAACTTGTGTTGGAGCAGATTCAATTGTAAATATTGCCGTATTACCATTGCCAAATGTGAATCCAGTAAATGATCAAACGATTTGTAATGGAGACTTATCAACTCTTGTATCATTCTCAAGTACTATTAACTCGAATGTTTCATTTGCCTGGACAGCTAGCAATAACTCAATCGGTCTAGCATCCTCAGGAAATGGAGATATTAATCCATTTACAGTTGTGAACAATTCAACAATTCCGGTATATTCAACGATTACTATTACTGGATCTTATAATTCTAACAACCTTACTTGCTTCGGAAATCCAACGACATTTGATTTTGAGATCAACCCAACTCCAATAATGAGTTTGGTGCCAGATCAAACATTCTGTAACAATGAAATTTCACTGATTGATTTTTCAACAACTGGAATGAATGGAGTAACTTATGAATGGACAAATACCAATACTTCAACTGGAATTCCAGCATCAGGTTCAGGAGATATCAATTTCATTGCTTCAAACACAACAAATTCAACGATCACGACATCGATTACTGTCACTCCAACTTATTTAAACAATGGCGTTTATTGTTACGGTCAACCTCAAGCTTTTGAAGTGAGCGTGAATCCAGTTCCAACAATCGATTATGTTGTTAATCAAACCGTTTGTGAAAGTTCTACTGTTTCGGTAAACTTTACTTCTTCGCTTGGTGTTGCAGGAACCGAATACAATTGGACTAATTCTAATGCAAATATTGGATTGTCAACAACAGGTTCTGGAAATATTACATTTAATGCCACAAACTCAACTAGTGGCCCTCTATCTGGAAATATTACCGTTACTCCAACATACATCAATCCAATTACAGGTAATCAATGTACAGGAACTCCTCAAACCTTCCAAATCGTTGTCAATCCAACTCCAGTAATTACTCCAATTACAGACAAAATTATTTGTGCGAATTCAACTATCGCTGCAATAAACTTTGTGAGTGATGTAACAAATACACAGTTCACTTGGACAAACTCTAATGGAGCAATTGGTATTGGTGTTAGTGGTTCTGGAAACATTCCTGCTTTTGTTGGAACAAACACTACAAACGCTCCGATAACGGGTAACTTCTCTGTGATTGGAACTTATACCAACAATGGCGTGGTTTGTACAAGTGCTCCACAAAGCTTTGATGTTACTATTGACCCAGTTCCTACCGTTGATTTTATAGCGAATCAAACCGTCTGTGAAAGTTCTACTGTTTCAGTAAACTTTACTTCTTCGCTTGGTGTTGCAGGAACCGAATACAATTGGACTAATTCTAATGCAAATATTGGATTGTTAACAACAGGTTCTGGAAATATTACATTTAATGCCACGAACTCAACTAGTGGTCCTCTATCTGGAAATATTACCGTTACTCCAACATACATCAATCCAATTACAGGTAATCAATGTACTGGAACACCGCAAACATTCCAAATCATTGTAAACCCAACACCAGTTATTTCTACAATTAATGATACCTCGGTTTGTGCGAATTCAACTGTTGCTTCAATAAACTTCGCGAGTGATGTAACAAATACACAGTTCACTTGGACAAACTCTAATGGAGCAATTGGTATTGGTATTAGTGGTTCTGGAAATATCCCTTCGTTTGTGGGAACTAACACGACAAATGATCCAATAACTGGTAACTTCTCGGTAACAGGAACTTACACCAACAATGGAGTAGTTTGTACAAGTGTTCCGCAAATCTTTGACATTACTGTTGATCCTGTTCCAACCGTTGATTTTGTAGCGAATCAAACTGTTTGTGAAAATCCATCACCAAATCAACCGGTAAGTGTTACTTTCAGCTCAGCACTTGGAGTTGTCGTTACTAGTTATTCATGGTCAAATACCAATACAGCTACAGGCCTTCCAGCAAGTGGAAATGGAAACATAACGTTCAATCCTGCTAATATTTCTGGTGGACCGCAAACCTCAGATGTAACAGTAACACCAGGGTTTACCAATCTTTTATCAGGTCATCAGTGTTTTGGAACTCCACAGACCTTCCAAATTACAATCAATCCTCGACCAATCTTGGCTGATATTGACGATACCACGCTATGTGTGAATACGCAAACGAATTTAATTCATTTCACAAGCGATGTTAACGGGGTTCAATATACGTGGAGTAACACCAATGGAACAATTGGAATAAGTACTTCAGGTACAGGAGATATTCCTGCATTTACCGGATTGAATACAACAAATGGAATAAATTCAGGGAATTTCTCAGTAACAGGAACTTATGTTAACAATGGGGTAAGCTGTTCGAGCCTACCAGCTGAAATATTTACAATAAATGTTGTACCGACAATGAACGTAAGTTCAATTGCAAATCAAACATTCTGTGCGAATTCAGTAACTCCTCAAATTCCATTAAACAGCAACTTCGCATCAGCAAACTTCTTGTGGACAAATTCAACTCCTGCCATTGGATCACTACCTGTCTCAGGTACAGGAACTAGCCTACCTCCATTTACTACAACTAACAGTACATCAAGTGTGTTGAATTCAACAATAACCGTAACACCTTTCTATGCATTTAATAACAATCTTGATACGTGTTATGGTAATCCTATAAGCTTTGTGATTAGCGTAATACCTAATCCGAACGTGGTAACTCCTCAAAATCAAATTGTTTGTTCTGGATCACCGACAACTTCAGTGGTATTTAACTCTAACCCATTTGTTTCTGGAGTGATTTACAATTGGACGAATAGTAATCCAAACATAGGTATCCCTGCAAGTGGAACTGGTACAATACCATCTTTCATTGGAACAAACCCAATAAATTTACCGAATCCGTATGTACCTATTATAGGAACTATTACGATTCAGCCAATGTACATATACAACGGAGATACGTGTCTCGGAAATATTTCTACATTCACAATAACCGTTCTTCCAAGTCCTGATGTAACAGCTAACCCTGTTGGACAAACCTTGTGTGGAGGTGGCAATACGCTTACCGTCAATTTTGGAACAAATGTTTCAGGAAGTGGTGCGATTGTTTATAACTGGGGAACTGTTACTAACTTAGGATCAACCTCTAATCCTCTTTCTGGCACTGGTAACTTGAACTCCTTTACAACCAATTCAGGAATTACAGCAGTAACTACAGCCAATTACACTGTAACATCAAGTTATTATTACCCTACACTACTTAATCCAGATACAGTTTGTACTAGCACACCACTACCATTCTCGATTACGGTTGTGCCAACACCAGATATGACTGATCCACCAAATCAAATTGTGTGTACAGGTGATCAGACTGACCTAGTCAACTTTGTTTCGAATGTTCTAAATACAAACTATACGTGGACGAACAATAACACAACTACTGGATTTAATCAAGCATCTGGAAATACCACCTCAATTCCTTCATTTACGGGGTTAAATATAGGAAATACAGCTAATGTTTCTTTATTTACTGTAACCCCAACCTTCACGGCAAATGGATTGACATGTACTGGAACACCTGAGCAATTCACTATTTCTATTACACCTACACCAACAATAACAAGTATTAGTAACAACGCCCAAGTTCTTTGTGCTGGCAATCCAATTTTACCAATTCAAATTATCGGAAGTATTTCAGGAACAATTTATCAATGGTCCAATGATAATCCTTCCATAGGTTTGTCCGCTAATGGTAATGGAAACATTGCAAGTTTCAATGCTATTAATAACACAAACCTAGTTCAAACAGCCAATATCACCGTAACACCAATCATAGTAAATACGGGTAATACACCACAAGATACGTGCGTTGGACAAGCCCAAACATTTACAATTACCGTTGTACCTCGCCCTATTATGACCGATCCAAGTGATATGGTTCTTTGTATTGGTGATGTTGTAGTCGTGAATCCATTTAGTAGTAATATCAATGGTACAACCTACGCTTGGTCAAATAACAATACCAATATAGGTTTAGGGATTTCAGGAAATGGTAATATTGCTCCGTTCACAGCCGATAATCCATTTAACTATCCAATAACTTCGAATATTACGATAACACCAACTTTTACCTATCAAGGTGTTGGTTGCACAGGTAGCAATCAACAGTTTACCATTACAGTCAATCCAATTCCGGATATGGTAGATCCTGCAGATTTAGTATTCTGCAATAATCAAACAACCACTCCAATCGTATTTACAAGTAATGTAACAGGTACAGCCTATGCATGGAGTAATCCAGATCCAAATATTGGCTTAGCTAGTAATGGAACGGGTAATATTGGAAGCTTCACTGCTGTAAATACAACTACAAATCCAATTATTACTACCATCGCTGTTCAATCTTCGTTCACAAATGCCAATTATACCTGTTTAGGGAATAATCAAACGTTCACAATCACTGTAAATCCTACAGCAACTTTATTAAATCCTGATGTGACTATTTGTTCTGAAAATACGCTTGAAATTGATTTCATTACGACCATTCCAGCAACCTTCCAATGGTCGGCAGTTTCTAATACCAATATTCAAGGTGAAACAGTAACTCCTGTACAAACAACTGCATCAATAAACGACATCTTGGTCAATGCAACAGGAACAGCTCAAACTGTTACCTATAATATTTCTACAGTGTCAAACACGTACAATTGTCCTGCTGGTCCATATCAAATTGATGTTACAGTCAATCCGCTTCCAGTTCCAGCATTTACGATCCAAAATAACCCAACATGTGATGATGTTCCAATCTTATTCGTAAATAATACATTCGGCAATAACACATACAATTGGAACTTTGGTGACGGAAATTCAGCACAAACCGTAAACGCATCCAATGTTTATGAAAATGTTGGACCCTACACAATCACATTAACTGCCACTAATATCGCTACTGGCTGTATTGACTCTGTTAGTCAAGGCATTACGATACTTCCAAGTCCAGAGGTTGGATTTACTGTTTCTGAAACTGTTGCATGTGAGTCTGTGAATATTATATTTACAGATACTGTTGATGCACCGAATACAGATCTTTATTGGGATTTTGGAGATGGCGGATATTCTTATCAAAATGGTTCAACAGATTACCAATATAATTCCGTAGGTTGTTTCGATATTTCATTGACTGTAACCGCAACAAATGGTTGTATAATGTCTCAAACAATAGATGACCTCGTATGTGTTGCCGCTAATCCTATAGCAGACTTTACAGTTGAAAATCCAAACTTACTAGTAGATGACCCTACCGCTGTATTTATCAATCAATCAGTTGGTGCACAAACTTTTGACTGGAATTTTGGAGATGGTTCAACTAGTACTGCTGTTAATCCTATACATGATTATGATGATATTGGGGAGTATTATGTTACAATGTACGCCACCAATGAATTTGGTTGTGTGGATAGTGCTAATTTCACGATTACTATTAATGAGGAATTAGTATTCTATGTGCCAAACTCATTTACTCCAAATGGAGACGGAACAAATGAAGAATTTTTACCAGTAATAAATGACGTGATAGATGAATCTACTTTCAAATTCCAAATTTTCAATCGTTGGGGCGAACTACTTTTTGAAAGCCAAAATAAAGACTATGGCTGGGATGGCACATACGGATTAACCACAGGTATTAAATGCCAAGACGGATCATATACTTGGAAAATCTATTTCAAATTAAAGAAAGAAGAATCGTATAGAGTTTATGCAGGTCATGTTAATTTATTGAGGTAGTTAAAGCTTACTAACTTTTTAATTGTGATTTTGTATTGATTCACTCCCCAAATTGTTAAATTCTTCGTTTATAACTCTCAGAAAGTTGTGATTTATTTGAAAATTATTTCAAGCCTATATCTTAACTTTGATGCAAATTTTTGAACCACTATGTTGGCACTTTATCTAAAAGAAATAAAGAGTTTTTTAAGCTCCATCATTGGTTATGTTTTCATTCTTATTTACTTGATTTCCTCAGGTCTATTCCACTGGGTAATTTCGTACAACACAAACCTACTTGAAGGAGTTGAAGCTGATTTGATACCATTTTTCAATCTTTCACCTGTGATTTTCTTAATTCTAATTCCTGCGATTACCATGCGTTCAATTGCAGAAGAACGAAGAACAGGTACCATTGAATTACTTTTTACAAGACCTATCTCAGACATACAACTATTGTTTGGAAAATATTTAGCAGCTGTTACCTTACTTTTAATAGCGATACTTCCTACCCTATTTTATTATTTCACTATGTATTACCTAGGTTCACCAGTTGGAATTATTGATACTGGTGCTACTTTGACATCTTATATCGGTCTAATTTTATTAGGAGCAACCTTCATTTCGATTGGGATTTTTGCATCTTCCATAACATCAAGTCAAATTGTAGCTTTTATCCTGTCCATGTTCCTATGTTGGTTATTCTACGATGGATTTAATTTACTCGGCTCCTATAATTTACTAGGCGATCTTGATACAATTGTTCGATCGTTTGGTATGACAACGCATTATGATTCGATTAAAAAGGGAGTTATAGACTCAAGTGATCTCCTTTATTTTTTTAGTGTAATTAGTTTCTTTCTTTTTTCAGCAATGACAGTTTTAAAATCTCTTAAAAAATGAAAATGAAGAAATTAACTGATAAATTATTTAATTGGACATTTTTAATCATTCTTGCCATTGGATTAATTCTAGTAAATGTCTTAGGTTCCTATTTATATTTGCGTGTTGATACCACCTCTGACCAACGTTATTCACTTTCGCCAGGAACGGTCAAATTTCTTGAGAACAAATCAAATTTTGAAAACCGATTGAGCATAAAAATCTACTTAGACGGAAATTTACCTGCTGAAATCCGACTATTTAGAAATACGTTGGAAGATCGTTTAAAAGAATTTAAAGCAATTGTCGGAGATAGACTTGAGTACATCTTCATTGATCCAAATAAAGGCTCCGATGAAGAAAAGAAAGAACTTTTCAAGAATTTATATGACGAAGGCAAAGGAATTATTCCGTTGGATGTCTCCTACATGAAAGACGGTTCTCAAAACCAACTTTTGCTTTGGCCAGGAGCTACAATAGATTACGGAGGTACAACTGTTAATATTATTCAATTTTTACCTGGATCGCAAAGCGGAAAACCAGTAGATTTAAACGAAATGACAGAAATTATTGATCAATCAATTAATAATCTGGAATACAACTTAGTTAGTTCGCTACGTAGATCAGTTCAAAAAACAAAACCAAAAATTGGCTTTTTACAAGGTCATGGTGAACTCACCTACGCGCAAACGATTCGAGCGAGATCACTTTTAAAACCTTACTACAAAATAAAAGATGTTAGCATTAACGACTCTATATCTGCATTGGATGATTTGGATGGTCTAATCATTGCTCGACCAAAGAAAGCATTTAGTATGAAAGATCTTTATGTTATTGACCAATTTGTTATGCGTGGCGGCAAACTCATGTGTTTTGCAGATGCATTAGATTTTAATCAAGACTCTTTAAAAGCAAATGGGGTAACCTATTCAACTCGCCTAAATACTGGACTGGAAAAAATCCTTTTTGACTACGGGTTAAAATTGCATGATGATTACGTGCTTGATGCAAACTGTGCGCCTATGCTGTTTCCATATGCCAAAAATGCATTAGCTCCCTGGTATTACTACATAATGGCTAGTCCAACAAGTCATCCAATATCAAGAAACGTCGAGCCTGTGCTTTTGAAATATGCTAGCAGAGTAGAATTCGTAAAACAGGACAGTATTGCTCCCTCGGCTGTTTTGACAAGCTCAACAAATTCCAACTCACAAGGTATGGCACCAATTATCAGTTTGGAAATGCCAAGATTAATGAAAAACAATCCAAAACTGGTAAATAATCCAGAGGATAAAAACAATAAATTATGTTTAGCTGGACTTGTAGAAGGCAAGTTTAAGTCCTATTTTAAAAATAAAATTGTAGATGAATTTGCAAAAAATCCCGAATCAAAATACATGGACAAAGGGATCAAGGACGGTAAAGTACTGCTTATCGGAAATGGCAGTTGGCTTCAAAATTCTTACGATTCCATACAAGGTAAAAATGGAAAATTCATGTACAAACCCATTGGAATCAACGATTTGAAATACGATCCAAAATTGGCTGAAATGAATGTACCACTAATTTTTGGAAATCAAGAATTTTTACAAAACTTGGTGGACTATATGATGGGGGAAAATTCAATTATCGACATTAGAAGTAAACAAATCGACTTACGTCCCATCAACAAACAAAAGATTCAAAAACAAGCAGGCTTAATTCGTATAATTAACGTACTTGCCCCGGTAATTTCAATTATTGTACTTGGGTTCGTATTTTACTACATTCGGAAACGAAAATATGCTCAATCATAAAAAAGAATGAAAAAAGTAATCCTTCTAATTTTATCATTTACTATCCTAAGCGTATTGGGTTTTATTACTTACAAGACGATTAAAGGCAGTGGAAAATCGGATGTGAATCTTCTGGAATTTGGAATTGCTGACACAAGTAAAGTTGATAAACTTATAATCACTGATGCTTTTTCAAATAAAATCACTTTAAAAAGAAACGGAAAAATTTGGACAGATGCTCAAGGAGGTTGTATCTCACAAAGTAATATACAGATGATTCTTCAAGCATTTAAAAATATCGAATTCAAAGGGTATCTACCAGAAAAATCCCTTAAAAAATTTACAACAATCATGACTGCTCAACATATTAAAGTTGAGATTTTTGTAGACGGTGATTGGGAAAAAACTTGGTACATTGGTCCGGCAGCTCAAGACCATTATGGACAAATCATGCTTTTAGAAACAGCTGATGAAGGAAAGGCCAAAAATCCAGTGATCATGAAATTAAAAGATATCAGAGGAATCATTGAGCCTCGATTTTTTGCGGATAAAAGAAAATGGGTTTGCACGAAAATATTTGAATTAAAACAAAGTCAAATTGCGAGTGTAGAAGTACAGAATTTAGATAAACCTCAGCGGAGTTTTAAGATTGATAATTCTACAGCTACTCCGAAAGTATTTAGCGAAGGAAAACCACTTTCAAATATTGACACCATGATGGTTTTTAGGTATTTACAAAACTTCAAGAAAATTCATTATAACCTAGCCAATTACGAATTAAATAAGACTCAAGTTGATAGCTTAAAAAGAACAAAACCATTTACAATATTGACTCTGAAAGAGAAAAATGGCACAACTACCAAATTGAGAATGTTCAAAATTAAGGCAAAAGAACCTCAAAAAAATGAATTCGCAGAAGTTATGACAGCTGACGATATGGATAATTTTTGGTGCGAAATAAATGGAAAAGACCTTGTAAAATGTCAATACTTTGTATTCAACTCTATTCTTATTGGTGAAGCTTATTTCCCTGAACTCAATAAGTAACCGTTTCTCTTCAAATCAACCAAAGAGTCGTATAAATAATCAAGTTCATTTTGTGTATTAAATGCTTGAACTGAATAGCGCAAATACGATGAACCATTCTGCACTGCCACTGGAATTTCAATTTTGTAGTCGTTGAATAATTTCTTTTGAAATTCTTGGGGATTTTCCACTCTTATTGGAATACTAAATAATTGGCCATAGAAATCTTCATTCAATGGAGCTAACGGCTCTGATCCAACCAGTTCACAAAATCTCAATCCATTATCAATCGCCATTTTACGGCAATTTTGAGAAACTTCTTCCCAATTATGCTCCTCGCGAAATTTCAGACACTCAGTAACAGTAAGAAAAGCAGCATAATCTCTCGTGCCTGCCGTTTGATGACAATCAATAAAGGTTGAATTAGATGGAAAATCACTTTGATATCCCCAACTAATTAACAAAGGATCAACCCAAGCTTGATTTTCTTTATTCACATACAAAAAAGACGATCCTTTCGGTCCCATCAACCACTTGTGACAAGCTCCAGTATAGATATCCGCTTGAAGTTCAGATAAATTCAATCCAATATGCCCAGGGACATGTGCACCATCAACAATTGTTATCAATCCTCGTCTCTTAGCCTCTTCACAAATTTCCTTTACAGGTAAAATTAAACCTGTTGCACTAGTAATCTGACTGATAAAAACTGCTTTTGTTTTCTCTGAATATCCCTTCCAAAATTCTTCCAGAAAAACTTCCTTTGAATGAATCGGAAGCGAAATTTCTTGTCTTATGTATTTCGCTCCTGCTTTTTTACAGTAGTAATCCCACGTTCGATCGCACGCACCATATTCTAAATTGGTAGTTAAAATCTCATCCCCCTTTTTTAACAGAAATGATTTAGCAATTGTATTTATCGCATAAGAAGGATTCATAATCATAACCAAATCTTGATGGCTACATCCTAAAAATGCTCCTAGTTCTTTCCTAACATTTTCCAATTCAACAATAGCATTATTTACAATAAACTGCACTGGTTCTCTTTCCAATTTCAATTGCCATTCTTGATATTTTTCAAAAATTGGCTTTGGACACGCGCCAAAAGAACCAAAATTTAAAAAAGTGATGGCAGGATTTAGTAAAAAAAGCTCTTTGTAATTTTTCATTTGAAAATCAGGAAATAGCTTTACGAATCAAATAAAATAGAGGAAATCCTGAAATAAATAATACTGCTCCCCATCCAAAAGCTTCTTTATTAGAAACAAAAACACTTATATTAACCAATGTATAAACCAAAATATATAACATTGGTAGCCATGGATAAAATTTTAATTTAAAAATTTGAGTTTCATCAGTTTGATGTTTTTTCGCTCTATTTCGCAAAATAAAGATTGCACCAGCCGCAGCAATCAAACTGATACTATCAAAAAACATCACATATTGAAGGATTTTCTCGAAGGATTGGGTGTAAAATAAAGTAATGAAAACAAATGCACAAAAAACGATTACTCCAATTTGTTGAACTTGAGTTTTAGAATTTACTCGCATAAAAACTTTTGGAAGAACTTTATCTTCAGCCATTGCAAAATAAACCCGTGGATTACTTAAAATTGAAACATTAACATAAGCCATAACCGCAAAAAACATAACAACAGATAAGAATACAGAAGCCGTTTTACCAAAAAGCACAGATATCATATCAGAAGCCAAGGTCTTTGTCGAAGCTAATTGATCGAACCCAAGAACTGAGAAATAACTAAAATTTACAGTTAAATATAACACGAGAATTATGGCTATTCCTATGAAAATTGATTTCGGTAAAGTCCGAGATGGATTAGCTATATCACTGCCAAAATTAATCGTATGTTGGTAACCTCCATAAGTAAAGAAAACGGGAATAAAACACATGATAAACGCCTTCAACGGATCTGATTCAACAGGTAATGGCTTTGAAATTACATTTGTGGTTTCTTGTCCAAAAACAACGAACATACAACTAATCAAGACGAGAATTAGCCCAATTTTGATAATCATCAACCCATTCAATACCATTGCACTAATTTTTATTCCCAACAAATTAATAACCAATAAAATAAACACTGTTCCAATAGTAACAATCATCGTAGCCAAGGATTCTTCAGTTCCAGGAAGAAGCAAGGGTGCAATATAAGCAGATCCCATAATCGCAACAGCAGCTGTAGAAGCCGCATTTGAAATTACCGTTATCCAATTGACCATAAATGCAAAAACAGGGTTGTAACAAATGGAAAAAAGTTTGTAAAATCCACCAGCAGTTGGGATCCTTGAACCTATTTCAGCAAATGTAAGAGCTCCAAATAAACTTATGATTGCACCAACAATCCATGCAGCAAAGAAAATTTCTGGGGTACCAGCTTTTGATGCTACCTCAGAGGGAGTTCTAAATATTCCCATTCCTATTACAAGACTAATAACAATGATACTTAAATCAAAAACACCTAACTTGGGCTTAATCGATTGTTGTGTAACCATTTTATAATTTATTTTTTACATGATAGTACTTGCGAATATAACCATAAATTCGAGTGGCATATCGTTTGTAAAGACAAAAAAAATTGAAATATGAAAACTACCATTTTTCCCATCTTATTGCTGACTGTTTTATTTGTGGTTAGCAGTTCAACAAAATCTACTTTACCAACTGTCGTTAATAATGCTTTTGCCCCTGGAGAATATCTCAAATATAGAGTTAGTTATGGCGCCATTGATGCTGGAGAAGTAGTTATGATGGTAAAATCTACGCCCGTGAAAGCTGGAGGTCGGGAATTAATTCATGTGGAAGGAACAGGAAAGACATTAGGGAGTTTTAACTCATTTTATCGCGTGAATGACAAATATGAAAGTTACATGGATAAAAAAGGCCTTTTTCCCTGGTTTTTCTACAGACGAGTAAATGAAGGCGGCTATATTCTTAATCAGGATTATGTATTTTATCAAGATAAAAAGCTTGTTTCAAATGGAAAGAAAACACTGACAATTCCAATTGGAATTCAAGATATGATTTCTTCTTTTTATTACGCACGCACCATGAACTTTAAAGGAATGAAAGCCGGTAAAACTTTCGAATTCAAATGCTTTATGGATGATCAAATTTGGACCTTGAAAATTAAATACGTTGGAGACGAAGTAATAAAAATCAAAGCAGGTTCTTTCAAATGCCACAAATTTGTTCCGGTTGTACAAACCGGTAGAGTTTTCAAAAGCGAAAAGGACCTCAATTTCTGGATTACAGCAGATGAAAATAAAATCCCCATTTTAGTTAAAGCAAAAATCCCAGTGGGTTATGTGAAATTACACCTCGTGGATTATAAAGGCCTAAAAAACAATCTTACGAGCAAACAAAATTAATTTTTCAATGCACAATTCAATATGGATAAGAATTGACTTTTTTCCATAACTTTTCGCCTTCATTGTATTATACTTGTATTCCTAAAATTGAATTTTTCCGTTTTGAAAATACAAGTTCAAAAAATTGTGTTAATAATTCTATCGCTTGTTGCAGGCCACTCCGCTGTTGCCCAACAGGACGATAATTTACTTTCCTTTGAACGAGCTTGTCTTTTTCATATCGTAAAAAAAAGCCCATCGCTAAATGCTAATTTTGGACAGTTCTTTGAATATTCTGGCCCAACAGTAATACTTAATGATGGTATGATTAACTATGATTCCATTGAACAAATCATAACCAATCGACCAGATTTATTATTCATTAGAAAAACAGAGATTTCAAAAGGTCCTCCCGGTTTGCTCGCTGAACTAGCTAATAAAATGGCAGTGCTTGAATTGAATAAAGTATTATTGGATCGCAGAACAAATTATGTTCAAAACACTCCATTTGTTAATGCGCACTACAACGATTTTGAAAAGATTTTAACGAAAGAACTTCCACCAATTGCAGTTGTAGAAAAAGATTCAACACTCAAACCAATTAAAGAACTCTATCTTTTTACGGATCCAGCCTTAACATTCAAACAAAAAGTGGAATTCTTATCAAAAAACAAAAATTTAACGGACGAGGACCGAAGAAAAATATTGAATGCATTTTCAACGGCAATAAATACCTACATTCAAAATCGATGTTACGAAATTTATCAGGCTTTGGGAGGCGTTGCTTCTGATTTTGAAAGCTATCTAGTCGCTGCAGGTGAGGGAGGAAATACAGCCGGTTTACTTGCTGAATTTGAAAAAAACCTATCAGGAAAATGGAATAGAGGTTTACCAAAAGCAATTGGTTTATTTCCTTATCAACTTGAAAAATACAATACCAAAGAAATTTCACCCGAACGCGTTGCCACAATATCAATGAACACAACTGGAAATAACAAAGTGACAAACCTTCATTTTGATATTTGGGGTTACAACTCGAAAAAACAAACAACTATTGTCATTGAAAAAAATAATAAAAATTACATTCTTTTCGGTGCAGGTGACACGAAATTCCTTTCGCCTGACTCTACATTTTCAGGAGGAAGTACACTCATTTCAGTTGTAAGCGATTTAGAAAAAAATGATGTCGGTAAATTAAAAGAACGCATCTCCGGAAAAAAAGGAATTGAAGAAAAATTAAAAACAAAGATTGAAAAACGTGCTTCAGTTTATAAATCAATTCAAGAGGAAGAAGGTAAATACATGCGTTTTTCCAATGGTAAAATCACCGTTAAGAAAAAAGCGCCAAGAAAAGTTAGACGAGCCAGAAGAAAAGCACTGGATAGTCAAAGTGAGCAACCAAATCAAAGTGCGAGACCAGTTATTAAATCCAACAAAAAGAAAAAAAGAAAAAAACAAGTTGATCTGATTGATTTATATAAACAATACGAAAACCTAACGAAGGAAATTCAATATTACCAGCAACTCAGAACCGAAGAAATCGAGAAATTAAGTCTTTATACTGATAAGTTAGATTTTTATAAATCCGCATTAGGAAGTAATATTTTAAGTTACACAATTAAAGATTCACTCTACACTTTTTCAGATTCAAGCACCTTTGATATGCGAACTCAAGAGTTTCAATTTAATCCATCCAAGAATCCTGAACCCTTTTTTATAAAACTAATCGCTATACCCGACAATGCAATCGCCAGCACAGCTGATGAAGTAATGCTTCATGTTTCTAAAATTGATCAAGATCCCCGTTTGACGGCAACATTAAACTTAAATCTCTCTGACCTCTTTGATCCCGACAAATTTGAACTAAAACAAATTCTACTCTCACCAAAAGATTCAATTGCACTTCGCACGGTTAGTGAAATAATCTTGAAAAATGAAACTCCAATTGTAATTAATGCTAACGGCTTTGGAGTCGGGGAATGGAATGGATTTACTGTTGTGAAAAATCCAACCCCAAAAGAAATGAATACCTATCCAACATCCAGAACAGACACAACATACGCCAGGTTGAGAAAAACAGCAATGTACATTCAAACTAATCATAAGTTAGTCATTGAAATTGAATCCTTTACAGATCCTGTTTATTCAGGGATTTCAATAAATAATAAGGCACTTGCTGAAATTGCTTCAAAAAATGCCTTGTCTAAAAACGATATACTCAGTGGTCTTCGAACCAAAACAGTAATGTTGACATTTCAAGATGAATACATTAAATGGGTTGCACAACATTACGACGCAAATAAGGCTCGGATTATTATTGATCGATTTAATAATGAAATTCAAAAAACTCGAATTCGAGTGGGAGAAATAAATTTCAAACCAAAAGAACTAAGTATTGAATAAGCTGTTTAGAAATTATGAAAATTGTAGTAGCTGGAATAGGAACTGAAGTAGGAAAAACGATTGTAAGTGCAATTTTTTGTCAGGCATTTTCATTAGATTATTGGAAACCCCTTCAGTCAGGATCAAAAGAAGATAATGATACTGAAAAAGTTAAGGAATTAACAAATCAACAAATTGAATTTTTCCCAAATTCGTATTGTTTTAAAGAACCGCTTTCTCCTGACCAGGCGTCTAAATTGGAAGGAATAACAATAGACCCTGCTAAGGTTAATATTCCTCACAGTGAAAATTTATTAATTGAACCAGCTGGTGGACTAATGGTTCCGCTAACAGAAGATGGTTTTCTTTTTGCAGACCTTCTAAAAAAATGGAATTTACCGATTATTTTGGTTTCCAGGTTTTATCTGGGAAGCATAAATCACACATTACTTTCAATTGAATATCTAAAATCGAAAAATCTATCACTTGCGGGAATTATATTTACGGGTGAATTGAATGAAGAATCAGAAAAAATCATTCGTTTAAAAGCACCAACATCCAATTTCCATCACATTCCATGGGCTAGTGTAATAACTACAGATTTTATTACTGTTGAAGCAGAAAAACTGGGTAAATCATCTTTCAAAAATCTATTTTCATGAATCAACTTGAAAAAGACCAAGAATTTGTATGGCATCCGTTTACTCAAATAAAGACGGAAGCACCGCCTATTCATATCATTAAGGCTAAAGGTGCAACCATGATAGATGAGCGAGGAAAGAAATACATCGATTGTAATTCATCATGGTGGGTGAATATTCATGGTCATGGAAACAATCACATTGGCAAAGCCATTTCAACACAATTCAAGAAAATTGACCATATTATTTTTGCTGGAGCAACCCACGATAAGGCCATAGAGTTAGCCGAAAGAGTTGCAAATAAGCTTCCTTCTACCCTATCAAAAGTTTTCTTTTCAGACGATGGATCAACCGCCGTTGAAGTAGCATTAAAAATGGCCATTCAATATTGGCATAACAAAAAGGAAAATCGAAAAAGGATTCTTGCGATTGATGGAGCTTATCACGGAGATACATTTGGTGCAATGTCAGTTTGTGAAAGAGGTGTCTTTAACAGGCCATTCGAACCTCTTTTCTTTCATGTTGATTTTATCGATTTTCCAACAAAAAACGCTGAAATAAATCTACTTATTCAAGCAGAGGAACTCTTAAAATCAAATGAATTTGCCGCACTAATTGTTGAACCACTTGTACAAGGTTCTGCCGGAATGAGAATGTATTCAGCTCACTTTCTAGATGAGTTGGTTAAACTTGCTAAAAAATTTAAAACACTTGTAATTTTTGATGAGGTGATGACCGGTTGGGGTCGAACCGGAAAATGGTTTGCTATGAATCATACTAAAGAGATTCCCGATATTGTTTGCCTTTCCAAAGGATTGACAGGAGGAGTTCTACCACTAGGATTAACGGTAGCAACAATTGATATTTTTAATGCATTTCTAAGTGACGAGAAACGAAAAGCCTTTCTTCATGGTCATTCTTTTACAGGGAACCCGCTGGCTTGTGCAGCTGCTTGTGCAAGTATGGATTTATTGGAAAAAAAGGAAACTTGGCAAGCCATTGAACGAATCTCAACTAATAATGAAAAATTCCTACTTGAAATAGAAAATCATCCCAAAATTAAGGCTTCTAGATGTTTAGGAACCATTTTAGCTATTGAATTGGACGCGTTAAGTGAATCCTCATACTTTAATTCAATTCGCGATGAAGCCTATCATTTCTTCCTTGAAAATGGACTTTGGATTCGTCCTTTGGGAAATGTAATTTTTGTTAATCCGCCTTATTGCTTGACCCAAGCCGAGCAAAATCGTATCTTTGCAGTATTAAAATCCTTCTTAAAAAAGATTGAAAAATGACGATGGATGAATTATTTCGTGAGTTGAAAGACCTTGATTTTAAAGCAAATAAGCTTTTAAAGTCAAAATCTCTGGATACTGACGCCGTTCGTGTGTATAATGATCAATCATTAAGATTGCAACAAACACTTTTGGACTTATCTCCGCAAGATGAGGTAGCAAATCACGTACAAGAAATTCAAGAAATTGATGTAGATGGCCCCCCTCCTATGTCTAGTTTTGCGAAATTCTTAGGCGTTATCACTTTTGGAATCTACACCGCTAATTTAAGAAGATACAAGAAACAAAAGTATTTCAAGAAAATAGTTTCAAAAACTAAGAATCAGTGGATTGCCATTGAATTTCTACTTAAATCCTGAGACATGATTGAGAAAAACATCAGTTTACAACCATTTAATACGTTCGGAATAGATGTTAAAGCTGGCTATTTTTCTCGATTTTCATCAACTGAGGAGTTATCCATGCTTTTCAAAGAAACAAAAGACCTCCCTTTTTTAATTATTGGTGGTGGTAGTAATTTATTGTTAACCGCGGATTTTAATGGGATTGTTCTTCGAAATGAAATTTTGGGAAAAACAATTTTGGAAGAAACAGCAGATTCTGTTTTAGTTAAAATTGGATCTGGAGAAAACTGGCACGAATTCGTTCTTTGGGCAGTTGAAAATGGTTTTGGTGGTGTCGAAAATATGAGTTTAATTCCAGGAAGTGTGGGAGCAAGTCCCATGCAAAACATTGGTGCATATGGCGTTGAAATAAAAGATGTGTTTGATCATTTATTAGCCTATCATATAGAATCTGGAGAAACGCATCGTTTTTCATTAGAAGAATGTCAATTTGGCTATCGCGAAAGTGTTTTTAAACGTGCCTTAAAAAATCAATATGTGATTACCGAAGTTTGTTTTCGATTAGAAAAAAATCGAAAGGTTAATACAACTTATGGCGCAATTGAGCAAGAATTACAAAAAATGGGCATTTCCTCTCCTACTATTCGCGATGTGAGCAATGCCGTTATCGCAATTAGGCAATCTAAACTACCGAATCCTGCAGAGTTAGGGAATGCAGGAAGTTTCTTTAAAAATCCAGTTGTGGATGCTAAAATAGCAGATGCAATCCTTGAAAAAATTCCAAACGCTCCTGTTTATCCTGCAGAAAATGGCAAAAAGAAACTAGCCGCAGGTTGGCTAATTGAACAAGCAGGCTGGAAAGGAAAAACCATTGGAACATGTGGCGTTCATAAATTGCAAGCATTGGTGTTAGTGAATTATGGCGGTTCAACCGGTAATCAGATTTATGATTTATCCTCTGCAATCATTTCCGATATTCAAGAAAAATTTGGAGTAACGCTCGAGCGTGAAGTGAATATTTTATAGTCAAACAAATCAATATGACTTTCAAAATTCTCAACGAACAACTAATCCAAGAATTTAAAGAATCTTGCATAATCTCTCCTTTAGAAAAGTTAAATCAACTAAAAAAGGAAGAACTTACAGTTGATTATTTTCAATTTTATAATTCTGTATCATCTGTTTATTCCTCAAAAATAGAAGGGGAAGAAATTGATTTTGATAGCTATTTTAAACACCGTTTTTTACATGTAAAATTCAAACCAGATTATACTCAAAAGGCAGATGATCTTTATGCTGCATATGAATTCATTGAGAAAAATCAAATTAATCTTGAAAACATTAAAAAAGCACATAAGATTTTATCCAAAAATCTACTACCCAAAAGTCAACAAGGATTTATTCGAACAAATCCAATGTTTGTTCTAAATAGTGATGATAAAATAGAATACATTGCTGCAAATCCTCAACAATTGGATAAAGAATTAGCTAAATTTTCACATGATTTAGAATTGATCGTTAATTCAAATCTTAATGATTATGAAATCTTTTACTATGCATCTCTTCTACATTTAGTATTTGTTAAAATACATCCTTTTCAAGATGGTAACGGACGGACAGCAAGGTTGATTGAAAAGTGGTTTTTGCGACAAAAAATTGGAGAAAAAGCAGCCGCTATTCAGTTAGAAAAATATTACTTTATTAACAACGCTGATTATTATCGAAATATTAGAAAAATTGGATTAGAATATGAATTTTTAGATTATTCAAAATCAGTTGATTTTCTTCTAATGACAGCAAAAAGTATCCTCAAATAACTTAATTCCACACTTTAGTTCCTTCCGAGCAATTGGAACAAATATCAATTACTTTTCGATTTGTTAAAATAGCTTGACGAAAATTTTGGTAGCTCGGTGATCTCCAAATCTCCTGGAATGATTTGTCTTTTAATGTTCCCATGGCATGTTGTGCATCTTTATCAAAACAACAAGGAACCACTTTTCCATCCCATGTGAGTACACTTCCCGACCACATGCGCCAACAATGATTTCCTGGATCGCCTTTCAATTTGAATTTACCTGAACTAGTTCGTTTGTAGCGACTATATTTTTCATTCGTTGGCATTAATGGGTTTCCATGTTCATACTCGTAAAATTGAGCTGTTTTAATCCGAACCTCATCAATTCCAAGGTCATTTGCCAAGGAAAAAACAGCCGGAATTTCATGCTCATTTGGTTTAACAGCTATAAATTGAAAGATCAAATGAGGAGTTCTGGATTTTAGTTCTTTTTTTGCATCAACCAAAAACTTGCTACCTTCAATTACCTTTTCAAGTTGGCCATGAACGCGATATTGCTCGTAGGTTTCTTGCGAGAGTCCGTCTATGGAGATAATCAAACGATCCAATCCTGACTTTACAATTTCAGTAGCTTTTTCTTTCGTTATAAAATGTGCGTTAGTGGAAGTGGCAGTATAAATCTTTGCTTTTTTTGCTTCTTTAATCAATTCCAAAAATTGCGGATGTAGAAACGGTTCACCCTGAAAGTAATAATTGATGTAAAAAACATGCTTTTTAACTTGCTGCAACATTATTTTATGCAACTCTAAATCAAGTTTACCGGTTGGTCTTGTAAATTGCTTCAATCCACTTGGACATTCCGGGCAACCCAAATTGCAAGCGGTGGTTGGTTCAATACTCAATGAAAATGGATTCCCCTTATGCCATGCATTTCTGGTAAATTGCGAAATCAAATAACTCAATTTCAACGAAAATAAATTCAATACCCTTCTTAATGTTAGGTGTTTGAATATTTGCCAAGTATCATTAAGTTGAAGCACTACTATTTTTGGTATTTGAATTTCAAAGTTAAAGATATTTCATGGAGATGGATTTTTTTGATAATTAATGTGGCATTTAATTGATTCGATTAGTTTTACAATCCGATTACTTTAATAAAAAATTAGAGAATGTAGTATCTTTGCGACATGAAATGGATCAGTGAAAGAATTAGTGTTAAAAAACATGCAAACTATACAACGATAGTAATTTCACCTACCAAGAATTTTTGGACAACAATGCTTCTCGGCAGTTGGTTGAGCATGTGGTTTGTTATAGGTGTGCTTGTTATAAGTTCTTTTTATATGTTTGATTTAAAAAATCAAGAGAAAATAATTCTATGGATTTTTCTGTCTTTTTGGGTATTTTACTTTTTTAGAATTGGTCGCACTTTTTTGTGGATACATTATGGCCAAGAACTTATTAAACTTGGTGAGTTCAGTGTTGATTATAAAAGATCTATTTTCAAATACGGTAAAGCTCACATTATTTTTCATGAAAACATTTCTGGTTTTAGCTCTCATTTCCCCAAGGAAAACTCATTTGAAGCTGTTTGGGAATCGTCACCTTGGATTAGTGGTGGAGAAAGAATTTTCCTAGAGACAAAGCTAAAAACCTACAAAATTGGACGGAAACTCACTGTACAAGAAACCCATTCACTAATAGACACGATGAAGATTCACGTAAAAAAGCGAAAAGCATTTTTAGAAAAAAACGATACAATTTAACTTTTTTAACAATTTTTCTTGAAACACACTTGCACAGAAAGAATTATACAAATAATTTTGTATCGAAAAATAACATTAACCCTTAAATTCAATTAAAATGAAAAAAGTATTTTTAACATTGGCAGTAGTTTTAGCAACTAGCACTGTATTAGTTTCTTGTGGTGGTAAAAAAGACGCTTCTGAAAACGCAACTGCTGAAGCAACTCAAACTGAAGAAGTAGCTCCAGCTCCAGCTCCAGCAACTGAAAACGCTTCTGAAAACACTGAGGCAAAAGAAGAAGTTAAAAAAGACGAGAAAAAAGACGAGAAGAAAAAATAATCTCTTTTTCTACTGTTTTTGCAGTAAAAAGTTTTTAAAGCCACCTTTAGGTGGCTTTTTTATTTTACTTAGATTTTTTTAAACTCATAGATTACTACAACTATTATTGATTTATCTTTTCATTACTTTATTTTGAATATAATAACAAACTTAATTACAGCAATTTTCAGAGAGACGATCTTAAAACACTCCGATAATCAACCCCTTAAGCCTAAAATCTTAATCACCTTTTTGATTTCCACGTTTTCCTTGGTTTGTATCAATTATTTTGGGAGCCTGGATAAATCTCTGATTTTCATAAATCAAATTGGCCTTGGAAATAAATTTACTTTTCTAACTAAGAAAATCTCATCTTTTCCTGATTTTCAGTTATTAGATTTGATTTATTGGGCACTTTGCTCCTTTTTCTTTTATTTTTTGGTTCCTATATCCATAATTAAATGGGGCTTCAAAGAAAATATCTCCGAATTTGGACTTGGTTTTAAAGGTTTGGCATCTGGCTTCAAAACCTATTTACTATTTTTACTAGTTATGCTTCCGCTGGTTTGGATTGTTTCATACACAGATTCATTTCAGCACACCTATCCTTTTTACAAAATGGAATACAACAACGCTTCCTTCAAACACTTGCTAATTTGGGAAGCATTTTATTTTTTACAGTTTGTTGGCTTGGAGTTTTTCTTTCGTGGCTTCATGGTTCATGCATTGAAAAAGCATTTCGGATTTTATTCAGTCTTTGTGATGATGGTACCTTATTGCATGATTCACTTTGGCAAACCACTTCCAGAAGCCTTTGGTGCTATTTTGGCCGGTATTTTATTAGGAATCTTGAGTTTAAAATCAAATTTGATTTGGCTGGGGGTATTACTTCACTTTTCCGTAGCTCTTGCAATGGATTGCTTTTCGTTGATGCATCGGTGAAGTTGTGTGTTAAAGGAATTTATTCAGCCTTCATTATCTTCCAAGTTTGAAGATTTTAAACTAATAAAACCCCAATGTCAACAAATGAAACCAGCGATCTTCGGTGAATAAGAAATAAAATACACCAAGGCTTATTATAAAAACACTTGCATGATAAGTAATTACAAACAAAGGATCATTTTTCTTATATAACCAAACGAATAAAGGCAAACAAAATAATGGGATGACAAACATCCATGCCCAAAAAAATGTAAAATGTATTGGGATTTGATATTGCATATATTTTTGAATAGATACTATTTTTATTGGGGCATGAAAAATCCAACTCCTAACAACAATTACTTCGCGATTATTCCTATACAAACCATAATTCTGAGTTTGCACCCATAATTTTTCAGGCTTAGACGTTTCAATTAATGAAATTTGAGCACTACCTACACTTGAATATATTTCTTTTGAATAGCGATCCACATTTTCAACTGAGCGATGATTGGGAAGAAATAAATCTAAAAACATACATAACGCTAATACAAGACCAATCATACAAACCACTTTATTCAATTGCCAGCGCCACCCAGAACGCAATTTCTTGAAATAATTGGCAATTACTTTTTCTTGATACTGCTTGTTTTCTTCGTATTTTGCACGTGCTTTCTTCACCTTGTCCTCCCAAGATTCATCAGGCCTTGTCCGTCGTTTTGTGTAATCACCAACCTTGGGTTGAGCAATCTTTTTCTTACCCGTTAAAACTTCATATGCTTCTTGAATGAGTAAAAATTTCTCTTGTGATCCCGGACTATCATTTCGATCAGGATGGTAATGAAAAGCTAATTTGCGATAACTTCGTTTAATTTCTTCAATGCTCGCATTTTCAGTCAATCCCAAAATTTGATAATATTTCCTCATTGATTCAATTTCAATTGATTAACTGTTGCTTTCCGATCCAATTTACCACTTTTGGTGTAGACAAAATGATTCAGAAAATAAACTTCCCTCGGTTTTTTAACTCCCAAAAATTGAAAATCAAATGATAATTCTTTTTCAGATGTTTCTATACATAAAATCAACTTTTCTCCCAAATACGTATCATAAATTCCAAAGACAAAAAAAGGAAAACCAATTAAATTTGAAAGCTTACTTTCAATTTCCTCTACCTGAATTTTGATACCGCCAGAATTAACGACAAAATCATTTCTTCCTAACCAAACAAAACGATTTTCATCAAGTAATTCTACTTGGTCCGTCGTATCTATTGGTTTGTCATCAAGCGCCAAATAATGAATTCTCAACGTTTGATTTTTGCCATACTCAAATCGAATACCAGGCATAGCTTGGTAATATTCATCCGTTTCAAAACCCACTTTTTTAAGTGCTACATGACTCGCTGTTTCTGTCATTCCATAACTGTGATATACCGTTATATTTTCATCCCGCAACTGAGAAATGAGATTTTCATTCATAGGAGCTCCACCAACAAGTATCGATTTAATTTCATGAACCTTATTAAGAGACTCATTCAACATATTTGTCAATTGCATGGGAGTAACTGCTACAAAATCAAATTTTTCATCTCTTTCAAGTAAAGGGTTAGATGAAGATTTATCAATATACAAAGTCATTTTGCATTCAATTGCCCTGACAATCATCATCTTTGCACCAATTGTTGTTAACGGTAAACATAAAAGCGCTTTGGAGTTCTCATTCAATTTAAAGAATTGAATAGTATTTTGAGCAGAAAAACGCAAGCCACTTTTTGGAAGCTTAATCAACTTTGGATTTCCCGTTGAACCTGAAGTTTGTGCTACTATATACTCCGAACCTGAGTTCCATTGAGAAAGAAATTCTTCTACTTCCTTCAGTACAGTTGAATTAACCCAAAAATTTTCGCGAATTTGTTGCACAAAGTAAATTTACCAAAAACAAATATCGCTCAAAATCAAGATAAATAAAGTTATTAAAAACTAAGTGTCATTAAGGAATACAAACAAGTGTATCATAATACGGTGAGAATCCTGCCCAAATACCCACTGCAGGTCCTATAAGATTAGATTTTACATTTATTGGAGAAGCAAAAGGACTTCCTTGATTATCCATTTGCTCTCTCCTAGTTCGAAAAAACTCATAGATCTGGTATTCAATTTTGGAGAACCGTATAACAACCGAATCATACTTGCGATAATAGCGTTTAAATTCTTCCAAATGTGTTGTGTCTCTTCGTTTTAAAGGGTTTCCATAATCTAAGGTTCTATACGTTCCATTCCAAAACTTATCCCTCATATACCCACCTCCGGGTCGCTTGAAACACTTATCAATGGGCTTTCCTTGATATAAATGAAAACGTTTCGCTTCCCAAAAATACGCATCGTACATAGTAGTTGGATCGGTAAAATTTGCAACAGATGTTCCGTAATCAGAATTGTCACTACTCGGGTTCCAATATAAATTTGAAAACCCTATTGGATTCAATAATGACGTTTCACCATAAATAGATCTTCCTTCATGTCGAATAGAGAGCTTATGCGTTTTCCCAAGTTTTCCAACGTAATTGGAATCAAGTGTTGAATAAACCTTAATTGGTAGAAATTGTGCTTCTTCCGGATTAATTTCCAAGATTTCACAAACGCGATAAATACTTTCCTCGGGCAGATCCAAGATATTCATGGGGAATAATTGAATTGAATCCGAATCTATTGTCATAAATACTTCAGCGTCCGAAATGAAAGAATTCAAATACGAATTCAAGTCAGTTGGCGCATAAATGTATTGCGTTCGTGAAAGTAAAACTACCGGAAATTGCTTCGTATAAATCCTACCCTCAACAACAATTTTCTCTTCGTTTTGAGGAATATCAATTTTCACTTCTTTAGTACATGAAAAAAGCAATGAAAACAGAATAATTATGGGAATTAGCGATTTCAAATAATGTAACTTCTATTCATACGAAATTACAAAAATATCTTCATCATTTTTTTTAAAAAACTTTTCTTCTCTTGCATAGGCTTCTAAACCTGAAGTTGATTGAAGTTTTTTCAACATTGACTTTGCTTGAATCAACTTCAATCTTGTTGCTTCTCGTTGTTCATTTAACTCCTTCAATTTAATGTTTTGTTTCACTAAATGAAAGATATCCCAATCGTCTAAAAACAATGCATACAAAACAAAAATCACACTGGTAATCAAAAACTTGTTTTTTATCCATGTAAGAAATTTGAGTCGTAAAACAATCATGATTCAAATTTAGAACATTAGCAGGTGTGGTTATTCAAAGTGTTTATGAACTTTTAAAGAATGAATTGTTAAACAGTTCCCTTATTCAACAATCAAAGTATAGTTTTCAATTTTTCATGAATTATTTAAAAAAAGTGAAGTTCTATTTCAAATTAATCACTTATTTTTACATCCTAAAAAAATCAAAATGAACTTACACGAATATCAAGGAAAACAAATTTTAAAATCATTTGGCGTAGCTGTTCAAGAAGGAATAGTTGTTGACAAAGTTGAGGATGCAAAAGCAGCAGCATTGAAGTTAACGGAGGATACAGGAACTTCTTGGTATGTGGTAAAAGCGCAAATTCATGCTGGTGGACGTGGTAAGGGAAAAATTACTGAAACAGGTTCAAATGGTGTTGTATTAGCGAAAGGAATCGATCAAATTGAAGAAAAAGTTCAAGGAATTCTAGGTGGTCATTTGGTTACACTACAAACCAATGCCACTGGAAAAAAAGTAAATAAGGTACTAATTGCTCAAGATGTTTATTATCCAGGAGAATCAGATCCAAGTGAATTCTATATGTCCGTTCTTTTAGATAGAGAAAAAGCGTGTAATGTTATAATCTATTCAACAGAAGGAGGAATGGATATTGAGCATGTTGCTGAACATACTCCTCATTTAATATTCAAGGAATATATTGATCCACGAGTAGGACTTCAAGGATTTCAAGCTAGAAAAATCGCTTTCAATTTAGGACTTTCAGGAGAAGCATTCAAACAAATGACAAAATTTGTTGCTTCTCTTTACAAAGCGTATGACGGAATTGATGCTGCTATGTTTGAAATAAATCCAGTTTTAAAGACATCTGATAATAAAATCATCGCAGTCGATTCAAAAGTAACCCTTGACGGAAACGGGTTGATGCGTCATCCTGATTACTTAGCTATGCGTGACGTATCCGAGGAAGATCCAACTGAAGTTGAAGCTGGTGAAGCAGGATTGAACTTTGTAAAATTAGACGGAAATGTGGGCTGTATGGTAAACGGTGCAGGTCTGGCAATGGCAACAATGGATATCATCAAATTGTCTGGTGGAAATCCAGCTAACTTTCTTGATGTAGGTGGAACTGCAAATGCAGAGCGAGTAGAAAAAGCTTTTAAAATCATCTTGAAAGATCCTAATGTAAAAGCTATTTTAATTAATATTTTTGGTGGAATTGTTCGTTGTGACAGAGTTGCACAAGGAGTTGTCGATGCGTACAAAAATATGGGGACTATTCCAGTTCCAATTATCGTGCGACTTCAAGGTACAAATGCTGAAGAAGCGAAAAAGTTAATCGATGATTCAGGATTAAATGTTCACTCAGCTGTTTTACTTCAAGAAGCAGCCGATAAAGTGAAAGAAGTTCTAGCCTAATTAGAAAACGATAAATTTTAAAAGCCGGTTTTGCCGGCTTTTTTTTTAAACAGATTGAATATGCTCAAGATCGATATGCATTCGCACATTATTCCAAAACATCTACCAAATTGGACGGAAAAATTTGGATACGGTGATTTTATTTATCTTAATCACGTGGAAAAAGGAGTTGCAGATATGATGCAAGGCGGTAAGTTTTTTCGACGAATTAAAGAAAATTGTTGGAACGAGGAACTTCGAATTGACGAATATGATAATTTTCATACAAAAGTTCAGGTTGTTTGTACAATTCCTGTTCTGTTTTCTTACTGGGCAAAGCCATCCGATTGTGAGGAATTATCGAAGTTTTTAAATGATCACATTGCAGATTTAGTGGTTAGATATCCTAAAAATTACATCGGTTTAGGAACTATCCCGATGCAAGATACTGAAACTGCTATTCGTGAATTAAAACGTTGTAAAGAAATCGGATTAGTAGGAATTCAAATTGGATCCAATATTAATACAGAAAATTTAAGTGAAGAAAAGTTCTTCCCGATTTTTGAAGCTTGTGAGGAATTGAATATGGCCGTTATGATTCACCCATGGCAAATGATGGGGTTTGATCAGTTACAAAAATATTGGTTACCCTGGTTAGTTGGTATGCCTGCTGAAACCTCTCGTGCAGCTTGTTCATTGATTTTTGGCGGTGTTATGGAACGACTTCCAAATCTACGAATCTGTTTTTCACATGCTGGAGGTTCCTTTTTACCAACCATTGGCAGAATTGAGCATGGATTCAATTGCCGACCTGATTTAGTAGCTATTGATAATCCTGTTAATCCTCGCGAATACATTGGGAAATTTTGGGTGGATTGCATTACACACGACATTGATGCTCTTAAATATATTTTGAATCTTCAAGGAAGCAGAAAAGTTTGTTTGGGATCTGACTATCCTTTTCCACTTGGTGATTTGGAGATAGGCAAATTTATCGAGGAAAGTAATCTTCCTCAGTCTGACATTGAAAATATATTCTATCAATCAACATTGGATTGGCTGGATTTAAAAATTGAACAATTTATTTAGAGTTTTATTACCCTATAAACTAATAGACTCACAGTGGAGTTTCACTAAAATAAAAAAGGTCAACATTCGCTGACCTTTCAAAAAAAATGAACTTTTAATTCTTATTCTTTAACGAACTTCACTTTCTCAACACCACTTGCGTGATATACGTTTACGAAATAAATTCCAGCATTTAAATTAGAAACATCAAATGATGTATTCGCATTCCCTTCCAAAGATTTTGTTGCTACTGTTCTTCCTTCAATATTAGTAAGAGAAATTGAAGTTGCTTTCATTGAAGCTGTAATTCCTTCAACCGTAATATTAGTTGAAGACGGGTTTGGAGTAACCGTGATTGGAGCAATAATTTGCTCAATTGTTCCCGCTGTTCCTAAAACAATTCTGTAACCGCTAAAAGATGTAGGGACTTCAACTGGTTGTTGGCCAAGCAGCGGAATAGTTACCAATACAGTTGCTGTGATATCAATTGTTAGTGGATAGGTACCCGCTGTACCATTTATACCAAAAACATTAGCACAACCATTAGCGCCTCCGGCATACGAACAATTCGCTAAATTACATGCATAATTAAATCCTGTAGGTAAACCATTAACTGCATTAACTACAAACCCTTGAATTGGGCTACCAATAAAACCTTGAGCTGTTGGATCGCTACCTGCAACTTCAGCGGTAACCGTACTTGGAACTTTGAAATTTAAATCTGTACTGTAAGGAACGTTTGTTTGTCCTGGAGGAAAGTTTTGTACTGTATCTGGCCAAACACCATATGTTGAATCCGCGTAATTAGCTCCTGGTGTACAAGATTGCGCTGAAACAGCAAAGTTTAAAGCCGTAATTGACAAAATTGAAAGTAATAATTTTTTCATAGTCTAATTTTTAAATTTAATCAAAGATAGAAAAAATATACAAATCTTAATATGCAGATGATAAATTTCTCAATCTGAAACTTCTTTTTAGTAAACAAAATGAAAATCTTCACCTGATTTAAGTGAAATAACTATTTTTGTTTAAAATTTAGAGTATGGCTAACAACTTATTAAAAGGAAAAAAAGGAATTATTTTCGGAGCACTTAATGACCAATCCATTGCCTGGAAGGTAGCTGAACGTGCAAATGAAGAAGGTGCAGAATTTGTTTTAACCAATGCGCCCATTGCCATGAGAATGGGAGAAATCAATGGATTAGCAGAAAAAACGGGTAGTAAAATCATTCCTGCAGATGCAACCAATATTGAAGATTTAGAAAATCTAGTCACACAATCTACGGAAATTCTAGGTGGTAAACTTGATTTCGTCCTGCATTCAATCGGAATGTCACCTAATGTTAGAAAAGGAAAGCATTACACAGAAAGCAATTACCAATACTACAACCAAACAATGGATGTTTCTGCCATTTCACTTCACAAAACTTTGGCTACGCTTTACAAACATGATGCTTTAAATGAGTGGGCTTCTGTTGTTGCTTTGACTTATATTGCAGCTCAACGTATATTTCCTGACTACAATGACATGGCGGATGCTAAGTCACTTTTAGAATCAATTACCCGATCATTTGGCTATCATTATGGTATCAAAAACAAGGTTCGAGTAAATACTATTTCTCAGTCTCCTACAGTTACAACTGCTGGACAAGGAATCAAAGGCTTTACTGAATTCATCAATTTCTCAGAACAAATGTCTCCACTTGGAAATGCTCCCGCTGTTGCTTGTGCAGATTACTGTATTTCAATGTTTTCTGATTTAACGAGATACGTTACAATGCAGAATCTATTCCATGATGGAGGTTTTTCAAATACCGGGGTAACTCAGCAAGTAATTGAAAAATTTAGTAATGAATAAAATTCTTTAACAAAATCTCTAAAATCAATCGGGAATCATTATTTTTGAACACAAATTATAAAAATTTACAATGTCTATTTTAGTTAATAAAAATTCTAAAGTTATCGTGCAAGGATACACGGGAAGCGAAGGTACATTTCACGCTGGTCAAATGATTGAATACGGAACCAATTTAGTTGGTGGTGTTACACCAGGAAAAGGTGGCACAATTCATTTAGAAAGACCCGTTTTTAATACTGTTCAAGATGCAGTTGATAAAACAGGTGCTGATGTTTCAATTATTTTCGTTCCACCTGCATTTGCTGCGGATGCAATTATGGAGGCGGCAAATGGCGGTATTAAAGTAATTGTGTGTATTACAGAAGGCATCCCGGTAAAAGATATGGTTGCTGCTAGAGAATATATTAAACGATACGACTGTAGATTAATTGGTCCGAATTGTCCTGGAATAATAACAGCAGGTGAAGCAAAGGTTGGAATTATGCCTGGTTTCGTATTTAAAAAAGGAAAAATTGGTATCGTATCAAAATCTGGTACATTAACATATGAAGCGGCAGATCAAGTGGCAAAAGCTGGTCTTGGAATCACTACTGCAATCGGTATCGGAGGTGATCCAATAATCGGAACGACTACAAAAGAAGCGGTTGAATTACTTATGAATGATCCAGAAACAGAAGGGATTATCATGATTGGTGAAATTGGCGGAAATTTAGAAGCAATTGCGGCTAAATGGGTCAAAGAAAACGGCACAAAACCTGTGGTTGGATTTATCGCTGGTGAAACTGCACCAAAAGGAAGAACCATGGGACATGCAGGTGCAATTGTTGGTGGTGATGAAGATACGGCTGAAGCTAAAAAACGAATTATGAGAGAATGTGGGATTCACGTTGTAGATTCTCCTGCTCAAATAGGTGCTAAAATGGCTGAAGTGATGGGAGTAACTGCATAATTAAGTGAATAATTTATCAAAATCATAGATAATTCATTCATTTTTAAAAATTTGTTGTAATTTAGACTTCAATGATATCTTTAATTAAGTGTTTTTGTAATTTATTATGAACATTTTCGTTGCCAAACTGGATTTTGGTGTAACAAGCGAGCAGCTTAGACAAGAATTCGAGCGATTCGGTAAAGTTTTAAAAGCAACTGTTGCTTTGGACAGAGAAACTGGTAAATCTCGTGGATTTGCCTTCGTTGAAATGGCATCCAAAGAAGAAGGCGCCGCAGCTATTAGCGGATTAGACGGTAAAACTTTTAACGGTAGACCATGTGCAGTTAAAGAAGCTGACCCAAGACCAGATAATAGAAACTCAAGAGAAAGGGAAAATAAGCCTGCGCATTTTAATCAAAAGAAAGAAGAAATCCCTCATAAAAAACCGAATGAAGGAACTGCAGAAATACCGCCACTTGATGTAATCCCCAAGCTTGAGCCTCGGAAGAAGAGTAAAGATAAAAAGTCAAAAGGTGATTGGGATAGTGACGGATCACCAAAAAAACCGAAAACAAATTCATTCAAACCAAAAACAAGATTTGATGATTTTGAGGATGATGAGGATGATGATCTAAATCTATTAAAACTTAGAAGAGAATTAGAGCAAGAAGATCTTGAAGATGAAGATGAAGATTAAAAAATCATAACTTTAATACCGTAAAAAGCAATCTATTTGATTGCTTTTTTGTTTAATTAACGATTCATAAACTTTATTCTCATTTTCTTGTTTTTATATTTGACACTTAAATAAAAATCGTTTGAAAAATTTTACATTCCTTAGTATTTTCTTCCTATTTTCATTCTTATCATTCGCTCAAAAAGCAACACTGAGTGGATATATAACAGATGCTTCAAATGGAGAGGCGATAATTGGAGCTAAAGTTTTCATAGCATCTATAAAACAAGGCGCAATTACAAATAATTATGGTTTTTATTCTCTGACGCTTCCTGTTGGAAAATATTCCGTTGACTATAAATATTCTTCATTTTCAACAGTTACTAAAGAAATTGACCTAACCAAGGATATCACACTCAATATTGAATTAGGATCATCAGTAAATAACCTTAATGAAGTTGAAATAAACGCAAAAAAAGGTGAAAATGTAAATTCCGCAAAACTTGGGCAAGTAGAATTAGAAATGGAACAAATTAAAACTCTCCCTGCCTTTATGGGAGAAGTAGATGTCATTAAAACCATTCAACTATTACCAGGAGTTTCTTCAGTTTCTGAAGGAGGGCAAGGATTTTATGTTCGAGGTGGCGGGCCAGATCAAAACTTGGTATTGGTAGATGAAGCCGTAGTTTACAATGCAGCTCACCTTTTCGGATTTTTTTCGGTTTTTAATGCTGATGCCGTTAAAGGAGTTAGTTTAACCAAAGGAGGTATGCCAGCTAATTTTGGAGGAAGAATGTCTTCAGTTCTTGAGGTTAACATGAATGAAGGAAACAATAAAACGTTTAAGGTAAAGGGTGGTATAGGAGCTATTTCCTCAAGAATTACTGTGGAAGGCCCTCTTAAAAAAGACAAAGGATCATTCATTGTTTCCGGTCGCAGAACATACATTGATGTTATCATGAAAGCGGCAATTCCTGATACCTCTCCTTTTGCTGGAACAAGTTATTTTTTCTATGACTTCAATCTCAAATTAAATTATAAAATCACGAAAAAAGATAGACTCTTCCTGAGTGGTTACTACGGGAAAGATGTATTTTCTTTTGGGAATACTAAAGACAACTTCAATGTTAAAATGCCGTGGGGAAATGCTATTGCAGCACTTAGATGGAATCACCTTTTCAATCCTAAGCTATTTATGAATGTTACAACAACATTCACAGATTACATGTTTCAATTTGGTTCCAATCAAGATCAATTTCGATTTTCTTTAAACTCAGGTGTTCGAGATTTGGGAGCTAAAGTTGATTTTTCATATTATCCTAATACAAAACATAAACTAAAATGGGGAGCTGATTATATATTCCACACCTTCACTCCAACAAGTATTTCAGCAGAATCAGACAGTGTTGTTTTTGATACAGGACTTGCTCAAAAATTGTATTCACACGAATCAGCTGTTTATATCACGGATGAATTTGACCTCTCAGAAAACTGGAAATTTAATGCTGGCTTGCGATACAGTACTTACCAGCAAGTTGGACCGTTTACACGTTTCGTGAAAGGAGATATTGGAACACCTGATTCGACCATTCAATACAGCAAAGGTGACGTTATTAAATCGTATGGTGGATTGGAACCTAGATTTTCTTTCAGATGGATGTTGCCAGATAAAAGCTCTATTAAAGCCGGTTATTCCTTTAATTATCAATATGTCCATTTAACTTCGTTGAGTGCTGTTTCACTTCCTACCGACATCTGGTATCCTACTACGGATAAAGCAAAACCCCAATCAGGTTGGCAAACTTCAATTGGTTATTTCAAAAATTTTGATGATGATAAATGGGAAACTTCGATTGAAGCCTATTACAAAGGTATGAATAATCTTATTGAATACAGAGAAGGAGCGCTGCCAGGTGATAATGTAAATGATAATACAGATAATTTACTAGTTTTTGGTAAAGGATGGTCATACGGTGTTGAATTATTTGTGAAACGTGCTTTTGGAAAACTAACTGGCTGGATTGGATATACATGGTCTAAAACAGAACGCCAATTTGAAGATTTGAATGAAGGGAATCCCTTCCCAGCAAAATATGACAGACGCCACGACCTAAGTGTTGTTGCAACCTATAAATTAAGTGAAAGATGGACTTTTGGTTCTTCATTTATTTATGCCACAGGAAATACACTAACGCTTCCAACGAGTTGGTATGTACAAGAACAAAACTTGCTTTTCAATTACGGAGCAAGAAATTCAACTAGAATGGCGCCTTATCACCGATTAGACCTTTCGGCTACGTGGTATGACAAACCCACTAAAACGAAAATTGATCCTATTACAGGGCTAAAAATGGAAGTGAAAAAGCGTTTTAGACATAATTGGTCTTTCTCCATTTATAATGTTTACAATAGAGCCAATCCTTTCTTTTTGTACGTTGACAATGACGGAGATTTCTTGAATGGTGATTTTAAACTTAGTGTTAAACAAGTTACCTTATTTCCTGTCATTCCTAGTGTTACTTGGAACTTTGAATTTTAATTGACTATGAAAACATTTTTGAAATACAGTTTTTTTGCTCTAGTCAGCTCCCTTGCTATTCTTGTATCATGTACAAAAGAAGTTAAAATAGACATTCCAGGGTATCGCGAGCAATTGGTGGTTGATGGCTTCATCGAGACGGGATCACCAGCTTTTGTTCTATTAAGTAAAACTAACAATATATACGCTGGCACGAATATTCAAAACTACATTGATGGTTTTATTTCTGGGGCAACAGTAATAGTTTCAGATGGCACTATCACAGATACTCTTTTGGAGGTTTGTACAAACAACTTGCCTCAAGGAACCGAAGAAACTGTTGCAGGATTATTAGGTTTAAGTGTCGACCAACTCTTAGCTAGTCCAATTTGTTTTTACGTTTCTGACCAAATAACTGGAGAAGTAGGAAAAACCTATTCATTAAAAATTATTAACGGAGGAAAAACATACGAGGCGCAATCAACCATTTTAGCTCCAAAACAATTAGACTCCCTGTATTGGAAACCAGAGGCTAGTTTACCAAATTTTGGATTTTCTTGGGCTAAATTAACCGATGCTCCACAAGGCGGGAATGCCTATAAATGGGAAGTAAAATATGTTTCTTCACCCGGTTTTTCGAAACCATTTAATCCATTTACTGATGATCGTTTTTACAACGGTTTGAGTTTTGATTTTGCGTATGAAAACCCAATGTCTTTCAATGATCCAAATGTTACGGATGAACAACGCGGCTATTATAAATTAGGCGATACAATCGTTGTGAAATTTTCAACACTTGGACAAAAAGAATTTCAATTCTACGAAAAGAAATACAATCAAATATATTCTGCTGGAAATCCGTTTGCTACCCCAGTTAATGTTCCAAGTAATATATCAAATGGCGCATTGGGAATTTGGACGGCGTTTTCACCTACCTTTGATACATTGATTTGTCAACCTTAATTTGAAGGGGATTTTTTAGAACCCCCTTTTTCATTATAACTCTTCAGATTCTAAGACTGGTTTTCGGAATACAACTTTCCCATCGAAAATGTCCATAACAACATTTTTTGATGTGTCCACTTTTCCACCAAGTAAAGCTTTAGATAATTCGTTCAAAACTTGTTTCTGAATGACCCGTTTTACAGGTCGAGCACCAAAAAACGGGTCATAACCAGCCTCTGCAATCCATTCAAATGCATCTGGTGTAACAACCAATTTAATATCTTTTTCTTTTAAAAGTTTTTTCAAATTATTTAATTGGATTTCAACAATTTGTTTAACATTTGTTTTTGTTAGAGGCATGAACATAATTATTTCATCTACTCTGTTTAAAAATTCTGGCCTGATTGTTTGTCTCAGTAATTCAGTAACTTCAAATTTTGCTTTTTCACCTACTTTTTCAAATTCAGCAGGTTTTGCATTTTCAAAACGTTCGTGAATGACGTGCGACCCGAGATTGGAAGTCATAATGATTATGGTGTTTTTAAAATTGACCGTTCTTCCTTTATTATCTGTTAATCGACCATCATCTAAAACTTGTAATAAAACATTAAATACATCTGGATGTGCCTTTTCAATCTCATCTAGTAAAATAATTGAATAAGGTCTTCTGCGAACTGCTTCTGTTAATTGTCCCCCTTCGTCATAGCCGATATATCCTGGAGGAGCTCCAACCAAACGACTAACCGTATGTTTTTCTTGATATTCACTCATGTCAATTCGCGTCATGGCGTTTTCATCATTGAATAAATAATCTGCTAATGCTTTTGCCAATTCAGTTTTACCAACCCCAGTTGTTCCTAGGAAAATAAACGAACCAATTGGTCTTCGTGCATCTTGTAATCCTGCACGAGATCTTCTTACAGCATCTGATAACGCAACGATTGCTTCCTCTTGTCCTACAACACGTTTTGACAATTCATCTTCCAATCTAAGCAATTTAGAAACCTCGCTTTCAATCATTTTTTGAACAGGAATTCCTGTCCATTTTGAGATAACTTCGGCGATTTCCTCTGCATCAACTTCTTCTTTAATCATTTTAGAATTCAATTGCATATCAGCAAGTTGAACTTTTGATTTTTCCAATCCTTCTTCAGCCTCTTTGATTCTTCCGTAGCGAATTTCAGCCACTCTACCGTAATCGCCAGTTCTTTCAGCTTGATCAGCTTCAAATTTTAAATTCTCAATCTCTTCTTTTGATTTTTGAATCGCGTCAACCACATCGCGTTCCGCTTGCCATTTTGCATTAAAGGCATCACGTTTTTCACTCAGATTGGCTAATTCTTTCTCAACATTTTCTAATTTTTTCGAATCATTTTCACGTTTCAATGCTTCTCTTTCTATTTCAAGTTGAAGGATTTTACGATCTAATTCATCCAGTTCTTCAGGCTTAGAATTGATTTCCATTCTGAGTTTAGAAGCAGCTTCATCAATTAAATCAATTGCTTTATCCGGCAGATGACGTTCTGTAATATAGCGTTGAGACAATTCAACTGCGGCAATAATTGCAGCGTCTTTGATGATTACCTTGTGATGATTTTCGTATTTCTCTTTAATCCCACGAAGAATTGAAATTGCATCCTCTGAGCTAGGTTCATCAACTAAAACTGGCTGAAAACGACGTACTAATGCTTTATCTTTCTCAAAATATTTCTGATATTCATTCAAGGTAGTGGCTCCAACAGCTCTTAACTCACCCCTTGCCAACGCAGGCTTCAATATATTGGCCGCATCCATAGCCCCCTCGCCTCCTCCACCTGCTCCAACAAGTGTGTGAATTTCATCAACGAATAAAATAATTTCTCCCTCTGCATCTACAACTTCTTTAATCACTGACTTTAATCGCTCTTCAAATTCACCTTTATACTTCGCCCCAGCAATCAAGGCTCCCATATCTAATGAATAAACCATCTTTGTTTTCAAATTTTCAGGAACATCACCACTTATAATTCTGTGCGCTAAACCTTCTGCTATTGCCGTTTTACCAACACCTGGTTCACCAATAAGAATTGGATTATTTTTAGTTCTTCGAGTTAAAATCTGTAAAACTCTTCTTATTTCATCATCGCGACCAATCACCGGATCTAATTTTCCGACTTTAGCTAGATCATTTAAATTTTTTGCGTATTTTTCCAAAGATTGATAATTTCCTTCTTGACTGTTTGAAGTAACTTTTTGACCCTTTCGTAAATCCATGATTGTTTGTTTTAATTCATTTTTATTGATTTTATTATCCTTTAGAAGTGATCCAATTGTATCACTTGAATCAATCATACACAAAAGTAGCAGTTCAACTGTAACGTATTCATCACCCCATTTTTCCGCTTCTTTTAACGCACTAGATAAAACAGAATTTGCTGTTTGGGATAAATACAATTGACCTCCTGAAACCTTTGGTAAAGATTGAATAATTTTATCGGTTGCACTTTCTAAAAGCTTTGTATTCACTTTTAATTTATTCAATAAGAAAGGAATAACGTCCTTATCCGTTAAAAAAATTGCTTTTAAGACATGTGCATTTTCTATTGTCGGATTACCATTTGACTCAGCAAGTTGTTGCGCCTGCTGAATAACCTCCTGCGATTTGATTGTAAATTTTGAAAAATCCATATTAGTAGTTTGGTACAGATTCATTCAAATGCTAAACCAATACTATTTTTTTATTCATTTCAGAAATTTTGTCAGATAAAAAGAAACTAAAGATGACAAAATGTCTAATTCTTTCTCTATTTTTCATTTCGATATACTAAAAAAAATACTAATTTTGTTTTTTATGGAGCGACAAGTTATTCTGAACGAAAAACAAGTAGATTTAACACTCAGAAGACTTTGTTATCAATTGATTGAAACTCACAATGACTTTTCTAATACCGTGCTTATTGGTTTTCAACCGCGGGGTATTCATGTCCTTGAGCGTCTTAAAAATAGACTTGAAAGTATTTTAAATCATCCTGTTATTTGTGGGAACTTAGACATAACTTTTTACCGGGATGACTTCCGAAGACGCGAAAGACCTATTATTCCAAGCGTTACGAATATAGATTTTGATATCGAGAATAAAAATGTAGTCTTAATTGATGACGTACTCTATACAGGTCGAACTATTCGTTCCGGATTAGATGCTTTACTTGCATTTGGAAGACCAAAGAAAGTAGAATTATTAACATTAATTGATCGAAGATTTCAGCGCGACCTTCCCATTCAGGCTGACTACGTAGGGTTCACTGTTGATACTCTAGCTTCAGAGAAAGTATCCGTTGAATGGAAAGAAACCGAAGGAAAAGATCAAGTTTTTCTTTTTACACCTGCAGAAACGAATGAATAATTTAAGTGTAGAACATTTAACCGGAATTAAGGACCTCACATTCGAGGACATTGAGTTAATTTTTAAAACAGCTGATAGTTTCAAGCAAGTAATTAATCGGCCAATTAAAAAAGTCCCCTCATTAAGAGATATTACTGTTGCTAATTTATTTTTTGAAAATTCAACGCGGACAAAACTTTCTTTTGAATTAGCTGAAAAACGTCTTTCTGCTGATGTTGTAAATTTTAGTGCATCGGGTAGTTCAGTAAAAAAAGGAGAGACCTTATTAGACACCGTAAACAACATATTATCAATGAAGGTAGATATGGTTGTAATGAGACATCCTAACCCGGGTGCTGCGCTGTATTTATCAAAAAGAATCAAGGCAAAAGTTGTTAATGCTGGCGATGGAACACATGAACATCCTACTCAAGCTTTGTTAGATGCCTATTCTATTCGAGAAAAGTTGGGGTCTGTTCACGGAAAAAAAGTCGTTATAGTTGGAGATATACTTCATTCACGCGTTGCACTTTCAAATATTTATTGCCTTCAAAAGTTAGGTGCAGAAGTTATGGTTTGTGGACCAACAACACTCATTCCTAAGTACATTCAGGAATTAGGTGTTCAAGTTTCTCATAATTTGCGAGAGGCTTTAGAATGGTGTGATGTTGCTAATATGTTGCGTATTCAGCTAGAGCGACAAGATATTCGCTTATTTCCGAGTCTACGTGAATACACCATGCAATTTGGTTTGACCAAAGAAATTTTAGATTCACTTTCAAAAGAAATAGTAGTCATGCATCCCGGCCCAATCAATAGAGGGGTTGAGATTTCTAGTGATGTAGCTGATTCCTCTCAAAGCATTATTTTGAATCAAGTAGAAAATGGTGTAGCTGTAAGAATGGCTGTCATCTATTTATTAGCTGCAAAAATTGAACGATAATGAATTTGCCCTCGAAGTATTTGGATCGAGCGGTTGAGCAACTATCTTCACTTCCAGGAATTGGAAAAAGAACAGCCTTGCGGTTAGCACTTCAATTATTAAAAAGAGACACCGCTGAAATTCAAGCATTTTCAGACGCAATTTCAGATCTAAAAACCCATACGAAGCAATGCAAAATCTGCAATAATATTTCTGATTCAGAAATTTGTGCTATTTGCTCCAACCCGTCAAGGGATGCAAGTATCATTTGTGTTGTGGAAGACATTAGAGACGTGATGGCAATTGAGTCCACTCACAGCTTTAAAGGATTTTATCACGTTCTTGGAGGAATTATTTCGCCCATGGACGGCATTGGTCCATCGGATTTATATATTGACTCACTTGTTAAAAGATTAGACGCCGGTGGAATAATTGAAGTGATTTTTGCGTTAAGTCCAACCATGGAGGGAGATACAACTAATTTTTACCTGTATAAAAAAATTTCTGTTTTTGATGTTCTAATAACAACCTTGTCGAGAGGAGTTTCTGTAGGATCCGAATTGCAGTACGCCGATGAGATTACTTTGGGAAGATCTTTATTACAACGGCAGCAATTTAAAATCTAATTTAAACAACTCATTCGTGAGAAAATTATCTTGTCACATCAAATACTATCGCAATTTTTTAGTAAATTCGGCATTATTATTGAAAATAAGCGCGTTTTAAAATTATAATTATGAAATATTTATTTATTCTTTTCACAACTCTAACAACGGGATTTTTAGTAGCACAAAGACCAAGTATTAAATTCGAGGCCACCACACCTAGATTAGCAAAAGTGGGTGAAACTGTTCAGTTACGAGCAATACTTTCTGGGAAAAACCAACCTGAAGACCTGAAGTGGAAAATTGGTGGTGAAGAGGGTAAAGATTGGAAATTTGTAGAAGGTTCAACTAATTCTAGTAAAGAAATTAGTATTGTCTTCAAAAAAATAGGTCCAACAAATGTTAGTTTAACAGCAAAAGCGATAGTAGATTCAACGCTAAAAGGTAAAAAAACACCTGATCCAATTAAAATTTCCTTAAAATATGAGCGCAAAGGATATTTACTTATTACGGAATTAAATGAATACAGCGAATTAAATCAATTATTTGCAGAAGGAACTGTTGATAGCTATATCAAACTCGTAAAAAAAGCATCCAAACTCACTGAAAATGAGAAGTATGCTAAAGATCCGTTTGCTTACATTTGGTTAGCGAGAGGTTTGTACTCTGTACACAATGAAAATCTAGATTATACGCAAGGTAAATACGAGCCCTATAAATCAGCATTCAACGATGCTATTAGTGCATTATCAAAGGCTATGAAATACGATAACAATAATTTTTTAGAAGAATCAAAATTTGCTGAATTTATTTATGAATTGCAGTTTAGATATTTTGACGACATCGTTGCTTCAACATTGGTAGAAACAGAAGAACAAGGAAAAACTAAAGGTAAAAAAACAACCAAAGATTTTGGTAAAATAAATGGTTCATTAGCTAAATATTTAAAAATAACTAAAAACCCAATTTGCATCAAACACTTGCAGTCTGCATGTATGTTAAACTTAAATGATGCAAATGCAAAAAACACCCTAAAAGAGGCAGAGGCAGAATTAGTGAAATATACGGCATCTAGGGATTCAGTTAAGTTTTCTCCCACTGATGAATTATTCTTTGCGACAGGAGTAACTGAATTATTAAAATATTACGAAATCAAGAAAAAAACTGAGGATGCTTGCAGTTTACAAAAACGAGCCGAAGCAGCCCTTCCTGAATTAAGTTCAGACCGCAAGCGATTTGAAGAATGGATTGATCAAAGAGATCCTACTGGTTGTAATTAATTATTAATCTAAACCGTTCCTAGAACGGTTTTTTTATTCCTTATGAGAATTAAAAACAGCGTTTTTATTTTCATTCAATTAATCCTTATTTCCTCTATATCATATGGAGTAGTTAGAATTTTAGCCTTAACACAGGTAAAAAAAGAGTACTCCTCACTCGAATTTATCCCAGATAACGCGAGTTTTGTAAGTCGAATTGATGCTAAAGAAATTGGCTCAGAGATTCTGAAAGAATTCATAATGTCCGATGGATTAGGAAAATTACCCAGCAAAAAGCCGGATAATCAATTAATGGATATTTCTTTTTTAGATCTGGATTACCCACTTTATTTCTTTACACAAAGAATAAATAATAATCTAGTTTCAATTGCAATAATTCAAATTTCTAATCAAGAACTATTTTTAAAAAATTCAAATTCGGCCAATTACAATTCCTTTGGCTTTATTCATGCTAATAAGGGATTTTGGGTATTTAATTGTCCTAAAAAAGATTCCGATACTATAAAACAATCCATCATCAATTCTAAATCCAGTAAGTGGGAAAAATTGCGATCATCCAACCACAAAATCGCTTTTATGGAATCTAAGTTTGATGTAACTGGTCATATTGATATAGACCAAAATTTATTAAGAATTAAAGCAACTTCAAATTCCATTTTTCTTCCTATAGAAAACTATAAAAAACTAAAAACGGAGGGTTTGAACTTATCCATCTCCAATCCATTATCAGTAATACAAAATTTAGGCGATTACTATCCCCCTTTTATTGATTCAACCCTTATTGGAATAAATGCAATATCACTGAATCATCAAGGTTACAGATCTCCATTTTTCCCTAATTTATCCGTATTATTACAAGTAGATTCAACCTTCAATCTACCTGAAAAAATCAAGAAAATTAATTCAACTCAGATAGAATTTGAAAATGATAAATTGTTTATAGCTGGGGCAAAATTTTACATTAGTAAACCTCAAGAAGATTGTTATCTTTTGAGTTTCAAAGAAAATCAAACTTATACCATTGAAAACTCTTCTAATCCAATTGAATCGAATGGAGATTTAAGTAAGCTTATAGATTTCGACGACGCTCCTCTCATGAAAATGGTGTTATTAGCAAATTCAACTTTCTCAAATATGCATTCGATAATTCAAAAAACTGAAAAATACAATTTTGTGGTCTCGCAATCGGATGTAAGTAATTCTCTCACACTTGATTTTAAACTTGAACTCAAAAAAAATCACACTTTTTTTGGTGAAATGTTAAATCTATTTATTTAGCACTAAGTTTCTGAAAATATTCAGTCGCCTGTAGCATTCTTGAACCATACCAAGAAAACATTTCCCCATCAACTAACTGAACATCAGCATTCGGAAAAATATTTTGGTACTTTTTTACATGGATTTCAGTAAAAGGAAAAGGTTCAGAACTTAATAAAACAACTTCAGGTTGTAGATCAATATCTGCTGTAATTACAGGGTATCTCGATTGTTCAATTACATTAACAAATCCAATCTTCGATAATATAGAATGAATATATGTCTCTCTCCCTACGGACATTGTAGGATCATCCCAAATACAGTAAAGAACTTTTCTTTCATTCCCAATTCTAGATAGAGATTGAAAATTCTGATTAATCTCCTGAGCTAACTTAGTTGCCTTTTGAACTGTATTGGTCAATTCACCAATTTCCTTTATCATAATTAAAGCATCATCTACGGAATTTACATCACTCAACCAAACAGGAAATCGACCAATCAAAGACTCTATATCTAATTTTGTATTTTCTTCCTTGTTACCTATGATTAAATCAGGTTTTAATTCTATTATTTCCTGAATTTTTAAATTCTTTGTACCTCCAATCCGTCTCTTCGTATGATACCATTCTCTCGGATGAATACAAAATTTTGTTATTCCAACTACGTTATTTTCGAGCCCAAGATAAGCGAGTAATTCAGTTTGAGATGGAACTAAAGACACAATTCTGAGAGGGTTTTCACTTACCTCTACCCTCCTACCCATTTGATCAATAACGATCCTTGAAGTCATTAAGACATAGATTGAATAACGTCGTGTCTTGTAACGATATGAAATTTATCATGCGGCAATTCAACAAGTACAGCCGGTGAGTTTTTATTAATTAATTTACAAACCTCATCAACTGGGGTTGAACTCTTAACAATTGGTAAGGGTGCTTGCATAATTGAAGAAATCGGTGCATCGCGTAAATCAGGATTATCAACAAGAACTTGATATACACTCAAATCGTCGATTGAGCCAACAAATTTCCCGTCTTTCATAACAGGTATTTGAGAAATTCCAAATTTGCGCATTTTCACAATAGCATGTGACACTAGTTCCTCTGCATACAACGTAACCAATGGAGTATCCAGATGTTTGGCGACCAAATCCCCAGCCGTTATAATTTCCTCTTCTAAGAAACCTCGCTCTCGCATCCAATCATCGTTGAAAATTTTCCCAACATATCTGCTTCCGTGATCGTGAAATAATACTACAACCACATCATCTGGTTTTAATTGATCTTTCAATTGAAGTACGCCTTTGATAGCTGCTCCAGCGCTATTCCCAACAAAAATTCCTTCTTCTCGAGCTAATCTTCGCGTGTAAATGGCAGCATCTTTATCAGTAACCTTTTCGAACAAATCAATAGTATCAAAATCAACATTCGCAGGGAGGATATCCTCACCTATTCCTTCTGTGATATACGGATAAATCTCATTTTCGTCAAAAATCCCAGTTTCTTTATACTTTTTAAAAACTGATCCATACGTGTCAATTCCCCAAATTTTAATGTTGGGATTTTTTTCCTTTAAGTATTTTCCAACTCCTGAAATTGTTCCACCTGTACCTACTCCAACAACAAAATGAGTGACTCTTCCTTCAGTTTGCTCCCAGATTTCAGGTCCAGTTGATTCGTAATGAGCGATTCTATTGGACAAATTATCGTATTGATTCACATACCATGAATTTGGAATTTCAGTTGCCAAGCGTCTAGAAACAGAGTAATAAGAACGAGGATCTGTTGGTTCAACAGCTGTCGGACAAACTACAACTTCAGCTCCAACTGCGCGCAGGATATCCATTTTTTCTTTTGATTGTTTATCATTCAATACACAAATCAATTTGTATCCTTTAATAATACAAGCCAAAGCCAATCCCATCCCTGTATTTCCTGATGTTCCTTCGATAACCGTACCTCCTGGCTTCAATATTCCCGCCTTTTCAGCGTCCTCAATCATTTTTACGGCCATACGATCTTTAACAGAATTTCCTGGATTTGTAGTTTCAACTTTTGCTAAAACTGTTGCAGGAACATCTAAAACTAATCTGTTTAACTTCACCAATGGCGTATTTCCAATAGTTTCAAGTATGTTTGAATAAACTTTCATTTCTAACTTTTTTGACAAAATTACTGACATTAACCATTTTACAGCGGTTTTTAGTCTTCCATTTTTCATAAGATTTCAACAGATAGAAAATATAAATTTCAACAATTATTGGTTCGCTGATTGTAATGTTATCCATTTTGATTTTCAATGTAATATTAGTTGCATATAATAAATTTAATTCTTGAGATATTTGTAAAAAATTGGGTTATGAAAAAAAACATGGGGGTATTTGATCGTTCAATTCGATTTGTGATTGCTACTTTAATTCTTACACTTTATTTTACAAACGTAATTACTGGAACATTTGCTATTGTTTTACTAATTTTTACGGGCTTAACTTTACTAACTGGAATAATTGGTATTTGCCCGTTATATCTCCCTTTTGGCATTAATACATGTAAAGCAAAAAATTAAATTAATACTTAATAGTATGATAGAAACTCTAAAATCGTTATTTGGAATGGGACCAAAAGTTGATTTTGCTCAACTTAGAAAAGCGGGAGCACAAATAATTGATGTTCGAACACCCGGAGAATTTAAAACTGGACATATTCAAGGATCTGTTAATATACCCTTACAAAGTCTATCCGGTAGTCTTTCAAAAATCAAGAAAGACAAACCAGTAATTACATGTTGTGCTAGTGGAATGCGAAGCGCTTCTGCTAAGAATATTTTAAAATCTGCTGGTTATACCGTAGTTTATAACGGAGGCGGCTGGAGTAGCTTAAAAAGTAAATTATAAAGCCTGATTTAACCAAAAGTTTTACTTTCAATTGACTTAATTTAGATAGTACTTCGAGGATTAACTAACAAAAAATGCAAGTTTTCAACAAAGTGCAATTTTGAGCCAAAAAAGTAAAAATAAATTTTTGAAATCCCATTTTTTGGTGTTACTTTGCTCAAGCAATACGTTAAAGCTGTATTAATATAAAAATCCTTTAAAAAAGCATGAGACAACTAAAGATTACCAAATCGATAACCAATCGAGAAAGCCAGTCGTTAGACAAATATTTACAAGACATAGGTCGTGAAGAGCTGATTACAGCTGAGGAAGAAGTAGAGTTAGCCCGAAAAATCAAACAGGGAGATCAAATAGCTTTAGAAAAACTTACCAGAGCCAATTTACGTTTCGTTGTTTCCGTTGCAAAACAATACCAAAATCAAGGACTTACTTTACCCGATTTAATTAATGAAGGTAATTTAGGTTTGATAAAAGCAGCACAAAAATTTGATGAAACACGTGGATTTAAATTTATTTCTTATGCAGTTTGGTGGATTCGTCAATCTATTCTTCAAGCGTTGGCAGAGCAAGCTAGAATTGTGCGTTTACCGCTAAACCAAGTTGGGTCGTTGAATAAGATTAACAAAGCTTTTTCTCGATTAGAACAAGAATTTGAAAGACCACCTTCAGCGGAAGAATTAGCAGATGCCTTAGAAGTTACTGAAGACAAAATCAAAGAAAGCTTAAACGTTTCAGGTCGCCACGTATCAATGGATGCCCCTTTATCTACAAATGAAGATGGTGGTACATTGATGGATGTAATGGCCAATAACGATGCTCCAAAAACAGACCATATGTTGATGGCAGAGTCTTTACAAAAAGAAATTGAGCGTTCATTGAGCACATTGACTGATAAAGAAAGAGAAATTATTCGTTTATTCTTTGGTATTGGAATGAATCACGGACTAACACTTGAAGAAATTGGAGCTAAATTTAATCTTACAAGAGAACGTGTTCGTCAGATTAAGGAAAAAGCAATTAGAAGGTTACGTCATACCTCAAGAAATAAATTGTTGAAATCTTATTTAGGATAATTAAGAAATTACTTAAAGAAAAGGCTGCCAATTTGGTAGCCTTTTTTTATTTTTGCGCCATCAATCAACAAAGTAAATTTTTTATGGAAACAGCACAAGGTTATGAATTAGAATTAAAATCGCATATAGAACGTGAGCGAGCTGCGGTAAAACTTCAAAGTAAAGTAGGTGAACTTTTATACGAGAAAGGAATTGAATTAGTTCTTTTCAGAAATCACCTAACTGACGTTACAATTTCAGAAATATTGAACTTACATGAGTACGCAAAAAAGGTGGTAAACAAACCAATCGATGTATTTACAACTTCTGAACTTGCAATTGAAATTTCAAAAATGGACATCGTTCCTTCCAAATTGGACATTGGTAAATTAGCGTCTGAATGGTTGAATGAAAAAGATCAATATGCTAGTAAAAGTGATTTTTTAAATAAAAAACTGAACGGTTTTTCATCCAATTCAAGTGATTCAGTTGAACCACGTGATGTGGTACTTTATGGATTTGGTCGTATTGGTCGACTAGCTGCACGTGAGTTAATCAAACAAGCGGGGAAAGGGCAACAATTGAGATTGCGCGCTATCGTTACTCGCGGATGCACGGATGCTGACATCATTAAAAGAGCCGCGCTCATGAGAAATGATTCTGTTCATGGAGCGTTCAAAGGATCGGTTATTGAAGATTTAGAAAATAAAACATTAATCATCAATGGACAAATCGTTCAAATGATAGATGCATCAAATCCAGAGGATGCGGATTACACAAAATATGGAATTAAAAACGCATTGATTATTGATAACACGGGTGTATTTACAAATCGTGAAGCTTTATCAAGACATTTAAATGCTAAAGGTGTATCAAAAGTTTTATTGACTGCTCCAGGTAAAGAAATTCCGAATGTTGTTTATGGAATCAACCAAGGTGATTTGGATATAGAGAATGAAACAATCTATTCAGCAGCTTCTTGTACGACCAATGCTATATCTCCAATATTAAAAGTAGTTAACGACAAATACGGAGTTGTAAAAGGACATATTGAAACGGTACATGCTTACACGAACGACCAAAACTTGTTGGACAACATGCACAAGAAACCAAGAAGAGGACGTTCTGCTGCAATTAATATGGTTATCACTTCAACCGGTGCTGGTAGCGCTGTAACGAAAGTAATTCCTGATTTGAAAGATAAATTGACAGCAAATGCAGTTCGAGTTCCAACTCCAAATGGTTCATTGGCCATCTTGAGTTTAGAATTGAATAACACCACAACAGTTGAAGATGTAAATCTTGCGATTCGCGAGGCTGCTTTGAATGGTGACTTAGTAAACCAAATCTATTATTCGGTTGATCCTGAATTGGTATCGAGTGATATCATTGGAAATACCTGTTGTTCGGTTTATGATTCGCATGCAACTATCGTTTCAAATGATGGAAAAAATGTTGTGTTGTATGCTTGGTACGACAATGAATTCGGATACACGAAACAAGTTATTCGCTTAGCAAAATACGTAACTAAAGTACAGCGATCTATATATTATTAATCTATATTCGGAATATATTTTATTAAAAGAGAGCTCAATTGAGCTCTCTTTTAATTGTTAATCAAATCCGGAAAATAATTTTATTCTTTTCAATCTACTTGATAAATGGCATTTGCCACTAACATTTTTCCATTTTCCCAAAAACCTCTGAAAATAGGATTGTCTGCAAAAAAAATGATTTGACCACTTCCCTTGCTTTGAATTCCTGCAACCATTGAATTTGCTTGTAGCGGCTTTGCTTTGTATCCTACAAAACCGTTTAAGTGGTCTGACGATTGGGCAATACTAACCGGGCTGAATCCATTTTCAAGTTTATTGTAGGAATCAGAACTTTGGCGAAGCGTGTAATAATTTTCTACTCCATAACACAGTGGATGAGTTTGATCTAATTTACATCGATAAATTGCACCAATTACGTTAGTTGACAAACCACTTCTTTCGGCGTCTGAGTAGGTAATCTCCTCTTTCTTTTCCTTTTTCGATTTAGAGGATTTACCCTCTTCCTCTACAGAACTCTCCTCTTCTTCTTTCGTAACTGCACTTAAACCTACAGAAACACCTAAACTTTCTACAGAAGATCCAAACGCAATAACTTTTCCGCCATCTTCAATCCACGAATTAATTGAGGAATTTGACTCATAATATCCTTCAGGAACAAACAAGATGGAGAATTCATTCAAATCTGAACTAGAGATACTTGAGGCTGAAATTAACGTAATTGGAACATTCATCTCATTTTCTAAAAAATGCCAAATCTCACCAGTATTTAACGAATTAGTTTGATCACCAATTAATAGTGCAATTTTTGGTTTGCTAATAATTTCAACATCTGAATACCCAAAGTCACTTCCTTTATCAACCATTCCACTCATGGTTTGAGAAATGTTTATCCGATACAATGAGGCTAATTTTTGCAGCTTTTGAGCAACATCAGTGCTGTTTTCAGACTTCAATACAATCAATGAACCGGCTGGATATTTCGTGTTTCCTTGCTCAAATCCTTTGGCATGCTTCCGAACAACAATTCCTTCAGCTAAGGCTTGATTCAAAAAGTGAACAGAATTCATTCCTTCCCAAGGCACCAAATATGCATAGGCACTTGAGGATAATTCAACGACAGGTGACATGGTAGGCTGAAAATCTGAAACACTCATTTCATTATCTACCCCATACGCTTTCAAGCCATACGCATAGGGTAAAGTCCACGAGGTAATGTCGTATGTAAGTGAATCAGCTACTTTTGTTTCTGGCTCTAATAAAACATGCGCAAGAGTCCCTTTGGTTTGATTTAAATTAACCACTAAACTTATATTTTCTGTAGTTACGACTCCAGATTTACGCGTATCAAATTCATATCCTTTGATTTTCTGACCAATTGGCAAATAGGAAAACTGAATATCATGTTTCGTAAGTAATTCTGCTAATTTATTCAGCTGCTCAAACTTACCTTCCAAAACATAAGACTTGAATTTAAATTTCCTTTCTTTGACAAATTTCTGGTATTCTTGAATGAGTTTATCCGTCATTTTTGAAGAATATTCAATGGTTGAAATCCCCGTTACAATATGGTGCTCAACGCGTTCTTCCAAGGTCAAAGTATCTCCTTCTCGAGTCAAAATTGCAGAACCTGCTCTACCATTTCCAGCTTGTTCGTAGGTCATTCCAATTGCTCCACAAAAAGTTGGATACGTATCTCCGTAGCTTGGATAGAGCAAATCAAATTCTTTGGAGGTGAAATACTGCCATCCTTTTTCGTCAAAGTACTTGGCGTTGTTTTTCCCCATTCCTTTTTGGAATTCACGTTGCCAATCCGTAATCACTTCATGATAAGGTTCGGCAGCAGGTGCAAAATAATACGGTTCGTTTATTCCTTGCTCGTGGAAATCTACGTGAACGTGTGGCAACCACTCGTTGTATTTTTTAATGCGTTGTTGCGATTCTACTTGAGTTAACCACGCCCAATCTCTGTTCAGATCGAAGAAATAGTGGTTTGGTCTTCCACCAGGCCAAGGCTCATCGTGTTCGGCTGCATCAGGATTGGGGTTTGCTTTTTTAGTTTTTAATTGATAGTACCAATTCACGTAGCGATCACGACCATCAGGATTTAGGCAAGGATCCATTATAACGATGGTGTTTTTCAAATAGTCTTGATTTTTTGTAACCAAATCAAAGGCAGTTTGCATTGCTGCTTCTGTTCCTGAAGCTTCATTTCCGTGAACGTTGTAACTCAACCAAACAATTGAAATTTTCTCGGCCGAACCTCCCTTTTTATGTTCTGATTTAATCTGTTCAAGTTTGGCAATATTCTCAGCGGTTCCAATGTAAACAAGAATTAATTCTCGATTTTCGTTGGTTTTTCCGTATTTTTCAATCTTTACATTGGCAGGAAAATTTGATTGCAATGCATTGTAATAGTTCACAACTTGATATTGAGGAGTGAATTGTGTTCCTAGTTTATAGCCAAAATAACTTTCTGGGGTAAAACTTTGTGAAAAAACCAACGAACAAATGGTTGAAAACACGAAAAATAAGATTGATCTCATGATAGGCTAATTAGTATAAAAGTGCTTTTAAATTTTTAATTCGAATAAAACGAAAATAGGTTTCTTTCCATTCTGCGATTACGAATATATCAATTCCATTTATTTCGTGAAAATAAGCAAAGCAATCTTTGGCATTTACTCCTGCTTTTTTCAAATATCGTTTGTAGGCCATTTCGTCCTTAAATACAGTTATCAAAGATCCGAATTCACCCCTTTTATCCATCAATTTTATGGCATCTGGAGGAAGGATTGAATCATTTATTGCCAATTCAACTTCGTTGATCATCCTTTTTTCTGAAACATTTTTGTGATGAAGAAATTTATGAATGGTCTCATACGCTCTTTTCTCAAAAGCCTTTGATAACTCTTGCAAATTTGATTGAAAAATGACAATTGAAGGTTTGTTTTGCCCAACAAAATTTAGAGAAATAAAAACTGTACAAATGAATAGGCCAGTTTTCACTTTTTCTTACGCTTTAATTTCACAGACTGAACAAAGGTCGGTACATACGAATGAACAAAAAAAGAATCTTCGTTTGTTGTTTGTTTATCTTTCTCTTTCAATGAACCTCCATAAATTTCAAACATCAAAGTTTTTGAATCAATTTTTCGTAGGGTAGATGTAAAATACATACTGTCCAATTGGTAGTAATCAAAAAAGGTGTTATCAAGGTATTTCATACCAATTTCTATTCCGCCTTCATCCATAATAAATTCAGATTCAGACTTCTTTACTATTTGATAATCTTTAACAACTTCCCCATTGGGTGATTGATAAGTCATTTTATAAGACCAAATTGAATCTTGTATTTTTTCTCGAATTTCTAAAGTAACTGGCAATGTGCTACTTCCTTTTCCCGAGGATATTTTCATTTCACCCTTATATGACCCCATCCAACCGAAAGGAAATTCCTGGCAATATGCTACATTTGAGAAAAACAGAAAAAGAAATATGTATCTCATTTGACTAGAGTTTAAATTAAAAGAAATTAAAATTACATAATTCTGAATGAACAAATAGTCAATCAAATTTTTATAATGATTGCTTAAAATTACGTGAGAATTACTTTACCAAATACCTATTACCTAAAAAGATGGAAGTTTTATTTCATTTTTTACTATTTTAATTATGAATGCCTTTTGCCTAATCACATAATATCTTGCACTTTTTTCAGTCAAAAATTAGACAACCGAACTATTAATTTTTCGTTTCTTTGAGGAACAAATGAAATTTCAAGACTACCTCTCAAGACTACTAACACAAAGATTTATCGTTGTTATTTCATTTCTATGCCTTAATTGTAATTACTTCTCTCAAATTGTTTCTCCTTTCAATATGAGATACCAAACAAATCAGAAAGGTGGAATAACTATTTTATCGAATTTAGCCCTGACATGCAACTCCTCCAATAACAATTGTTCTACCTATCAAAATCAGTTTCCACCGAATGGAAATCACAATCAAGATGGGGGTATTACTATGGGATACGTAGATATAGATGCAACTCCGTTAACTTGGATGACCAGTAGCGATAGTCTTAACTTACCGTTATGCAGTGAAATAACGTGGGCAGGATTGTATTGGAGTGCGCGTATAAATACGAACACTACTAATTATGCAACTAGAAATCAAATTAGAATCAAAGTAAATAATGGATTTTATACAAATATTACAGCAGATGAATTATTAGATGTTTCAACTATTCCTGGAAATCCAAGTTTTTCAATGGCTGGATATTATTGTTTTAAAGACATTACTTCAATTGTGCAGCCAACCAATGGAAATGGAAGATTTACATTAGCTAATATGGTAGCCCAAACGGGATCGAATAATTTATTTGGAGCGTGGTCAATTGTGGTTGTGTATAAAAACTCCCTTCAATCCATGAGAAATCTGACCGTTTTTGATGGTATGGCCTACGTAAGCAATCAGAATAATTTGGATATTCCCATTACAGGATTTACAACACCATCCCTCGGTCCCGTGAGCTTTGAGCTGGGAGTTATTGCCTACGAGGGGGATCGAAGTATTCAAGGGGATAGACTGCAATTTAATGGCAATGGAACTTTTTTAGATGTGCCTGATCCCTTGAGAAATAACAATGACTTTTTTAATAGTTCAATAACTTCAAATGGAGCACTAACTCCTTTTAGAAACCCTAGTTATAACAACACACTAGGTTTTGATGCTGGAATTTTCATTCCTAATAACTCAACACAGACTTATCTTCCGAATAGTGCCACCTCAGCGACAGTTCGTGTTGCAACCTCCCAAGACGCCATATTACCGCGTGTAATAACCTCTGCAGTTGACATTTACGAACCTGATTTGAGAGCGGATGTTAGAATTGATGATTTGAATGGCGGATTAGTTAATCCAGGAGACATTCTTGAATATACCTTAGTTGGTAAAAATATTGGCTCTGATTTATCACTTAACACCTATATGGTGGATACGTTAGACCCACGAATCGTTTATGTACCCAATTCGATTACATACGCATTTGGACCAAATTCAGGGGCAAAAACAGATGCTAATGGAGATGATCAAGCGGAATATAATGCAACAAATAAAACATTAAAATTTAGAATTGGAACTGGTTCAAATAATATCTCAGGCGGACAAGTCCAAGCAAGTTCAACGGGTTCAGATAGTACAGTCGTAAAATTTAGAGTTCAGGTAATCAATGATTGTTTGATGTTTCAATGTGACTCAACCTTATCACATGTGGCATATATTTATGGTACTGGAAATATTTCTGGTAATTCATATAACAATGGAGGTGCTTCGGACACCTACGATTCAAATGGCTGTCCTTCAGCAGCAAGTAACGTGTTACTCATAAATGTTTCCGGTTGCCCTCCTCCTACTATAACAAATAATGCCCCAATTTGCGTCGGTGAAAACATTGTTCTAAACGCCTCATTTTCCGCTGCAGCAACTTACGCTTGGACGGGGCCCAGTTTATTTACTGGTACAGGTGCAACTCAAATAATTTCAAACCCAACGCTTTTTGAAACAGGAACATATCAGGTAGTAATTACTTTTTCGGGATTATCATGTAATTTAGAAACCTCAATAGACATAGATATTCATGCTAATCCCCTACTAAATCTGGATTCGATTAGTCAAATTAAGTGCTTCAATGCTTCCAATGGGAAAATTTATGTAAGTACTTCTTCAGGAACACCAAGTTATCAATATCAATGGAATCCTGGAGGCTCATCAAATTCATCAATTACAAATCTTTCACCGGGCAATTATACTGTAATAGTTACCGATGCCAACACATGTTCAGATACAGCATCATTCGCGATTACTCAACCAACAGCGATTATTGCAACAGCAAGTAAAACATCGAATTACAACGGTCGTGACATCAGTTGTTTTGGCGCAGCAGATGGTTCGGCAACCGTTGTTTATTCGGGTGGTATTCCTCCCTATCAGGTAAGTTGGTCACCAGGTGGTCAAACAACACCTTCCATTTCTAATTTAGGACCCGGAACCTACACAGCTACCATTACGGATGCTAATGGTTGTGTAAAAACCAGCAGCGTTACCTTGACTCAACCAACTGCTCTTACTTCTTCTCATGCCCAAGTAAATGTTTCTTGTTTTGGTGGATCAAACGGCTCTATTGATTTAACAGTTGGTGGAGGAACCCCAGGATATACCTACACTTGGTCTAATGGTGCAACTACTCAAGATATTTCAGGTCTTGCTGCAGGAGTTTATTCAGTAACGATTTTTGACCTCAATGGATGTTCTAAAACACATTCAGTTACTATTACTCAACCTGCCGCTCCACTAACCCTTACCTCAACGCAAGTAAATGTATTGTGTTTTGGAAACGCAACCGGAAGTATTAATTTGAGTGTTAGCGGTGGGACAAGTCCATACTCGTATTTATGGTCAAATGGCGCTGTCACTCAAGATATTTCAAGCTTAGTTGCTGGTTCATATTCCGTAACGGTTACTGATTTTAAAGGCTGTACTTCCTTGCTCAATGCGACAATTTCTCAACCTACTGCTCCTCTTTCAAGCAGTATGATTGAAACTAACATTGCTTGTTTTGGTGATGCCTCAGGTACTGTTAATTTGACTGTAAGCGGCGGAACTTTTCCTTATAATTACAGTTGGAGTAATTCTGCAATTAGTGAAGATCTAACTGGTTTGTTTCCTGGACAATACATCGTTACTATAACTGACAACAATGGATGTATCTTAAAAGATACGGCAAATCTAACACAACCATTGGCTCCATTGAGTATTTCTTTGGTTAAAGACGATGCCAATTGTTTTGGCGCTGCAAACGGAAGTATCGATGCTACGATTACAGGTGGAACTTCACCATATGCATACAACTGGAGCAATGGTGCTTCTTCTCAAGATATTACAAATTTGCTTGCTGGAAACTATATTTTACAACTTACCGATTTTAACGGTTGTCAGTTAAGCGCCGACACTATTATTTCTCAACCAACACCATTTGGTGTAAGTAGTTCTCAAGTGAATGTTCTCTGCTATGGAGACGCCTCTGGGTCAATTGATCTTACAGTTTCCGGAGGAATAGCTCCTTATCAATTTAGTTGGAGCAATGGAGCCACCAGCGAAGATTTAAACGATATACTGGCAGGGGTATACACTGTTACTATTACCGACTCAAACAATTGCTCGACTATTTATTCCGTTACAATTATCCAACCTACTGAACCTTTAACTCTTTCCATTTCCAAAACTGATGCACTTTGTGTGGGGGGCTTGCAGGGAACAATAAATCTCATGGCTAATGGCGGTACTACTCCTTACATCTATCTATGGAATAACAATCAACCAACTGAAGATTTAGCCAATTTAGTTGCCGGTTATTACTACTGTACCGTTACCGATAATCACGGATGCAGCGATACCATTGGTGCAACTATTCTCGATCCTTCAAATACAATGGCTCCCTCTATTTCTCATACCGATGTGTCTTGTTTTGGCGGTAGTGATGGAACGGTTGACTTAAACGTCACCGGGGGATTAGCTCCTTACAACTATGCGTGGAATAATTTTGCTGTTTCCCAAGATTTAAATTCCGTTCCAACAGGAAATTACTTTGTGACAATAACCGATGGGAATTCTTGCCAGTCATTTATATCTGCCTTTGTCGATCAACCTCAAGCTCCTTTGAGTACTACCCAACAGATCACCAATATCTTATGTTTTAACGATGCAAGTGGTGCTGTTGATATTACAACAAGCGGAGGAACTCAACCTTATTCATTTAGCTGGAATAGTGGTCAAATTAGTGAAGATTTAGTCAATGTTGTTGCAGGATCCTATCAATTAACAATTACCGATGCTAAAAACTGCTTGTTGGTTGTAAATCCTCAAATCACAGAGCCTTCTGATATTCAACTTACCGCCATAACTCAAAACATATCTTGCTTTGGACAGTCAACAGGATCAATTGATTTGAGTGTTTTTGGTGGTGTTTCACCTTATTCCTATAGCTGGGATAGTGGACAATTAACTCAAGATTTAACCAACCTTCCTGCTGGATCATACCAAGTACATGTTACTGACAACAACCTTTGTCTTGATAGTCTAACACTTGTTCTTACCCAACCAGCTGCTCCGCTTCAAGTATCTGCTCTTACTACTAACATTTCCTGTTTTGGTGGCAATAATGGAAGTCTTGATATCACCATCAGCGGTGGAACTGTGCCCTATGCTTTTACGTGGAGTAATGCTTCTATAGTCCAAGATCAACAAAACCTCTACGCTGGAGTCTATCAAATTAATATTGTAGATAATATTGGCTGTACAAGTTCTGGAATATATAACCTAACCCAACCTACCACCCCTATTTCTACGCAAATGTCTTTCACTGAACCTTTGTGTTTTGGTAATTCAAATGGTACGGCAACAGTAATCCCATCAGGTGGAACTCCAGGCTACACTTATTTATGGCAAAATGGACAAATTACTTCTAACATTACCGGTCTTCCAATTGGAAGTTACATTGTGGAAGTAAGCGATGCTAATAACTGTAAAATCAAAGATACCATTATCGTAACACAACCTTCATTATTAACAGTAAATACTGATTCAACGTGGGTAAGTTGTTGGGGGCTAGCTGATGGAGGCGTACAAAGTAGCGTTGCTGGTGGCGTTGGTCCGTATAGTTACAATTGGTCACCTATCAATGTTGCTTCGCCAAATGTTGGTAATCTGCCTGCAGGAATTTATACCGTTACAGTTACCGATGTTTTCAACTGTCAAGCGCAGAGTTCAACAGAAATTCTCCAGCCCGATTCGCTTTATGCGACGTTTGTAACGACAGATATTCTTTGCAACGGATTCTCAACCGGTGCTATCGATGCCTCTGCTTTTGGCGGAACGGCACCCTACTCCTATTTCTGTCCTATACTATTGCCCGATGAAGATCTTGATAATCTCACAGCAGGAACTTACCTCTATTCTGTGGTTGATGACAATGGGTGTTCAAAACAATATTCGCTCGTAATTTCTCAACCTGCAGCTGTTAATACATCTGCTCAAATGATACCCGTTAATTGTTTTGGCGGTAGTGATGGTCAACTTGATATTACAACAAGCGGTGGTGTAGCTCCTTATTTTTATCTGTGGTCCAATGGACAAACTACTGAGGACCTTATTTCACTTTCTGTTGGAAACTATTCTGTTCAGGTTACCGATGCTAATAGTTGTGTAAATTCATTCAATTTCAACGTTACTCAACCTCTACAACCTATTTCACTTTCCCTTTCACAAGTGAATGTAGCTTGTTTTGGAGATTCTACCGGTTCTATTAATCTTTCTGTTGGTGGTGGAACGCCTAACTATTCCTACTTGTGGAATAACACTGCGGTTTCTCAGGATATTTTCACACTCGACACCGGGTTCTACCAAGTACTTGTTACAGATGTAAATGGGTGTATCGATAGTATCTCAACGGTAATTACTCAACCTGTAGCGCCAATTTCCATCTCAGAAACACATGTCGATATTCTTTGTTTTGGAGCGTCAACGGGTAGTATTGATATAACCCCAAGTGGTGGAACCCCTTCTATCATTAATGGATACTCCTTCGATTGGTCCAACAATCAAACTACCCAAGATATTCAAATACTTCCTTTTGGAACTTATGAAGTGGTGGTAACCGATTCCTTGCTCTGTTCTGACACTCTTGAATTGACATTAACTCAACCGCAAGCTCCACTTGATGTGACTTTTGAAATTGAAAACGTGAAGTGTTTTGGTGGTAGCAACGGAAGTCTTTTAGCTACCATCATTGGTGGCACTTCTCCTTACGAATTTGGGTGGTCCACACTTGACTCTACTTTATTTATTGATTCGCTTCCTTGGGGGAATTATGCCATCTCTGTAATTGATTCAAACAACTGTTTGTATGCTGAAACAGCTTTAGTAGCACAACCTCAAAATCCACTTTCGGCCACTTATTCTGCCGTTCAACCCTCTTGTTTTGGATACGCTGACGGACAACTCATTCTATCAACCACCGGTGGAACTCCCGGATATCAGTACGATTGGACTACAGGCGATTCAACTTCAGTAATTGATTCTCTTATTACTGGAAACTATTCCGTACTCGTAACTGACACCAACGGGTGTACCTTCAATCTTGATTGCTTTGTCGATCAACCCGCTCAAATTCAGCCTTCTTTTGACTCTGATATCCTCAGTGGTTGTAGTCCTCTTGTTGTAGAATTTTTCAATACTTCTGATGCTAATTTCAACTGTGAATGGACTTTTGGAGATTCTCTCTCTTTTTCAGGATGTGAGGATGTAGTTATTACTTTTGATACAGGTGGTGTTTACGATGTTCAACTAACAGCTTTTGATGCAAATGGTTGTTTTAACGATATTACTGTCACTGATTACATCACTGTTTTTCAAACTCCTGCTTCTTCTTTTACTGCTTCTCAAGCTCACCTCTTTCCAGAATCTCCTTTTACAAACATCCTTAATACTTCAAGCGACTGTGAATTTTACATCTGGAACATGGGCGTTGGAGATCCTGATGAGATGTACTTTGAACCAGGCGAATATGAGTATCCATCGAATATTGCAGATACATTCCTAATTACTCTTTACGCCATTTCATCGGAAGGATGCGCCGATACGGCCTATCAGGAAATCTATTTTAATAATAATCCTTTTTACTACGTACCAAATACATTTATTCCAGATGGTGACAATAAAAACGAAATTTGGACTCCTGTTTTCTCCAACTTATCAAATGTGAAAAAATACAGCGTTCAAGTTTTCAATCGTTGGGGGGAAATAGTCTTTGAATCTAATGACCCAACATTTGGCTGGAACGGAACCTACATCGGTAACAATTGCCAAGACGGAACCTACATATGGAAATTACAGTTTACTTGGTATGATAAAAAAATCTACAATACTTCTGGGCATGTAAATTTATTGAGATAGAAAAAAAAGAAGTTTTTATTTAATTCGCTGAAGATTTTCAACCATTTTTAAAACTATTCTACGAGGAAACATCCACAAGAAATAATTCAATAAAAAATTTAAGGAAGGTTCCGAAATACAAATAAGTTGTTTTTTAAGCATTGCGTTATATCCCTTTTTTGCTGTGTACGAGGCTGTTTTTGCTCCATCAAACATTTTACTTTTTGACATGCCGGCAACGTCAATAAATTCAGTTTTTACCGGACCAGGACAAAGTGCTGTAACTGTGACACCCTTTTCACGAAGCTCTTGGTCTAGCGCCTGTGAGAATGAAACAACAAAAGCTTTTGTAGCAAAATAAGTTGCTTGTAAAGGACCAGGAATAAATCCGGCGGTACTTGCTGTATTCAGGATCATTCCACCCCCATTTTTCACCATTTGATTGGCAATTCCATGTGATAATTCAACCAAAGAACTTACATTAAGCTGTATCATAGCTAAATCTTCTGAAATACTTCTATCAATGAAATCTCCATAACCACCAAAGCCTGCATTATTAAATAAATAACTGATTTGAATATTTTCTTTGATTAATTCTTCCACAAGTTTTGTAGCAGCCCCATTAGCAGTAAGATCCATTTCAATAACGAAAACTGAAACCTTATACTTTTCGCTCAATTCAGATGATAGTGAATCTAATAGCTGCTTTCGTCTGGCAACCAACACCAAATCACCTTGATTTTTGGCATGAATAATTGCTAATTCTTTACCTATTCCACTGGATGCACCAGTTATTAATGCGACATTTTTCATGATCTTTTCAAATAATTACAAGACTAACAATAATATACGAGAAGAGTTCAGATTTACAATCAGAGATTTTTTTCTTTTTTTCAAAAAAAACCTTGTCAGTTTTGAAAACATTAGTACTTTTGCCCCGGAGAGTTGGCAGAGTGGTCGATTGCGGCAGTCTTGAAAACTGTTGAACTGCGAGGTTCCGGGGGTTCGAATCCCTCACTCTCCGCTAGAAAAAGCTGAAACACATTGATTATCAATCGTTTCAGCTTTTTCATTTTAGTACTTAGTCCATATCTAGACCATTACACCGTTCATGTAATCCTGTTTAATAGCATAAATCCAAATAACGCATTGTGCCAAATGAACTTATTGTAAACAATATTTACAAATGTTCAAAACCAAAGAAATTATCAATCAAACAGAAAATATCAAAAACCTTATTGAGGTCGATTGATTTTAAGTGTTCTTGGGATTACAGAGTGAGAATCAACTAAATTACCATATCTATCGTAATGTTCAAAGGTTGTCTTTTCTCTTGTAGATTCAAACTTTCTTTTTATTGTACCATCCTCAAAATACTCAATTTTAGTGCTTGAAATCCCTGTAACCCGTTTTTCATACGTTTGCAATTTACCATTCTTGTAATACCTAAAATATTCTCCTTCTAATTCACCATTTTTATAAAAGCTTTTTTCAGATAACTTTAGATTATCATAATATGATAAACTTTCACCATCTAACACGCCATTTTTATAATTGCAAACAATATCAAAGTTTTTATTTGAGTTGTAATGAACCCAGGTTCCTTCAGGAATACCATTTTTATAATATTCTTCATAATAACCGCCTTCAAATTCAAAACTATAACTTAAACCGTCAACTTTACCATTTTTACATTTAATAAGTCGAAATAATCTTTTTTGAGGACCTTCTAAAAAAGCATCATCATTAAATGTTTTATCCTTACATAGCTTTAAAAACCCAGTGTAATTTTTTGGAATTTGTTTTAAAAATTCCTCTCTTTTAATAATATCTTTTGTTTGACCTGCTGTCCATTCTACTTCAATACCAGAACTATCCTCACAATTTGGCAAGTAACACGAATCTTGTTTTGATGTCTCTGATTCTTGATTATTTTGAGAAGCAACCCTAGGTAAATTTTTTCTTTCATTAGTACAACCGATAAATAAAGGAATTAGAAGAAGTGAAAATAACTTTGTCATAGTTGTTTTTTTTTAATTACAATATTCTCGAATATAATCATAAGATTCCATATCCCCAAGTTCTCCAGCTTTACTCCAATCCAAGCAAGCTCCCTCCTTGTCATTTAATTTTAATTTAGTTGTACCTCTATTCACATATGAGGAGATTTCTTGTGGGTCTAATTCAATGGCTTTGTTAAAATCGAGTAATGCTCCTCGAAAATCTTTTAAATAACCTTTCGCTCTTCCTCTGCCTGAATAGGCATTGGAATATTTTGCATCAATTTCAATTGATTTATTAAATTCAGATATTGCTCCAGTATAATCTTCTAATTTAATCTTTACCTCTCCTTTTCGAGTTAAGCACATTTTATCTTTTGGATTTAATTTTAATCCTTTATTGTATTCAATAATTGCATCATTATCTTTCCCCAAATTTTCAAAAGAAAGCCCTTTGTTAAAATATACATCTGGATAATTTGGGTCAAGTGATATTACTTTGTCATAATCACTTACCGCGCCCTGAAAATCATTGATTTTAAATTTATTATAAGCTCTGCTGTTAAAAATTTTGGCTTCATTTTTCCCAAGGTCAATAGCTTTGGTGTAGTCTTTAATTGCCCCCCTAAAATCACCTAGTTGTTCTTTTAATTCTGCTCTGCCATAGTAACCTCTATAATCATTCGAAGCCAATTGAATACATTTATTAAAGTCCTGTAAAGCACCCTGATTATTTCCATATTCAAATTTAATGGTGGCTCTATTGAGAAGGGCTAATATAAATTGTGAATTTTCCTCAAGAGCTTTATCAAAATCGGACAAAGCTCCTTCATAATCTTTTAGAAGACGCTTTAATACCCCCCTACTATTATATGCCAATGAATTTACAGGGTCAATCTCGATAGATTTATTAAAATCAAACATAGCACCATCAAAATCTTCTAAATTTTCTTTCGCTAAACCTCTATCATTATAGGCTATATAGTATTTTGGATTGAGTTCTATCGCTCTATTGAAATCTAAAATTGCACTATTATTGTCTCCCAATAAAGATTTTGCTACCCCTCTTTGATAATATGAATCAAAATCAGTATCCTGTAATTCTATTGCTTTATTAAAATCAAGAATAGCCCCATTGAAGTCGGAAATACATCGTTTATAATACCCCCTTTTATAATAAGCTGCAAAATCGGTAGGATTTAATGAAATAAATTTGGAGAAATCTAAAATTGCACTTTTATAATCACCTATTTTTTCATAAGCAAGTCCCCTGTCAAAGTATGTATATTCTTTATTTGGATTTAATTTAATCGCCTTACTATAATCTTCAATTGCTCCCTCGTAATTTTTCATATCTGTTTTTACAAGTGCTCTATTTCGATATAGCATTTCATTTTCTGGATTTAATTTTATTGCCTCAGTGTAATCATTGATTGCTGCAGCATAATCTTTAATCTCTCTCTTGTAATTTCCGCGTTCATTTAAGTCATCATCATTTTCTACTTTAATCAGTTTTATTGCTATTTTAAAATCTTCAGTTGCCTCAGATATTTTACCCATTTTCTTTTTTAATCTAGCCCGCTCTGCATAATTTTGGTTATCATTTGGGTCTAATTCTATTGCATAGTTATAATCTTCTAGAGCGTTATCAAAGTCATGCATTTCTCTTCGTGTATTACCTCTTCCTGAATATGCATCAGAGTATTTAGGATTTAATTCAATAGCTTTGTCGTAGTCTTCCAAGGCAGAATTAAAACTTCCTTGTTCTCTTCTGACTCTGCCCCTTCTTCTAAATGCTTCAAAATTTTTAGGGTTAAGTTCAATTACTTTTGAAAAATCTTCCTCAGCCTTTTTAAAGTTTCCAAGAAAATCATATGCTTTTCCCCGATTAAAGTAGGCATTTTCAAATTTAGAATTTGATTCAATTGCACTTGTAAAGTCTTTTATTGCACCTATATAATCTTTTGATTCAATTTTTTTGTTCCCTTCCTTCAAATAATTATTGGAGGTTTGAGCGTAGGCTGAAAAAGAAAGGACAAGCGTAACAACTAGAAAAAAGTAATTCATATTTTTTTTCCGTTAAATTACAACAAATAACGATTAACGAGAAAATCATAATGATTTTTTAAATTGCATATTTCACATTGACAATATTTAATAAATTTACCTTAAACTCTTTCTATGAAATATTTTTACATAATAGTTGTACTCCTATTGATATTTGGTTGTAGCGGTAGATATAAAAATACAGAGGTAAGACAAAACGAAAATGAAATTTGGGAATTAAGTAGTAATGGAAAACCTGTTGATGGAATTGTTTACAAGTTAGATAAAAATGGCAAATTAGAATATGAATGGGAATATGTTGAAGGAGTAAGAAATGGTATTCAAAAAGAATGGTTTGATAATAGTCAACTAAAAGCAGAATATACCTTCAAAGAAGGAAAAATGGATGGGATTTATAAAGAATGGTATCCAAGTGGTCAAATGAAGTTGGAAGGGTTTTACAAAATGGGTAAAGCAGAAAAAAAATGGCGAACTTGGGAACAAGATGGGAAATTAAATCAAGCGTTTATGGTTTTTGAAATTACTGAATCCGTAAATGAAGTGGCAAAGGATTCTATTTTCGGTGACTACTATACGGGGTTGCTAAAAGTAAGACATCCTCAAGGTTATTTTATAACTGAAATAAATTATGAGAATGGCAGGATGCACGGTATAAGAAAGGATTTAAATAGATATGGTAATGTACGAAGAATTAGTAATTATCAATACAATAAACTTGAAGGTGAAATGCGAACTTTTTTCGGTAATGGAAAATTAAGAGACAAGGAGAACTTTAAAAATGGAGTTCAAGATGGAATTTCAAATTATTACTATGAATCCGGTCAGCTTGAAAGAGAGGTAATTTATGAAAAAGGTGAAATGAAACAGATAAAAAGATGGAACCAAAATGGAACTTTGATTAGTGAATCCAAATAGAAAATGTCATATTGCTACTAAAGATTTCTTAGGTTTTAATAAAAATACCGTCTGTTTTTAAATTAGGTTTAAGTTTCGAATCTATTAAATTTCTAATGACTTTTCCTTATTCCGCTCCTCAATTTAATGCTTAAATTGTAAATTTTTCGCATATTTACATGCCGATAAAATTATGAGTAGTAAAGAAGCAACAGCACGTATCAAAATCAACAAAATGCTTGAAGAAGCTGGCTGGAGGTTTATTGATGAGGGAGACAAAAAAGCCAACATTAAATTAGAAAGCAATGTTCGATTTGACCAATTCGGTGACGATTTTGAAAATTCGCCGAGAGGCAGTATTGATTTTTTATTGCTGGATGAGCACGGAAAACCTCTTTTAGTTCTTGAAGCCAAAAAAGAATCTATTGAGCCATTATCAGCCAAAGAACAAGCCCGCAAATATGCGCTTGCCAATAAAGTCCGACACGTAATACTTTCTAATGGAAACGTTCATTATTTATGGGATTTGGAACAAGGAAACCCCGAATTGATTACAAAATATCCAACTCCAGAATCATTTTCTAAATATGCCGTTTTTACACCAGACCCTCTAAAACTTTCTAATGAAGTTGTTGGTGCTGATTATGTCGTTCAGTCAATGATGGAGAATTACAAAGATTTTCCAGAATACCAAAATGAAGACACTCGTCCAGATTTTATCAAAAACAACAAACTAAGGTTTTTAAGGGATTATCAAGTTAAAGCGATTCATTGTATCCAGGAAAAGGTAAGAGAAGGAAAAAAGCGATTTTTACTTGAAATGGCAACTGGTACAGGAAAAACTTTAACATCCGCTGCGGCTGTTCGATTATTTATAAGAACAAAAAATGCCCGACGTGTATTGTTTTTGGTGGATAGGTTGGAATTGGAAGAGCAAGCTCGAAAGGATTTCAACAACTACCTAAAAAATGATTTTACAACGGTAGTTTACAAGGAGAATAAAGATGATTGGAGAATGGCAGAAATTGTTATTACAACCATTCAATCTTTATTGGTGAATAATAAATACAGAACACACTTTTCACCTACAGATTTTGATTTAGTGGTTTCTGATGAATCACACAGACTTTTAGGTGGCGGTAATAGCAGAGCCTTGTTTGAGTATTTTCTAGGCTACAAATTAGGTCTTACGGCTACTCCAAAAGATTATCTGAAAAATATTGATACCGAGAATTTTGATGACCCAAGAGAGTTAGAAAAACGAATTTTACTTGACACCTACAAAACATTTGGTTGCGAGAGTGGCAATCCAACCTTTCGTTTTACGTTAGCAGAAGGAGCTAAAGCGGGTATTTTAGTCCAACCAACGGTAATCGATGCTAGAACAGATGTAACTACACAACTTTTATCTGAAGAAGGGTATTCTGCAATGGTCACTTCAATAAATGAATCTGGAGAAGAAATTTCAGAAGAAGTACAGTATAACCAATCTCAATTTGAAAAGAAATTCTTTTCTGATGAAACCAATCGGGTTTTCGTACAAACATTTTTAGACAATGGGTGGAATGATCCAATATCAGGTGAATTTGGAAAAAGCCTTGTATTTGCAGTTAGTCAAAAGCATGCTGCTAAATTAACGCAACTATTAAACGATTACGCCCACAAGAAATGGCCGGGTAAATACAAAAGCGATTTTGCAGTGCAAGTTACTTCCAATGTGATGAAAAGCCAGCAAATGACGGTTGATTTCAGTAACGACAAATTGCTTGGATTTAGTCAGTTTAACGCCAATAACGAAGAGTTATCTGATTACAAATCCAGTAAAGCAAGGGTTTGTATTACTGTTGGAATGATGACAACAGGATGGGATTGTCCAAATATTTTAAATCTTGCTCTGATGCGTCCTGTCTTTTCACCTACTGAGTTCATACAGATAAAAGGACGTGGAACTCGAATATTTACTTTTGAGCATAAGGTGCAGGATGGTTTTGGTGAAGAACTTGTTCAAGTGAAGAAAGAATCCTTTAAACTCTTTGATTTCTTTGCTGTTTGTGAATATTTTGAAAAAAAATACAAATACGACCAAGTATTGAAAATGCCAAACCTTAAGGCTATCGAAGATAGTGTCCCAACACTGATTGAACCCAAACCTAAAAAGGATGGTTTCGAATATAAGGAGAGTGATAAAATATCCAGTTTCAACGAATCTAAAATTGGATATGAAGGAATGAAAATTGACCGTATGTTCTTCACGGAGTTTGAAGAGGAAATTCAACAAGATGAAGAAATTCAACAAGCAATGTTGGACGGTAATATGGATGCTGCTACCTACATTACTTTAGAAAAGTACTTGAAAAATGAAAGCAGTCATTTTACGTTAGACAAACTAAGACGAGCGTTGAAAATTGACCGCAAAATCTCCGTTAAAGAAATCCTTGATTTGATTTTTAATGGAAATGAAATAAAAAGTAAAGACATTTTACTTCAAGAAGAATTTGAAAAATTCATTTCTACCATTGATGTTTCCGAAGTAAAAGACGTTAGTGCGTTAAGGTATTTCTTCATTGCATACATCACTGACCCCGAAGTAAGACAAGTAATAGACACTAAAGATTTTACTGCATTAAACACGCTTTCCACTTTAACAAAAGATGATTTTGTTCGTGTGGATATGAAGATGAGAGAAGAAATCCCAAGTTATATAAAAGCATACGTACCAATAGAAAAATTTATAGCAGCATAATATAATGTTAGACAACATCACAAAAAAAAATATTGATAACTGCCGAGATGTCCTGGTAGGCAAAGTTCCAGACCCCAAAAGCCAGATTGAGCAAATTACACTTGCCCTCATCTACAAGTTTATGGATGACATGGATAGGGAATCAGAGGAATTGGGAGGAAAATCAAAATTCTTTACAGGTGAATATGAAAAATATGGTTGGCGCAAGCTACTCGACCCTTCTTTGGGTGGAAAAGAAATGTTGGACTTGTATGGGGAAGCATTAGACACTTTACAAACCAATGCTAATTTACCTGAGTTATTCAGAAACATTTTCAAAAATGCCTATTTGCCTTATCGTGACCCTGCAACGCTGAAACTGTTTTTGAAGTACATTGATGCATTTGAATACAGTCACAGCGAGAAATTAGGCGACGCATTTGAATACTTATTGAGTGTAATGGGAAGTCAAGGAGACGCTGGACAATTTAGAACACCACGCCACGTCATAGATTTCATTGCTAAATGCCTTGACCCAAAGAAAAATGAAACAGTAGCAGACCCAGCGTGTGGAACTTCTGGTTTCTTGTTAAGTGCCTACAAGCATATTCTTTCAGAAAACACAGACAAACGTTTGGGGGACAAATTAACACCCGATGAAAGAAAGCGTTTGTCAGAAAATTTCACGGGTTATGATATAAGCCCAGATATGGTGCGTTTGAGTTTGGTAAATATGTACTTACACGGATTTGCCACACCAAAGATTTTTGAATACGATACTTTGAGTAGCGAAGACCGTTGGAATGAAACTTTTGACGTGATTTTAGCTAACCCACCATTTATGACCCCAAAAGGAGGAATACGCCCTCATAAAAAATTTGGAGTACAAGCCAACAAAGCCGAAGTTTTGTTTACCGATTACATTGCCGAGCATTTAAATAAAAACGGTCGTGCTGGAATTGTTGTACCGAACGGAATTGTTGCCACAACTCAAACTGCTTACAAGCAGTTGCGTAAAATGTTGGTAGAAGATAGTTTAATTGTTGTTGTTTCATTGCCTGCTGGTTGTTTTAACCCTTACAGTGGAGTAAAAACGAGTATTTTGATGTTGGATAAAGGGTTGGTGAAGAAAAGCAAGCATATTCTTTTTATTAAGATTGCTGATGATGGTTTTGATTTAGGAGCACAACGCAGAGAACACGATAAAAACGATTTACCATTGGCATTAGAAGTCTTTAATGCCTATAAAGAAAGTATTAGTTCTGGGAAAACATTTGACGAAGAAAAGTACAGTAGTATTTGTACTTTGGTTGAAAAGGAAAAGATTTTAAACAACAAGGACGTTGTTTTAAGTAGTGACAGATATTTAGAAGGTAAAGTTTCTCAAACTGAATTTCAAACGATAAAGATTGGTGATTATTTTGAGATATTTAATGGCTTTGCTTTTGATTCAAATAATATATCAAATACAGTAAACTCTGATTCAGTTCCTATTATTAAAATTGGCAATTTAAAACACGGAGAAGAGGTTATTTTAAATAAAGAATTTGTATCGAAGCAGATGCATAAAGATAAAAAAGGAGCAATTTTTAGTGGTAAATATTATGATGTTTTTATTGCTTTATCGGGCGCTACAACTGGCAAAATAAGTAAAATGGCTGATGCCCACATTGAGAGAGATTACGCCCTTAATCAACGTGTCGCAATGTTAAGGTCAAAATCAGATAACGCACTTTCTAAATATTTATATTATATTTTACTTTATGGCGGTATTTACGAAGTTCTTTTAAATTTGGCTCACGGAGCAGCACAACCAAATTTATCATCAAAGCAGATTTCTGAACTCGAAATCCCACTCCCACCGCTTGAAATCCAAGAGCAGATAGTAAAGGAAATTGAGGGCTATCAAAAAATTATTGATGGTGCAAAAATGGTGGTAGATAATTACAAACCTACTATTTCAATAAACCCAGAGTGGGAAATGGTTGAGTTGGATGCTCTGTGTGACAAAATAACTGATGGTTCACATTTTTCACCCGATACTGTTTCTGAAGGGTATCCTTATGTTACCGTAAGAGATATTACTGATTGCAAAATAGATTTAATTGGTTGCAAAAAAATAAATCAGAAAGCCTATTTAGAATTAGTTAAGAGTGGTTGTAAACCGCAAAAAAATGATGTGCTATTTTCTAAAGACGGAACTGTTGGAAAGGTTGCGTTGGTTGATTTTAATGAAGATTTTGTTGTATTATCTTCACTTGGAATTATTAGACCGACCTTAAATAAAATTTCACCCCCTTTTCTTTCATTTATTTTGCAGTCAGATTTTGCCTTGAACCAAGCCATCAATTTAAAAGGTGGGGTTGCAATTAAGAGAGTAGTTTTAAAAGATTTAAAAACAATTCAAATCCCAAATCTTACCTTAATAGAACAACAAGAAATTACCCGTCGTATTGAATCAGAACAACAATTAGTCTTAGCCAACAAACAACTCATCACAATTTTTGAGCAAAAGATAAAAGATAAAATCAATGAGGTTTGGGGCGTGAAAGATGAAGCAGGTATATAATGTTTAACTTTTTGTTTTGATAGATTTTATCTTAAATATTGTATCTTTTGGGTTGAAGCCTCTTTACGAAAAGAACATTTCTTATTATAAACTAATTGCTGAGTTTAGAGTAAAACTACCACGTCCACAAAATCAAGCAAGAAAAATTACGGATGCTGAAATTGACCGCAACCCTTTTTTACCTGAATCAATGAAATATGTAAATGCGATTGATGTTTCAACTCATAAAACAAGTATTACAGAACAAGAATTAGATGTGTTTATGAACTCTATTAGGTACTTTGATTACTCATTTATGTTGTTTAAATCATATTATAAAGCACATAGCCAAAACATATTAAGATTCAAACCAACAACAAGTCAAAGAAGTGTTGATTGGGTTGTTCTTCAAAAAATATTACAAGAAGATGATATTCACCCTTTGAAGCCCAATAGAGTTTTTATTCATCATTTGAAGTTTGAATGGGCATTAACTTCAAGAATATATTTGAAAATCCGAAAAAGAAAAAGATATGTACATCATTAACAAAGAAACCAACCGAATTGAAAAAATAGAAAGTACCACATTTAAACAGTTGGGATTTAAAGAAAGAGAGAATTTGCAAGAATGGATTGCAAATAACCCTTCTTGTTTGAATGAAGACTTGTTGATTATTCAGAAAGAATTTAGCGGTTTCAATGATACTTCAGAACGTCTTGATTTGTTGGCTATCGACAAACAAGGTAATTTGGTTATAATTGAAAATAAGTTAGACGATACTGGCAAGGACGTCACGTGGCAAGTAATCAAGTATTCATCTTATTGTGCAACACTTAATTCAAGTCAAATTATTACCATTTTCAGTCAATACCTTGCTAAAATTGGAAGTAGTGATAATGCAGAGGTAGTTTTAGGCGAATTTTTGGAAACAGAAGATTTTAAAGAGCGTTTGAACATTGGTAATTCACAGCGTATTATGATGATTGCTGGAGAGTTCAGAAAGGAAGTGACTTCATCGGTGCTTTGGTTATTAAATTATGGTTTGAGGATTCAGTGTTTTAAAGCAACACCATTTAAATTGCAAGAACAACTTCTGATGAATATGGAGCAGATAATCCCTATCAAGGAAGCAGAGGATTTTGTAATCAGTATGGCTAATAAGACAAGAGAAGAAGTTGAAACGCAAGAGCAGAATAAGGAACGTCACAATGTTCGACTTAACTTTTGGAAAGAATATCTGAAAGAAATAAATAAAACATCAACCTTGTATCAAAACGTAAGTCCAAGCAAAGATTCTTGGATTGGTTGTGGAAGTGGTATGAGTTCGGTTGGATACAATAGCGTTGCTACACGAAATTATATAAGAATAGAACTTTACATAAATAGTGGCGACAAGGATAACAATAAAGCCATATTCGATACCCTTGCAGCGAAAAAAGATAAAATTGAAGCGGATTTTGGCGAACAGCTAACTTGGGAAAGGCTGGATAACAACGTAACCGCACGTGTCAAATTTGAATTGACTAACGTTAGTATTTTCATTGAGTCAGATTGGAAAAAAATGATTGCCTTTATGGTTGACGCTGTACCTCGTTTCGAGCGTGCTTTCAAAAAAAGGATTCAAGAGTTGAATAGGAAATAAATACCCAAACAATCGTTCGTTTATTTGTGTCCTATTTTAAGGGGGAGGATGACGTTAAAATAGGGCTCTTCCAAGTTGACTCATTGTTTGGGGGAGGATTATTTGGTGATAAATTCTCCGTATAATGCAGCAGTGGAGAATTTTCTTTTTTGCACTCCAAGTAATGGTAAAATGTAAAATTCGTTTTGCTCATTTTGTCGGACAACAAAAACAGGGATGTTTCTTAATAACGCAAACCTACATTCATCGAAAACACCTTTTCCTATCGAGTTTAAAAATTCAGAGGCATAAACTACAGATGTTGTTTCGATTACTCTTAGATAAGGCTCAATATCCCCTAATTCGCCAAGATGCTTGTTAGGACAAATTACATCACCTTTGAAATGACTTGAAATAAAGTCATATTCATCATTTTCAATTTTTGTATTGTATTTCCGCATACTATGGGCGTAATAGGCTAGATTGGATTTCATATCGGCAGGTTTTTTATTTTATTAGATTCTGCTTTTTTATTTATTTCACGCATGTAATATCCACTTTTAGGTCTGGGCTTTGAGTCCTTGCTGCCCTTTGGTCTTCCCAGAACTGTTCCTTGCGCTTTCGTGCGTGCAATACCTTCTTTTGTGCGCTCTGAAATTAAACTGCGCTCAAACTCAGCAAACGCAGCCAATATATGAAAGTGCAGGCGACCGACTGAGTTGCTAAAATCAAGATTGTCTGAAATTGAAATAAAGCCGATTCCTTTATTCGTTAATTCTTGAATTTCAAGTATCAACTCACGTGAAGAACGAGCATATCTGTCCAGTTTGAAAACAATAACTGCTTTGTATTTTCCGTTGCGCAACGCAGTCAATAATTCTTGCTTAATGGGTCTTGTTTTGCGTGTACTCTCCACCTCTTCAAATAAATCAAATTCCAAATTATTTGATTTTGCGTACTCAAAAAGTCGTGCTTTTTGGTTGTCGTTAGTCTGACGGCTTGTAGATACACGGCAATACAATGCTATTTTGGTTTTGGTTTCCATCAATTCCCCTTTAATGCTGAACGAAATTCATTAAAGCCTCTCACTGAAGATGCAAGTGCCGAAAACACTTTTCCCGCAGCATAAAGTCCAATAACCCCCAACCCAATATGTACGACTGTTTTGAGTTGAGGGTTGTCATTAAGATATTGTTTAATCTCTTGGAGATTGATTTTATTTACTGGCTTCAACTTCTTTGTGTTTTTTGTAAATTCTATAAATGACGTAAGCCGTCAATGCGCCAACACCTATATATATGGCAGTTTTGATTGCTTTGTTTACGGTTGTTAAGTTGGTATTTGCTTGTTGCAGTTCAACTATTGGTGGTGGAATAGGATTCGCTTCTAGGGTTGTAAAATCAATCATTTTTAATAATTTTTATTTGGTCTTTGCCTAAATTCACTAAAGTATATTCGTAAATAGCATAGTAATTTTTGCCTTCATAAGAGTTTACGTGATTAAACACAGAAAAAGAGAATCCTTTTCCCAACAGATATTGCTTGTGGAACGTTTTCTCCCTTTTTCCTTTCATTAGTTCGTTCAATATTCTTACGTTGACATTTAACGGCTTATTTATATATGCAGCACTATGTCTTAATTCGTTTGCTTTCATGTTGTGATAGGCAATACGATTCGCCGAATTTGCAAAGACTTGATTGATTCTTTGTGGAACAAATGCTTCGCCTGTAAGTAAATCTTTTCTTGTCATATTATCTTTTTTAGTGAATTTTTCTTGAAGTTAGTCCTAATTGAATAACTATACAATAGGATGCTTCTTTTAGTGCGTATGTGCTGTAAAACGCTGTAAAATTTCGTTTTAATGCGTATTCAAATTGCTTGAAATATGCAGAATTTTAACATTTTCAAATTCATTTGAATAATTGTATTTTTTTAATTTTCTTTTCGTTTTTTTTATACCCGCTGCTGGTTAATGGATAAACTATACTTTTTAACCAATACTCCCCATACCCCCCATTGTATATTTATTATTATTATTATTATTATTATTTTAAAGATTTTTTTCTTTGTTAAAGAATTTATATACCTTAAATAATTGAGTTAGGTTGTTATTGATTTTTCAACTGCCTACTGCTATATACCCTTCGTTTATAGTTTCACTATTTGTAGTTTTTAAATCGTTTTCTGACGGCTTTTATTGGTTGAATAATATCAATGTCATTTTTTATAATTTTCCCTTTTGATTTAATCAAAAAGCCTTTACGTTGACCTATGTTATAGAAATCGGATGATTTATTTACCCCAGTAGGTGCTATTTCACATGAGTCCTTGTCCAAATCGGAAGATTCAAGAAACGTTTCTTGAAAAAAGTCTAATTTGTTTTTCGGTGTCGTAATTGGAAAGTTGGTGACATATTGAATATGCTTTACTTCAATATATTTATTCAGGATCGCTTCTTGTTTAAGCCTATTCACCTTTGATTTACTTATTCCAAGAAATTTTGACACACCATTTAACGCTATCTTAGCTGGTTCCTGTTGCAGAAGTCTCAAGGAAAGGGTTTTATTGTTGCTACCCTTTTCACGCACGCAGCCCTTCCCTTTTTGACTAATTTTAAAATATTCTGCTTCATCGATTTTGATTTTACGCAAATCACTTTTTATGAACTTTTGCCAAAATCTAAGTGCACAATAATCGAAAATAACACATCCCAACCATGCCTTAAAGCATTTTAAATCGTTTTTATTTACTTCATACCCTCCAAAGTATTCATCTTCTTCAAAATCACTAACTGCTATGAATGACCTTAAATTATAATTATTTGTTCGCTTGTCTTTCCACATCCAATTCAATTTCAGTAAACTTTTGAATTGGGATTTTAATGTCCTTAAATCCTTAAAACCGAGATGTTTTTTTATATATTCTTGTCTATCTATGTCAAGTTTGAAATTTCCATTTGGAAATAGTAGTTTAAGCCTAATTAGTGTTTTAAGTTGCTTTTCTAAATTGTTCCTTAATACGGAGATTACCAGTACAAATGGTACTTTTAATGCCGAGTTTCTAATTGATTTTTTTACTAATCTTTTTTTTTATTCTCCTCTAAAAAATCAATAATTGACTGTCCCTTAAAAAAAAGACGGTTTTTAATCCGTGAAGTGATAATTGTAGGATGTTTACTCAAATTCCTTATTTGAGTATCGCCGTAATCAAAAAAGTACTTAATACTATCTCTAGGAATCCAATCTCCAATTGATATGTGGTTACGTAATAGTTTAGTTAACTCTATCAATTTAGTTTCTAGTCTGTCTATGCTGTTTTTATTCATGATTTTATATTATTGTGGGTTGATGAATTTCATTTTTGGGAGTTCGTAATAAACAGCGCCGTTGATTAAATAACACTTGAGGTATTTCCTTTTTGTCCAGTATAGAATAGTGTCTTTATTTATGTTTAAATACTTAGCGACCTTGATTATGCTTAATAAATTTCCTTCGGGAAATCTTTTTGGTACTTTTTGATTCATAATATTTTACAGGATTTATATTTTATTATTTATAGGAATGATTGCAGATTCTACTTCAGATCGCTTATAATAGGTTCTATACCCTATACAATGCTTTTTCAATTTTCCTTTTTTTGTCCAATTATGAATGGTCGAGGGGTCGCACTTGAGCATTTCGGCTACCTCGTTTCGCGTTAACCATTCAGTTGGTGATTTTGGCTCAAAAGAATTTTTGAGTTCAGTTAGTTGGTCTCTAATTATTGAAACCTCATTGTAAACCTTTGCAACAGTACTTGGAATGTTATCAAAGGATAATGGATTAAATTGATTATTTTTCATTGTCTAATTTATTTATAGACAAATTTCAATCTAATTATTTGGTACTCAATGCCTGTACGGTACAGATTTCGTTCTATGTTAAAAGAGTTGATTCCACTCGTTTGTAAAAACTGTCTACTACAGTTATACTTTTATTTTTACAATAACTAATAATGTAATCTATTTTTGCTTTTTTTGAGAAAATATTTTTATCCGTTGAATTACTAAAACTTAAAGATTGAGAAATATATGGTCTAAGGGATTTATCACCTAGTTCACTCGCAATGGCAGAATAGTTTGCCATAGTCCCCACTTTATGCTTAATTAACAATTTATCCATGTCACCATTTGCAAATAAAATTCCTACCTTGAACCAAAGTCTAGACTCTTTAGGGTCTTTAGTGTTATTCTTTTTTAATTCTTTATTTAATTTTAAGGCAAAAGACTTTAACCATTTGTGGTATTCCCAAACAAACCTTGCATAAATTCTGCTATCGATACTATTTTTATCCTGATATACACAATATGGACTATGAATAAACCATAAAACTTCGTCAATACCATCCTTAATGGTTCTTTTTATGTAAAGCTGTATATCTGAAATATATTGAAATTCAAGATTAAAATTCCAATGATTTAAAAATACGAGATTGGAATCGGGTATTTTTCCGAACATAATTTCTTTACACTGTTCTATTTCATCAGATAAAAGCTGCCTTTTCATTTCTGAGGTATCAAAACGCTTTTTAAATTCATCAATAAATTTATTTAGCAAAGCATTAACTTTATCTTTAAAAATGACTTGTTGCTTGACTTTAATTTTCTGAATATCTGTCTCTAAAAATTCAAACCAATCAGCTATTTTTAAGTCAATACTTTTGTTCTTAACTGTTGAAGCGTATATGAGAATAACTTCACCATTCCACCAATTTTCGTATGTATATTTATTTGCCATTATTATTATTTCAATCTACATATTCTGCAAGTTGCATTGCCATTGAAGTTTCCGATTTTCCAATATACTTTAAAAACTCTCGTTCAGTTTTGTGACCAGTCATTGTCATTATTAAACGTGTTGGTATGATTCCAAAGTTATTCGTTGCATAACTTCTTCTTCCTATATGGGAGGTAACCAACTCCCACTTCGGGAACTCCCCAAAAATCTTTCTTTTGGTTTTTGCATCTTGTTTTGCACCCTTCACTAATTTGGTCAAACCTGCTTCTTTAGCAATTTCCTTGATATATTCATTATATTTTTGGTCGCTAATCTTTCTTGGAAAATCACCACCACGATTCTCCAAAATTTTCATTACCTTACTACTTAAAGGAATTGGAATTACTGATTTAGTTTTCTTTTGAGTTATTTCTAGCAGAGCAACCATCCTTCCTTTTTTATTTTTTTGAAAGCGAATATCCTCTTTTCTAAAACCTAAAAAATCACTAATTCTCTGTGCGGTTTCACAACTAATAATTAACCAATCTCTAGCATTGATTAGTGCTTCACGTTTTAATTCAACGTTTTGGATTGCCTCAATTTCTGCAGGAGATAAGAAAATGATACTTGTGGGATTTTCTTTTATTTTTAATTTTCTAAGTTGAGCGTCTATTTTTATACCGCGCAATTCTGCGTCATAACAAACCGTTTTTATAAACTTAAAATTTCTCGATAAATAATTTTGGCTGTAATTTTCACCTAGCCCAATCTCCAAATATTTTTGTACAAAATCTTCATTTATATCACTAATTAAAATTCTTTTTTTTAAATTTTTTTCCAATCCAACAATAAAATTCTTTACAACCAGTAATTTATTGGAGGAACTTTTCATTAAGTTATGTCTTTGCTTATCCCTATAATAATCAAAATACTCAACTAGGGTTAGAGGTATCGCATTTTGCTTAACTGGATCAATAACAGATTTAAGCCAATCAGAATTTATAGTTTTATCATTAACTGAGGTATTAAATGAAGTGAGAATTTCTCGTTTTAAGTCTTGCAAATCTTCATCAAGTTTTTTGAAATTTTCATCCTTCGTATGTTTGAGGTAACGTTTGGCTTTACTCCAATCTGTTGGGTTAATTACATATTTCGTCTTCGCTTTTGCGTCAATAGTTACCCCATCTCTTAATCTGACATAAATCCCAGAGGGATTGTTTTTACCTTGTATAAAGAAATTGATAGTCGGCATAATTTTAATTTAGTCCATATTTAGTCCATAAAAGTACTATTTATTTAAACCTCAATCAATTTATTTCCATATAAATGTTTTTCAAAAACCTCATAAAGTATTGAATTTAAAGTGTTTTGCCAATGTTTTTAATACATTAGGAAACGGTTTAAATTTAATGTTATGCAGACCCTCACTCTCCGCAGAAAAGATTTCAAAAGAAACCAAAACCCCGTAAAACGCTTGATTTTACGGGTTTTTTTTTTGTCAAACTAAAAGAAATTAAAAAGGATCATAACCAAAAGGTGGGGAGGAATATTTTTAATGAATAATTTTCCACTTTTTTCCTTGATGAAAAAAGTTGAGTAAAAAAATCCCCGCCTGCGGCCGGCAGGAAGACTTTGGATTTTTCTGGGTTCGGCGATCCATTTTCTAATTCAAATCTAATTCTACCCGAACCCTTTTCTGCACCTTCTGAGTTTCTGTTTTATCAGTGATCCTCCGGATTCCTCTAAAACCACGAAACTCATTTCAGCTTGAAAACCTGAAAATCCAAGGTCATTATTATTCTTTAATCGTTATTGTGAAATGTTCCTAAAATTTTGGTGCTTTCTTTTCCATTTGTCAAGAATTAAATGTTTATCCCCAACTTTTTGACTTGATCCATTAAAAAACAGTTTTTTTTAAACAATAAACTTGACAGTTGAATCAACTATAAAAAAACCAACCCGGTTTCCCAAAGTTGGCTTTTTTATGCAGCGACCTATATTTTTCTAATAATCTTTTTTGGATAATCTATCTTACCTAATTCCTAGTACCCTTTAATCCATAATCTGCTCTGTCGATAACGGCCTCAAAGTGAATCAGTATTTGCAATTCTCCATTTTCACACCGATCATGTCGAGGCACTCACCCCCTATGACACGCCAAACAACAAATCTTACACCCATCCACATGAGTATAGCCCAAAGCACGAGCCCGTTGCAGAGCCGTTGAACAAAACACAAACTCTCCCAATTCCACAAATTGGGTTAACTGATTAAATTGAGGACACGATTCCTGGTGAACCTCGTGATTCTTGTTTGGATTAAGCCGACGTTTATTTAAACGAAACTTTGCCATAGGTTGGAGTTTGAATCACGAAAATACAAACAAGAACAACGTGCGATTTTTGCCAAAACGGTACAATTTCAATGAAACCTTTGAAATACAAGGGTTTTAGTTTTTCTAAAATAGTACAAGTACTAGAAAAAAATAGTATAAGTACTAATTTTATTCCTCCTTATCGACAGAAAAGTCATTCCGTCGAGAATGTTTACGCTCGCTCTTTTCAAGTATTTCTGAATTTTCCTCCTCTTCAATTTGAGCATCTGTTCGAGCTTTGTATAGACCAAGCAAAATGCTTTTTCGCACTAGTTCAATCGGATTTTTTGCACCAATTCGTTTCAACAAATCAGAGCGAATAGCATCGATAGATTTTTTAGAAAGATTCATTTTACTTGCAATCTGTTCACTCGTTTTACCATCACAAATTAATTTTAAAATCAACTGATTTCGAGCCGTTAATTTCAAGCGAATCACACTTTCCTCATTTTTAATTCGGAATTCATGTTCAGAAAACAAAGCCTGTTCAACCACTTCCGTAGTGTGATTGCCCTTAAATTTGACGTTGAACAAGGCATCAATCATTTCATCAAAGGAGCAATTCTTCTTCAAAAAACTGCGAGCACCTTCACGAATCAATTCCGAAACAATCCATGGATCTTCGTGCATGCTCAACATAATCGCTTTCACCTCAGGAAAATCACGACGCAATATTTTGAGCGTTTCTCGACCATCCATAACCGGCATATCCAAATCGAGTAAAACCACATCAATTTCGTGGTTAGGTAATTTAGCGAGAAATTCCTCCCCATTTTCAGCGTGAAAAGCAACCACCACTTGTGGTTCTTTTTTCAGCATTAGCACTAGGGCTTGTTTCACAACCGTATGATCTTCAACTACGGCAACCCTTACGTTATTATCTGGTTTACGGTATTTAGATTTCTTCATAATTCGAATGTTCTGTAGATTCAGTCAGTGGCATCGCCAGCTCAATGGTACCACCGAGCGCTTGACGTTGGTATTGAAGTTCTCCCGCAATCAAAGTCAACCGATGCGAAATAGATTCCAGTCCCATACCATCACCGTGATGAAGGAGGTACTCATAATCAAACTGACTAATAGCAACTCCATCATGGGTTATTTTAAGTAAAAGATGTTGGTTACTTCTTTCAAGAAACAGGTGCACGAATTGTGGACGCGCATGTTTCAGCAGATTGTTTAATAATTCCAAAGCAATAGAATAAAAGTGAATTTCGGCTTGTTGTGGCAAAACCAATTTACCCTCAATTGAAGATGAAAACGAACAGGGATTACCCAAGGTCTTTTGGGTTTGTTCCATCAAACGTTGAAGGGCTTTCTGCAAACCAAACTTCACCAAAAAGTGCGGTAACATTCCGTGTGAAATTGAGCGAATTTTAGCAACCGATTGTTCCAACACATCCATAGTAAACTCCACATCTTCCAAAAACGGAGAATCTTCTTGAACTTGTTTAATAGCAACACTGAGGTTTTGTTGCGCCATTGAAAGAATCGAACCCACCTCATCATGCAGGTTGCGGGCTATTTTCGTTCGCTCTGTTTCCTGGGCTTGCACCACCGCATTCATCAATTCTAGCTCTTTGTTTTTGAGTTCCATATCATGTATTGAGCGAAGAAATTCAGTTTTCTTCTTGAAAAAAGATAATATAAAAACAATAGCAATTGCTAGTGTTGTCGTAAAAAAGATACCTGTTATAATAAGAATTAACTCTTCTTTAATTGCCATAATCCAGCAGTTATTAGTAAATTTTGTAAAACAATTAAACCAGAAAATATTGGATAAATAATATCGAGTAAAAAACCATCTTCTGCTTTTATATGCGATTCAAATAAGCTAACATAAAATGCCGAAGAATTAAAAACAAAAAAAGCAGTATTTATGTAGTAATGAAATTTAAAATCGACTATATTTTCTTGCGTGTTTGTAAATAATTTAAACAAATTCAATAATGAAATCAAACTAATGGAAACATTTGAAAACACGGTAAGTATGTAGTTATTATAAAAAAATCGGTTTAAGTAAACGGTTTCATAAAAGAAGATTCCAACTGTTAAAAACAAGAAGATAGTTGCGATTTTAGGTGAAAGACCAGATTTTATAAAATAGGCAAAGGTTAAAATTGTAGCTACAAAAACAGATACATGATAGATAGGATAACAATTCTGTATTCTGTAAGAGAATATTAATTCTAAAACAACAAAAAAAAAATTAGTCAAAATCAATATGAAAAAGGGCAAATTCTTGTGAATAAGCCCTTTCTGTATTTTCAAATTAAACACTATCGGAATAGAGTAACTTATAATTGCAAGATACAAGAACAATCCGTTTACCAATTCTGTCATTAACTATTTAACGAATTTTTTCCAGGACATCGAGGAGGACAAGGAACTACCTTTTCCACTATAATTCCATCAATCATATCATTTTCATCTGCTGTTGCCCCAACAAAAATTAAATTCTTTTTACCATCATCACCAATTCCATAGTAAACTCGAACACCCATACATCCCTTTTGGTTAAGAATTTTCATCAATTGATTCTTACCAACAAACTGAGAAATAATCTCTCCTGCAGGAATTGTTCTTCTGTAATTTGCTGTCCATCCGGACGCTTCTGCTAGGGTTACCACTGAACCCTCATCTCCATTAAATGCCATACTATAAATTTTTAAAGTTTCTCAAAATTAGACAGTCTCGGAGCACCTAAATTTAACCGTTTAATAACACTATTTTGCTAAACGCCACAAATATAAGGCTCTAAAAGAATTTTTCAATCTGAAAAAATAGTACTTGTACTAATTATTTCTAGTACTTATACTACTTTTTACTTACTTCATTTTTTGATTTAATTCCTAGATGGCTTTATCCTACTTGGTTTATACATATTATATGAGTTTTATTTACCAATAAATCACTAATTATTTCAAAAAAGTATTTTAAGGTTAGAATTTACTTTGTAGAAAATCAAAAACACTTAATTTTTTTTGGAAATGAAAAAATATCAAAATAGAAGTGGAAATTCAAACGTAAAGTACTATCAAATTAGTCAAGATTCAATCAAAATAATCTTTAATTGTTCAACAGAACGATATACGTATAGTTATCAAAGTGCTGGCAGCCATCATGTTGAAAAAATGAAAAAATTAGCTATCAATGGAATTGGTTTAAACAGCTATATTTTGACAATTGTAAAGTATGATTTTGAGAAACATTAAATTTAACTAACGAAAGAAGAACTTTTATTTCGACAATTCAAGTGCTTCCTTAAATCTTGCTAAAACCCGTTCTCTTGCAAACTTATGCTCTATGATTGGTTCGGGATATTCAGCCGTTCCAAATTCTGGAACCCATTTTTTGATATACTCAAATTTTTTATCAAATTTTTCTTGTTGTGAAGTTGGATTAAAAACTCGAAAATAAGGAGCTGCATCGCAACCACATCCTGCGGCCCATTGCCACCCTCCCGAATTACTTGCTAATTCAAAATCCAACAATTTTTCAGCGAAATATGCTTCTCCTAGCCGCCAGTCAATGAGCAAATGTTTGGTTAAAAAACTAGCCACAATCATTCTTACTCTGTTGTGCATAAAACCCGTTTCATTTAATTCTCGCATACCGGCATCTACAATTGGATATCCTGTTTTTCCGTTGCACCAAGCCTTAAAATGATCTTCATTATTCTCCCAGCGCATTCGATCATATTGAGGTTTGAATGAATTTTTCGCCGAATGTGGAAACCAATGAATTATCATTTGATAGAAATCACGCCAGATTAATTCATTCAAAAATGTTTCATTTAAGGATAAAGCTTCACGAGCCAACTCTCGAATTGATATAGTTCCAAATCTTAAGTGCAAGCCCAACTTTGAGGTTCCATTTAAAGAAGGAAAATCTCTATTCATGGAATATTTCTTTATTAATTCTTTTTTCCATTCTGTTAACGGAAAATCTACTAATTGTTGAGAATCAAAACCCATTGATTTTAAAGAAATTAACTGGCTTTTATCAGAACTTTGAACTAAACTATCAAAATACTTTTCGGTTGGGTATGACTTAAAATAAAAATCATTCATTTTAGATTTCCATTTTCTAGAATAGGGAGTAAAAACGGTATAAGGCTTTCCATCATCCTTGGTGATTTCTGCTTTTTCAAAAATTACATGATCCTTCGTTCCAACAAATTTAATTCCTGTAGATTCTAATTTTTCATAAATAGCTCGATCTCTTTCAGTTGCATAGGGCTCGTAATCACGATTTGTAAATACTGCCTCTGCACTAATATCATTAGCTATCTTGGGAATTAATTCAGTTGGATTTCCAAAATATACTTTTAAATCACAGCCATACTTAAAATACTCTTCTTTTAGTTTTTCAATCTCCCGGTAAATAAACAAAACTCGTTGATCATTTTGGGGTAAAAACTGAAGTATTTGGTTATCAAAGATAAAAATAGGTTGAACTCCCCTACTCGAATTAAGTGCTTTATACAAGCCTGCATTGTCATGAATTCTTAAGTCACGACGATGCCAAAACAAAGATTTTGAATACATAAAAGAAAGAACAACCTGGAACTATATTTTGTTGAAAAAACAAAACTTAAATAGATTCATTTTGTGCATTTCAATCATTAAGAGTTAGAGTAATCCTCAAAATCCTCTGTTATTTCCTGCTGAATGATTGCCGTAACCGAAATCGGAACATATTCGACAATAACATTTGTCTTATCTAATCCAAAATCTTCTGCTGGCTTCAATCCTGTGGATTTAACAAATCGGTATGCTTTAACACACAAATTTTGGAACCAAGTCAAATCATTATCTGAGGAGATTCTTGAATTTAAAACTACAAATTTAAAATCAGGTTCTGAGAATCTTCCTTTCATGCTCTGAAATACACTGTCGCCAGAGATTTCGCCTTTTTCCACCATTTTATCATGAATTTTTCGAATCAAAAATTCCGTTCTGTGCTCTTCTTTAAATCCAAATTGAAGTGTTACATAATAGGCTGATTTGTCAATAACTTCATTTACCGAATAATGTACACCCCATGGTTCCGCCAGAATTTCAACATGCACAAACCAATAAATCCCTGCTTTTCTAGGTTTTTTCCTGAACAAGGCGTAGAATACCGTAGAATCCAAATTCTTACAATCTTTACTACGAGTTGGAAAAACGATATTTGTTGCCTCATAAGACATATTCGTATCACTCTGTAAAGCTGTAATTAATGGTTTTACCTCGTCCATTGAAATATACTCAGTAATGGATGATCTTAGTTGTCTGGCTTTGAAAAACAGGTATAGAAAGGCGAAAAATGTAAAGGCTAATATCAAAGTAAACTCAGCCCCTGGAGCACTTGACCCATCCTCAAATTTATGCCCATGCCCAATTTTAGACAAATTAGAAAGCAAGAAAATTCCTTCAATTAATAAAAACACTCCAAATAATCCAAAATAGAATCCTTTGGCGCGCGGGTATTTATACAGTAACAAAAGACATAATAAAATAGACGTCATTACCATATCAATCGTAATTGCTAATCCGTATATAGCTTCCATTGCGGTAGACTCTCTAAAAATGAGAATTATTAAGATACATCCTGCCATCAAAAACCAATTCACAAATGGAATGTAGATCTGTCCCTTGTGATTTGTGGGATATTTCACCTTTAAATTAGTCCACAATTTTAATTTAATGGCCTCGTTCATTAACGTGAAAACTCCAGTTATTAATGCCTGAGAAGCAATAATGGTTGCAGATGTAGCAATAATAATTGCAAATGGGATTAAATCAGAAGGAACCATGGCATAAAATACGGTTTGTTTCGGCGCTAGTGAAAATCCTTCTGACATACACAAAGCCGATTGACCTAAGTAGTTAATTACCAACATAGAAGACACAAATACCCAGCTAATTCGGATATTACCCTTTCCACAATGTCCAAGATCAGAATACAATGCTTCTGCACCTGTTGTACATAGAAATACCGCTCCCAAAACCCAAAATCCTCCAGGTACATTAACAATCATATTATAGGCATACCATGGATTAAAAGCCTCAAGTACTATAGGGTTTTTAGAAATATTTATTATACCTAAATATGCCAGAAAAATAAACCACAATAACATCACCGGCCCAAAAGCCTTTCCAATTAAATCAGTTCCAAATTGCTGAACGGAAAAAAGAACAAGTATAATTCCAATTACAATGGGGATAATCGGTAAATCTGGATTCACATTTCCTAATCCTTCAACTGCAGAAGAAATGGAGATTGCGGGTGTAATAAAACCATCTGCTAATAACGTTGAACAACCAATCAAAGCGGGAATAATAACCCATTTCTTTTTATCTTTTAATAAAGCAAACAAGGCAAAAATCCCACCCTCCCCTTTGTTATCTGCATTAAGAGCAAAGAATATATATTTGACGGTTGCCAGAAGAATCAAGGTCCAGATAACTGAGGATAAACCACCCATAATCAGTTCATGATTGAAATTTTTTCCACCACCTGTAATTGCTTGAAAAACATAAAGGGGAGACGTACCGATATCACCAAAGACAATTCCAATGGTTATAAGAACTCCTGCTAGTGATTTTTTGTGTAATGATTCTGACATAAGGATGTAAAATTATGTAATATCTTAGATTTTAGTAATAAATTTTCTATTTTTTTATCGCAAGCAAAAACCCAATACAACATCAACAAATTCCTCAGGTTTTTCTGCATGTACCCAATGACCTGCCTCGGAGATTGTAAGAAATTGACTATCAGGAAAATAATTTTCAATTTCAGGAATATCATCGTCTAAAACATAATTTGACAATTCGCCACGAATAAATGCTGTTGGGGTAAATACTTCCTTTTCAGGTAGGGCTGATAGAATGTCATTCATGGATCCCTCAAGAACGGAGACATTCATTCGCCATGCTAAATTGCCTTTTTCTTTCCAAAAGAGATTTTTCAATAAAAATTGTTTCACCCCTTCTGCTTCAATGTAATTACTTAATTGCTTTTCTGCCTCTGACCGAGAATTAACCCCTTCCAATTTTACAGAATGTATTCCTTTTAAAATATGTTGATGATGAGGCGGATATTCTTTGATTCCCATGTCAACTACCACTAGTTTAGAAAGAAGATTTGCATTAATCTGCGCAACCTGCATTGCAACTTTACCCCCCATGGAATGTCCGAGTAGAATGGTTTTTTCCAATTTCAAATCTTGAATTAACTCGATTACATCATTTGCCATAGCCATGTAACTAGAATCATCATTCCATTCAGAATGGCCGTGATTTCGTAAATCAACCAGTATCACTCGAAAATATTCGGAAAATCGCTTGGCTTGTGTTTGCCAATTATCCGAAGAGCCAAATAAACCATGAAGAATGACAAGTGGTTGACCCGTTCCGATTTCTCGGTAATGCAATTTCATTACTTGGACTTTGTTTCGCTTATTTTTTCGATCTTACCTCCATGGGTTGTAAATTGACCCTCATTTATTTTTTCAATTAAAGTCACAATTTCTTTATCCGAAATTTTTGTATCGTCATATGACACTTTCGTAACTTGTTTTTCAGCCTCTTCAACCCAAACAAATTCAACTCTTGAAACCGCACCTGTTTTTTTCAATTCTTTACGAATGGATCCTCCACAATTCATTTCACATGACATTCCCTCAACGTCAAGAGTCAATACCTTATTTGGAGTTACTTCAACAGCTTTTTTCTCCTCTTTCGGTTTAGCATTTTTTACGATGACCTTCTCTTCTTTAGTTGTACAAGAATAAGCTACTAAAAGAATTGACATTAAATAAATGATTTTTTTCATTATTATGATTTAAAGACAAAATTAATAAATCTAAATTCTATTAAACTCTTTCAGCTAAGAAATTCTATATTTGCATAAAATTACTCATATGAAAAATATTTTTTCTCTTTTATTTGTTTCTATTTTACTAATGTCTTGTGGGAAGTATGAAGAAGGACCTGGAATTTCTTTATTATCAAAAAAGAATAGAATCACGAACGTTTGGAATTTATCATCAAGAATGACCAATAGTCAAACAACAAATATGTCTAATACGACATGGAAAGTGGAGATTAAAGATGATGAAACATATAACTCACAAGCAACTTATCTTGGTATTCCTTTTTTAAATGAAAGTGGAATATGGAAGTTTTCTACTGACAAAAGCCAATTGCTTACTACCGCTTCAGGTTCTTCTAATACGGATAGTTGGGAAATTATTCGTCTCACAAAAGATGAACTGAAATTAAAATATATTTCAGGTGGAGATACAATTGTAGATACTTTTACAGGTCAATAAGTTGTAACAAAATAATTGACTTGGTAACGACCAAGCAAAAAAATTAAATGTTTTGGCTCCGTGGCGCAACTGTCCTTTTAGGTATTTCAGTTGCTCACTCGCAAAATAAAATGGCTCCGTGGCGCAACTGTCCTTTTAGGTATTTCAGTTGCTCACTCGCCAAATAAAATGGCTCCGTGGAGCAACTGTCCTTTTAGGTATTTCAGTTGCTCACTCGCCAAATAAAAATGGCTCCGTGGCGCAACTGTATAGCGCACTGGATTTCGGCTCCAGCGGTTACAGGTTAGAATCCTGTCGGGGTCACAAAGCAGATGAAAGTCCCATTCCTATTAGGTTTGGGACTTTTTTAATTCATGAACCCAAGCGAAGAACATGAGGGCATTATTGGTGTTTCCCATAGATTTTATGAGGTTTTAGAAAAACCGTATAGTTAGAACTAATATTTAGCAACAATTAAGTCTTTTTCTCGAAATATTGGGTTTTTTATGTGTTTTTTATCGTTATTAAATAAAATTCCTGTATCTTCGGCTTAAGTAAATTTTAATAATTAGAATGAATATTAAGCGTTTTACAATACAATTAAGTGTTTTTCACGGAAGAACAGTGCCCGAAGACGGTGTGATTGTTGGATATGGTGCTATTATTGAAGTGTTTAAATTAGCCGTTCCAATACCGAATAAACTATCATTTGTTTGTTCAAAAAACAGACACTTTGAAAATAATGAATGGAAAGTTTATCCTGTCAGCTATCTTCCTGATGAAAATCTATACAAACAACTGATATTCGCATTAAAGTATGAAGGAGTAGATCTACTAGTGTTTAAGAAATTGTTTGAAGTCCTCTCGACAGAAGAAATGGAGGAGATGATTCAACAGGAAAATCTTGGGCAATACAGTAGAAGAATTTGGTTCATATATGAATGGTTAACAGGAAAAAAATTAAATATTCCAGACCTAAAAACGGGAAATTTGGTAGCTGTTATTGATGAAAAATTACAATATGCAATTAATGGAGTAAGTTCACCACGACATAAAGTAATTAATAATCTTCCTGGTAATAAGGACTTTTGCCCACTTATTCGTAAAACAGTGAAGCTTGAGAAATATATCGAATCTAATATTCGTCAAGAAAAAAATAACTATTTGAATCGGGTTCACAAGGATATTCTACAAAGAGCTTCCTCATTTCTACTTTTCAAGGATTCAAAAGCATCATTTTCAATTGAGGGGGAAAATCCAAGAAACAATCGTGCTGCCCGCTGGGGGACAGCAATTGGTCAGGCGGGTAAAAATGAACTTTCAATAGCAGAATTGAATCGCTTACAACAATTGGTAATTGAAAATGACCGATTTGTCAAAATGGGAATCAGGAGTCAGCAAGGGTTTATTGGAGATAGAGACCGTTCAACACAGGATCCAATTCCAGATCATATTTCTGCTAAGTATGAAGATCTTGAACAACTAATGGCTGGCTGGCTACAAACACAAAAAGAGCTCGTGAAATCGCGAATGGACCCGGTATTGGTAGCTGCAAAAATCGCATTTGGTTTTGTTTTTATTCACCCTTATGTTGATGGAAACGGGCGTTTACATCGTTATATCATTCATCATATTTTATCGCAAACAGGTTATACCGAACAAGGAATCATCTTCCCAGTTTCAGCTTCTATGTTAATACACATTAAGAACTATGCAAAATCCTTAGAATCCTATTCACATCCAATTTTGAATTTTATTGATTGGAAACCATCTGAGAATAATAATGTTGAAGTTTTAAATGATACCATAGATTATTACCGTTATTTTGATGCCACAGCACAAGCTGAATTTCTTTTTTATTGTGTAAACGACACTTTGGTTAATATAATTCCCAATGAAGTTGAATACTTAAAAAAGTTTGATGCATTCAAACGTTTCATTGACAATAGATATGAAATGCCCGATAATATGATCTCCCTTCTTGTTGGATTTTTGGAACAAGGAAATGGAAAACTTTCTAATCGAGCTACAAGTAATGAATTTAACAAATTAACTGAAGATGAAATCAGCAGCATTGAGAAGCAATTTCAATCAGTTTTCTTGGAAAATTAACTTATCTAGTAAAAATCACACAAACGGTACTTTTATCAATTTTTACTGTCTACTTCTTTTGTGACGGTAAATTGCACTCATTTACCCCCTCCAAATCATTATAAAAGTTGGGTTGATTTTTCGACCTCCGGGGTCACTCTAGGGGATATTTAATCAATTTTGATTGGATCTCCGTTTTTAATTCTTTCAAAATAGTTGATATTGAACGAATTAACTCAAAAAAATGTTCGTTCGAAAAGTTAGAACTCGCTTGTTTTGCGTGCCGTAAGCTATTCGGTTGGGAAGGACCAATTACATGACCTAATAGCAAATGGATTATTGTTTTTTATTATTAACGAAATAACCTTATTTTTGACTCTATAACGTCATGTTCATGGAATCCAACGAAGGTACCCGAATTAATAAATACCTCAGTGAAGTAGGTTATTGCTCAAGACGCGCCTCTGACAAACTAATTGATGAAGGCCGCGTGCGTATCAATGGTGCGGTTACTGAGAAGGGATCGAAAGTGCTTCCCGGTGATATCGTTAGTGTTGATGGAAAAACAATCAGTGAACCGAAAGAGGATTTCATATACTTAGCTTTTAATAAGCCTATCGGAATTGTTTGCACTACCGACACGATTCGCGAGAAAAACAATATTATTGATTTCATCAATTACCCTAAACGAATTTTTCCAATTGGAAGATTGGATAAGCCAAGTGAAGGTTTAATTTTTCTCACGAATGACGGAGATATCGTCAATAAAATATTGCGCGCTCGAAACAATCACGAGAAAGAATATGAGGTAACAGTGAATAAACCGATCACTCGGGAATTTGTCAAGAAGATGAGTGAAGGAATTCCTATTTTAGGAACGATCACCAGGCGTTGTTACGTCAGGCAAAATAGCACTCATACCTTTACCATTATTCTGACACAAGGATTGAACAGGCAAATACGTCGCATGTGTGAATTTCTTGATTATCAAGTGACAAAATTAAAGCGTGTTCGCATCATGAATATTAAACTCGATGTTCCTTTAGGGAAATGGCGTTACCTGAATGAGGATGAAATTCATGTCATTAATTCGATGGTCGAAAATAGTGTAAAACAGATCGATTGACTTTCTTTTCATAATCATCTGTCGATATAGAAGAACAGATTGTAATTTTTAATGTAATAGACTTATAAAATCTGCTTTGTCGCATGGCAATCAATAATCTCTCCGTAGATTTGCATTAAATTCTTTCTATGACATTTCGCGATTTAAATTTAAAGAAACCACTTTTGAATGCGTTGGATGATTTAGGATATAAATCACCAACAACTATTCAGACTGCAGGTTTCAACGTCATGATGTCCGGAAAGGATACAATTGGAATTGCACAAACAGGAACGGGTAAGACATTGGCCTATTTACTACCTTGCTTATGTATGTGGAAATTTTCGAAAGAGCCTCATCCTCAGATCTTGATAATCGTACCAACTCGGGAATTGGTCACCCAAGTGGTAAGTGAAGCACAAAAGTTATCAACGTATATGAACGTGCTTGTTGGTGGTGTTTATGGTGGCGCCAATATGAACACGCAAGCCACTATGGTTTTACAAGGATTAGATATCCTAGTTGGAACGCCCGGGCGGATTTTAGATTTAGCAGCAAGTGGTTCTTTGCAATTAAAATATGTCAAAAAAGTAGTAATTGATGAAGTGGATGAAACCCTTAGTTTAGGATTTAGAACACAATTATCACGTATAGTTGAATTTTTACCTGCCAAACGCCAACATATGGTTTTTTCGGCAACACTTTCGGAAGAAGTCTCATTGTTTTTAGATAACTTCATGTTATCGCCTGTCCGAGTTGAAGCAGCAAGAGCTGGATTGCCTTTGGATAAAATTGATCAACTAGCGTACCAAGTCCCGAATTTCCTTTCTAAAGTTGCTCTATTACGTCATCTTATTCAGCAGACAGAAGCTAACTCAAAAATTTTGGTTTTTGTTTCTTCACGTGCTTTGGCTGATTTATTGTTTGAAGAAATTAAAGCGAGTTTTAAAGATGTTATAGGTATTATTCATTCTAATAAATCTCAGAATTCCCGTTTCGATACCGTGCAGAATTTTCAAAAAGGCACCATTCGTGTATTGATTGCTACGGATTTAATTGCGCGTGGAATTGATGTGACAGACGTTACACATGTATTCAATTTTGATCTTCCAGACAATCCTGAAAACTATATTCACCGGATCGGGCGAACTGGTAGGGCAGATAAAAATGGTATTGCGATCACTTTTGTTTCGAAAAAAGACAAATCAGCGCTTCTGGCTATTCAAGAACTCATGCAGCAGCAACTTTTATTCACGGAAGTAACCGAGGATATTGTCTTTACAGATGAACTATTAGAATTCGAGAAACCGAAAATTGTCACTCCCGGGAAAAATATCAAATTACCTCAACGTGAAAATAAGGGGGATTCTTTTCATGAGAAAAAAGCGAAAAACAAGAAGGTAAACGTGCGTTACAATCATAAAAAAGCCATGCAAGAAAAGTATGGAAAACCCAAGAAAAAGAGATAAAAGTACCTGCAGAAATAGTTGTTATAAATAGGTTAAATAATTGACGATTAGGCTTATATATTTTTGTAATTAAAAATACAATTCTAATTTCTATATAAAGGGTACCTTTGAAGAAAATATTCTGTTCCGATCACGCATGAACAACTAATAAAAACGCATGGCATTCGAAGAAAAAATTGAGGTTATTAAGTCAATTGAACAACACGTAGGACAATTCATTGATGAAAAAATGAAAACTCCAGAAACGAGTTGGCAACCAACGGACTTTATTCCAAACGCTGCTGATGATGATTTTGCGGATCGAGTGCGTGTTCTTCAGGAAGGAATCGCTCAAGTTCCAGACACGGTTATGGTTTCCTTAGTTGGAAATATGATTACAGAAGAAGCTCTTCCGAGCTATCAAACTTTTTTCAATTTATTGAACGGAATCAACGAGGATCGTACAGTGGCGAGTCCAAATCCATGGGTGCGTTGGTCGCGTTTGTGGACAGCGGAAGAAAATCGTCATGGTGACTTATTGAATAAATATTTGTACCTCAGTGGTCGCGTGGACATGCGCGAAGTAGAAATTACAATCCAACGTTTGATTTACAATGGTATCGACCTTCAAACCGCAGCGGATCCATACAACGGATTGATTTACACTTCCTTTCAAGAACGAGCTACGAAAATATCACATGTAAATACCGGTAAAATAGCCTTTAAGTCTGGGGACAAACTGCTTGCAAGAATCTGTAACACCATCGCTGGTGAAGAAGCCTTGCACGAAAAAGCATACAAATTTTTCATGAGTAAGGTGTTTGAAACCGATCCGAATGGTGGACTTGCCGCATTTGTTCAAATGATGAAAAAGAAAATAGTTATGCCAGCATCCCTGATGGACTTTGGAGACGAAAAAAAACAATATGTGAATTATGCGTCGATTACACAAAAGATTGGCGTGTATACCAGTCATGACTATGCGAAAATCATTGACCACTTGGTGAAATTTTGGGGAATAGATAAACTGAAAGGTCTTAGTGAAGAAGGAAATAAAGCACAAGATTTTTTGTCCTCATTATCAGAACGTTATTTCAAACTAGCGGATCGTCTTCAAGAAACCACGGAAGTAAAATTGATTTGGTTGAATCATGCAAAATAATCGGTTTAACCGACAAAATTCAAATTGAATCAAGCCATTTCTTGGAATTTTTCAAAATCAACTTTAGCAAAGTAAATTTTCGATTTCAAAAAACAAATTAACTATCCTATTATCAGTATAAGCCCTAATTCTGTTTGAAAGAAGGTTATAGTCCTTTTATCAAATTGTCATAAAGGTCGTTAAATGAATTTCCTTCCGCTGTTCTGCGCTTAGAGAGTTGTTTTAGCTCAACTAAGGCCCAAATTACAAATTCCATGAGAAAAGGAGCGTCTTTTGGAGCTACATGCGGTTGATACTTCATTACAAGTTCCTTCAAAGGCTCTATTTCATTCAAAGCTGCTGTGTAGGTTTCTTCATTCGCTTCATCGGATAATTCGAGTGCATTTGCTTCAAAAAACCAATTTAGAACAGCATCATAGGGAGTCTCTTGATCTTGTTTTTTTAACTTCTCAATTTTTGGAAAATACTTCAAAAAAAGTGTTTTGGTTGCCTCTCCAATTAAATGATTTGCCACAAATGAGGTCCCCTCCTGCTCTCCTTCGTACACCAATTCAACTTTTCCAGTTATTGATGGAATCATCCCGATCAAATCGCTGAACCGAACGGTGGTTTCATTTTCATTATTTAAAATAGCTCGTCGCTCAGCTGTACTAATTAAATTTTCATAAGCGGTTATACTCATTCGAGCACTCACACCACTTTTATGATCAATATACTCACTTTCTCTAGCCTCAAAAGCCACTTGTTCTAGGATATCTTTTGCTAACTCCGGAACATGCACTTTGCAATGACGATTCTCTAATTTTTCAGATTCTTGATTGGTAATCGTTTTGGCTGTTTCTATGTCAGCAGAATAATGCGTTAAAATTTGAGAACCAATTCGATCTTTTAAAGGAGTCACAATGCTTCCTCGATTCGTGTAGTCTTCCGGATTGGCAGTAAATACAAATTGAAGATCTAAGGGTAGACGTAACTTGAAACCACGTATTTGAATGTCGCCCTCTTCCAAAATATTGAACAATGCAACTTGTATTCGTGCCTGCAAATCGGGTAATTCATTGATAACAAAAATGCAACGATTGGCTCGTGGAATCATGCCAAAATGGATAACACGCTCGTCTGAATAGTTCAATTTTAAATTGGCTGCCTTAATTGGATCAATGTCTCCAATCAAATCGGCAATCGTAACGTCTGGCGTTGCCAGTTTTTCAAAAAATCGTTCTGAACGGTGCAACCAAGAGATCGGAGTTTCATCTCCCTTTTCTGCTAGTATATCTCGAGCATAGCGACTGATTGGATTAAACGGATCGTCATTCATTTCACTTCCTGCTACAACAGGAATATATTCATCCAACAAATTCACCATTAATCGTGCAATTCGAGTTTTTCCTTGTCCACGCAAACCGAGTAAATTAAGGTTATGCTTGGAGAGAATTGCTCGTTCCAATTGCGGAATCACAGTATGTTCATACCCATGCATTCCTGGAAAGTTTTGAACTCCAGACTTTAGCGCTGTAATTAAATTGTCTCGAAGTTCTGTTTTGATACTTTTGGAAATGTATCCAGATTCTTTTAAAGCGCCGAATGTGTTAATAGTTGTATTCATTTTTTAGTTAATTCGTTTTTTTCTATTTGTTTCGTAATCGTGAAAAATCATTTCACCTAATCCTTTCAATCCCGTGTAGAATGCTTTTCCTTTATTGGATTGAGTAAATTGTTCCACAAAAGATTGCAAATAAGGATCTTTTGCGATCATAAATGTGGTAATTGGAATATGCATTTTTCGAGCTTGCGCTGCCATGTTGTAGCACTTTTCCACAATCATTTCATCCAGCCCGTTACTGTTTTTGTAATATTGTCCGTCCGGCAAACGAAGGCAGCTGGGTTTACCATCCGTAATCATAAAAATTTGCTTATTTGTATTTCGCTTCCGACGAAGAATGTCCATGGCTAATTCCAAACCAGCAACAGTATTTGTATGGTAAGGACCAACTTGTAAATATGGGAGATCTTTTATCTTAATTGGCCAAGAATCATTTCCAAAAACGATCACATCCAAGGTATCTTTTGGGTAGGAAGTAGTTATCAATTCAGCGAGTGCCATCGCTACTTTTTTTGCTGGAGTGATTCGATCTTCACCATATAAAATCATACTGTGACTAATGTCAATCATTAATACGGTGCTCATTTGCGATTTGTGGTGTGTATCTTCCACAACTAAATCTTGCTCGGTTAATATAAAATCTCCAATGCCATTATTTACTTGAGCATTTTTTAAACTCTCCGTAATGGATATGTTTTCAATGGAATCACCAAATTGAAAATCACGAAATTCACCAGTCAATTCATCTCCTTGACCACTTTTTTTAGACTTATGGTTTCCCGTTCCACTTTTTCTGATTTTTCCAAAAATTTGATCTAGTGCATTTTTACGCAATGCACGCTCTGTTTTGGCTGTAATAGCCAATTGACCATTTCCGTCAGGTTTAATTTCTTCCCGGAGATATCCCTTCTTTTTCAAATCCTCAATAAAGTCATCCATGGTATATTCATCGTTCGTTAATGAATATTCTTTGTCTAGAATGTTCAGCCAGTCAAGGGCTTCATCGACATCTCCGGAAGTGTGTGTGATCAACTCACTGAAAATATCAAACAGTCTATCAAAAGGGGATTGTTCAGGCGCTTCAAATGGTGTAAATATATAACCGGACTTAAGCATGAATAGAGATTTAAAGTAGAACAACAAGAGGTCTAAAAAGTTCCATTGGGTTTCTGCTAAAACTACAAATAATTTTCTTTGCCAAAGAAAAGTCTAGTCTTGGAAACAAGTTGATTAATCATCACTAGAAATACATCGCTATTTCCAATTAATTCAGTTCAGTTCAGTATTTTTGTATTTCAAACTAATGCATGAATAAACTACTTCTCTCTTTATTTTTATTTACCTCCTACCTTACATTCGCTCAAAAGCCAACAAAACAAGATGATGGTTTAATCACGGGGAAAATCATTGATGAAAACACCTCAAAACCATTAGAATACGTGTCTTTCCGTCTTTTTAAACAAAATGAAAGTAAAGTTATCGCCGGAATTTTTTCAGATAATACAGGAAAAATAAACTTGGAAAATGTACCGCTAGGTTCGTTTTATGCTATTTGTTCTTTTACCGGATATGTAAGTGACACTATTCAAGATATCAGTATTAGTTCATCTCTTAAAGTTTTCAATTTAGGAACTCTAAAATTAACACCACTAACCACCAATTTAAAAGAATTTGAGGTTGTTGGCAACTTGGATGTTTTGAAAGCGGGTATTGATAAAAAAATCTATAATGTGGGCGAAGATTTGTCCGTTAAAGGTGGAACAGCCAATGATATTCTTACTAGGCTTCCATCGGTTGAATTAGATCAAGAAGGAAAAATTTCACTCCGCGGTGAGGGAACAGTGACCGTATTAATTGACGGAAGACCGAGTTCAATATCAGGAGGAAACGGAAGAACGCTTTTGGATGCTTTACCTGCAGGTTCAATTGAACGAATTGAAATTGTAACAAATCCCTCTGCGAAATATGACCCGGATGGAAATTCGGGAATAATCAACATTGTCTTAAAAAAGAACAAGTTGCGTGGATTTAACGGAGCTGTTTCGTCAAATCTGGGTACGGGTAATATTCGAAATGGAAATGTAGCTGAAACTAATCTATCTTTAAGTTATCGAAATGGAGCCGTCAATGTTTATGGAATTTACAGTTATCGCTATTTAGACGGATTTCGAAATAATTATTCTAATATAAATCAATTAAATGCCGATGGAAGCCGCTTTATTTTGGATCAAGATAGAACTGGTAGTGATTTGAATGCAGGTCATACTTTTCGAACCGGAGCTGACTTCAACCTCAAAGACCGACAAACATTAGGGATCTCTGCTACGGGAAGCATTGGCGTCAGAGACAGAACCGGTGATCTTTGGAATTCTGTTTACGATACGTTGAATAACAGAACAGCACTTTGGCAACGAACCAGTTACGATCCATCGCAACAACAAAACCTCGATTTTAATGTCAATTATCGTTACGATTTTAAAAAAGATCGAGGAAACTTTGTTTTTGACGCAACTCAATCTTTAGGAAGAGAAGGAATTCAAGGATATTACCAAGAAAATTACTTTGAACCGGATTCAGTTCCGACGATTGGTAAAAATTCATTAAAACAACAATTGGACAATAAGGAAAAAAATAACATAACTACCGTTCAAGCTGATTTGACCTTGCTTTTCCCAAAAATTTCAGCTCGAATGGAAACAGGAGTGAAAGCAATTCTTCGCGATCAGGAAGTTAATACAAATTCGGAAACTTTTGATTATTTACTAAACGATTACGCTCAAGATACATTAGCGAATTTTCTTTACCAATACAAAGAACGCGTTTTTAGTGCCTATGGTGTTTTTGGTCAACAATTCGGAAAATTCAAATACCAAGGTGGACTTCGATTTGAACAAGCGTATCAATTACCAAATCTTGTTTCGGAAGGAATAAACATCAACAATCCTCCTTATTTCAACGTCTTTCCCTCTGTACATTTGCGATACGAAATAGTTCCTAAATCCGAATTCAGCATTAGTTATAGCAAAAGAATTACTCGTCCTTCATCAGCAGATATGAATCCCTTCACCAATTATTCAGATCCATTCAATTTACGAGTTGGAAATCCTTATTTGAAGCCAGAATATACAGATTCGTACGACCTAGGATATATACATGAACGCAAAAAATATAGTATTACCAGTAGCGTATATTATCGAAATTCAAAAGGAGTAATTAGCAGAGTGAAAGAATATTACGAGGATAACACAAGTGCTGTGACATTCATGAATATTGCCGAAACACACAGTTTAGGATCAGACATCGTAGTGAATATAAAACCGAATTCGTGGTTCCGAACATCACTTTCTTGGAACGGAAATTACATTTGGTATATCACGAATCAAGAATCACTGCCCAATCGTGATGGTTATTTTCACAATTTTAAATTAAATTCTTCAGTTGAATTTTGGAAAAAAACAGCTTCTTTGCAAGTCAGTGTTACTTATAACGGAAAACGCGTGACCGTTCAAGGAATTGCTCAAAGACAGGGCCCGACAGACATTGCTTTTGAAAAAAGATTAGCCAATGGAAAATGGACGATTGGAACGCGTGTTTCGGATGTTTTCAATGTTCAAGGTTTTTATTTTAAAGTAGATCGTCCAACTGTCGAACAAACTTCCACTTTCAAATGGCTCACCAGAAGATACTACTTATCAGTGAGTTATAAATTTGGGAAATTAGAACTCAATACCAAAAAACTTCCGGGTGGAGACGGAGGTGGAGATATGTAAATAGGTACAATGAAGCAAGAAATTTGGTTTATTATCAATCCCACTTCCGGCATTTCGAATAAAAAGCGAATTGAAAACCAAATTAAAAACTACCTCGATTCGGCAAAATATACTTATTCCATATTTTACACAGATTATTCCGGACACGGCTCTGAACTTGCTAAACAAGGGATTTCAGAAAAAGTACATGTAATTTGTGCGGTTGGCGGAGATGGAACCGTGCACGAAATTGCTACAGCATTAATTCATTCAGATGTCAAACTAGCAATTATTCCTTGTGGATCAGGAAATGGATTTGCAAGGCATTTCAACATTTCTGAACGCGTTAAAAAAAGCATCAAAATCATTAATCAAGGAAATTTTACTAGAATAGACACAGCAACAATCAATAATATTCCATTTATTCAAGTTGCTGGTGTTGGTTATGATGCAAAAATAGCGTTTGACATAGTAAATAATACATTCAGAGGACTATTCAAGTACCTATTGTTGATTATCAAATCCTATTTTTCATACAAAGGAGTTTCTATTCATGCCAACGGAAAAGTTGATCGTTTTTTTATGGCCACTGTTGCCAATACAAAAGAATATGGAAATGGTTTTCAAATTTCACCAACGTCAAAAGCCGACGATGGAAAATTAGAGCTCGTCTTGGTCAAGAAGCCACCAATCTATGATTTAACATGGATGACTCTTCGATTTCTACTAGGAACTTCAAGTCGATCTAAATATGTTGAAACCATACAACTTGAGGAAATAACTTTTTCTACCGATAGTGGGCATTTCCAAATGGATGGCGAAGGATTCTTGAACAAATTTAGTGAACTAAATTTTCATATTGTTCCAAAATCACTGTTTGTAATTCACCCGTAATTTATACATTTGACTATGCCATCTTATACTAAAATAACTAGCGAACACATTGAATTTTTTAAGCAAATCTGCAACGATCGAGTGTATTGCGATTCTGAAAAACTACAGGAATACTCCCACGATGAAACTGAAGATTTGTCCTTTCCTCCAGAGGTTGTTTTAAAGCCAAATTCTGTTGAAGAGATATCCAAAATACTTTCTTTTTGCAACGAAAATAAAATTTGTGTAACGCCAGCTGGCGCTCGAACAGGATTGAGTGGTGGAGCGTTACCGATTCATGGTGGTGTTTTGCTGAGCATGGAAATGTTTAATAAAATTTTAGAAATTGATGAAAAGAACCATCAGGTAATTACTGAACCTGGAGTTATCACACAGGTACTTCAAGATGCAGTGAAAGAAAAAGGGTTGTTTTATCCGCCTGATCCTGCGAGTAAAGGAAGTTGTTTTATTGGTGGAAATATTTCAGAAAATTCAGGGGGACCAAAAGCAGTAAAATATGGTGTCACAAAAGATTATGTATTAAATCTTGAAGTTGTTTTGGCTGATGGTTCTATCATTTGGACAGGAGCAAACGTATTGAAAAATGCTACTGGGTACAATTTGACTCAACTCATTGTAGGATCAGAAGGAACTTTGGCAATTGTGACCAAAATTGTTTTAAAACTCATACCTCATCCTACTCATAATTTATTGATGTTGGTTCCATTTTTTGATGCACAACAAGCTTGTGAGGCTGTTGCGGCAATTTTTCAAGCTGGAATAACGCCAAGTGGCTTAGAATTCATGGAGCGCGATGCATTGATTTATACGCAGAAATTTACCGGTGATTATAGTTTGCATGTTGCCGAGAATCATCAAGCCCATTTATTGATAGAAGTGGATGGATTTGACCCGGATAAACTCATGCAAGAATGCGAGCAAATCTTAATCGTATTAGAGAAATTTGAAACGGACGAAATACTATTTGCAGATTCAGAAGCTCAAAAAAACACTTTGTGGAGTTTGAGAAGAAAAGCGGGAGAAGCTGTCAAAGCTCAATCGATTTATAAAGAAGAAGACACAGTAGTTCCAAGATATAATCTACCCCAACTTCTACATCATGTAAAAAGAATTGGTCAAAACTATGGATTTCAATCCGTTTGTTATGGACATGCCGGTGATGGTAATTTACACATTAATATTTTAAAAGGAGAATTATCGGATGAAAAATGGAACTATGAACTTCCCTTAGCTATCCGTGAATTATTCGAAAAAGTAGTTGAATTAGGCGGAACTCTCTCAGGAGAACACGGGATTGGTTTGGTGCAAAAAAACTATATGGACATTGCTTTTCCAGAAGTTTCCTTGAACTTAATGAGAGGAATTAAAACTATTTTCGATCCACATGGAATATTAAACCCAGGTAAGATTTTTCCGAATGAATAAAACTATTTTTAAACTATTAATACTGTTTATACTTTTTTTCAAGTTCATTTGCACATTTGCACAAAAAGACATTGCTACTCACCAAAATGCGTGGGTTACTTATTTGGGCAATCATAAACTGACTAAAAAAATAGGATTACATACGGAGTATCAATGGAGAAGAGAAAATGGTTTTCAAAATTGGCAACAATCTCTATTAAGACTAGGCGTTGATTACCATCTTGATACTTCTTTTTCAATTTCCACAGGATATGGGTGGATAGAAACTTTTTCCTATGGAGAACAACCGGTATTGAATGAATTTACTGAACATAGAATCTGGCAACAATTCAACCAAAAGAACAAAGTTGAAACAACGTGTAAAAATTTTGAAATACAACATCGCTATCGGTTAGAACAACGCTTTTTAGATACATACTCGTTGAACAATGCTAATGAAATCATTCAAGGAAATACTATTTTCAGGCAGCGAGTACGCTATCGATTAATGTTTATGATTCCCTTGAGTAAAAAGTCACTAAAAGAAAACACCTTGTTTCTCAATGTAAACAATGAAGTATTTATTGGGTTTGGAAAGGGAATAGCAAAAAACGTATTCGATCAAAATCGATTTAATGCTGCACTTGGGTGGAGATTCAATTCAAATTTTTCGTTTCAACTTGGTTATTTGAATCAATACATTATAAAAGCTGATGGAATTAAAGCAGAACGAAACCAAACGTTGCTCATTTCCACGATCTACAATTTAGACTTTTCAGAAAAGCAAAAACCCTAGCTGTTCAAACTAGGGTTTTCTTTATTTAAATGATATGCTACAAATCCAATTGATATACTGAGGACAAGGACGTGTTATCACGAATAGTAATATCCAAATCGTTGATTAGTCCATCACGAATGTCGTACACCCAGCCGTGTACATGTAGATTTTGACCACGTTCCCATGCTCCTTGCACTATTGAAGTTTTGGCTAAATCCAATACTTGCTCCACAACATTTAATTCAACAAATCGATCAAAACGCTTCTTTTCATCCTCGATTGCATTCAGCTCTTCATTGTGAAAACGATATACATCTTTGATATGTCGAATCCAATTGTCGATCAATCCAACATGCTTGTTTGTCATGGCAGTTTGTACTCCTCCGCACCCGTAATGACCACAAACAATAACGTGCTTTACTTCTAATACATTCACTGCGTAATCCAATACAGACAGCATATTCATATCAGAGTGCACTACCATATTTGCAATATTTCGATGAACGAAAACCTCGCCTGGTTGAGCTCCAATTATTTCATTTGCAGGAACTCTACTGTCTGCACATCCAATCCATAATACTGGTGGTTTTTGGCCTGAAGCCAGTTTCTTGAAAAAATCTGGGTCCTGATTTAACTTAGATTCAACCCATTTTTTATTGTTATCCAATAGTTGTTTATAAAACGTTTCCATAACTAGTTATTTTTTAAAATTAAGCATTTGAAAATCAATATTCTTATTCTTAGAACCAAATTTTTTATATTCCTCCAACATCTCAAGCACATCGTGATCAATGGACTTACATTTAGATCCATCGATAATCAATTTTGAGTTAGGTTTTGTTGCCAATAACATTTCCTGTATCCCACTTTTATTCAAAAATGTCACCTCTTCAGACAAGGTAATTATCATCTCATCTTGTTTTTCTTCTTTTGTAAAATGATTTTTGTAGTTTGATTTTAATATATAAAAAATCGCGAAGGCCATTCCAATTCCAATTCCCTTCAATAAATCCGTAAATAAAACACCAAGTATAGTTGTTATAAAGGGAATAAATTGCTCTTGTCCCAAACGATACATCTGCGTAAAAAGTGAAACTTTCGTTAGTTTGTAACCTACAAGAATCAATACAGCACCGAGAACAGAAAGAGGGATTAAGTTCAAAATCGTAGGAATAAATAGAATTGCTGATAGTAGAAAAAACCCATGAATTATTGTTGAAAGCTTCGATTTACCACCTGAATTAATATTTGCCGAACTCCGAACTATAACTTGAGTAACTGGTAATCCTCCAATAAGTGAACTTACTATATTGCCTATGCCTTGAGCTCGTAGCTCCTTGTTTTTAGGAGTGATATTTTTCTCAGGATCCAGCTTATCCGTTGCTTCCACACTCAGTAAAGTTTCAAGGCTTCCCACAATTGCAAGCGTTAATGCAATAATGTAAACGTTTGGATTCGATAAAAATCCAAAATCCGGAAAAGTAAAAAGTGAAGGTAATTCAGAGATTGTCGAAAGCACAGGAATCTGAACAAGATGTTCTTTTGAAATCTGTAAATCAGGAAAAAAAGAATTAAAAGTCAAATTTAGACCCATGGCGATTAAAACTGCAACCAATGCACCCGGTATCTGATTAATGAACTTGATCTTTTTTACAAAAGGAAGATCCCAAATCATCAGTAAAATCAATGAAAATACTCCAATGATCAACGAACCTATTTGAATTCCATTTAACGCGTAAAACAATTCTGAAAGCGTATTGTGTCCATCTGATTGAACAAAAGATTCATCACCCATGAAATCAGCATCATAACCAACTAAATGAGGTATTTCTTTTAAAATCAAAGTAATTCCAATAGCGGCAAGCATTCCTTTGATAACAGATGAGGGAATATATCCTGCAATTACACCTGCCTTGAAAAATCCTGCTATTAATTGAAGAACGCCAGAGATCAAAACAGCTAACAAAAAGGCTTGATAACTTCCTAAGGTGGTAATTGAAGCTATTACAATTGTAATTAATCCCGCTGCGGGACCAGAAACGCCTAATTTTGATCCACTAAAAAATCCAACAACAATTCCTCCGACAACTCCGGCAATTAATCCCGCAAATATATTGGGTAATCCATCTATGTCCTTAAGATTTGTGGATGCTAAACCTATGCCCAAACAGAGGGGTAAAGCGACTAAAAAAACTACTAAACCTGCTGACAAATCACTTCGCCAGGCTTTAAAAAAACCATTCATAACGATAAAATTAAATTAATACTAAGGTGAATTAACTTAATTCTACTTCTGGAGGGGATTCAAGTACCGCTGGTACTTCTGTTGGAATGTTAAATTGATAAAGTAAAAAATTGTTTCGAGAAGAATTATTTAGGAAAACTAAACTTTTTGAATTATTCTCATTACAATAATCAGCGCTAAAGAACTTTTGTTCTTCCTCTTCTCTTTCTTCCGAATCAGATTCATTTGAATCTAAATCAGATATCTCTATCTTGAACGTTTCTAATTCTCCAATTTCGGAAAAACTATTTTTTATGAGCCCTACACAATGTAGAACAGCAACTAGTAAAAAAATAATTCTAACTAAATTTTTATATCGTTCCATTAGAAAATACTATACTAAATATAAAAGTACTTAATGTATAAGACAAATATAAAAAGATTATGTTTTAAATAGTTATACTATTTATTTTTGAGCATAAAAAAAGCCAGCTCAAGGCTGGCTCATTATTAAGATTATTTGATCACTTTATGTAGTCACCTACTTTGGTATTAGTCTCGATTTCATACAAGCTCAAAGTATTAGATTGTGTTCCTAACACCAAATAATACCCTTTATTATCAATGTAAGATTCCATTCGATTTGAATTAGGGTTAATCCTTGCGGTAGCAGATTTAGCAGCAGATTTTTTAAATTTTAATGTTAGCGTATTTGCATTATCCGAAATTGTAATTTTAGAAAGTGGGTTAGCAGTATTAACCGGCGTCATTTTCCAAGATCCCGAATAACTGGATAATGAGGATTGTGCATTTATAACAAAAGAGCAAATAATAAATGAAATGCTCAATAAAAAATTCTTTTTCATAATTGACTTATTTAACGTAATCACCATATTTTACACCAGTACCCGAAGTGTATCCCATTAATTGCCCATTCGCAGGTACAAATACCAAATAATAATCCGTTCCACTTACATTAAAATGTAATTTTCTCTCTTGTGGATCATATTTTCCCGGAATATTTTTAAGATTCAATTTCTTAATTGAAATTGACACTGATGTTCCATTATCAATAATATTCAATTTTGACAAATTATGACTTGCATTCATTGGTTTCATTTTCCAGGAACCCGCAAAAGACGCTTGAGTTGTTTGAGCAGAAAAGCTCTGAGATAGAAAGACAAATAAAATCATCAATTCAAAAGTAAATAATCCATGTTTCATATTTATAAATTTAAAATTAAAGGACGTTCAAAAACAATTACCGTGCTAAAATTAATTTTATTAATTAAAACAGCCAAATTAATGTTTTAACATTTAAGTTGATAAATCAATTATTTGTTGAGAAACTCCTAAAAAAGAATTGACTGTAGCATCAACTTTTGGTTTAATAATTTTAATCTGAAGTATAACGTTGGGTATAATATCCTCTAGGTCAGAAGCTGAATGGAATTCAAATGCCAATCCCTTGTTTACCAAAAGATCTGCCTCAGGGAACTTATTATGTTTAGGTCCAAATAAAACAGGCAAACCGAATGAAGCAGGCTCCAAAATATTGTGTAACTTCCCCGTAAAACCTCCTCCAATTATTGCAATTTCTCCAAAATAATACGCTTTAGACAAATGTCCAATTGTATCTAAAATCAAACAATTTTCGCTCGACAGTTCCTCATTGAGGTTGGTAAATCGAATACATTGATTTCCTAGTTTATTGATTATAAAATTGATGTGTCCTTCGGAAATATCGTGTGGCGCAATAATAAATTTAAGATTAGGATTACGAAGAATAAATGGCATAATTAGTTTCTCCTCCACAGGCCAGGAACTACCGATAACTATTGCTTTATGTCCGTTTAAAAAATTTTCAATTTTACTAAAATCAGCGTCCAATAATCCCTTCTCAACCTGTTCATACATTTTATTCCTCACATCAACAACCTGATCAAAGCGGGTGTCACCAACAACTGTAACTGAATTAATCCCAATTGAATTTAATAACTTTTTTGATTCATCTGTTTGGACAAAAAAATGGTTGAATTGACTTAAGATTTTTCTAAAAAATCCACCATACCATTTAAAAAACAATTGATTTTCTCTAAAAATTGATGAAATTGAATAAACTTCAATTCCTCTTTTATTTGCTTGAAAGAGATAATTTGCCCAAAATTCATACTTTACAAAGTAAATTTTTTCAGGTTTAAAATAATCGAGAAAACAATTGGCATTTGAATTAGTATCAAGCGGAAGATACATAACATGATCAGCTACATGTTTTCTCTTGTGGTAATGTAACATTCCGGATGGAGAGAAAAACGTTACTAAAATATAAGCTGAGGGAATTTTACTTTTAAGCGCCTTCATTACTGGAATACCTTGATCAAATTCGCCCAAAGAAGCACAATGGAACCAATATAAACTTCGAGATTTATCAATGAGAGGCAAGTTCTTTCTCCACTTTTCCCTACCCTCTATCCATAATTTTGCCTTTGGATTAAATACAGCAAAACAGCGAATTATAAAGCCGTAGAAACCAATTGATCTATTGTACAAAAAATGCATCAATTGAAATAAAATTCTTTAGGCTTACGCTTGTAAAAAGGTATCATCCAGCCAAGTCTTACACCCATTTGAATATCTAATCTTGTTTTCGTTGATACAAGCATATCAGGTTGGTCAAAATTTATCGTACGCAAATTCTTCGTCAACCCTTCTTGAAAATAAAACCCTCCATAAAAATTGTAAAATCCTCCATTCGCCATAAAGGCATACCCAACAAATTGATGGAAATTAACTCCTGCAGTGAGTCGATCATAACCTTTTCTATAATCTAATTCCAATTGAGGAACTACTTGATCATTTGACTCTATTCGCATGTGATGAATTAAATATCCAAAACCACCATTGACGAAAATTCCAGAATTCTTATTCGGACTAAGCACGGGAAAAAGCTTACCCACTGAACCATTAATGTGAAATCCCCTAGGCAAGACAAAAATGCGCGCAATATCTCCATTCACATCCGTAATATTTCCATATGAATCGACTAAGTGATCTAATAATCCGGTAAGCCGCACTTGATTGCCAAAAATAAAATTACTCTCTATTCCAAAATACCAGTTGGATTTTGATTTATAACCCGCAATAATTCCCAAATGATTCAAGTAACCATATCGTTCAGCTAAGTCTCCTCCGGTCATATTTGCTCCATAATGAACACCAACCCAAGGAGTGGAAATAGCTGAATCCTTTACATTTCGCTGCGCGGATATACTTAGTGTTAAAATAAGGAAGAAAAATACAACAATAAATTTCATAGCTCAAAAATAACGATTTTACCTTTAATTTATTTGATTAACTTAAGATTGCTCGATTTGAACACACCGTATTTTTTTTGTTTCGGCTGTTGCAATTGCTCTGCGATCAATACAAAATCCTATACACGATAAAAGCTTAGATCCATCACACAAAACCCATTGGTCATAACGTTGAGCATGAGGCACTTTTGCATCAGTTAACACATCGCTAATCAATTTTGATCCTGTTATGCCAAGTGGAAAAATACGATCTCCCCTACTCCATTTTCTTACCGTTAATTCCCCATCGATTTTTGAATCATCCAAATATAAATCTTGTTTGTTATACGATGTAGGTAATTCAGTAACTATAGAGATTTTCAGGTTTGGTTTAGCGGCAGTCACTTCCTTATCAAATTCAAAAAACAACTCCTCTTTCTCACGGATTACCGCATGTATCATTGCATTCTTTGGAAAAACTAATCTTGCTCCTTTTTTTGAATGAAGTAACTTTTTGATCTCAACTAAAAACCCTGTTGGCACATTTGCTTGCCTTAATAATTCAATCCATCGCTCATCGCCAAAATCAATTAACTCAGAGATTAAAACACTCTTTTTTTTTGTGAGTTCACTTATATACACTGAAATTTCTTGCTGTATCAGAGCTTGATTTTCCTGTAAAATTGGCATCAATTTTAAAATTGAACTTTTTAACTCAGGAACTTGCTCAGTTAATGCAGGAATAATCTCATTTCTAAAGCGATTTCTTAGATAAATATTCTTTGAATTTGATTGATCTTCACGCCAAAAAAGATTTTTTTCTTTTGCGCATTCGAGCAATTCTAGTTTTGAAAACGACAAAAAAGGTCGATAAATGAGACCGTTTTTTAGCTTCATTCCCGAAAGTCCAGCAATACCTGAATTACGAAAATAGTGAATGAAAAAAGTTTCTATTTGATCATCAGCGTGATGTCCCAAAAACAAGAATGAACCTGTATTATTCTCCAGATTTTCCCTAAAAAATTCATAGCGAATTTCACGCGCCCGGTTTTGTAAATTTTTTGCTTTCATGGAAAGTTCAGCCTTCAAATCATGTACTTTTACCAGAAACGGGATGTTTTTTTTCGCACAAAACGCTTTCAAAAAAGCTTGGTCTTGATCGCTTTCATCACCTCTCAATTTATAATTTACATGAAGGGCAACTACATTAAAATAAGTAGACATCAGTTCCAGCAATAACGTAGAATCAACACCAGAACTAACAGCCACAAAGACTATTTTAGGGTTAATTTCTCCTGCTAATTTTTGGATAGCCTTTTCAACCGGATTCATTTTAAATCTAGAATTCGTGCAATTTTGGTTTGACATTCTTGGTATTCTTGTTCCGGGTCTGAATCCAAGGTGATTGCTCCCCCAACTGGACAGGAAATGTATTTCTTTTTGGAATTATAGATCATACTTCGAATAACAACATTAAAATCAAAATCACCATTTGGACTGATATATCCTATTGACCCTGAATAAATTCCACGAGAAAAGTCTTCCATTTCATCAATTAGTTCCATAGCACGCAATTTTGGAGCTCCAGTCATAGATCCCATAGGAAAAGTTGCCTTCAATATATCTGTAAACGAAATAGACTCTTTTGCTTCGCAGGTAACCGTTGAAATCATTTGGTGAACAGTCTCAAAAGAATAAATTTCACATAATTCCTCTACATGAACTGAATTTTTCTCCGCTACTTTTGATAAATCATTTCTAACCAAATCAACAATCATGATGTTTTCAGCGCGTTCCTTCGGGTTATTTTTAAGCTCATTTTTTAATTGTTCATCAAGTTTTACATCTTTACTTCGACGAGCTGTACCTTTAATCGGTTGTGAAATTAATTTTTTATCGACCTTTTTTAAAAACCGTTCTGGACTGCCACAAAATACATGATGTTCTTCAAATTGAAAATACGCTGAAAATGGAGCTTTTGTTATTTCATTAAGTTTAAAATAAAAATCTAAAGGATAATCTATGACACATTTTTCAGCAAAAAATTCTTGACAATAATTCATTTCATAGACCTCTCCTTGTCGAATAAACTCTTTAATTATATTGACATTATGGATGTATTTTTCTTTCTTCGTTCTAGGTATCCAATTTATTTTTAATTCGTGAAAATTTCTATCTGTTTCTTCCTCCAGGAAGTAATTCAAAAACTCAAAATTCTTCGCGTTTTTCTCTCCTTGTAAAAACTCAAAATTCTCGTGGTCAATTTTCACTACGCAATTTGGAACATAAAAAATGATTTGTGGAAACTCAGTTTCATCTTGATTTACTGACGTGATATCTTCAATTTCATTCTTTACATTGTAATTTACTGCTCCAAAAATATAGCTCGTAGAATTACGTTCGATAAATTCAGCCAGGCAGCTCAACGAATTATTTTCACCAACAACGATTGATTCTAATGAACCAAATGCCAAAATGGACGAGCCGTCATTACTGTTTAAATAGGTTATCGGAAAATTAAAAATGCTGGGCATACAATTGTTTTTTCATTCGGCTTAATGATTCAGGCAGAATCCCCAAATAAGAAGCAATTTGATATTGGGGAACGAGTTGTTCAATTTTTGGATAGCGCTCAATAAGCTGCAGATAGCGGTCTTTTGCACTTCCACTCATGGTTAGAAAAAACCGTTTCTGAAGTACTGTTAAAGTCCGTTGTGTAATAATTCGGAATATTCGTTCCAATTTCGGCACCTTTAAAAACAATTCCTCTTTTCTTTCAGGATTTATAGTCAAAACTAATAAGTCTTCTAATGCTTGAGCAGACATGGTTGCGCGTTCACCAAAATTAAACGAAGCTATATCCCCGATCCACCAATCTTTAAAAGCAAAATAAAGAATATGTTCATTTCCTCTCTCGTCAGAATAAAACACTTTTGCCGTTCCGTCAATAACGAATGCTTCGGTCTTGCAAATTTCACCTTGATTGAAAACAAATTCTTTTTTCTTTACAAACTTTGGCTCGTAAGCCTTTTTTATTAAATGAATTTCATATTCATCCAAACTAACACGAGACAAAAAGTACCGAATTAATTCATCGTGAACGTTTTCCAAAATCATAAAGTAAATTTACGCGTTAATTTTTCATTCAAAGTTAATTTGAACTATTTTAACCTAAATTTTGTTTTAAGAATATGTATCAATTAAAACTAAAGCAAATTATTCCAACTGATTTAGAAACCTGTTGGGAATTTTTCTCCTCTCCAAAAAACTTAAAAACCATAACACCTGATTATATGGGATTCAAAGTATTGGTTGAAATTCCTGAGAAAATGTACGCCGGACTAATGATTGAATACGAAGTAAAACCACTTCTGGGAATTCCTATGAAATGGATAACTGAGATAACTCATGTCGATCATTTAAAATTTTTTGTTGATGAACAACGAAAAGGTCCTTATAAAATTTGGCACCACGAGCACCATTTTAAGCAAGTTGAAAATGGCATAGAAATGACTGACATTGTCACGTACGAACTACCATTTGGAATTCTTGGAAAAATAGCTAATCCTCTTATTGTCGAAAATAAAATCAAACAAATTTTTGATTATCGATTTAAAAAAGTAGAAGAAATTTTTGGAAAACCTAAGAATTAGATAAAGCCTAAAGTTATTAAAATCCCAACTAGTAAAAGAAAGATTGCTACTGTTTTCTGAATGGATCCAATGGTCGTTTTGCCCAATAGTTTTGATCCAACATAACTGCCTATAAAAGCCACAACGACAGAAATTATAAGAATTGGATTAGATCCTATTTCTGAAGATTTTAAAATTGAAAACGAAGTAAAATACATGGTTATTCGCGAAATATCAATTAAAAATCCAATTGCGCTCGAAGTCGCAACAAATTCCTCTTTGGTAACATTTGCCTTCGCTAAAAACATGGAACGAAAAGCGCCTTGATGACCAGATAATCCACCAAAAAATCCACTTAATGCTCCTCCGATAAATAAGCGAGTTGGGGTTATCTCAAATGATTTTTTTTTGTAAAAGAATTCAATGAATGCAAAACCTATCATAGTTAGTCCAATTGTAATTTTAATCGGTGTGATAGAATTCTGAAAAAAAAGGAGGTTGTATCTAATTTCGTCATTAAATGAATCCAAATTACTGAGGAACCAACTACCTAAAAAAGCAAAAATAATCGCTGTTGGAGCAAATCTTACGAGAAGTGAATAATTTATCCCTTTGTAAACAAAAATCACCTTGAAGAGTGAATTAAAAAAATGAACAATGGCTGTTGCAAAAACCGCTACCTCTATTGGGAAAAATGCACAAAAAGCAGGAAGTAACAAGGTACCTAACCCAAATCCAGAAAAGAAAGTTAAAATACTTCCAACAAAAACGACCAGGGGAATTATAACAATTTCCAATTCTTTAAATTTTCAACGAAAATACGAGTTTCATTAAAAAAAAGAATTAGTTCCAATAAAATTAACGTTTTGATAAAATTACTTCCAACCGTTATATCCACCCTCCAAGTCATAAACTTCTTTAAAACCCCATTCTTGAAGTAATTCAGCTGCGTTTTCACTGCGACCTCCAGCGGCACAATATACTAAAACTGGTTTGGTTTTATCCAATTTTTTCATTTGTTTTTCAAAAGTATCACCATTGTAATCAATGTTTTTTGCTCCTTCGATAAATCCGTTTGAAAACTCACGAGGAGTTCGCACATCAATTAATTGTGCACCCGTTTTTTTCATCAACTCCGCAAACTCTGTTTTTGAAACTTTTTTATTAATTGTCTGCGCTGTTAGTGTGGTAGAGGACGTTGAGCACGATAAAAATAAAAAAACGAAACTCAAAATAGATAGCATTTTCATAATCAATTGATTTTTTTAGTGGACTACAAATGTAAAAGTTAAAAAGGTAACAATAAGTAACTTAAGTTTCATTCAAAAACTATCTCATTAAAATCTTTGGCAGTTAATGACCAATTTGACTCCGTACCCGGGCGTATCAATTGAATGGTTTGAAATCCCGCTTGCTTTGCTGCTTCTAATTCTTCAATAATGTCAGAAAGAAAAAGAATATGCTGGGGTTCAAAATTAATTTTTCTAGCAATTTCTCTATAGGTATTCACCTCACGCTTAGGTCCAGTCTTTGTATCAAAATAATGTTCCAGATATCGATTTAAATCGCCAGTTGCAGTATATCCAAAAAGTAGTTTTTGCGCTGCAACCGAACCCGAGGAAAAAATTCCCATTCGGAATCCTTTATTCTTCCATTCCATTAATTTCACCGGTACTTCTTGGTATACATGCCCGACAAGCTCCCCTGTTTTATAACCTGTTTGCCAAAGTACCCCTTGAAGTGTTTTAAGCGGAGTTACTTTTCTATCTTCCTTACTCCAAATCAATAACTTATCAATTATTTCTTGATCTGTAAGTAACTCAATATTTTCTTCATTTTTTACAATTTCTTTCACTTGTTCAAAAGCCTGCTGAACCTGTTTTAGGTTTTTTACTTTCTCCAAACGCTGAATATTATTTTGAAAATAAGGAAACAACACATCATATACAAAGGAAACAGAGGTTGTCGTACCTTCAATATCCATCAACACAAATCTCACATCTTTCATTAGGCAGGCATTTTAAAATCTTTGAATTGCTGTTCAATTTTAGATTCAGTATAGTGAGGAACCCACCCACTCATGTCAATAAATATTCGAATTGCCTTTACAAAAGGATCCTTTTCACCAGCATCAAACCAATGTTTACTTCCAGCTGGAACACTAATTAAATCTCCTCGCTGACAAAGCAAATTAAAGACTGATTCAGTTTCTAGATTAAACCAGAATAGACCTTGTCCATCGACAAAAAAACGAATTTCATCTTCTGTATGAATATGTTCAGCAAGAAACTTAGCACGAATTGCATCATAATTTTCTGTTAAAGAATTGATGGAAATTACATCAGCAGTTTCATATCCTCCATTATCCATAAATGGGTTTAAATCTTTTTCATAAGCCTTTAAGATTTCTTCTGTTGATGCTGAGTCATTAAAAATCACATCACATGACCACTGATCAAAAAAGATTCCTCGTTGATTTAAAAATTGCCTAATCTCATCCGGATTAGAAATTTCAATATTTTCCTGAGGTATTGATAAAATTGCCATAGTACAAAAATAACACAATTATTTATTGAATTAAAAACACCTTGGAAATGGTTACTCAAAATTCACTAATTATTTTCTTCGACAATTTTGTATTTTAATTTATTTACTTAGATTTACTTAATCTTAAACTTTATGTATGTTTTTAAAATCTTTTTTTACCCTATTTATTGCAGCTACGTTATCCTTTGGAGCAAAAGCTGACCAGCTAGCAGTTGTAACTTTAGACCAAGCTATTTCTGCAACAGAGTATCTTCAAACCCAAGAAGCTGTAATCTTATGGTGCGCCTGTTGCGAGGGGGACCCAATGAGTGCCGTGATGATTTCGGGAGTATATTATCAAGAGTGGGGAGCTGATGAGAATGGAGAAATGCTTTATACGGTTCATATCAATGGCGTTGATCAGGATGGAAATGAAGTTGTTGGTCTTGATTTAGACTTAGCTTATGTTCATGTTGTCATTGAAAATATGGCGTACTGCCTAGGCACTCAATTAGGAATGATTTGCGATCCTTGCGTTGAACCTTTCAGCTTGGAATAACCTTCACTTTTAACTATTTTTTAGTATTTTTTTTAGCCTATTAAAATTTCTGTCGTATTTTTGCACCGTAATTAAAAAATGACACAACAAAAAAATAGTACCAACGTGATTATTATCGTTCCAAGCGACCGGTGAGAAAGCGTTATAACTAAATAATTTAAAGCCTTTCTCCCCACAGAAAGGCTTTTTTTTTGAACTAAAAAAAGTAAAGTATGTATTACAATGCCGATTCAAAAGTTTATCTAGACGGAAAGTTTATACCGGCTAAGGAAGCGCAAACTGATTTGTACGCACAAACCCTACATTACGGAAGTGGTGTTTTTGAGGGAATTCGATCCTACGACACACCGGATGGAGTGCGAATCTTCAAAGCTAAAGAACATTATGAACGTTTAAAGTATTCCGCGGAGTCTATGCACATGCCTTTTCCATGGACTGTTGAAGAGCTAACTAAAATCTCATACGAGCTTCTTGAGATCAATCAATTGAAAGATGCTTACCTTCGACCACTTGTATATCTTGGAGCGAACATGTCACTAACTCCAACCAATGAAGTGCATTTGGTAATGATGGCTTGGGAATGGGGGAAATATTTGGGTGACAATCTTTTAAATGTAATGCTGTCTTCCTACCAACGTCCCAATCCGAAAAGCTGCCATGTTCAGGCAAAAGTAGTTGGGCATTATACGAATAGTATTTTGGCAACTACAGAAGCAAAACAAAAAGGATTTGACGAAGCTTTGTTGACCGATATAAATGGATATGTAGCGGAAGGTCCCGGAGCAAATTTCTTTTTTGAAAAAGACGGAAAATTAGTTACAGCTCCACTTGGAAATATTTTATCAGGTATAACACGCGCAACCGTATTTGAAATTGCCAAAGAATTAGATGTTGAAGTTGAAGAGCGACTATTCAAACCAGAAGAAATTTATTCTGCTGACATCGCCTTCTTTTGTGGAACAGCAGCTGAAGTTATTGGTATTGGCAAGTTTAATGATCATGTTTTTCCAATGAAATGGGAAGACTCTAATAGTCACCTCATCCAACGAAAATATAAGCGAAGAGTAGCCTTTAACGAATACAAAGAATTCTATTTATAATATGGAACTTAATAAATATAGTAAAACCTTAACCCAAGACGAAACACAACCTGCTGCTCGTGCAATGTTATATGGTGTTGGATTGACCGATGCTGACATGAAAAAAGCGCAAGTGGGAATTGTGGCAAGCGGTTATGAAGGAAATACCTGTAACATGCATTTAAACGATTTGGCAAAAACCGTTAAAATGGGCGTACAAGCTTCCGATTTGGTTGGACTTACTTTTCATACAATTGGAGTAAGTGATGGGATGGCGAATGGAACAGATGGCATGCGTTACTCGTTGGTTTCAAGAGATATAATTGCGGATTCAATAGAGGCAGTTGGTGGTGCTCAATGGTATGACGGTATCATTGCCGTAATGGGTTGTGACAAAAACATGCCTGGTTCTGTTATCGCCATGGGAAGATTAAATCGACCTGCAATTATGGTGTATGGAGGAACCATCCATTCAGGAAAATGGAAAGGCGAGAATTTGAATATCGTTTCTGCCTTTGAAGCATTGGGACAAAAAATAGCGAATAAAATTTCAGACGAAGATTACAATGGAATTATTCAAAATGCTTGTCCAGGTGCAGGAGCTTGTGGTGGCATGTACACGGCAAATACGTTGGCATCAGCCATTGAAGCGCTTGGTATGAGTTTGCCTTACAGTTCATCGAATCCAGCCACAAGTGAAGAGAAACAACAAGAATGTTTAAGAGCTGGTAGTGCCATTCGTATTTTGTTGGAAAAGGATATCAAACCAAGCGATATAATGACGCGCAAAGCATTCGAAAATGCGATGGTGATGGTTTCCGCGCTTGGAGGTTCAACTAATGCAACGATGCATTTGTTAGCGATGGCACATTCAGTTGGAGTTGATTTAAAACTTTCTGATTTTCAAGAAATAAGTGATCGTATTCCTTTACTTGCCGATTTAAAACCTAGTGGAAAGTATTTGATGGAAGATGTTCATCGCATTGGCGGAACCCCTGCAGTTATGAAGTATTTATTAGAGAAAAAGGTACTTCATGGCGATTGTTTAACAGTAACAGGGAAAACCTTAGCCGATAATTTAGCAGAAGTTCCTTCCTTAACTGACGGACAAAAAGTAATAGTTCCACTTGAAACACCACTTAAAAATTCTGGTCATATTCAGATTTTATTTGGAAACCTAGCTGAAAGAGGTTCTGTTGCAAAAATTACAGGAAAAGAAGGCGAATATTTCCGAGGTCCCGCAGTAGTTTTTGATAACGAATTTGACACGATCAAAGGAATTACAGAAGGAAAAGTTAAAGCAGGTGCTGTTGTGGTCATTCGCTATTGCGGACCAAAAGGAGGACCTGGAATGCCAGAAATGCTAAAGCCAACTTCTGCAATCATTGGAGCTGGACTTGGATCTTCTGTGGCTTTAATTACAGACGGTCGCTTTTCGGGTGGAACGCACGGTTTTGTGGTTGGACATATTTCACCAGAAGCATTTGACGGTGGAACGATTGCGTTAGTGAGGGAAGGAGATATGATTACAATTGATGCCATCAATAATCATTTAATTCTTGAAGTTTCGGATGAGGAGCTTACAATAAGAAAAAACAATTGGGAACAACCTGAACTGAAAGTGAAATCGGGTGTTCTGTATAAATATGCCAAACAAGTTTCTTGTGCTTCATTAGGTTGTATAACTGATTTATAATTAACTATGAATAATTCAACAATATCTGGTGCTGAAGCTGTTATCCGTTCTCTATTAGCGGAGAATGTATCGACTATTTTTGGTTATCCTGGAGGTGCAATTATGCCAATCTACGATGCGCTATATGATTTTAAGGAGGATGTAAATCACATTTTAGTGCGTCATGAACAAGGGGCGATTCACGCTGCACAAGGCTTTGCAAGAGCTTCGGGAAAAACTGGGGTTGTATTTGCCACTTCTGGTCCGGGAGCAACCAATTTGATAACGGGTTTAGCGGATGCTTTGATTGATTCTACGCCTGTTGTTTGTATTACTGGACAAGTTGCCTCTCATTTATTGGGAACAGATGCTTTTCAGGAAACCGACGTAATAGGAATCTCCATGCCGGTAACGAAATGGAATATTCAAGTAACGAAAGCGGAGGGTATTCCAGCTGCAATTGCGCGTGCATTTTACATCGCATCTACCGGAAGACCTGGTCCCGTTTTAATTGATATTACGAAGGATGCGCAATTCGGAAAAATGGATTTCTCGTATGAAAAATGTAGTTCCGTTCGAAGCTATGTTCCAAAACCAAAAGTTGATGTAGCTCAATTGGAAAAAGCTGGGGAATTAATCAATCAAGCGCAAAAACCATATTTATTAATCGGTCAAGGAATTTTATTGTCGGAAGCAGAAAATGAGTTACTTCAATTCGTTGAAAAATCAGGAATACCAGTTGCATCAACACTTTTAGGCTTAGGTGCTTTTCCTGCTGATCATCCTAATTATGTTGGATATCTCGGAATGCATGGAAATTATGCGCCAAACGTACTAACCAACGAATGTGATGTATTAATTGCCATAGGAATGCGCTTCGACGATCGCGTAACTGGCGATGTGTCTCGTTATGCCAAGCAAGCAAAGGTCATTCATATTGACATCGACAAAGCAGAAATCAATAAAATTGTGCACGCAGATGTGGCAGTTAATGCGGATGCCAAGGAGGCGTTAACTCTAATGACCAACTTGGTAAATGAAAAAGTGCATGAAGCTTGGATTCAACAATTTAGAAAATTAGAACAAGAAGAACATCAAGAAGTTATAATTGATGCAATCAATCCTAAAAGTGCTGAATTAAAAATGTCAGAAGTGGTAAATTTAATTTCAGAAACGACAAAAGGAAATGCGATTGTTGTTACCGATGTTGGTCAGCATCAAATGATTACATCGCGTTATTTTAAGTATCAGTCCCCAAAAACCAACATCACTTCCGGTGGACTTGGAACGATGGGATTTGCCTTACCAGCTGCAATTGGAGCGAAGCTTGGTGCGCCAGAGAAAGAAGTAATTGCAATTATCGGTGACGGCGGATTTCAAATGACCATCCAAGAACTTGGAACCATTTTACAATGTGGAGCAGCAGTAAAGATTGTGATTTTAAATAATAACTTCTTGGGAATGGTTCGTCAGTGGCAACAATTGTTTTTTGACAAACGCTATTCTTTTACAGACATTAAAAATCCAAATTTCCTAAAAATTGCGGAGGGATATGGAATTAAGGGTCACAAAGTAACGGCTCGTGAGGAACTCCAAGAAGGACTGAATACCTTAGTGAATAACAGAGAAAGTTATTTGTTGGAGGTTATTGTGGAGCAAGAGGAAAACGTATTCCCCATGGTTCCAACGGGAGCATCAGTATCTGAAATCATTTTAAGTGAACGTCATGGAGCAAACGTATAACATATCGCTATTTACAGAGAATAGTATCGGGATATTAAATCGAATTACGATTATTTTCACGCGCAGGCATTTGAATATTGAAAGTATCACAGCTTCTGAGTGTGAAATTCCGGGAGTTTATCGCTATACGATTGTGGTTAGCACATCTCTTGAACAGGTCGTTAAAGTGGTAAATCAAATTGAAAAGCAAGTGGATGTCTTGAAAGCCTTTTACCATGCGGATGCCGAAGTTATTTATCAAGAATTAGCGTTGTACAAGCTTCCAACTGACTTAACGAAAGGCGATGATATTGAAAAAATATTGAGACAACATCATGCACGAATTCTATCTTTGAGTCCTGAATTTACTACAATTGAAAAAACAGGAAGACCGGAAGAAATTAATGCGTTGTTTGCTGATTTAAAACCATTTGGCGTGCTTGAATTTGCAAAATCAGGTCGAGTAGCAATTTCAAAACCAATGAAAACATTGGAAGATTATTTAAAAGAATTATAATAGTAATCAATAAGTTGTAAAACACTCAATCATAAAGTCACAAAGTCATAACATCATAAAATCAAAGTATCATAAAATCACAAAGTCATAAAGTCAAAAAATCATAAAATCATAAAATCAACTAAAAATGGCAACAATAAATTTTGGAGGAGTTGAAGAACGCGTAGTCTTAAGAGAAGAATTTCCCTTGGAAAAAGCGCGTGAAGTATTAAAAAACGATACCATAGCAGTTATCGGTTATGGAGTGCAAGGTCCTGGACAAGCAATGAACCTCAGAGACAATGGTTTTAACGTGCTAGTTGGTCAACGCAAAGGGGGCAAAAGTTGGGAAAAAGCACTGGCTGATGGATGGAAAGATGGTGAAACTCTTTTAGAAATCGATGAAGCATGCAAAAAAGCCAGCGTAATCATGTATTTGCTTTCCGATGCCGGACAAATTGATTCTTGGAAAACGATTGAAGCAAATTTAAGCGAAGGAAAAACGCTTTATTTCTCCCATGGATTCGGGGTTACATTCCACGAACAAACAGGTATCGTTCCACCGAAGAATGTAGACGTAGTTTTGGTTGCTCCAAAAGGTTCTGGAACGTCGTTAAGAAGATTGTTTTTAAAAGGTGAGGGAATCAATTCCAGCTTTGCTATTTATCAAGATTTCACTGGGCAAGCTGAGGAACGGGCTTTAGCTTTGGGAATTGGAGTTGGTTCAGGATATTTATTCGAAACAGACTTTAAAAAGGAAGTGTATTCCGATTTAACTGGCGAACGAGGAATTCTCATGGGAGCATTGGCGGGTATGTTTGAAGCGCAATATCAGGTTTTGAGAAGTCATGGGCACTCTCCGTCTGAAGCTTTCAATGAAACCGTTGAGGAATTAACACAAAGTCTCATGCCTTTGGTGGCTGAAAATGGAATGGATTGGATGTATGCAAACACTTCAGTTACCGCGCAGCGTGGCGCTTTGGATTGGAAAAACAAGTTTAGAGATGCTGCATTACCTGTTTTCAAATCGTTGTATGAGGAAGTCTCATCAGGTAGAGAGGCAAAGAGAGTAATCGAAGAGGGAAGTAAATCAGATTACCGTGAAAAATTAGAAGAAGAATTGAAAGAAATTCGTGAATCTGAATTATGGCAAGCAGGTAAAGCTGTTCGTGGATTACGCCCGAAACAATAAGATGAATAAAAGCCAACAAATAAAAGCTCAATTTCCCGAATTTGTTCGTGAAACACCTCTGGAATTCAATAAGAAATTATCCGAGCGATTTGGTGCGAAAATATATTTGAAACGAGAAGATTTACAATCCGTTCGATCGTATAAAATTCGAGGAGCATTTGCGCGAATGTCTCAATTATCGAATGAAGAAAAGAACAAAGGTGTAATTTGTGCTTCAGCTGGAAATCATGCGCAGGGAGTAGCACTTTGTTGTAAGGAAATGCAAGTTAAAGGCACGATTGTCATGCCTGAAACCACGCCCAAGCAAAAAATCAACATGGTGAAAAGCTTTGGTGAAGATTGGGTAACTATTATTTTGGTAGGAGACACCTTTGATGCAGCAAAATACTTCGCCGAAAAGAAATCAATTACAGAAGAATTGTGTTTTATTCCGCCATTTGATGATGAATGGGTGATAGCAGGACAAGGGACTGTTGGGATTGAGATTATGAATCAATTGACGAATTCACCTGATTTTGTTTTTGTTCCAGTGGGAGGAGGGGGCTTGGCTGCTGGGATTTGCAGTGTAATGTCAGAAATTTCAACCGAAACTAAAATAATTGGAGTTGAACCAACCGGCGCACCTTCCATGACAGAAGCATTGAAAAATGGATCTCCCGTTCAATTAAATCACATTGACAAATTTGTGGATGGAGCCTCCGTAAAACGTGTTGGAGATTTGAATTTTAATATTTGTCAAAACAAGTTATCGAAAATGCTTCTGGTAGATGAAGGTAAAATCTGTGGAACCATTTTACAATTGTACAATGAGTTTGGAATTGTGGTTGAACCTGCCGGAGCGTTAACAATTGCTGCATTAGAACAAATAAATTCCGAAGAAATAAAAGATAAAACGTTGGTTCTAATTGTCAGTGGTGGAAATAACGACATTACCCGCACAGAGGAAATCAGAGAGCGTTGGATGTTGTACGAAGGACTCAAACATTATTTTTTAATTCGGTTTCCGCAACGACCAGGAGCCCTCAAAGAATTCGTTTCAGATGTGGTAGGACCAACTGACGATATTGTCTATTTTCAATTTTCGAGCAAAACTGGACGTGAAAGTGGTCCTGCAGTTGTGGGAATTGAAACAACAAAATCAGAGGCTCGAATTTCCATTGAAAACAACCTGAGCGAAAAAGGATTTGAATTCGAATATCTCCACCCAAACTCGTTGCTTTTTCAGCAGCTGGTGGGGTGAGCCGTTCATTAAAAAGAAAAAATCATACAAACACATTTAACTTTTTCTTAGAGTCTGTTTGTATTATTTGAACTAACTTTGTTTTTTGGAATAATATGAATTTTAGTAGTTTAACAGCGATTTCTCCCATTGACGGAAGATATCAGTCAAAAACAAAAGACCTTCAACCTTTTTTTTCAGAATTTGGACTCATCAAATACCGTGTTCAAGTTGAAGTGGAATACTTAATTGCTTTGGCTGAATGGAAGGTTGATCCTTTAAAAGATTTTCCCTTGGAAAAAAGTCTAGAACTTCGAAAAATTTATACTGACTTTTCTGAAAAAGACGCACTTTGGATTAAAGAAACGGAAAAGGTAACCAACCATGATGTAAAAGCGGTTGAATACTTCTTGAAAGAAAAACTGCAAGAATTAAAACTGGAGAAATACTTGGAGTTTGTGCACTTTGGCCTGACTTCACAAGACATCAACAATACAGCAATTCCACTTTCATTAAAAGATGGCATTCATGCGGTTTATTTACCAGCTCTTACTGAATTAATCCAAAAAATTGAACTTCTTCAGGTGGAATGGAAAGATATTCCAATGTTAGCTAGAACTCACGGTCAACCTGCCTCTCCTACTCGACTAGGAAAAGAGATTCAAGTGTTCACCGAACGTTTAAAAAAGCAATTGGATTCGTTGAAGCTAATTCCATTCTCGGCAAAATTTGGAGGCGCAACCGGAAACTTCAATGCACATCATGTTGCTTTTCCTGAATCCAATTGGGTAGAATTTGCGAATCATTTTGTGAACGATAAATTAGGTCTTGACCGAAGTCAAACGACTACGCAAATTGAACATTACGATAATCTGGCGGCCTTATTTGATGCATTGAAAAGAATCAATACCATAATCCTCGATTTGAATAGAGATTTTTGGACCTATATTTCTATGGAATATTTCAAACAAAAAATTAAAGCAGGAGAAATTGGTTCCTCAGCTATGCCGCACAAGGTAAATCCAATTGACTTTGAAAATTCAGAGGGAAATATTGGGATAGCCAATGCACTTTACGAACATCTATCTGCCAAACTTCCCGTTTCGAGATTACAACGCGACTTAACCGATTCAACAGTTTTGAGAACGATTGGAGTTCCAATAGCACATACAATCATTGCTATTTCATCAACAGTCAAAGGACTAGATAAACTATTACTAAACGAAAAAGCATTTCACCAAGATTTAGAAAACAATTGGGCTGTTGTTGCTGAAGCGATTCAATCTGTTTTGCGAAGAGAAGGCTTTGAAAAACCTTATGAATTACTGAAAGATCTGACCCGAACGAACGAAGGAATAACGGAAAAAAGTGTTAAAACCTTTATCGATGGTCTTAAAATCTCAGAAGATTTAAAAACCGAACTTAAATCAATTACTCCTCAAAACTACACGGGAATTCAACTAGTAAATTAACCATGAAAAAACTCCTCATCGGAATATTCTGTTTGTTTTGCGTATCTCTTTATGCCCAACAAAATATTCAATGGGGTCCATTAGAAAGAAGCAGCGGTTCATTGTTGTCAATCATTCCAAAAAATGATGGGAATTTTTATTCTCTACGTTGGCTTGGTGGTAGAGTTTTTGGTTCGTATTACATTGTTGAACACGAAAATTTATCAAAATTTGAATCAGCCAAAATTAAGCAAACGGTTGAAAATGGCATGGCAACATTGGAATATGGGGCTACTGTAAAAAATCAACCCGTTATTTTTCTTTCCGATAAGAACGGAAAAAATCTGTGCCTATTTTTCCAACGATTAGGCTCGAACTTAAAAAATATCGGTCCTGCAGAACAAATTCTTTGTTATGAAAATGAAAAAATATCTGCTCAACCTGAATTTCAAATAACACAATCTGAAAACAAACAATTCGTAGCAATAACCTACGAAATAGCCGGAAATCGTCAGAACCAAGATTCTTATGGTTACGCGATTTTAGATTCAAATTTGGCCATTATAAACAAAGGGAAATACACGCTTCCGTTTGATGGAAATATGGCTACGATAAATACGCACCACTTATCAAATAAGGGGGAGTATTACATGAGTGTAACTGAGCATTTGAAACCAAATGACAAATTATTTACGCGCAATTTTAAAAACTACAAGGCAATGCACGTGTATCAAATAAAATCTGATACCTTGACCTCATTTAAGCTTGATTTTAGTGGGAAACGAGTAGAAGAATTGGAAATGAGCAGCACTGATACTTTGTTTACACTAACAGGTTTGTATTCCAACGCCGATGTGCAAGGAACCACTGGAGTATTCTACATGACCATTGATTCGAAGAAGGATTCAATTGCTAAACAAGGCTTTATTGCATTTAGTAACGAATTAACTCGTTTACAATGGAGCGACAATATACGCTTCAACGGACGTAATTTCAACGACAGTTGGGCAAGTACAAATCAACTTTATGAATACCGATTGAGAAATATGAACCTCTTGCCAGATGGCAGTATAGTTGGTTCAGTTGAACAATATTACGTGTATTCCAGAACCAATTTTGATACGCGAACAGGAATTTCAAATTCTGTCAATTATTACTATTACGACGATATTTTAGCATTTAAAATCGGAATTAACAACAACTTTGACTGGTGCAAGACCATTGAAAAAAGTCAATCATCGCTTAACGACAATGGGCCGTTTAGCAGTTATGCAAATTACATAGACAACAGTAAATTCTGTATGATTTTCAACGATAACATTCGAAATTACAACGACGCTGGAGATTTCACGAGTGAAAACGGAATTCGATCAACCAATTTTAATCGTAGAAGAAATGCGGTAGCGCTTGTTGAAATTGATTTGACAACCGGAAATGTTTCAAGAAAATCAATCTTCAATCAAAAAGAAATTAATTCAATGGTATTACCTAAACTTTTCGAAGTGAATAGACCAAACCAAGAACTAATTCTGTATGGCGTTTCAGGTGGAAGAGAACGTTTTGGGATACTCAAATTGAATAGAAAATAAGGATGGTTACATCTCTTTTTTGAGTACAATTCAATTAAATCAAAGATCAAACGTATAGCAATTTATTCAAAAATAGTACACTCTTTCAAAGCGAATAATTCTATCTTTGCTCTTCAATCTTGACTTACCGAATGGAAAAATTCATCCTTAATAACCAATGGCTTAAACTCGAAGATATTCAAACTATCCTTGATAAAAATCAAAAAATTGATTTGGGTGAAACAGCTCGAAAAGCAATCATTGACTGTCGGACTTATTTGGATGAGAAAATCGAAAGTTCAGATAGACTTTATTACGGTATAAATACGGGATTTGGTTCTTTATGTGATACTGCCATTTCAAAAGATGACCTCACTAATTTGCAACGAAACCTCGTGCTTTCTCATGCATGCGGAACTGGATCAACTATTAAAAATGACTTGGTTAAATGCATGCTTTTGCTCAAAATTATTGGTCTAGCAAAGGGGCATTCTGGAATTCGATTGGAAACGATTGAACGATTGATTTTTTTCTTCAACGAAGATATTTTACCCATAATACATGAACAAGGAAGTTTAGGTGCTTCTGGCGACCTTGCTCCCCTAGCCCATCTATCACTTCCTTTAATAGGTGAAGGTTCTGTATGGTTTAAAAATGAAATTCACCCTTCAAAAGTAGTTTTAGATGAATTTGGGCTAACTCCTCTTGAACTTGGAGCAAAAGAAGGATTGGCATTGTTAAACGGAACTCAGTTCATGAGCGCACATGGAACAATTGGATGGATTCGCTCGATGCAACTTTGGGAAAATTGGATTACTGTTTCAAGTATTTCACTCGATGCATACGATGGTAGAACTGAGCCATTTGGACATTCATTGCATGAAATCAGAAATCATTCGGGTCAAAAAGTTGTTGCTGAGAAAATGAGAACTTGTTTGGCTGATAGCGAAATCGCAAAGCAAGAAAAAAAACACGTTCAAGATCCGTACTCCTTTCGTTGTATCCCACAGGTACATGGAGCAACGTGGGATGCTTTACAACACGCAAAAACGGTTTTTGAAAATGAAATAAATGCCGTAACCGATAATCCAACCATCTTTCCGGAAGAAGATTTGATTGTTTCTGGTGGAAATTTTCACGGCCAACCTTTGGCAATAACACTAGATTTTCTGTCAATAGCGATGGCTGAAATGGGAAGTATTTCAGAACGGAGGGTTTACAAACTTATTTCGGGAACTCGTGGTTTACCCCCATTTTTAGTTGCCGAACCTGGGCTCAATTCTGGTTTTATGATCGTTCAATACACTTGTGCTTCGATTGTTAGCCAAAATAAACAATATTGTACGCCAGCATCGATTGATAGCATTGATTCAAGCAATGGACAAGAGGATCACGTAAGTATGGGAGCAAATGCAGCAACCAAATTTATGAAAATATTAGAAAATTGTTATACGATTCAAGGTATTGAATTATTAACAGGAATTCAAGCATTAGATTTTAGAAAACCATTGAAGTCAAGTGATACCAATGAAAAATTAAGAACTGATTTAAGAGAAAAAATTTCCTTTATAAATAAAGATGAATTTATTCAACCTAAAATTGAGGAAGCAAGGAACTTTGTAATAAATATGAAATACATTTGATTTAATAATTGCGCCGATTGAGCTTGTCGATGCCGATTGAGCTTGTCGAAATCGGCGATTCAAATAAACACTTATGGAAGAAGAAAAAAAAGTAAAAATTAGTTTTTGGAGAATATTTTGGCCAACCCTAGCAGCCATTTTTCTAACCTCATTCATTGGTTGGATGGTTACAATTCTCTTTTTTGGTGGGTTGATAGCAGCATTTGGAAGTACGGAAATTTCAGAAGTAAAAGATAATACGATACTTCATTTAACACTGAAAGGTGAAATTTCGGAAAAAGGTAAAGCGAATATCAATCCAACCGATTTTACAGTCGATAATTCAATCGGTCTGCGCGATTTACTTCATGGTTTTGAAAAAGCTAAAAAAGACGAAAACATTAAAGGAATTTATATTGAATTAGATGATTTAAGTTCCGGTTACGCAACTACAAAGGAAATTCGAGATGCTATCAATGATTTTGAAAAATCGGGGAAATTTGTAGTCGCCTACAATTCGGGAGAAGTAATTACGCAAAAAGAATATTATTTAACCTCAGCAGCAAATACCAATTATGGTTTCCCAACCTCAACTATGGAATTTTTAGGTCTTGGGGCCGAACTTACTTTCTTTAAAAATGCCCTAGATAAATTGAATGTTGAAGTAGAAATAATTAGAGGGAAAAACAACGATTTCAAAAGTGCGGTTGAGCCGTTTTTCAGAACTGAAATGAGTGATTCAAGCCGCCTTCAGATCGAACGATACATGAATAGCATGTGGGAAACGATTTTAACTGAAATAGCAGCCGATAGAAAAGTTCCTGCCGATGAACTAAATCAAATTGCTGATTCTATGCTCATTAAACGTGCGGATGATGCTTTAAAATTCAAACTTCTGGATGGATTGAAATACAAAGACGAAGTAATGGGTGAGTTGTGTAAAAAAGTAAAATGCAAAAAAGTGGAAGATTTGAATCTTTATTCTTTTGAAAAATACGCTCGTAAACAATTCAATGAAGACCAAGTACTTGCAGAAGTCGATGACCCAAATATCGCTGTTATTGTTGCAGAAGGTGATGTGGCTACCTCTGGAGATGGTGTTGCTTCTGACAAAATATGCAAACTTTTCAAAGAGGTTAGAAACAATGATGAAATTAAAACTGTGGTTTTCCGAATCAATAGTCCGGGTGGAAGTGCATTGGCGAGCGATGAAATTTGGCGGGAAGTGCAATTAACCAATAAAATCAAAAAAGTAATCGTGTCTATGGGCGATGTTGCCGCTTCAGGTGGTTACTACGTTGCTGCGCCTGCCTACAAAATCTTTGCTGAACCCACAACAATTACTGGTTCAATTGGCGTATTTGGAATGATTCCTTACACGGGTAAAATGTTCGAAAATTACCTCGGAATTACGTTCGACAGAGTTTCAACAAATGCACATGCTGGAATGTCTTTAAATCGAAAATTAACCCCAAAAGAATTGGAAAGCATTCAAAATGAAGTAGATGAAATTTACGATCAATTTTTAGGTCGAGTAGCCGAAGGACGTAAAATGACAAAAGAACAAGTTAACGTAATAGCCAGAGGTAGGGTTTGGACAGGATTTGATGCAAAAAAAATCGGATTAGTAGATGAACTTGGAGGATTAAATGACGCCATAGCATTTGCAGCCAAGGAAGCTAAAATCAAGGAACCAAAAGTAGAATACTATCCACACAATAAGAAAAATGAATTTTTTGATTTAATTGACCTTCTGAATGAAGAAGATGAAAGTGCATTTGCAAAAAATACTACACTCCCATCTGAACTTCTATCCTATTACAACCAATTGAAGAAAATTGAATCCATGACTGGAATTCAAATGAAATTACCGTATCAAATTAGAATTCGATAAGCCATGAAAATTGGAGTTATTGATGTTGGAACCAATGCAGCTAAACTAAAAATCTGCAAGGTTAACAGCGAGGAAATTTCAACACTCTATCAAACTAGAATTCCGTTACGATTGGGTGATGACGTATTTGATAACGAACGAATTTCTGAAACTAAGAAAGAACAATTTCTCCACACAATACAAGCTTTTTATTCAACCTGCCTAGCGTTTGAAGTGGATAAAATTCGAGCGGTAGCTACCTCTGCCATGCGAATTGCAGAAAATGCACAAGAAATTATTCGAGAAATAAAGTCCAATGTAAAACTTGACCTTGAAGTCATTTCAGGTGACGAAGAAGCACGTTTGATTCAAGAAGGATTAAGTTTATTAGATTTCGATAAAACTAAACCTTATCTCATTATCGATGTGGGTGGTGGGAGCACTGAAATTAGCGTTTTTCAGAATGAAGAAAAAATCGCCGTAAAATCTTTCGAATTAGGCGCTATTCGACTCCTGAGACATAAAGAAATCGAAACAATTTGGCAAGATCTTACAGATTGGCTTACAAATTCAATTGGGATTGAACAAGAAATTCGTGTCTTCGGTACAGGCGGGAATATCAATAAAGTTCATAAAATACTCGCAACTTCGAATAGCGATCAAATTTCATTATTCAAAATCAAGGAATTGCATCAAGAAATGTTTCCATTAACTTTTCAGGAGAGAATGACTAAATTTGATTTAAAAGTGGATCGAGCAGACGTAATCGTACCTGCCATGGAGATTTTCATTTTTATATTGGAAAAATTACAAGTAAATTCGATTTCAATTCCGAAAATCGGTCTTTCAGATGGGATTATTGTAGATATCATTAAACAAATTAAGAACTAAAAATGGCGCAAAAACCTTCTATTCCAAAAGGAACACGTGATTTTTTACCAATCGATGTTGCGAAAAGAAATTATATTTTTTCAACCATACGAAAAGTCTTTGAAAAATATGGCTTCAACCCAATAGAAACTCCTTCTTTCGAATTATCTTCGACTCTTTTAGGAAAATACGGAGAAGAGGGAGATCGTTTGATTTTTAGAATATTAAATAGTGGTGAAAAAGTACGCAAAGCTGATCTCGAAGCACTTGCTGCCGATAATCTACCTAAATTTGCCAATTCACTTGCTGAAAAGGCCTTACGTTATGATTTAACCGTTCCTTTTGCTCGATTTGTAGTTCAACATCAAAATGAATTATCGTTTCCTTTTAAACGCTATCAAATTCAACCAGTTTGGCGGGCAGATCGACCTCAACATGGCCGTTACCAAGAATTTTTTCAGTGCGATGCTGATGTTGTTGGAAGTGATTCACTTCTTCATGAAATAGATCTCGTTTTTATTTTTGATGAAGTTCTTTCAGCATTTAATTTACCAGGATTCACGATTAAAATTAATAACCGAAAAATCCTTTCGGGAATTGCGGAAGTTTGTGGTGAGTCTGAAAAAATTGTAGATATCACAGTAGCTATTGATAAACTCGATAAAATAGGTGAAGATGGCGTAATCCAAGAATTAACAACTCGAAATATTTCTTCTTCAGCCATTGAATTAATCAAACCATTATTTCAATTATCAGGAGATAACGCTCAAAAAATTTCTTTCTTAAAGGAATATTTGAATAAAAGTGAAATAGGCTTACTAGGCATCCAAGAATTAGAAACGGTTCTTGACTCTGTTGATGAAATTGGCTTATCCAAAGGCATTTTGGAGTTCGATGTCACTTTGGCTCGTGGACTAAATTACTACACAGGAGCAATCTTTGAAGTAAAAGCTCACGAAGTTCAAATGGGAAGTATTTGTGGTGGAGGTCGTTACGACGATTTAACAGGTTTGTTTGGCATGAAAGGTCTTTCCGGTGTTGGAATTTCATTTGGCGCAGACCGAATCTACGATATATTAACCACACTCAATCTTTTCCCAACTGACCTTGAAAAAGGAATCGAAGTAATGTTTGTGAATTTTGGAAATTCTGAAAGTAAAGCAGCCTATAAATTGGTTTACGAGTTACGTAAAAATGGAATTTCCGCTGAACTTTATCCAGATTCTGTAAAAATTCAAAAGCAAATGAAATATGCCAATGATACGCATGTTCAATTTGTGGCACTCTTGGGTGAAAGTGAATTAGAAAATAAAACGGTTCAAGTGAAAAACATGAGTTCGGGAGAACAAACACAACTTTCTTGGTCTGATTTATCCACCTTTTTCAAAAAATAAGGAATGTTAGGATTGAAGATGGCTACAGATCCTCGTTGGGTCAATGTTGTTGAAAGAAACCTAGAAGAAATCTTAGTTGATCACGCTTTCTGTGAACAAAAAGCAGCAAGTAATGCGATTTCCATCATTGTTCAATATCCACATTACCCAGATCTTGTTCAAGCGATGACAGCCATCTGCCAAGAGGAAATGGAGCACTTTAATATGGTGCATGATAAGTTATTGGAGCGCGGTTTAACCTTAGGATTTGAGCGAAAAGATCCTTACGTTAATGATCTAGGTGAATTTCTTAGAAGGAATAAAACGAATAGTTCGCCTGAAGGAATGTTCGTAAATAAAATGCTTTTCGCAGCGATGATTGAGGCGAGAAGTTGCGAACGTTTTAAAATTCTCTCAGAAGAACTTCAAGACGAAGATTTGAAAAAATTCTATCGTTCATTAATGGAAAGCGAAGCAAGACATTACACTACTTTTTTAGGCTTTGCTCGCAAATATGGAAATGGAATTGACGTAGATAAATGTTGGCAAGAATTCTTAGAGTTTGAAGCGCAATTGATGGAAAAATACGGAAAATCAGAAACTATACACGGATAATATGAAGCATACAAATTACAACTATTCAGTACGAGAAAGATTAATTCGCTACGTTCAAATTGACACAGAGGCTGACCCAAATTCGGAGACGACTCCATCAAGCATGAAGCAAAAAGATTTGTCAAAAATACTGGTTGAAGAACTTCAATCTCTTGGAATTCAAGACGCTGAAATGGATGAATGGGGCTATGTGTATGCTACAATTCCTGCTACTTCCAGTCGAGAAAATATTCCAACGATTTGTTTTTGCTCACATGTTGATACAGCACCGGACTGTAGTGGAAAAGATGTAAAACCTCTAGTTCATGAAAATTACCAAGGGCAACCCATCATTCTTCCAGATGATCCTTCGCAAATTATCACAACTGAAAAACATCCGTATTTAGCAAGTAAAATTGGCGATGATATCATTACGGCTAGTGGAAAAACACTACTTGGTGGTGATGATAAAGCTGGCGTGGCAATTATCATGGATTTTGCCCAATTTATGATGCAAAACACCCAAATTCCACATGGAAAAATTCGAATTTTATTTACTCCAGATGAAGAAATTGGTCGCGGAGTAGATAAGGCAGATATGAAAAAATTAGGAGCTGATTTTGGTTATACTTTGGATGGGGGTCCACTTGGCTCAATTGAAGATGAAACGTTTTCAGCTGATGCGATGACTTTCACATTTACCGGAATTAGCGCTCATCCAGGTTACGCGAAAGGAAAAATGGTTCACGCCATCAAGGTGGCGGCTCATTTTGTGGATTTACTGCCTAAAGATTCTTGGTCGCCTGAGACGACCTTAGATCGAGAAGGATTTGTTCATCCAACTTCCATTTCCGGAGGACTTGAATCAGCTAGTGTTTCATTCATTATTCGAGATCATCAAACAGCTAAATTAGCAGAATATGAAAATCGTTTAAAGGAATTAGCTGAACAAGCAATCAATGCATTTCCAGGTTCTCTAATGGAATTCAAAGTGGTAGAACAATACCGAAATATGAAAGAAATTTTGGATACTGTCCCTTTTGTCAATGAATATGCCGTTCAAGCAATTCAAAAAGCTGGAATTGAACCTAGAAAAATGATTATTCGCGGAGGAACAGACGGTTCTCGTCTTTCATTTATGGGACTTCCTTGTCCTAATCTTTTTACCGGCGAAATGGCAATACATTCTAAGCATGAATTCGTTTCAGTACAAGACATGCAGAAGGCAGTTGACACGATGATTGAACTTGTACAGATTTGGGAGCAACATTAATTTGATTTTTTCGTAATTCATTTCATTAACGTGAATTTATGAAGAAAATCATTTACATTGTAGTTGGAATTTCTGTTGCCATTGGGATTACCGCTTTTATCACAATTTCAAATAATAAGGTAGCAGCTGACCAACAAAACAAGAATTCAAAGAATTTATCAAACGACAGTATTCCCTTGATAGTCATGGGATCTTTCCTCAATTTAAGTGAAGATATTAGCCTCGATAGTTTAAAAATCAAATTGGAAAACGGTTCAATTTCTTGTACAAAAGACATCTCTAGATCACTCCAGGATAAATTAAAATTGAGTAAAGAACCAAAATCAATTCAGCTCGGGAAATTCAATTTTAAAAGCAGAAAAGATTTAGTAATCACAACTTTAGATTCCGTAAATCAACAATTTTTAGCAAAAAAGGTAAATTCAATTAACTTCTTTAAAGAACCCACGAAATATCCGTTATGGTTGAAATACGATTCTGATGATTTCGATTTTCAGAAAGAAATAACTACCTATACTCACACGGGTGTTACAGCCATTACACGTAGAACTGGCCCTGTTATAAATACAAAAGGAATTGATTTTTACTTGGCGAATATTTTACCCTTTTTCAAAAATCGGGAATTGGTGCATATAAGTAATGAAGTAAGTAATCAAGATTCATGCGTATATGAAACCATGAAGATGAAATTTGCCACGAAAACCGAGCATTTTGAAATTTTCAATCGACTGAAAGTGAATATTGTTGAGTTGACTGGTAATCACAATTTAGACGTAGGTGAGCAACCGTATTTGAATTCTTTGAAATGGTACAAAGACCACAATATGAAATACTTTGGTGGTGGAGCAACGCCGGCAGAGGCTAACAAACCACTCATTATTGAATTAAAAGATAAACGAAAAATTGCATGGATTGGATTTAATGAACTTTGTCCGTGTGGTGAGTGCGCAGACAAAAAAATGGGTTCTAATCGCTATGTAGAAGCGAAGGCTAAAAAATTGATTGATTCCTTGAAAAACCAAGTGAAAGTGGATTACATTTTGGCTTGTGTTCAATACGGTGAAGTGGACTCCTACTCACCTACTCCGAATCAGAAGAAGATCTGTCAAAAACTGATTGATTTTGGCGCTGACGTAATCATTGGTTCACAAGCACATCAAGCGCAGGAAATTGCTTTATACAAAGGAAAAACAATCTTTTATGGCTTAGGAAATTTCATGTTTGATCAAATTCATCGTTTGGGTGTTCGACAAGCGTTCTTCTTAGAATGTTATTTCTACAAGGGAAAAATCATTCAATTCCAGCCGGTTTATACCTTTATGAACGAGGAGCGCCAACCTACACCGGCAAACGACACAGACAAATTGGAAATTCAAAAAGTAGTATTGAAAGAATACAACTTTTAGATGTTCTTTCCCGATGTACATACCCATTTTTTAACAGGAAATCCCTACGCTATTCTCAATGCTAATTCATCGATCAATTCATTTCATTCGCGAGGAATTCATCCGTGGTTTGTAAATAAAAACCTACCATTAGAAAAGCTAGAATATGACTTACAACATCCGAAATGCATAGCTCTTGGTGAAATTGGTTTGGATAAAATTTGTGGTACTGATTTCAAACTTCAACGAAAACTATTCATTCAACAGATTGAACTATCAGAAAAATACCAATTGCCAATTATCATTCACTGCGTGCGAGCTAGTAATGAATTATTTCAATTAAAGAAAGAAATCAAACCAACGCAAACATGGATCTGGCATGGATTCAACAAAACCAATTTATTGAATCAAACTATTGAGAATGGAATTATTCCAAGTTTCGGTGAAGCTAGTTTACACAACGAGTCTCTTCGTAATGAACTTGTAAATCTAGAATCCAACCATTTCTTACTGGAAACAGATACATCTACACTTTCAATTGAAACGATTTATAAAACCATTGCAGAATTAAGAAATCAATTGAAAGATTCACTTCAAAAAGAACAAATAACTAATTTTGAACGAATTTTTACAAAATGGCAGATTGGTTAGAGCGTTCCGAATTATTGATTGGAGCAGAAAAGATTGAAAAACTTAAAAAAGCGCACGTTTTAATTGTTGGATTAGGTGGAATTGGTTCCTTTGCAGCTGAATTTATCGCTCGAGCAGGTGTTGGAACAATGACAATCATAGATGGTGATGTATTCGATCCGACAAATAAAAATCGACAATTAACCGCATTAGATTCTACCATTGGAAAAAGTAAGGCGGATGTTCTTGCTGAAAGACTCTTAGACATCAATCCGGATGTAAAATTGAATGTAATTAATGAATTTGTACTTCCTGATCGCGTTTGGAAAATTCTCGAAGAATACAAACCTGATTACGTGATGGATTGCATTGATTCCGTTTCTCCAAAATTCGAGTGGATCATTGCCTGCAAACGCTTGAAAATTAAAATTGTCACCCATCTTGGTGCAGGTGGTAAAAAAGACCCTAGTAAAGTACGGGTTTCCAATTTAGATAACGTTCACAATTGTAAGCTAGGTGCTCACATCAAAAAAAGAATGCGAGCCAAAGAAATTTCTTTTCGCGGAATTAAAGCCGTTTTCTCTTCAGAAATTCAAGACAAAAATTCCTTGAAAATGACGAACGGTTTGAATTTTAAGAAATCATTTTACGGCACAATCAGTTATATGCCCGCACTTTTCGGACTGGTTGGCGCAGCAGAAGTAATTGATAATCTGACTTCTACAGATTAATTTCATTTTTTTTACTTTTTTTTTGAACGTTTTAAATCATAGGTTGTAAGTCTTCTTGTATTCCATCAGGAATTCTATTAACCAATTTAAAATGCTATGAAAAAGTTTCTTTTCCTTTTGTCTGCAGTTGTGACTTTAAATGCCAATGCAACCGATAAAACAATTATTAAATCTACAGTGAGTGATGTTACCGTCTTTGCTCAGGGTGCTCAACTCTACCACAAGGCAAATTACACAATCGCACCGGGCAACACAGAAGTAATCATCGAGGGAATCAGTCCGTACATTGACGCGAAAAGTATTCAAGTAAAAGCAACGGGAAATGTAATCATACTGGACAGTAAACACACGATTTTTTATCCGCAACCTGAAAATGTACTTCCAGATGCAATGACCGCAAAGACAAAACGCGAAATCATGGCATTAGAAGATTCATTGCGTCTGATGGGATACGATATTCAAGAATTACAAGACGAAATTGCTGTTTTGAATGCTACTAAAAATATAATCACCATCAATGGAGCTGTTCGCGGTCAAGGAAAAGTAAATGATTCAATCAATTTATTGAAACAAACCGTTGATTTTTATTCGCTTAAAATGAATGAAATCAATAAAAAGTTGTTGGCGTTGAACAAGAAATTGTACGAGAAACAAACCCGAAAAACACAAATGGATGAGCGCTTATTGAAATTGCGAAACTTCGATAAAAACAACGGAGAAGATCCCGATAAATACGCTCCAATTCATCGAATTATCGTAACGTTAACAACCAAAGAAAACGTTACTGGAAAAATCAATTTATCCTATTTAGTTTCTAATGCAGGTTGGGTTCCATTGTATGATTTGAGAACTGACATTGGAACAAACAAAATGAACTTGAACTATAAAGCGCAAGTATATCAAAATACCGGTTTGGACTGGAAAGACGTAAAATTGACAATCTCTACAAACAATCCATACCAAAATAAAACAAAACCGACCTTACATCCGTGGTATATCGATTATTATGCATACCGAAATCAAAACATCAATTACAATCAAGGAAATGCTCCGGCTGCTATGAAAAAAGAATTAAATGAAACCATGTTGTTTTCCAATTCTCTTTCTAACCGTAATGAGGATCTTTTAGATAAAAATGCGTTTACATCGGCTGATTTTACGACAGTCGTACGAAACTTAACTTCTGCAGAATTCAAAATTGATTTGCCATATACGATATCATCAAATAACGAACAACACATGGTACTAATCAAAAACACGGATTTAGATGTAAAATTCAAGTATTTTACCGTTCCTAAATTAGATCAATCTGTTTATTTGGTAGCTGAATTATCGAAACTAGATGAATTAGGTTTAGTACCGGCAAAAGCAAATATTTTCACGGATGGATCGTATGTGGGAGAAACATACATCGACCCAACAACGATTGAAGATACCCTTTCTTTGAGTCTTGGAAAAGATCCAAATATTGTAACGAAAAGAACACTTTTGAAAAAGGATTCTAAAGACAAAATCCTGAACGATAAAATCGAAAAAACAATGAAATATACGATTGAGGTGAAAAACTTGAAAGCCACTCCAATTGAAATCGTTGTATTAGATCAAATTCCAATTACTCAAAACGGAGAAATCACCATTGAAGCCTTAAATCTTTCAGGTGGAAAACTCGAAGAAAGAACTGGAATTGTCGAATGGCGCTTTGATTTAAAAACTAAAGACTCGAAAGTGTTAGATTTTGGTTACAAAGTGAAGCATCCAAAGGATAAACAAGTCTATTTGAATTAAAAATCAAAAATAGAATTGAAAGACAGGCAGTTGAAAGATTGCCTGTTTTTTTTATTCTTCTTTTAATATCTGATTTATTTGAACTTAAAATGATTATAAACCCTATTATTTCCATTCATATAATTATGATATTTTAAAGTTATGATTTAAATTATCATGTATATTTAAAGTAATATATTAAATTATCTAAAGAATGAAGTATCACGGTAATGTTAAAATTGAATTGATCTTTTACCTTGTATGTGCTTCAAAAATTATTTATATTCTATAGATATATTGGATTTCCTATAAAATACTCGTAGCTCTTCTTTCAAAATTCTTTTTTTCCCTATTTTGACCTACTTTTGCAAAAAAATAATATTATGAAAGTTATTGCTTTGATATTCAGCATTATCATTTACTCGACTGTTTTGGCTCAACAAAATAGCACGAGTATCATGTACGATAATTATATAAATTCTTTTTTTGGAGTTCCAAACCCTTCTACATTGGTTGATTCTAGAACTAAATTTTCTGTATATAACAATTTAAATACAATTTACACAAGTAACTTTTACGCTCCTGATTATCTCATCTATTCAGGTGAAAATCTCGAAGGAAAACTCTATGAAAACAAAAAAAATGGCTATTTGAATAGAGCCAGTGAATTTGAAGTTCTGGGTTTAAAAATTGATTATAACCTAAAAAATTCGTTTGGATATGTGTATCGTTTTCGTAATTTTAATAATCAAACCGGAATTCCAGAAACCTGGAATGAAAATGCCGCACTAGGCTATCAAAGTAACTCCAATTTAAATCAACCTATCAACTTCGAAGGGATGTCCTACGCCAGTATGCGTTTTACAGAGCATGTGCTAACTTACAGTCGGGTAATCTATGATAGAGGCTCAAAAGTATTGAAGGGTGGTGTGAATCTTAAATTTTTAAATGGTCTTGGCGCAGAGTATCTCTATGCCAATTCGGGAACAATTTACTTTCAAAATCAAAATGATAGTTGGTCCGAATTACAAAATATAGATTATAGTTACGGACGAGATTTCAATTCAGCACAAGAAAAATATAAAAATCGAGGCTTTGGAGTGGATTTGGGCTTCACATACGAAATCCGACCAGACTATGAAAAACAATACTACGATATGGACGGTGAGGAAAACCTTATCAGAAATGACATTAACAAATACAAATGGAAATTCTTTGGTTCACTGACAGATGTTGGTGCAATCAATTATGTTAAAGATACAAATACATTCAATTTTGCATTAAATAGTATCCCTATGCCGGCCGATCCATTGTTTGATGTTGAAATGGATTTTCAAGGTCCTTCAAGTTTTGTAAATTCTGTTTTATTGCCAAATTCAACGAAATCCCCTACACAAGAAACAAAGTTTAGAATGAACCTTCCTACTACCCTTCATTTGGGTGCGGATTACAACATTCATAAAAATTGGTATGCCTCGGCAAATATGTCCATTCCACTTAATCTTTTTACTGACCCAACTCGAGTGAGTTATAATTTCATTCAAACTATCACACCGCGCTACGAAGAAAAAATGTTTTCAATCATGGCTCCTCTTTCTGTTGTTGGTAATGGAAAAGCGTATGTTGGTCTCGCCGCAAGATTAATGTTGTGGGGATATTCAGTTCACATGGGATCAAATAATATCATGGTTATGTTTGGTCAAAAAGCTTCAGCAACAAGAAGTTTCTACCTCGGTTTTGCTTACAATATTCTCTATGATGTGCCGAAAGACCGTGATTTGGATAAGGTCTCTGATCTTTTGGATATTTGCCCGGATGATAAAGGACCATGGTCGCTTGTAGGTTGTCCTGACACAGATAAAGACGGTATTTTAGACAAGGATGATTACTGCGTATATGATGCTGGTTCTGTTAAAACAAATGGCTGTCCTGACAAAGATGGAGATGGAATAATAGATATGAATGATCGTTGTCCGGATGAAAAAGGTCTTGGCGTTCACTTGGGTTGTCCTGATCGAGATTTTGATGGTGTAATAGACGTTGCTGATAAATGTCCTGATGTACCAGGAATTGAACTTAACAATGGCTGTCCTTTTGAAAAAGCAGAATGTTGTATGGATAACGATGGAGATGGAGTGAGTAATAATGTGGATAAATGTCCAGACGTTGCTGGTTCAGTTTATAACGATGGTTGTCCGATAACTCAAGAAAACATTGACAAAATAAATTTGAACGATAAAAAAGAAAACAAAGATCCGAATCATACGGAAACTCAGATAAAGGAAACCGATTTAGCCAAGGACAAAGACGATAAAATAATCAATTCAACCAATGAATACCAGAGTGTTTTTGCCAATAAAGATGTACAAAAATCCATATCACTTTACTTTGATGTAGATCAAGCAAATTTGAATAAATCAGAACAAGCTCGATTCAATGAATTCATGAAGGAACTAAAGGATATGAAAAATGTTTCTTTCATCGTTTTAGGTCACACAGATCGCGATGGAAGCTTAGATTATAACCTAATTCTATCGATGAAACGAGCGGAGACAGTGAAGCGTAAAATCACCGACTTAGGATTTAAAAAGGATGCTATTGATGTATATTACTTTGGTGAAAGTAAGGCACTTTACAAAGAGTCTTATGAAAAAGAACAAAAGAAACTTTCACGAAAAGTTGAAATTAATGTGATTAAGAATAAGTAGAAATTTCTACTTAGAATTATCATAACCAAGACAACTTTATGGTTTTCCCGTTTTTAACTTGATGAAAATCAACTAAAAATTGTGAATATAATTCGTTCTTTTTTCCTGATCTATGGTTGTTTCTGGTCCATGTCCACAATATACAGTCGTTGATTCAGGAAGTTGAAACATTGTAGTGAAGATTGACTTTTTCAGTATTTCAATATCTCCACCCGGAAGATCAACCCGACCAAAACTTCCGTTAAATAATACATCTCCATTGATAACGAATTGATTCTTTTCTGAATAGAAAACAACATGACCCGGACAATGGCCTGGTGTATGAAAAACACTTAATTCAATATCATTAAATTTCAATTTCTCTACATTAGACAATGAATGCGTGGGTTGAGGAGAAACTTTATACCCTTCAAATCCATACAAATGCGCGTATGACTCAACGGAATTTAACGTATTTAAATCGGCATCGTGCAGATAAAAAGGTATTGAAAATTGAGACAGCACAAATGAATTACCCAAAACATGGTCAATGTGCGCGTGTGTATTGAGCAAGGCAACTGGTTTCAATTGATTTTCCTGAATAAAAGTAATCAACTCACTTTCTTCTTGACTTGAATAACAACCCGGATCAATTATTACACAAGTACCTGAATCAGAATAAACAATATATGTATTTTCTTGAAACGCGTTGAACGTAAACTTTTTGATAAACATTTAACTTTTTTTTATGCCGCAAATGTACTTCATTATGATTAAATTTGTTGAAAATTAACGGAAATGAAATTCATTGCTATTTTGGTATCGATTTTGGTTTTGACAAGTTGCGCTGTTAAAGAGGCATACACCAAAGAACTTAAAGAGAAATTATCAATCGACACAGATGCTGAGATGCGAAGACTTCAATTCTACACTTCTGGAACAATTATTTTAGAAGAGGTATTGACAGGTACTCAGGAGTTTAAAACTGACGCGAATGGAGTAATTATTCCTAATTCTACCAAAGTAAAGGAGAAAATAATTATTCCCGCAAACACCAGATGTGTTTTTGACGAATTTGGTGATAAAGATAAGATTATGGTGCGTTTTGAAGATGGAAAAGACAAGACTTTAACTTTCGACATCAAACCGAACAACAAAAGATATTATTTGGACATTGACCCAAATCAAACAGGAGGACCAACCCTTAAATACGGAAAAAAAACGTTCAAGGTTGACTTATTAAACAGCGGCGGAACATCCGTTTACCTGTTGATTAAGAAGACAAATCAACGCACAAGAACGAAAGGAAGAGTAGTTCGTGGAATGAAGGTTTAAATACTCTGTATCGTCCTAAAATAAGTTTATCGTAAATCTTCTTCCCCCTTCGAAGGGGGACCGAGGAGGATGATATTTTACAACTTAAAAATGAGTTGAAATAAATCTATTTTTTTCACCCCTCTTAATCTCTCCTCAAGGGGAGAAAATGTTATAAAATTACTTTCTAAACTCTAGTATTGTTTTCTCAATTATTGCTACACACTCCATTAATTGATCTTCTGTCATAACTAAAGGAGGTGCAAATCGAATGATATTACCATGAGTAGGTTTAGCCAATAATCCATTTTCTTTTAATGACATACATATATCCCACGCAGTTGAACTATCCTCTGTGTCATTAATTACAATTGCATTTAATAATCCTTTTCCGCGAACCAAGGTAACTAAATCCGTTTTTTGAATAATTCGATTCATTTCTGAACGGAAAATATCACCCATTCTTCGTGCATTTAGCATCAATTGTTCGTCAACCACCACTTCTAGTGCTTCTATGGCTACTTTTGCAGCGATTGGATTGCCACCAAAGGTTGAACCGTGCTGACCAGGTTTGATTACATTCATTACAACATCATCCGCTAATACAGCCGAAACAGGATATACTCCTCCTGAAATCGCTTTGCCTAAAACCAAAATATCCGGTTTGCTGTATGTCGCTTGTCTCTCACACTTGCTTTCACAACTACAATTTCCACAAGAAGCCAACATACTTCCTGTGCGAGCAATCCCAGTTTGTACCTCATCAGAAATTAAAAGAGCGTTGTATTCTGAACATAATCTTCTCGATTCAGAAATGAAATTTTCAGACGGAGTATAGACTCCCGCCTCACCTTGAATGGGTTCCACTAAAAAACCCGCGACATTCTCTTGTTGCAAAGCATTCTCAAGTGCGGCAATGTCATCGTATGGAATTCGAATAAATCCATCTGAATAAGGCCCGAAATTTTTATATGAACTTGGATCGCTTGAAAATGAAACAATGGTCGTTGTCCTTCCGTGAAAATTACCTTCACAAACAATTATTTTAGCATTGTTTTCAGCAATACCTTTGACTTCATACGCCCATTTGCGACATAGTTTAATAGCTGTTTCAACCGCCTCTGCTCCTGTATTCATTGGAAGAACTTTGTCAAAACCAAAATACTCGGTAACGTATTTCTCATAAACTCCCAAACTATCGTTATAAAAAGCACGAGAGGTCAAGGTTAATGTTTGGGCTTGTTCAATCATTGCTCCAACAATTCTCGGATGACAATGGCCTTGATTTACAGCTGAATAAGCAGAAAGAAAATCGAAATATTTCTTACCTTCCACATCCCACAAATATACGCCTTCGCCTTTGGCCAATACGACCGGTAGCGGATGGTAATTATGCGCTCCGTATTTTTCTTCTAGATTAATTAATTCTGTTGATCCTAACATAGCCACCTCTTGTTCCATCATTTTTAATTACTTTTTAACTTGGTATGTTCCGTTTACATATACCAATTTAGCACTTGATTTTGTTGACGTTTCCGTTCCTTTGCAATCTCCAGAAACAGGTTTGTTAATTGTTTTTATCTCTTTATAGTTTACCTTCATGTCAAAGTATCCATTTGATGAAGTTGGTTCCAAAATAAAAACAGCTCGTTTCTCGTTGAACTCACCAGCACAATTCGTATCCCAATCTCCGGTTGATAAATATGATGTGAAATCATTTAAAACCGGAACTAATTTATCTTTCTCTTGTACAAATAAGGTTAATTTTTCTTCTTCGTATGGATTGACTCTACTTGCCCCAGAATAGCTGATTCTCAAACCAAATGCACGTTTATTGGATTGAACCATATAAGGGGCAAAATCAAATGAAACCTTCGATAAACGGACAGCATCAGACTCTAAATTTTCAATCATATAGCGATATGTTATAATTTTATCGGAAGCATTGTACAAAACAACATGACAGTTGTATTTATAATGACCTTCCTCCGCATAATCTGATTTCCCCACCTTTTCTAGAACGGCATAAGCCATTATTTCGGGAAGATGTCTCATGGGTTTTTCAATCGACAAATCTCTATCCACATTATCTGAATTGATCTGAAGAAGTTGAATTACATTTTTCATATCTGCACTTAATTCCTCTTGACTGTGAGAAATAAAAGATGCTAAAAGAAAAAAGCAAAATCCTAAAATTTTTATCGTTTTCATAAACTATTTATTTGTCGTTAATAAGGCAAAATCTTTAGCAAAATAGGTTAAAATACCGTCTGCTCCTGCTCTACGAATACTCAATAAAGTTTCCATCACTGCTCTGTCGTAGTCTAACCAACCATTTCTAGCAGCGGCATGTATCATAGCACATTCACCACTCACGTTGTAGGCAGTAATTGGAATAGAAAAACTTTCTTTCAATACATGAATGACATCCAAATAACACAAAGCAGGCTTTACCATTAGAAAATCAGCTCCTTCTTCAAAATCCAATTGTGCTTCTAATAAGGCCTCACGTTTATTGGCTGGGTTCATTTGATACGTTTTTTTATCTCCTGATTTTGGGGCTGAATTTAACGCATCGCGAAAAGGTCCGTAAAACGCACTGGCGTACTTCGCCGAATAAGACATGATACTCGTTTCGGTATATCCTTCAGCGTCCAACGCATCTCTTATCACTCCTACTCTACCATCCATCATATCCGATGGTCCGATGATATCCACTCCTGCTTGTGCCTGAGCGATGGCCATTTTAGCTAAAATTGGTAAAGTTTCATCATTTACAATTTTTCCATCAACTACCAATCCATCGTGTCCATCAGAGGAATACGGATCCAAGGCCACATCACTCATGATGCAGATTTCAGGAAACGTTTCTTTTAATTTTCGGATTGCATTCAAATAAAAATTATCTGAAACATAGCTATAGGTTGCTGTTTTATCTTTTAATGATTCTTCAACAGCTGGAAAAATATCATAGGTGGTTATTCCCAACTTCAAACACGCTTCTATCTCCGGAAGGAGTTGATCAATTGACCAACGAAAATTATTAGGTAACGAAGAAACTTCTTCCTTTATTCCTTTTCCATCCTTCAAAAAAATAGGATAAATCAGATTTTGAACACCCAATTGCGTTTCTTCAACCATGTTGCGAATGGCTGCCGATTTTCTATTTCTTCGTGGACGGATATTCATATTACATTAACATTCCACCACATACGTGAATGGTTTGACCAGTAACGTAAGCAGACATATCAGAAGCCAGAAAAACTGTAACATTCGCTACATCTAATGGAGTCCCTCCACGTTTTAAGGGAATAGCATTTCTCCATTCCTCAACCACTTTTTGATCTAACACTTCTGTCATTTCCGTTTCTATAAAACCAGGGGCGATTGCGTTGCAACGGATATTTCGAGAACCTAACTCAGCAGCAACTGATTTCGTGAAACCAATCAATCCAGCTTTAGATGCTGCGTAGTTTGATTGACCAGCATTTCCTTTCACACCAACTACGGATGACATATTGATAATTGAACCCGAACGAGCTTTTAGCATGGGTTTTTGAACCGCTTTGGTAAGATTAAATGCTGATTTCAAATTTGTATTGATAACCTCATCCCATTGTTCTTCAGTCATTCGCATTAACAAGGTATCGCGTGTAATTCCGGCATTATTAACCAACACATCTACCGTTCCGAATTCAGCAACCACATCATCCACTAATTTCTGCGCCTCATCAAATTTGGAAGCATCTGATTTGTATCCTTTGGCTATACCACCGTTTTTGGTTAATTCTGCCTCTAAAGCTCTTGCTTTTTCATCAGAAGAAACATAGGTAAACACAACTTTAGCTCCTTGATTTACACATTCTTCAGCAATGGCTTTTCCAATTCCACGAGATGCTCCGGTAATAAGCACCACTTTATTTTCTAATAATTTCATGAGTCAATTTTTGATAGTTGAACAAAGTTAAGAAAAAGTTGGAGTTGGAATTAAATTAAACAAAAAATGCTGCCCTATCAGGCAGCATTTCAAAATGATATAATTTCAGTTACTGATTTTCAATATGTTGATACTCTGATTTTCCAAAAGCCAACATTGGAATAAAGATCAATGGTAAAAAAACAATTCCCAAACCAAATGCTGTATCCTTGTTAAACACCTTAGCCAATTCTAGGTAAATTAAAATTGCAATTATAAAATTTACAAACGGAATACACATTAATAAAATCCACCATACAGGCTTACGAACAATATTTAGCAAAACAACTAAATTGTAAATCGGAACCAAAACGGCCCATCCCGGTTGACCTGCTTTCGAATATATCTTCCACATTGAAATCAACATTACAACAGCAATAGCTAATACAAAAACTAGGTAGGCACCTAAAATTGCAAGTAAACCTCCTAAGCCCACAGATTCAGCATCCATAATTAAAAAATTTAAAGTTAATAACACAAATGTAATTGAAAATCAAAAGAATATGCAAACTGTAATATTTTTTTTATAAACAAACACATTGTTAACAACCGTTAAAATTCAGTATAGAAAACACTTTTTAGTGAACAAAAAACCTAATTATTTGTTATAAGATCTCGAGACAAGGAGACAACGATACTAGTTAGCCGAAAGAAATCAATAGATCTTTTGTCTTTTCAAGAAATATTGCAACAGAATTTGGTTGTAGCCTTCGTGAATATCAGCTGGCATAAAATCTATTCGGTTATTGATGCTTCGCATTTTCAACTCTTCAAAATAGGTGTTCACTGCTTTTTTGTAGCTTTCCTTCACTTCGGCAGGTCGAATTTTCATGCGCTCCCCGGTTTCCATATCCACTAAATTAAAGGGTCTATTGCCAAGCTCAAAATCAATTTCTTTTTTACCATCAACCACATGAAAAAGAATAACTTCGTGTTTGTTGTGACGCATGTGTTCGAGCGCACGAAATAATTCATCTACTTTATCTGGATCATCCAATAAGTCTGAAAAAACAATTATCAGGCTTCTTCTATGCGTCAATTCTGCAATATCATGCAAGGATTGAACGATATTCGTTGTTTTCCTCTGATTGGGATCGTAAGAAATCATTCGTTTCTCCAATTCAGCATACAAAAAACGATGATGAGCAATCGAAGATTTCGCTTGTGTATGCAAGTCAATTTTATCAGAAATTAAGGACAATCCGACCGCATCACGTTGTTTTTTTAACAACTCAATTAAGCTGGCTGCAGCATACACGGAAAATTCAAACTTGGAAATCCCATCGTCTTTTGGGAAATACATCGAACTTGAATCATCAATGATAATTTGGCAACGCAAATTCGTTTCTTCCTCGTATTTTTTGGTAAATAACTTTTCTGTTCTCCCAAAAAGTTTCCAATCAATGTGTCGCGTAGATTCTCCCTTGTTATAGATTCTGTGTTCGGCAAACTCCACTGAAAATCCGTGGAAAGGGCTCTTATGTAATCCTGTAATAAACCCTTCAACCACTTGTTTTGCAAGTAATTCAAGATTCCCGAAGTGGGCAAGTTTGAGCCTATTAATTTCCATTCGTTGGGTTTGTTCTACGAAAATACGCAAACAAAAAGAATAATTTCTCTAATCAAGTTAAAGAGTTCGTTGTATTTTTGAGAAAAAAAGATGGAAATCGTATTAGTTGGCGCAACAGGCTTAGTTGGAAGTGAGGTTCTCAATCAACTACTTTCAGAAGAAAAAGTATTAAAAATCAATGTACTAACTCGAAAAAAAATTACTATTCAATCACCAAAAGTGGTGAATCACGTAGTTGATTTCGAAAACGAAGCAGATTTGAAAAACTCCATACATGGAGACGCGATCATTTGTTGCATAGGAACAACCAAAGCAAAAACGCCAGTTGTTGGAGAATACGAGAAAATTGACAGGGACATTCCGATTCGATTAGCTAAAATTGGTAAAGAGAATGGTATCGCACAATATCATTTGATTTCTGCCATTGGAGCCAACAAAAATTCGTCGATAAACTACAATCGCATTAAAGGAGAAGCTGAAGAGGGTGTATTAGCGGCAGGGATTCTAAAAACTTTAATCTACCGACCCGGAATGCTCATTGGTAAGAGAAATGAATCTCGTCCGGGAGAGTTTATCGCTCAAAAATTGTCTTTCCTTTTCGATTTATTCATGATTGGTTCGATGAAAAAATACCATTCTGTGAAAGCTAATTATTTGGCGAATAAGTTGGTTAAGAATTGTATAGAAAACGTTGGTCGTGGTTATGGCATCAAGTTTTTCCCTTTTGATTTAGAATAAAAAACAAGAATTTACATTCATAATTAATAAAACAAGGGATCACCCATTAGATTATAATCAGTTAATGTGCGCAAAAAAGAAATAATCTTTTGTTGCTCCAATTCTGTTATCTCGATACCATTAGTCAATGTAGGATGAAGTGTTTCTGAATTTCGTATACCTGATCTGTAATGATTAAGAACTTGTTCTAAACTCCAGAAGCGGCCATCATGCATATATGGATATGTTAATTCAATATTCCTTAACGAAGGCACTTTAAACTTTCCTCTATCCTCATTATTAAAAGTTATTTTTGCTCGACCTAAATCTGTAAAAACAGAATCTATTCCATTGTTAATAAATTGGTAATTTGTAAACAATGGCTCGGTATGGCATGAAGCGCATTTTTGTTTAAATAAATCATATCCTTCATTTTCCATTGAATTATATTCTACTTTTCCTTGCCTCATTTTATCATATTTAGAATTACAAGAGATTATTTTAGACATAAATAAAGTGATTGCCTTTAAAAGCAATTGATCAGTAATAAGATCACTACCATATGCCTCCTTAAATAATTTTCTATATTGAATATTTGAATTCAATTTTGAAAGAACATTAGACATTGTTTCATGCATTTCATCAGGATTGGTAATAGGTGCTACAGAAAAGACCTCGATATGGTTAACCCCACCATCCCACATAAAATATGGTGACCAAATCATATTTGCAATGGACGGTGAATTTCTGCTTCCAATAGCTCCGTTAACACCTAAACTAAAAGAAACATTATGATCTGCGAAACCATGAGTCTGGGCATGGCATGAATTACATGAAATAGTTCCGTCACTCGACAATTGCTTATCAAAAAAAATTTTTTTCCCAAGTAAAAAACGTTTTTGGGTAAATTGATTATTTGTAAAATCATATACAGGGGCAGGGAAATAATCAGGGTAAGTTATTTCAATCTCTTCAATAATTGGCTTTTCCTTTTGACAGGAAAATACCAAAAATGCAATACTAAATATTATAAACAACTTCATATGTAATATAAAAAAGAGAGCTACAGAATTATTGTAGCTCTCAAATATTAAATCATTCTACTATATAATCAAATATAAAACCATTATGAAAATCTCCAGCCATTTGATAAGCCAATGCACCGGGCATCATAACAGAATTTGTTCCAGCACAGCTCCCTGAATTACACCAAGTCATTGCAGTATTAACGTTAAAATGAATCTCTGAGGTTTTATCCCCTGATACAGTTAAGGTATTTGAAGAAAAACTTACGGTTTTTGTATCAACTACACTATACTGACCTGAAAATCCACCTAAATGAAATGAAAAATTCCCTGTTGTTGATTGAGGTGATAATCCTTCTGCTTTTATCATAATATAACCAGTATTCCAACTCCAAAACATATTGTTTGTTGTGGAAAGTGCTCCTGACTGTGCACCTGATACATTTCTCAAACTATCGACCCCGATGGTATAACTCAACTCAGTATATTCTCCACTCGGCACAGAGCCCAGATCTAATGTTGTAGATAAATCATTTGAAAGATCAACAAGAAAATAACTCTCAGGATGTATCCACCACGTGCCATCAGATTTTTTAAGTTTAAAATTAGATATATAATATTTATATTTGGTAAAAGTCATGGTATCACCATTCATTGGATGAATATATTCTGTATTCATTTGAAACGGATCCATACTCATTCCCCAATGATGATTTAATTTGATGCTAACCTTTCCATCTTCAACATGCTGATGTTTTTTGCATGAAGTGAGAAATAATCCAGTTAAAAGAATTAACGCTGCTAATAGATATTTTTGATTTTTCATTTTTTTTGTTTTTATAATTTTTATTTATGTCAATTTATGTTCACAAAATCGTTTCTAGAAACTAAAAAAGATTGAACAATTATTACAATTTATTTATTGGATTTTACTAAGGGAGACATATTAGATTAACCTTTTTATTTCCTTTATTTCCATTATGATCAAGTGTAACATCCACAGATACTTGAACAACAGTAGTATCCGTAACATTATTCACCCAATGTTCATCAAATGCATATGTTTCTTTGTGCATTGAATTTGAAGCACTGAATAGATTCGCATTTGTTGATACATTCTTTAATGATAATGAGTAACCATGCAGCTCTCCAGTTCCAACAATTGTTCCATGCATGTGCAATTCTGTTCCATAAGGAATGGTATCATTTTCCATAGGTTCCATTAGATTTATCGTTGCCGTCACATTTTCATCCTTATGACAAGCGGTTAATCCAATGAATAATACACTGAATAAAATAAAATAATTAATTTTTGATTTCATGTTTAATAATTTTTGTTTTTAATAAATAAGTTAATCCGGCTTCTATGCCGAATGTTTGTTTAATTGATCGATTATTGAGATTTTGGTTCATGGGAATTTGGCATTGTAAAGAATATATCCAGCTGAACCCAATAAGATTTATACTAGCCCGTTGAGCAAGCACATATCCTTTATTACTGTTGACAGTTAGAACCTCCCCATCCACCATACTTGATTCAAAATGCGTGTAAACTAATCCCACGGATGAAATCAGTCTGCGAAATCCAAGTTTTCTGTTATTCACCGCTGTTATAGTTGCTTGTGCTGAATTTCCGTATTTGTAACCAGCATTATTTGTTTGTTTAAATGCATAACTTAGTTCATTCTGCATGCTCCAAGATCTATTAAATGAAGATGTATAGTTTAAAAGAAGTAATTCCTCCCAAGCTCCTGTTCCAGGATATAGGTTTTTAATAGTACTTAAATTTGATCCCACTCGACCAATGGGTAATTTGACACCCAAACTTAGAGACAGAAAATGTAAAGCACGACCACTGGTGTCTTTTTTGTGCCAAAGTATTCCATTTAACATGGCCAAAGGATCACCCAATCCTTGAACCAAATCATTTCCTAAATCTCGTTTTTGGAAGCCAATCTGGTAGGGAATCACTCCAATTACTTGAATTCTTTCATGAAATTGAAAACGAAAATTGAACTCGTTACGAAACAAGAATTCTCGTGAATGCACAATTCCATCCATTAAACTTTTAAAAGATTGAACCCCCGTTTTAACTCCCAACATGTGATACTTGGTAGAAGCGAATAAGCCAATTGTTGCATTACCACCTACCCCTCCACAAATATCACAAGCGTTTGCTCTAATACTTACAAGAAGTAGTAGAATCACACTGTATTTTTTCATGTGTTAATTTTTACTTGAACCTAATTTTTTTATCTAAAAAATTAAGACAAACAAGGGGGATGGAAAATGGGGTATGTTGCCCCAGGTAGGAGGTTTTTAGAATAACTAACAAAGTTTGTTGTTTCAATTTGAAAAGAAAAATTGGATGAAAATGCTAATTTTTGAGGTGCAAGGAATGCACTTGCTTCCATTAATTTTATTGTGTTTTTAGATTGCTCCTGCTTTGATTTTTTTTCATTTAGCTCATCCTCCGCTTTTTGTAGTTGTTTGGCTAAGTAACACTTACCATTACATTTCATCAAGGGTTTATCCTTGTTTTCGCATTCAATCCGCGTAATTTCTTGTTGATTGATATAAAAGTTAATTTGCCAGAAACAAGAGTAAATGAATTTACCAGATATTAGAAGAATTAAAAAAAATACCTTCGAGACTTTCACAAGTCAAAATTAGCAAAAAAACACAAATTGGGGGCGAAAAATTTTATTTCTACAGGTTTAAAACACCATTCTCTGCCAAAATTTTTCGAGCGATAGCTTTACGACTTTCACCAAAATACGGCAATCGTGAATCCTTAGAAACCAAGGCATGTACAAACAGAAAGGTTGATTTTTCATTTTCAACTACCCCCATATACCATCCGATGTCATTTCCATCTGTGAATCCCCATCCCGTTTTGGCATATAGTGTAGATTCACCTTTCTTTTCAACAACAAATACTTTTTTCATGGTTCGAGTTGTCTTTTTTGATAATTTCAACTCTTCGCTCCACAATCCTTTCAAAAATTCCAGTTGTTGCAAAGGAGAAATACGCAAATCACCTGATAACCAGAACTTATCAATTCCACCGCCAGTGCTTTGATTTCCATAATTGAATTGAGCAAGAAACTTTTTCATGTGCTTCTCCCCTATTTTTCTTGCTAATTCTTGAAAATACCAAACGGTTGAATTTTGAAATGCCTCTCTCAAATTTTGATCTTTATTCCACGCTTGATTTTGATAAGTTGTTCCATTCCATTTGATTTCTGTCAACTCGTCTTTTACTACTCCCGTTTCTAAACCAATCAAGGAATTTGGAATCTTGAACGTGGAAGCAGGGATTAACATCGTGTCTTTAGACAATCCTTTGTATTCGACTAACTTATTCGCTTTTAAGTCATACAACAGAAAAATTCCCTCAGCTTGAAGTGAATCAAGGTATGAATTATAATTGACCGTAGTCACTTCCATTTCAGACTTTATTGGCTTTTTTGAAAGAGCTTCTGAATTTTTACAACTGTTGGTGATAATTAAGGCAGCGCTAAAAAAGAGAATTACGTATTTTTTCATTTTATACTTTCTAAAAGTTGTGAACCTAATTTATCGTAATCGATACCATCAAAATTTCCAGATGACATCATAAGTAGTGCAGAATTAGCCTCTGCATTTTTCGTTATAAAATCTAACACCTCCTGAGTTTGAGTTGCAACGGTAATTCCACCACCAAATCCATCAAAAACTTGTTCTTTGGAAATGGGTTCCAATTTTTTATGCGCCACTACAGCAGGACTAAAATACACCAAAGCTTCGTCAGCCATCTGCATGCAATTTTGGTAATGTGGCAAAAATTCTTTTTTCAACGAGGAAAACGTATGTAACTCCATGCAAGCAATCAACTTGCGATTAGAAAATTGTT
>JBIIFU010000075.1:0-4714 GCA_044237035.1 Crocinitomicaceae bacterium
CAGCTGCAACCTCAGGATTTAAGAACATGATAGTACAAATATTATCGTAATTCAGCAATTCTGGCTTGTTTCCAAATGCTTTCTCAACAGCATGTCGTGCCTCAATTTCACCCATATTGACTAGGGCAATTCGACCAGAAACATCTCCAACAGCATAGATGTTTGGTACATTTGTTCGCGTATCTTCATCTCCGATATGAACTCCACGCTTCGACATTTCAACACCTGCATTTTCGAGCCCTAAATTTTCTATATTCGGTTGTCGTCCAATTGATAATAATGCTTTTTCAACACGAATAACCTCACGATTTCCATCTGGATAGGATAATTCATACTCAACTTCCCCATCAACCTTTTCTAGTCTTTCCAATTTGGCATTTGAATGAATCGTTACTCCCCTATTTGTCAAGTTTTTTGCAACTAATTTCGAAATATCTAAATCTTCAAAAGGTAAAATATGATCTTGCCTATCAATAATATAAACTTTTGTTTTTCCAAAATTTGAAAAAATAGTTGCGTATTCACAACCAATTACCCCTGCTCCCACAATGACTAAACTTTTTGGAAAATCATCAATATTATCTATTCCATCACTGGTTAAAATTATTTTCTCATCTACATCAATATTATCCATTTTTCTAGGTCGACTTCCCGTGGATAATATGATATTTTCTCCCCAAACGATTTTATCTTCGCCTTCATTAAATATACTTACTTCATTTTTTGAGAGTAGTTTTCCAAATCCACGTTCATAAGTCAGCAACTTATTCATGGTTTCGGTTTGAAGTAATTTTATGTGAGATGAATATTGAAATTTCCGTTCAAATATAGCTTCTGCAAGATTTTGCTTAACATCTTCCCACGAAATTTCAAATTTACTTCTACCCTTCGAAACAATCATGTCATTAACATCTCTCGTTCGATTTGACAATTCCCACAATGTTTTTGACGAAAGTGCCCCATTATAGACTCCGGCCCCACCCACTTTGTCTTTTTCAATCAAACATACACGTTTCCCAAAGTCAATTCCCCTCATTGCTGCCGCATATCCCGCAGGACCTCCTCCAATGACAATTAAATCAAATCGTTCCATATTATTTGTAAATTCGCTGTAAATATAGAAAAACACTTGCATTGTGCTTTCAATTTTAACAGTAGAGTGAATACGATTGATAAAAATAGTTTAGATAAGGCCAGAGCTGATTTCAAATTAAATCAGAAGATCCTGCTTAATTCAAAGCGAAAAAAACCAACTGAATTGGATGAAGTATTTCATTCAAAGCATGTTCAAGAATTTAAAAAAATGGATTGCTTGACTTGTGCAAATTGCTGTAAAACAACAAGTCCCATTTTTCGAGATGCAGATATACGCAGAATTGCAAAGCATCTAAAAATAAAAGAAAGTAAATTAATTTCAGACCTTTTACGCTTGGATGAAGATGGAGATTACGTATTGAGAAGTTCGCCTTGTCATTTTTTAAATGCTGATAATACTTGTTCAATTTATGAATTCCGTCCTTTGGCTTGTAAAGAATATCCACATACGGATCGGAAAAACATGTTTCAAATCCTTGATTTGACATTAAATAACACGTTGGTTTGTCCGGTAGTTTCTAGAATTGTTTCACAAATTAGTTTAGCAGAAAAAAGCAAATAATATGGATATTATTCAAACTAAGGAACATAATGATTTTCGAAAATACTTTTTGTCTCAATTAGATCAATTAACTAAAGAAAATCACAAAATAATTGTAAGCTATTTCGGAACTATTCAACCTGATTTTATTCATCAGCTCATTCAAAATCTTGAATACTATTTAGTAGAACGAAAGGTTGATAATAATCGAGTTAAGAATTTATATTCTAGTGCATTACACAATCTGAACAATATGCTGTTGTATGGAGAAGATGATTCTGAAAATCAAAAATTAATCGGTTTTTTCGTCACGATTTTCAATGATCGATATCATCTGTTCTCTTGTAATTTAATTTCTCCAGAAAAAGAATTGTTTTTATCTGAATACATTTCTGAAATCAATAGATTAGATGCTAAGACTATCGAAAAAAGATATCAATCGGCTATTGAAAGCTCATTTATTTCTAAGGATAAGAATGGTATTGGCCTAATTAGCATGAGGTATCATTCCGAAGAACCTTTGAAATTTTCATTTCAAAAATCAGAACAAAAAGTGCTTTTCAGTCTAGAAATGTGTTAGTCTAATTTTTTTAATTCATTAGATACAAATTGAGCTAATGAAGAAACATTCTTAGAAGAAAAATCGAAGGTAATTCCTGCAGTATTATAGATTTCTACAATTGATTTTGAGTAACCAAGAGCCAGGGCATTTTTATAATCGCTTATTGCTTTATTGTAGTCCGATTGGCTATTTTTCCATATCCCAAGTGCACCTAGCTGAGCAATTCCATATTCAATGTAATAAAAAGGCACTTCAAACAAATGCATTTGACGCTGCCAAGAGGTATCACGGGTTTCTTCGTATCCCGACCAATCGGTTAAACCAGTTCCAAATCTTGTTGATAAAGATTTCCACTCATTCTTTCTTTCTTCTAAAGAATGAGAAGGATTTTCGTACACCCAATGCTGAAAGGCATCAATTTGTGCAATCCATGGCAAGACACCTAGAACATCTTCCAAATGTTCTTTCATCGCTCGATTCTGGTCATTTTTATCTTCATAAAATTCATCCCAATGCTTCATTGTCAACAATTCCATAGACATAGAAGCTAACTCGGCCACTTCAGAAGGTAGGTTTTTAAATGCAGTCAACTCTAAATCTCTTGAAATAAAAGAATGTATAGCATGTCCGCCTTCATGAATCATTGTAATTAAATCGCGATGTGTACCTACAGCATTCATGAAGATAAATGGAGCACCTATTTCATACAAAGGATAATTGTATCCTCCGGGGGCTTTTCCCGGCTTCGATTCCAAATCAAGATGCTTCATTTCCTCCAAACTAATTAGGCATTTGCAAAAATATTCATCCATTCGTTTGAAAATCCGCAAAGTTCCTTGTAATAAATCATTGCCCGTTTTGAATGGTTTTAATGGAGCTTTTCCCTCAGGGTCAACCGCAGTGTCCCAAGGCTTAAATTTATCCTTTCCTAAAAGTTCAAGCTTTTTCTGTTGAATTTGCTTTGAGATAGGAACAATGAATTTCTCAATACTTTCGTGAAAATTAAAACAATCTTCTTTTGTATAATCAAAACGACCTAAAGATTGAAATTTGTAATCTCTAAAATTTTCAAATCCAGCATTAACTGCTATTTTATTTCTCAGTTGGATTAACTCGGTATAAAGCGAATCTAACTTATCAATATCTTCTTTTCTCCGAGAACTTATTTTTTCAAAAATTTCTTTCCTCAAAGATGCTTCAGGTTCTTTAAGTAGTGAAGATGCTTTTTGCATGGTAATAGTTTCACCATTGTATTCAATGGATTGCGCTCCACTAATCGATCCAAAAAGTTGACTTTTTTCATTTACATCCGCTTCCAAGGAAATGTTTTCTTCCCGAAACAAGGCAACAGCTGTCTCTACTGAACGAATATAAATTGAATATGCTTCCTCTTTTTTTAGGTCATTTAAGAATTGACTTTCAAGCATTTTTTTATTCAATTGATCTTCAAGGGGTGCCAGCTTCGGTTGGATTTCCGTTACAAAAAATTGATAGGAATCAGAGAATTCCTTGATTCGAGTATCAATAGTCATACGAATGTATCTCCACGCCAAATTCTCTTCCAAAAAGGCATCCAATTCACTTCTGTTTTTTAACCAGGTTATAAATTCTTCTTTAGAACTAAAATTTGCGGACAAAAGTGTATTAAAATATGGAGCAATATCCTCCCAAGTAGACAAAACAAAGTCATTCGGCAAAAAATACCGTTCATTTCTTACTAATTTCATAATACTGATTTATTTCCCTCTGCTACTTCCAGTCTTAACTGCAGCTACTTTTTTAGCTCCAGATGCTGATTTAACAGAAGCTTTAGGCGCTGATGCAGCTTTTACAGCTTTAGCAGGCTTTGCTTCTTTTACGGCTTTAGCAGATTTAGTTTTTTTCTCTGACTTACTCTCCTCTGCAATATCTTCTTTCACTTCAGGAGTTAAAAGTCCTTCCGCTAATAGAGTGTTATACCATTGAAACAATTTGCGAACATCCGAATCATAAACTCTTTCGCTATCGTAGTTTGGCAAAAAAGTTAAAACAAATTGACGAAGTTTCACCGCATCTTCTTTGTGTGATAAAGCTTCTTTTCCACTCAATTTATTATACATTTTAGAATATACCTCTGTTAACTTAATATCTTCATCTGTTGTGTAAACAGAAATATCCTCCAACGATGAGATTTTATCTGACGCGTGCGCTGGAAAACGTTTTTTATCTGTCATTGACTCAACGATAACTGTATTTTTTCCTTGAGCAACTACTTTAAAAAGTCCAGGACGACCTGCTATAGAAATAATTCCTTGTAAATTCATGAATAATTAAATTGTTTTGGGGTCAAAAATAAAAATCTTTTATCAATGATGTTACTTTTCAGTCGAATTATTTGTGTTAACCCATTTTTTTTTAGCTAAAACGTAGTAAATCACGCTACTGGTAATAACACCCAACAATGATCCAGCCACTACATCTTGCAAAAAATGTTGCGATAAATAAATCCGTGAATAAGCAGTAATAATTGCTATCAA
>JBIIFU010000004.1:0-152222 GCA_044237035.1 Crocinitomicaceae bacterium
AATGTTCAAATGACACTAACTTTTTTCGTAACTTGCATAAAATTTTAGAAATGATAACAATTATAGAGAGCGGATCAACCAAGGCAGATTGGCTAATAATTGATGAAGATAAGCGTTTTCAGCATCACACAATTGGTTTTAATCCATTTTTTCATACTTCTGAATTTGTCAAACAAAATTTGGAAGGTGATTCTTTTTTGAGTAACTGGTTTTCAAAAAGTGGAGAAATTCATTTTTACGGCGCTGGATGCTCTTCCCATGAATTACAAGAAACGATTAAATCGGGAATAAAATCAGTTTTCAAAAATTCAGAAGTTCATGTTGATCATGATTTATCTGCTGCTGGATTATCTGTTTACAGAGGAAATGATGTTATTGCTTGTATTTTAGGAACAGGTTCTAACTCTGTATTTTTTAATGGAAATAAACTTACAGAGGTTGTTCCGGCACTTGGTTATATATTAGGAGATGAAGGAAGCGGTAGTTTTTTTGGGAAACAGATGCTTACTGATTTTTTATATAATCGATTGCCAGAAAAAATGGATTCTGACATCAGAAAGTTGGAATTAAATAAAGATGCTATTTTTCGCAAGGTTTACATGGAACCAAATGCAAATGTATTTTTAGCATCTTTGAGTCCTATTATTATCGCAAATAAAGATTTAGAATATTCAAAAAAACTTATTCAAAAAGGGTTTGACTTATTTATCGAAAATCACGTATTGTGTTTCCCCAATTACCGAGATGTGGAAGTGTCTTTTGTGGGTTCAATAGCTGCTTTACTTAGCGATGAATTGTCACAGGCATGTGAAAGAAAAGGATTAAAATTAGGTCAAATCATACGAAGACCGATAGATGCCTTGGCAAACTACCATTTAGAGCACACTAAAATTAAAAATTACTAGTTTTAGGCAAACTTTTTATTCTCTTAATTGTCTATAAAAGAGGAATATTTGACTTAAAAATTTGTGAGAATAAAATTTATCATTAATTTTGGGTCAATATGACACTAAGTTATTCATTTAAATTCTAAAACCTATGAAAAAACTGTTTACTTTAATTTCAGCGCTTGCTTTTAGCACGCTAACTTTCGCTCAGTCAATTGGGATGATTGGGGATTTTACAAATTGGTCGACCGATGAGGTCCTGAACACCTCAGACAATGTTACTTTCACGCTAACTGGTTATACTATCACAGTAACTGGAGGAGTGAAATTTAGACAAGATGCTGATTGGGCTGTTAACTGGGGAGATGCGGCTTTCCCTTCTGGTACTGGTATTCAAGGTGGCTCAAACATTCCTGTTCCTGCTGGAACGTATGATATCTCTTTTGACATCACTACTGGTAATTATAGTTTTACAGCTGTTTCTACAGGTTATGACGTAATTGGATTTACGGGTGGTTTTAACGCTTATGCTTCTGTGGTTGAAATGGCTACATTAGATGGTATAGATTACATTTACACTGATAAATTTTTCGTTGCGCCGAATGTAAAATTCCAAAGAACTACTCCAACTTCAACAAATTGGGGTGGGACTGCATTTCCTGCTGGAACTGCAACAGAGAATGGTAATGATATTCCATTAACCGTTGGATATTACAATGTATCGTTCAACAAGAATACACTTGCTTACAACTTTCAACAAGTTCCAGTCGGCCTTATCGGAACTGCAATTCCTCCATTCGATTGGTCAGTTGATGTTCCTATGGAATCTACAGATGGAGGTATCACTCATTATTTGTACAACTATACAATCGGTGATGGTGTAGCTAAATTTAGAGCAAATGGTGGATGGGCAACAAATTGGGGAGGTGGAGAATTTCCTGCAGATACCGCTTTCTTGAACGGTTCAGATTTCGCTGTTGCTGCTGGTACTTATGATACAATTTCATTCAACCGTTACACTGGACAGTTCAGTTTTGGTGGTTCAGTTGAGCCAGGTTTAGGAATCAAAGATTTGGAGAAACTAAATGCTTCTGCTTATCCAGTTCCTGCTGACGACATAATTACCTTCGTTGCTGACGTAAAAGATTTCGAAGTTATCATTACAGATTTAACCGGGAAAGTAATGATGAAAACTACAAGTAACACTGTTAATATTAGCACTTTTGCTACAGGAACTTACTTTTATCAACTTAAATCAGGAAACAAAGTTGGTTCTGGTAAATTGATCAAAAAATAATTGAATTTTAATACAGAGAAGGCCTAGGTTGAAAAACTTAGGCCTTTTTTATAAATACAAAAAATTATGAGGTATTCAATATTAGTTTTTTCAATTTGTTTGACATTTTTGGCTAAATCTCAAGTTCTAACCGTTAATCCAGCATTTCCAACGGTTAATGATGTTGTCACCATTACGTATGATGCAACACTAGGAAATGCAGCACTGATTAACCAAAGTCAAATTTATTGTCATACAGGATTGATTACATCAACGAGTACTTCACCTACCAATTGGCAATATGTACAAGGAACGTGGGGAACTGCCGATCCAGATGTTGCCATGACTAATATTGGAAATAATAAGCATCAAATAACGATAGATATTGACCAGTTTTATTCAGTACCCGGAACGGTTACAGTATTGAAATTAGCATTTGTTTTCAGAACTACGAATGGATCCATCGTTGGAAGAGAAGCAGATGGCTCAGATATTTATTACGACTTGGTACAACCTGGAAGTGGGTTACAAGCACAACTTTTCAGTCCAAATAACAATTCAACCATTTTAAACATTGGGGAAACACTTTCAATTAATGGTCAGTCCAGTCAAGCATGTACATTATCCTTATACGAAGATGGTCAGCTAATAACATCAACAAGTGCTGCAACAATTTTAAACTATACTTTAACAGCAACTACGCAAGGAACTCACCTCATTAAATTAGTTGCCGATAATGGAACAGAGATGATTGAGGATAGTGCTTATTACACCGTAAATCCATCAATAACTTATCAAAACCCACCTACTGGAACAAAAAATGGAATAAACTATATCAATGATTCAACTGTTGTTTTACGTTTATATGCTCCTGAAAAGGAACACGTTTATGTCATTGGTGATTTTAATCAATGGGTCCCATCAGCAAATTACTACATGAATTTATCCTTAGATTCAACAACCTGGTGGCTAACAATTGGTGGTCTAACACCGGGACAACGTTATGGCTATCAGTATTTAATTGATGGAAATTTAAAATTAGCAGATCCACTCAGTCCATTGGTTCTAGATAAAAACAATGACGCTGCAATAGGCGCTTTAACAAATCCAAATCCGCACCCCTACCCGACTGGATTAACTACAGGATTTGTAACAGTGATGCATCCTGGCTCACCCGCCTACAATTGGCAAAACACAAATTTTACTGCTCCTGCAAATAAAGATTTATTGATTTACGAGTTACTCGTTCGCGATTTTGTACAGAAAAGAAACTATCAAACATTAATTGACACACTTGATTACCTCGATAAATTAGGAATTAACGCGATTGAATTAATGCCTCCGGGCGAATTTGAAAATAACGAAAGTTGGGGATACAATCCTTCCTTTCACATGGCATTGGATAAATATTACGGTACTCCTCAAAAATTTAAAGAATTTGTCGATTCTTGTCATGGACGTGGAATTGCTGTAATCGTGGACATGGTTCTTAATCATGCTTTTGGTCAAAACCCCATGGTAAATATGTATTGGGACGCGATAAATAATAGACCTGCTGCCAATAGTCCTTGGTTTAATGCTATTTGTCCGCACGAACCCTATTGTTGGGGCTATGATTTTGATCATACACAACAAGCTACAAAAGACTATATTGATAGAGTAAATAGTTTCTGGCTAGAAGAATATAAGGTAGATGGATTTCGATTCGACTATACCAAAGGATTCATTAATAACGGAAATGGCTTTAGCACTGATCGAATAAATATTTTAAAACGCATGGCTGATTCCATTTGGTCTGTTAAACCGAATGCATACGTCATTTTAGAACATTGGTGTGATAACGCAGAAGAAAAACAATTAGCAGAATATGGCATGATGCTTTGGGGTAATCTTACTCATTCGTACAACGATGCCACAATGGGCTATACCTCTACTTCAAATATTAGCAATGGGATTTACACTTCTCGAACTTGGACTGTTCCGCATTTAGTGACCTATATGGAAAGCCACGACGAGGAGCGATTGATGTATAAAAATATAACTTTTGGAAGTTCTGCAAATCCAAATCATAATACAAAAGATGAATATATTGCACTTGGAAGAATGCAAACTGCGGCTGTAATATTCTTTTCTCAGCCTGGTCCAAGAATGATTTGGCAATTTGGAGAGGTAGGATATGACATTTCTATTGATTACCCTTGTAGAGTATGTAATAAACCCATTTTATGGAATTATTTTGCAGAAGCGCGTAGAAAACAATTGTACGATGTTTATGCGGCAATGATGCATTTACGAAATACATACAGTACATTCACTTCACTCAATTTTAACTATATGCTTTCTGGGGCTGTTAAGCGGATGAAACTGAATGATCCGTCTATGAATGCAGTTGTTTTGACAAATTTCAGCGTAAATAATCAGGATGCCACTCCTTCCTTTCACCATACTGGAACTTGGTACGAGTACTTTACCGGCGACAGTATTCTTGTGTCGGATGTAAATGCAGTTTTAAACATGACTCCTGGTGAGTATCGTATTTATACTGATGTACGACTTGAACAACCAGAAATAACTGATGCGCCTGTATCGTTGGATGAATTAGTAATTGAGGAAGAATCGTTAATTCTTTATCCAAATCCTAGTAAGGAGGAAGTTTCGGTTAGTTTTAAATCAAATTCTACTAGCGCTGTTCAGATTGTTGTTATCGATACGCAAGGAAAAACGATACTTGAGAAAAAATTGCCTGTTTTGTTTGGAGAAAATACAGAAAAACTTAATCTGAATGGCATTTCTGCGGGTACTTATTCCGTATTAGTAATTCAAGGCAATAACATTCAAACAGCACAATTGAGTATCGCTCCATGAGGCAGTTTTTCTTGATTTTCACTTTAATTCTCTCAAATAGTGGCAATGGACAACTTGTTCATCCCGCTAATAATGAAGGGTTTTTGCAAGATGAAGTGGCATCTATTTTCATTGCTCTTCCTGCAACACAACTTGACTTATTGTTAGGGGACAGTTTGTATACCGATCATGAATTTTTAGCCCAATTTACGTATCAAAGTACGAATTTCAACCTAACTCTAGCTCAAGTTGGCTTTCGTGTTAGAGGAAATACATCAAGAAATGCTGGAAAAAAGTCGTTTAATATTGATTTTAATAAGTTTGTTGCTGGTCAAAAATTCCTTGATATTGATAATATGAACTTATTGGGTAATCACAATGATCCCTCCCAATTACGTGCCTGGTTATCTGGTAAAATCGTACAACAAGCAGATTTGCCGACCTCAAGAAGTAGTTACGTTAAGTTATTTATCAATAATGAATACAAAGGACTTTATTTGAATAATGAAGCAATTGACGATGAGTTTTTACAATCTCGCTTCATCAATGACGATGGAGGAAATTTGTATAAGTGTATTTGGGGAGCAGATTTATCGTATCAAGGAACCAATCCTCAAGCCTATTCTTCTGTTTATGAATTAAAAACAAATAAAACATTAAATGATTATTCTGGATTGATTCACTTTATGGAAGTTTTGAATACAAGCTCCAGTACTAATTTCCCGTGTGCCATTCAAGAAGTTTTTGATGTGGATTTGTATTTAAAAACATTGGTTTATGAAATTCTAATCGGACATTGGGATGGGTATGCTGGTAATAAAAATAATTACTATTTATACCAACGTCCATCCGATGGAAAATTTGTTTTCATTGAATACGATATGGATAATACTTTTGGAATTGATTGGTTTGGGATTGACTGGTCAACTCGAAATATTAATACTTGGCACATTGATAATCGCCCATTGATTCAACGTTTATTTTCAGTACCTTATTTCAAAGATCAATTTAACTTTTACATGCAAGAAGCCCTATCGAATTTTTTTACAGAAAATTTAATTCAAGATTTAGAGGCTAAACAAATTTTGATTCAACAAGCTGCTTTTGATGATACATACAAAGAGTTAGATTATGGTTTTACGAATCAAGATTTCACGAATGCTATTAATTCTACATTTGGAAATCATGTAACTACTAATTTTAACGATTATGTTTCAAACCGGAAACAATCAGCAACAAACCAACTTGCTACTTATCAAGGTATTGAAAATCCTTGCTCATTATCAATTTCAGAAATTGAAAATAAAGTAGAAGTTGTTGAAAGGGTTGATCTTTTAGGGAGAACAATCAACGGTAAACCTATGTCTAATCAAGTTATAATTGAAATTTTATCGAATGGAAAAAGCAGGAAAACTCTTTTTATGGATTAATCTCATTTTTTGTCTAGGTTCAGGAATCTTTGCTCAAAAAAACTATAAAATAGAACATATAGAACCCATGAATTGGTGGTCGGGAATGAAACATTCTCAAATTCAACTTTTGTTACACGGCGAAAATATTTCACGATTTACGGTTGAATCTCCGAGTTTTCCGATTGTAGGAATAGTAAAAACTGAAAATCCGAATTATTTATTTGTTACCATCGAAACAAAAGATAGAAACTCAGGGAAATATCCAATTCGATTATTGGATAAAAAGAAAGTAGTTACCACCATCGATTATGAATTAAAAGAAAGACAATACGGATCTGCTAATCGAAAAGGCTTCACGACTGAAGATGTGATTTATTTATTAATGCCCGATCGATTTGCTAATTTGTATCCAGGTGGCGATACTCATCCTGAGACGTCAGAAAAAGCAGATCGCTCTAATCCAAATGGAAGACACGGTGGAGATATACACGGAATTATTCAGCACCTTGATTACATAAAAGAACTCGGTGCAACAACGATTTGGACCACTCCGTTATTGGAGGATAATGAAGAATCGTATTCCTATCACGGTTATGCACAATCTGACCTCTACAAGGTTGATCCTCGTTACGGAAACATTGACTATTTTCAGTTTTTAGTGCAAGAAGCGCATCGAAAAGGATTGAAAGTCATCAAAGACGAAGTTCCGAATCATTGGTCGAGTAAGCATTGGATGATGAAAGATTTACCAAATCAAACGTGGATACATCAATTTCCAACGTTCACACGCTCAAGTTACCGTACGAGTACTCAAATGGATCCTTACAAAAGCGAAAAGGATAAAAGTGCCTCGGAAGACGGTTGGTTTGATACGAGCATGCCCGATTTAAATCAAGCGAATCCATTAGTACTAAATTACCTCATCCAAAATACAATTTGGTGGGTTGAATTTGCTGAATTAGATGGTTTGCGAGTTGATACTTACTCCTACAATGACAAAGAAGCAATCGCTAAATGGACGAAAGAAATAATGGAGGAATATCCAAATTTCAATATGGTTGGCGAAGTTTGGATGCACGACCAGGCGCAAATTTCCTACTGGCAAAAAGATAGTCCGATAGGCTCACTTCAAAGTTATAATTCTAATTTGCCTGCTGTAATGGATTTTACGTTACACGATGCATTTACACAAGCCTTCAACGAGCCAGAGCAGGGATGGGACAAGGGAATGGTTCGTTTTTATGAGAATTTCGTGAATGATTTTCTTTATAAAGATCCAAATAACCTTCTGATTTTCTTTGAAAACCATGACACGCAGCGTTTTAATGAATATTGTCCGAAAATAGAAGATTATAAATTGGCAACAACTCTTCTTGCTACTACGCGTGGAATCCCTCAGATTTATTACGGATCTGAAATAGGAATGAAAGGAGATAAAGGAAAAGGGGATGCAGATATTCGCCGAGATTTTCCAGGAGGATGGCCAGGTGACACAAATAATGCCTTTACCGATAAAGGACGAACTGAAGAGCAAAAAGCCTATTTTGATTTTTCAAAGAAGATTTGGAATTGGCGAAAAGGAAAGTCAGTAATACATAGTGGTTCATTTACTCAGTTTCTTCCACAAAACAACGTTTATGTTTACTTCAGGCATAATGAAAATGAGACTGTAATGGTAGTACTTAACAATTCAAAAGAAGCTCAAACTCTTGACTTATCGAGATTTAGTGATCTAATTAAAAAACACAAAAGTAGTTTAGATATTATTTCAGGAAATACGATTCCCTTAGAAAGAACACTTACCATTGATTCCAAAAAATCGTTTATTTTGGAATTGAAATAGTTTACATCTTAACAAATGTTCTTGCAGTAGTTCTACCACCTAGAGAAATCGTAATGAAATAACATCCGTTCTGTACATCTGAGATATCTAATTTTGTAGAAATGCTTCCTTTAGAAATTTGAGATTTCAGAATTTCTTTTCCTGATAAATCCGTTACTAAAACATCCGCATTTTCTTCCATTTCACCTGTTTCAATGGTGATTTCATTGAAAGCTGGATTAGGATAAATGGATAAAATTACATTTGATAAATCTTCCATACCGATTGTTGGAGAAGCAGTACACGCACATTTATTTTTCACACCTGTAGTTACAACAACTTCAGGAGCACGATAATTTGCTTTCACCCAACATGTTTGACCCGGTTGTGTTTCCGTGGCATTTCTTATTCTCATTGTGTACCAACCGTCGTAAGTTGCTGTAACTGTTAAGTCATATGGACCGGTTTGAGAAATAGAATCAACAGATTGACAATCTTTATTTAAAATCACCAATTCAATTCCACTTGTAGTGTCTGTTGGAAAAACAGAAAAAATCATATCAGTTCCTGCTTTGGCATAAATCCTCCCAACTGTTCTACAATCCTTTGAATTAGAAGGTAAAGCACCTCCTTGTTGTAAAGACGAAATATGTGAATCACCTAAATCATCCGCCATTTCCCATTCTTGAACGATGTTTTTACCAGGTCGAGCATAGTTCTCTGTTATACCTTGAGGTGCCCAAACAGAATAACCTCTCCGACCTTGAGCTGCTGTACCATCACAAGGAGGAATTGAAATATCCACTTTTCCACCACCGTAAACTGTTCTTTGAGCCGTACCATTAGCACCTGAATAATCAATTAAAATCGTTCCATCGGACCAAGAAGTTTGAACTCCCGTTAAATTTTGCCATTGGCCCCAACTATCTGTAACTGCAACCAATGCTTTAGCTTGTCTTTCAATAACAAACGCATCTGCTGCTTGCCATCTTACCAAATAAGCCCCTTCCTTGAAACGAAGATTTTGATGACACCAAAGTAGGTTCTCTATATCGCTGCGAGTTGGCAAAGTAGAATCTACTTTTGGATCATGTGTAAAACGATTTCCATTATAGCCAATATTAAAAAGATCTTCGAAAAATACTTGAGGAGCACCATCTACAGCAAGTGCAATGGCATGAACCATACTATTTCTACCATCATTTGGCTCCACTTCAGTTCCTAGAGCCGTATTCCAACCAATGTAATTGCCTTGTGAGTTTAACTGCGGTCTAAAAGTATCGTGATTATTTACAAATGGAACTGTTCGTTGTCTGTTCAATTGTTGAGACGCTGGCAAGGTAGCCAAATCGTAATTGCCATTACCGGCCACAATATTTCTAAGATTTCCTCTTAATGAAAAATCAAATGTTCCCGATCTATTTTGAACTTGGTTGCACCAGCTGTCCATTTCGTTGATACCTCCAACCCACTCTCCAACAGAAAACAAATCATTACCACCACTGGCCCATCCTGCATTATTTTGTAAATTCCATAATAAGTCTTCTGCAACACTTGCTGGAAAATGCTTAACCGCATCCAAACGAACGCCATCCCACCCCATTTGTTTTTTGTACCAAATCATCCAATTTCGCATACCATTCCGCATATAATCAGCTGTTTGGGTAGGATTGTAGGTTAATGCGTTGCTACTTTGACCAAACGCACTGCTCTCGTACGAAATATCTGGCCCCCAGTATGGACTATTAATTTCATTTGTGCAACAAGGATTATTTGCATTCGGATAAAAGTTTTGCCAATTTTTTGGAAATCTACCAGCACGCGCATAATAATTTAATGAAGTTTCATTATTACCTGGAGTTGTAAAACTTGAATAACGGAAATTTTTGTATCTATTCGTTTGTCCATCATCCATTGCAGCTGGGTCTTGTCCTCCACTACCCGTTTGGCTTCCGGCACCTACAACGTGATTTAATACTACATCTTGAATCACATCAATTCCATTGGCCTTAAAAACGGCCATCATACGCAATAATTCATCTTTATCTCCCAAACGGGTCTTCACAGATCCTTTTTGCCACTTGTCACCTAAATCATAATGATCAAATGGTGCATATCCCACACTATTGGTTCCTGTGTTTTTTATTGTTGGCGGAATCCAGACAGCATCAATCCCTAATGATTTTAAACGAGGTGCTAATTCAGTAAGGTAATTTGCCCAACCATTTTGGTAATTATTGTTCCAATAGTCCCACCAAAAACCTTGTAGAACCAATTGACGATTCGTCGGATTTACATTAGACGGTGGATTTGGATTGGTTGACTCAAAGTTGTATGCGCCAGTAGAACTATTAAAAGTAATGTTGTATTCACCTGCGGGAACTTGAACATTTGGTCCATCTTGAATTCCTGTTCCTGAAGGAAAAGTTGAATTTCCCCAATTCACTGCCCAAGAAGCATTTTGCCGGAATTTCACTTGCTCTGTTGCATTAAAGGTGTATGTTAAAGTCCAATTCGTATTGTCTGTCGAATTCATGTTGACATCACTCGTCCAATTGGTAAATGTTCCAATAATACTTACAGTCTGTCCAAAAACTAAGAGAGAGGATTGTAAGAAGAATAAAAATGCGATTATTTTTTTCATAGTATAGGGTTTTTAGCAGTTTGTGCTATATGGGTTTTACCAGATTGAACATGAATAGGCTTATCAAATATGGTAAGTTCAAGATCTCTATTTCCTTTATTTATAATTTCACATTCACCTTGTGAAACGCGCACTTCCAGTGGTTGATTTCTTACTAGTATTTGAAAACGATATTGTTTCCAATTTCTGGGAATTACTGGATTCATTTTGATACAATCGGAAAATACACGAATACCAGCCATTCCTTCAACTATTGCCATCCATGTCCCGGCCATACTCGTAATGTGCAAGCCTTCATCAGCTTCGTGGTTGTAATCATCTAAATCAAGACGCGAAGTTCGTAGGTAAAGTTCATAGGCTTTATCCAAACGACCAATTTTGGAAGCAAGAACACTGTGAATACAAGGAGAAAGTGAAGATTCGTGAACTGTTTTAGGTTCGTAGAAATCGAAATTATCTTTAATTGTAGCTAGATCAAAATGGTCTTCAAACAAATAAATTCCCTGCAATACATCTGCTTGTTTGATAAAAATTGAACGTAAAATTCTGTCCCAAGACCAATGTTGATTAATTGGCCGTTGATTTTCGGGAATATCACCAACAGTCAATTGCTCTTTATCCAAAAATCCATCTTGCTGTAAATAAATATTTGAACCTTCAATTTTTGGGAAATAAATTACTGAAGAAATATGTTTCCATGAGCTTATCTCGGCTTCTGTCAAACGTTCAACAGAAGTATCTGTAATTTTTTCATTAACCTCAAGTGCATATTCGAGGCACCATTTTGCCAAATAACTCGTATACCAATTGTTATTTACGTTATTCTCATACTCGTTTGGCCCGGTAACACCTAACATGACGAATGCTTTTTTGTCTTCCGACCAATTAAATCGTTGCGCCCAAAAACGAGCAATGGCAAATAGAACAGGTCTTCCGTATTGAACTAGGTAGGATTCATCACCCGTATGTCTAATGTAGTTGTAAATCGCAAAAGCAATCGCACCATTTCGGTGAATTTCCTCAAAGGTAATTTCCCACTCGTTATGGCATTCTTCCCCGTTCATAGTCACCATCGGATAAAGTGCCGCGCCATTTTTAAAACCAAGTTTTTCAGCGTTTTCTATGGCTTTATCTAATTGGTTGTAACGGTAAATCAACAATTGTCGGGCAACACGTGGATCGGCCGTTTTGAGGTAAAAAGGCAAACAATATGCCTCTGTATCCCAATAAGTTGCGCCACCATATTTTTCGCCAGTGAAGCCCTTAGGTCCAATGTTCAACTTCTCGTTTTTACCCGTATACGTTTGATACAATTGAAAAATATTAAATCGAATTGCTTGTTGTGCTGCAGAATCTCCTTCTATTACAATATCTGCTTTAGACCAAATTTCTTCCCATACCGATGTGTGATTATTCAAAAGATAATCAAACCCATTCATATATGCTTGACGGACATTATCTATTGACCTAGAAATAACTTCATTCTCTGAATGATTGATATTAGAAACAATTGAAACGTACTTTTTCAGCGTGTAATAATTGCCTTCTTCTAAGAAATAATCAAAACTATTTTCAACATAAAAAGCTTTAGATAAATTTTTTGGTTCAATGTCAAGTAGATCCTCATTTTTCCAAAAAGAAAACCTCATAGCTGTGGATACTACAAAGTTGGTTTTTTTCGTTTTAGAACAGATAAATCCTTTTTTCACATCGACTTTATGGCTATCCTCTTCCCAAAAGAATTCATCGTAATTCGAATCGTGATTCATTACATTTCCATCCAGATAAGGCGTAAACTTCACATTTCCTGAAAAATTCAAAGGAGTAACTATGAATCGAATTGCGGCTACCTGTTCGTCATGCATTGAACAAAAGCGAAGGGATTGAACCTCTATTTCTTTTCCATTTTTAAAGCGAACCGTCATTCTACGGGAAAGAGTTCCAGATTTCATATCCAATTCACGCCGAAAAGAAAGTATTACCTGATGGTGAATATCTAAGTGCTCACCGTCAATTTCGATATTAATTCCAATCCAATTGCATGAATTCAATACTTTAGCAAAGTATTCGGGGTATCCATTTTTCCACCAACCAACACGTGTTTTATCAGGATAATAAACACCTCCCACGTAACTCCCTTGTAAAGAAGAACCCGAATACTTTTCTTCAAAATTTGCACGTTGACCAAATCCACCATTACCAATGCTAAATATACTTTCAGCTTGTTTTTGTTTGGATGGATCGAATCCATTCTCAATAATTTTCCAATCGTCTATTTCAAACAAATTACGCATACTCCTCTAGACTAAAATCATTTAAATTAAGTAAATAACTATCAACAAAATCAATTAGGGTAGGATTGCCAACACCAATCGCTGTAAATCCTCCCTCTTTTGCGGCTTGGACGCCACTTTTTGCATCTTCAAACACAATACATTCAAACGGTTCTAATCCCATTTGTTCAGCTCCCTTAAGGAACACTTCGGGATGGGGCTTCGGAAAAGAAACATCATTTCCATCTACAATCACCGAAAAATAGGAGTCAATCTGAAGTTTCGATAAAATAAATCGTGCATTTTTACTGGATGATCCAACCGCACATTTAATTCCATGAAGTTGTGCGTTTTTTAATACGCTTAGAACACCTGGTAACAAATTAGATTGATTGATATCAGCAATTGAATTCAGATAATATTCATTTTTTTTGGTAAGTAGCTCATTGAAGGTTTCATCAGAAACAGATTTATTTCCCAATTCAAGAATTTTCTTCAGTGAATCTAACCTACTAATCCCTTTGAGTTGTTCATTATCTTCTTCATTGAATGGAATTTCTAATATTTCAGCAGTATTTTTCCATGCAATAAAGTGATTGTGTTCAGTTGTAACCAACACACCATCCAAATCGAAAATAAGACCTTTAATTTTCCTATTCATTTTCTTTTATTCTTAAAGTCAAGAATGCAGCTAAAATGATTAACACACCTCCTATAGTAACAGCAGCCATCCGTGAACCATCGAGCCAATGTTCCATGATTTTGCCAAAGAATAAGGATGCTAAAATTTCAGGTAAAACGATAAAAAAGTTGAATATCCCCATGTAAATACCAATTTTATTTTGAGGTAAACAACCCGTTAACATGGCATATGGCATTGATAAAATACTACTCCAAGCAATACCAACTAGCCCCATAATCACGAATAACATCCAAACTTGGTCTTTGCTTTGAATGAGATTTATCATAATCAAGCCTAATCCTCCTAAAATCAAGCAGATAAAATGTGTCCATTTCATGGAGAATTTTCTTGCCAACAATGGAAGAGCTAGTGCAAAAAGGAATGTTATTATGTTTTCAAAGGAATAGGTTAATCCAGCCAAATTCTGACCATCTGTGTAAGCTTGGGAGCCGGGTGATCCGCCAAATATATCAACAGCAACTGTCGGTGTATAGAAAAACCACATTAAAAATAGACCTGGCCACGTAAGAAACTGAACCAAAGCCAATTGCTTCATGCGATTAGGCATAGATACTATTGACTGTTTTATTTCTTTAAATCCAGCACCAAATCCTTTAGATTCTTCTTTTTTACGTTCCTCAATTTCTAAATCAGTTGGAGGATATTCTTTCGATGTGAATACTGTATATACTACAGCTCCTAAAAAAGCAGCGGCACCAATGTAAAAACTCCACTTAACATTATCGGCAATATGACCTTGTTCAGAAATAGAAGAAACGTCTAACCAATTGGTGAAAATCCAAGGTAAAGCAGAAGCAATTGTTGCGCCTAAGCCAATGAAAAAACTTTGCATTGCAAAACCTTTTGCACGTTGATTTTCAGCTAAATTATCTGCAACAAAAGCGCGAAAAGGTTCCATTGAGATATTAATAGAAGAATCTAAAATCCATAATAACCCTGCAGCCATCCATAACGTGGATGAATTGGGCATTAATATCAAACATATTGAACTTAATACCGCGCCGATTAAAAAATATGGTCTTCTTCTACCCAGGGTTTTATGCCAAGTACGATCACTCAAATAACCAATGATTGGCTGAACGATAAGTCCAGTAAGGGGTGCTGCTAACCACAAAGCAGGAATTTCTTCTGGTTTTGCTCCCAAATTCTCGTAAATGGAACTCATGTTCGCCATCTGTAACCCCCAGCCAAATTGAATCCCCATGAATCCAAAGCTCATGTTCCATATCTGCCAAAAAGAAAGGGTTGGTTTAGTGTTTTGCATGGCTAGAAAGTTTTATTTATACAAAATTTGATATTCCCAAGACTTCAATTTTCCTTTTGACAATCCTTTTTTAATTTTCGCTTTTCTGCCAGAAATATATTTTTTATAATCACCTGAAAGCAAGGAAAGATCAACCGAATAAGTTTGCTTCTCTGAAGATAAATTCAGAATTACAAGAACGGAATTTGCATCCTTTTTACGTTCATAAATTAATACATTCGGATTATCCGTTTTAATAAAGGTTGGAAAGCTACCATAAGCTCCATTCCACAACGCAGGATTTTGTTTTTTAAACGCAAAAAGTGTAGAGTAAAATTTTTCTTTGTCATAACTGTTCCAGTCAATCTCGTCTTTTTCAAAAAACTTCAGTCGGCGATTAAAAGAAGACTCTTGTCCATTGTAAATCAAGGGCATTCCGTATATTGTCGCTGAGAAAACAGCAAATGCTTTAACACCACCACCAAGTCTTTCAAATTCAGTTCCGTTCCATGAGTTTTCATCGTGATTAGAAGTAAAATTCAAGCGATAAGCATCTTTTGGGAAACGTTTGTTTTCTCTTTCAAAATATGCTATTACTGAATCTGCGTTCATTGTTCCCTTGGCGATCTTGTTCATCACATGGTGTAATTCCCAAGCATAGGTAACATCAAATGCTTCCTTGTGCAATTTCTCTCCCTCATCTTCTGCCAACATAAAAACTGGTTTCACCTTATCCAGTTCTTTACGTGCATCATTCCAAAAATCGATTGGCACCCAACCAGCAACATCACATCTATACCCATCAATATTTGTTTCAGCAACCCAAAATTTCATGGCATCAATCATCGCATTTCGCATTTCTTTATTATCGTAATTCAAATCAGCGACATCCCACCAATCTGTTCCTATCGTTGGTTGTAGATTGCCTGCTGAATCAAGTGTGTACCAGTCCTTATGTCCTTGATCTACCCACACATTATCTGGCGAAGAATGATTTGCCACCCAATCAATAATAATTTTCATATCCAAATCATGCACTGATTTTACCAATTTTTTAAAATCATCCATGGAACCAAATTCTGGGTTTACTGCTTTATAATCTTTTACAGCATAATAACTTCCTAAAGAGCCTTTTCTATTTTTAACACCAATGGGTTGAATAGGCATTAACCAAACCACATCGATTCCCATTTTTTTCAATCGCGGAAGATGAGGAATGATAGCATTAAATGTTCCTTCTTTTGAAAATTGACGTACATTTAGCTCATACATGGTTGCATCCTTGCTCCATTCTGGTGTTTTCTTTTGAGAAAAAACAGATGAATAAAACAGAAAAGACAAGACTAGAAGCGAAAATTGTTTCAGAAATAAAACAGAGATATTTTTATTGAAATACATGTTTAAGTAGTTTTTAGTTTTAGCAGTTTTTAGTAGAAAATCACAATGTATAAATGTAAAAACAAATACAATAATTTGTAGTATTCTTAAAAGTAAAATTAATGAAATAATAACAATGTGTCAAATTTACACTATGTAAATTTCATTTTTTTTTTTAATTTCGGGCATGATTGAACAAAGCGGTAGAAATTTAAATAATGGAATTTCAGCAGACTGTGTGATTTTTGGCTTTGACTTTGAGAAGATCCAAGTACTGCTAATAGAAAGAGAATCAGGTGATTCGCAAAAACCGGAGTATGCTTTACCCGGTGATTTAATTTACGATGACGAAAATTTAGACCAAGCGGCAGACCGTGTTTTAAAAGAATTAACGGGCTTAACAGATATATTTTTGGAGCAATTAGGTGCTTTTGGTGACCCTAATCGATTAAACAAAGATGCCGATAGAAAATGGCTTCAATCTGTTAGAGCCAATCCTGATGTTCGGGTAATTACCGTTGCTTATTTTGCCCTTGTGAATTTGCGCTCTTTCAATCCTAGACCTTCTCACTTTGCGCGTAATGTTGTTTGGAAACCGCTCAATGAGATAAAGGAACTTGCTTTTGACCACTTAGACATTTTGAATGCTGCTAAGCGAAGACTTAAAATAAACTTAGACTTACGACCAATTGGGTTCAATTTGTTACCTGAAAAATTCACATTAACTCAACTTCATAAACTGTATGAAGCCATTCAAGGGAAGGAAATCGACAAGAGAAACTTTAGACGAAAAATGGCCAAGCTTGAAATAGTTGAACGATTGAATGATAAACAAAAAGGCGTTCCTCATAAACCGTCCAATTACTATTCTTTCAATCTTGAAAATTACAATAAACTAGTTGAGGAAGGGTTCAATAATTTTGGGTTCTAACAAAAAAAGGAAGCAGAATTTCTTCAAACTTCCTTTTTCATCAATCAACGCCAATTTAGTTAGTAACCTGGATTTTGTGTTAGGTTAGGATTTAATATGATATCCGCATTTGGAATTGGATAAAGCTCTCTGTAAGCATCTAATGCAACACCATCCACTTCACCACCTTTGAATGCCCAAACGTAATCTGCACCTGCAAACTTTCCAAAACGAATTAAATCAGTTCTACGTGTCGCTTCCCAACTTAATTCTCTTGCTCGTTCATTCAATATTTCATCAAGAGTTAATGAAGTTACATTAAAGGCACTTGTAAAATAAGCTCTTGTTCGAATTAAATTAACGTATTGCAACGCAGTTCCTTGATCTCCCGTTCTTAATGCAGATTCAGCCAACATGAGATAAACATCTGCCAATCTAAATAGTGGAAAATCAATATCTACAAATGGAGATGTGGCATTATTTGACCCATTCAATCCTGCTTTCGTTTTATTTTTGAATTTAGGAAAGGCATACCCATATTTGAATTGGGATAAATGACTTTGATCTGTGAAGTCTTTGATTTGATTAGTTGTGAAAAATAGGTATCTTGAGTCTAAAGTAGAGTCTTGAAACTTATCTACAAATTGTGGAGTCACGCGAAGACCACCCCAATTACCATTAACCCCATAATTGGCTGGAATCATCGAACCTCCAATTGCACCATTCACTAAATAGATTGTACCGCCATACGCTTGTGCAACCACACCGTCGTAAACTACTGGGAAGATAATTTCAGGAGAAGTATGATTATCTGCTAAGAAGATATCTTGATACACGTCATCTAGCTGGTGAGCTCCTGAATTGACAACTTTTTCGCAAAATGTTCTACAATCAGAATAACGGGCTGTTCCGGTGTAAACCTCAGCATTCAAATACATTTTAGCTAGCAAGGTTTGAGCAGCTGATTTAGACGCTCTCCCATATAGTGCAACTCCAGGACTAAGTAATTGATCTTCAATATCCAATAATTCACTTTCAACGTAAGTAAACAAAGCAGGACGCGTAATTCTTTCGGGTTGAAAAGCACCAACTCGATCATTTTCATCAACAAATGGCACATTCCCAAACAGATCCAACGCATGGTAATAACTTAATGCTCTTAGGAATCTTGCCTCATTTCTATATGTTTTTATTTTATCTTTATCTGCCTGAGAAAAGCCTCGTTCATTCAACTTCTCATCTCGTGATTGCCAAATAAATTCATTACACAACGCAATTTGATAATAAATTCGATAATACATTCCTTTTATCCAACCATCATCCGCTGTCCATTCACCTTTATTCATTGCTGGAATTCCTGGGTCAGACCAACCACAAACAGCCTCGTCTGTTGGTAACTCCTGTAGATTCCACAAAACTCTTACGTACGCAGAAAATCCTTCATCCATCCCCGCGATGTCTCCAGCTCCTGCAGGACCGGACAAACCCGTCATAGATAGGCCCGAATAGAGCTTTGCCAATACATTTATATAGTTATTTGGATCACTGTAAACCACCTCTGCATTCAAACCATACTTAGGTGATTGATTCAACTGCTTTTTACAAGACGAAACTATTAGCACGAAGCTAAGTCCAATCAAACCAATAGATATAATTCTTTTTTTCATAGCTCGAAAAATTAAAAGTCAAATGATAAATTCAAGGAATACATGCGTGGTCGAGGATAAATATTATTATCAATTCCTCCTCCGATTTCTGGATCTAAACCTGAATAATTTGTGAAAACAAATATATTATTAACAACAAATGTAGCATTCATTCCAACCTTGTTATTAAATGCTTTCAGTTTGCCAAAATTGTAACTAACATTAAAATAATCCAAACGCAAGAAATCTGCTCTTTCAAGGTATCTGTCACTTAGCAATTGGTTGGTTGCAATTTTCTGAGTTTCATCTTCATAATACAATGAACTAATATTATTTAAGAATCCTTGCGTTCCGTTAACAGATTGAAAAGTCCCAGAATTCGAATGAATATTATTATAAATATACCCACCTATTTCGCTTCTCATAGATAATCCGAACGACCAATTTTTATATTGATAATTTAACGACAAGCCTAAAAACCAGTCAGCAGCAGCTTTGTTCGCTATGTAACGATCTTTAATATTAATTACTCCATCACCATTTCGATCAGCGTATGCGTGTATATCTTTCCATTTATCAGAAGAATTAACAACACCATCATTATTTATATCGATTGTTGCTTCTTGTCCAACTTGAATTGGGGCTCCTTTATTGTCATATAATTGCTCGTAAACTAAATAAGAGAATGTAGCATAATTCACACGATGAACTTGAACGGTATTTCCAATTCCGCCAGAAATCCCACCAACCTGAACCCCAACTGAATTTTCATCTTCAAGTTGCGAAAGTTTGATAACACGATTAATATTTCTTGAGGCATTACCCATAATATCTAGTCGAGAATTTTTCTTTGCAAAAACACCCGCATTAAATGAAAACTCAATCCCTGTATTACTCAGACTCCCTACATTAGTTAAAATTTCATTGGTAAAATTAGTTCCTGCTGGAACTGGGACAACTGCTAATAAATTGGTTGTGATTTTTTGATACAAATCAATAGACCCCGAAAAACGATCTTTCAAAATTCCAAAATCTAATCCGAAATTTATTGATTTTGTCTGCTCCCATTTTAGATTTGCATCAAATCCTGAAGGACGATACACTAAAAATGTATCTAAGCCAAAAATGTATTGTGCTGTTGAGTCTCCTACGAAATAATTTGAAATGTAAGCGTAATCACCAATTCCATCTTGCTGACCTGTAATACCGTAACCAGCGCGTAGTTTAAGCATATTTACACTTTTTACGTTGTTCTTGAAGAATTCTTCATCAGATACAACCCAAGCTGCTGAAACAGATGGAAACAATCCCCATCTTGCTTCTGGACTAAAACGTGATGAACCATCATAACGCAATGAGCCATTAATAATAAATCGATCTTTAATGGTAAATATTCCACGGGAATAATATGACAACATTGCATTTTTTGTATAAAAAGGAAATGCAGCTGCTTGTCTGGTTATTGAATCTTGAGCTTCATTGTAAGTTGCCCAATTTGGACTAGCAGAATACCAATCTTGGTAGGAATAACCAGCTGTTAAATCCATAACTAAAAATTGGTCATTTGTTCCTTTGCTATTGTTGTAATTAAAATACGCTTCAACGAGTTTATTCGCTTTTTTATTTCTATATGCATTAAAAGAACCTTCCGTATAGAACCCGGATGCTGATTCTGCAGGAGTAATGGCATAACCTGTTCCTTCAGATAAATCCATCCCACCATTGACCACTGCTTTGAGACCACGAACTCCCGGAATATTGTAGGAAACTTTTGCATTTGCAATGTATCTCCAAACATCACTTCGATCTTCGCGTTGCCTAATAAGTCCAAGAGGATTTTTAGCGGCCAATGTATTTGGTTTACCATTAGCACCAAGCCATTCATTATAACCACCATATAATGTAGTATCGGAATAAACCGGTTGAGTTGGATCAAAATACGCTGCACCTAGCGCACCTCTATTGGCAAAATTCGAACGGGTGTTAACCAACTTATTATTTATCTCTAATTGTAAATTTTTATTTAAGAATGAAGGGGTCATGTTCAGAGTAACTGAGTTTCTCATAAATTGATCACGCAATAAAACCCCGTTTTCAACCCGATTTCCAAAAGACAAACGATACGGGAAGTTTTTAATTCCACCTGTTAAAGAAACGTTGTTATCTGTTACATAAGCAGGTCTGAAAACAACGCGTTGCCAATCTGTATTTGCATCTCCTAACAAATTTTGTTGTGTAGGTGTTCCAACCCTATTTATGAGATTTCTCATACTATCTCCACTTAACACATCAGCATATTTAGCGACAGTAGAAAGTGAGTGCTTGGTGTCAAAAATTACTTTCAACGGACTATTTCCCGAACTACCTTTCTTGGTGGTGATTAAAATTACTCCATTTGCTGCACGCGAACCATAAATTGCAGTTGCAGAGGCATCTTTAAGAACCACAAAAGACGCAATATCATTTGGATTAATCAAAGAAAGTGGATTGGCGGCTCCTGCAATTCCTCCATTATCTAATGGTACACCGTCTACAACAATTAAAGGGTCATTACTTGCATTGATTGAAGTTCCTCCTCGCAATCTCAATGTACTTCCCGATCCTGGCGCCCCATCATTGGTATTGATTTTCAATCCGGAAACCTTACCCATAATGAGCTGTTCAGGGGTAGACATGGATCCTTGCGAAAAGTTTTTCTCGTTTATAACAGTCGCCGAACCGGTTAAATCTTTTGTTCGTGTAGTTCCATATCCAATTACAATTGCCTCTTCAAAGGACTTAACACCATCCGTAAGTTCAATGTTTTTTTCTAGAACTTGATTAGGCTCAAGCTCGACTGTGAATGTTAAATCATTGTATCCAGTTGCTTTAATAGTAATCTCTACAGTTGTTTTGGATGAACTTATTGGAATTCCTACCAATTCATAATTTCCATCGGGATCTGATTTGGCTTTAACAGTACTTTGAGAAACTGTAACTAGCGCGTTATAAACCGATTCTGATTTCTGATCTGTAATCTTCCCTTTGACACTGGCCTTTTGAGAAAAAAATACGCTTGTCATTGAGACAAACAGCAAAACGAAAAACTTATCTAACTGTAATTTCATAGTATGAGTTTAGTTCTAAACAACAAATATATGTAAAAAGTTTATATATGTCATAATGACACAAACTCTTTTTATTATTTATACCAAACTTTAATTTTGGCCTTTTTATTTTTACTTTTTACACTTGAAAATGAGTAATTTGACTCACTTTTTCCAAAATCATACTTTTTACCATCTACCGAAATTTTTGTGATTTTTGTCAATGGGGAATAGATTACCAGGTTTGTGTTAAAGGAATCAACTTTATTCGATTCTATTAAGATTTCAAAACATTTCGATTTTTTAGAATAAGTATAATTTAGAACGTTTTCCGATACCGTCTGATTTCCTTTATGATAATCATCTTGATACAAAACCCCAGTGCTTGATGAAGTTTCAGGATCAAAGAAGAAGTACATCTGAACCTTATCATTTTCAAGTTGACTTGTATTTTGAAGATTCTCAATCATTGGAACAAAAGCGCCACCTTTTACAAATGTTGGAATGCGGTCTGAGGTAAGATTTACATTTGCAGTAGTGCCTCCTTTGTAATATTGCAGGGTATAGAAATCAAACCAATTGGCAGAGTTTGGAAAATGAATCACTTTTTGAAGCTGGGATTTCACAAAAACAGGGGCAATTAAAAACTCATTACCCCAAAAATACATGGAATCAACATTCAGCATTTCAGCACGATTATCTTCAAAAAATACCGGGCGCATCAATGGATTTCCGTACTGGTTTGCTTTATACATCAAGGTATAATTATACGGCAAAAGCCTATATCTCAATTTTACAGCTTGCTTAGCCAGTTCTTTTGTTTCCTCATCTTTGAAAATAGGCTCTGAGGGAACTTCTTCTTGCCCATGAGGTCTAAAAACGGGTTGAAAAACACCATATTGCAACCAACGTAAATACAACTCAGGATCATCATTTGCGCCCGCAAAACCTCCCAAGTCTGAGTGCATAAAAGGGATACCTTGCATACCCATTTGCAAGGAAATTTCTGGTTGTGAGCGCATTCCTCCCCAGGTTCTATTTACATCACCCGACCAAGGAATTAAACCAAAACGCTGTGAACCTGAAGAACCAGCGCGCATTAAAATAAAGGGTCGTTCGCTTGGGTAATTTGATTTTAATCCTGAGTATAACATTTCTACCCAACGATGACCATAAATATTGTGAACTTCACGTGCTTTGAGTGAACCGTGCATCATGTGATCAGGATGAACTTCCGGTTCGCCTAGATCTCCCCAAAAACCAGCAATACCCTTTTTTTTGAGATCGTCATATCGTTCCCAGAACCATTTTTTTCCTTTTTCCTCAAATATATCAATCAGACCGGTATTCCCGAAATAAAAATCGTAGGCGAGAATTTTTCCAGCGGTATCTTTAGCCAGTATGTCATTTTTCACAGCGTCATTCCACCGATTAGACGTAGTTAATACAAAAGGCTCAGTAACTAAAATGGTTTGAATATTTTTTGTTTTAAGCGTTTCAACCATTTTTTCAGGTTCAGGAAAAGAATCTCTGTAAAATTCTAAATTTCCAAGCGTACCTTGAATGGTTTTTCCAAACCAATACAAATCGATAATTACCGCATCAAGTGGTATGCTATCCTTTTGAAAACGTGAAACAACATCTTCAACTTCACGCTTGGAATGATAACCAAATCTACTTGCGAAATTCCCCAATGCCCACAAAGGAAGTTTCGGTTGCCGACCTGAAAGCTCCGTCCAATTAGATATCAAACTATCCCACGAATCATCCGCAAGTACTTGATAGGTTTTTCTTGATCCTTCGATTTCTATTTCAACACGATTGTCTTTTTTACTATCTAAATCTATAAAACCAGCACCGGGAGAATCAAAATGTACTAAGTATTTATTTGAAGACAAAAACATGGGAATGCAATAGTTCATCAAGGGAGCATTTGTTTCATAACCATAATGAGCCCGATTATACAATTCCAATTTATTCCCTCTGCGGTTCATTCCTAGTGCTCTTGCCCCTCCTCCATAAAATACTTCATCTGAGGAAATGGCGAAATCGAGTTTAAACTTTGATGGTTCACTTGAATTTTCTAGTTGACTAAATAGTCGCTTATCCCCATAATAATAAGAGATATTGAAAGGAACAGAATCAATTGAAATTGAAATAGTATTCCCTAATTTTTGAGAATTCAATACCGAATAAACAACGGTTTGATTTGATTCTCTATTTGCTTTGAATTTAAAACTGAATGTTTTTTCAACAACAGCATGAGATGACAATTTCTCTGAAAAATCAGTCAACGAAAATGAAGTTTCAATTGCTTTTTCATTAAAATAATGAATGGAGTAGTTTCCTTTTGTTGTTTTTAAAGAAACATAACCATCTGTATAATTGCTAGATAACAATCGCTCGGTTTGAGCGTTAACAACACGGCCACAGAACAGCAGTAGAACAAAAAAAATAAATTTCATTTCAAAAGAATAGTTTCGCTAAAGTAAGATATTCTTAGCAATCTATTTCATCTTCACCTGAATTGAAACAGGCAAATGATCGGAATACCCACCCAAATATTTTGCTCCTACATAGGTTCTGAAAGGCTGTTTATTTCCTTTGTATTCCTCAATCAGATAAGGAAAAGAATGAATTTTACCAGAATTTGCTAATGCCTTCAGCTTGCCTTTTTGAAAACCCGGTGAAACCATGATATGATCCAACACATCCCATTCATTTTTATATTGATGTGTTCCTCCAAATTCACCACATGCCTTACTAATCATAGGATTTAACTTCGCGGAAATCAATTGTGGCGCCTTATCAGAAGGATGATCGTTCAAATCTCCCATGAAAACAATTTTAGCATTTGGATTTACCTTCAGAACAGAATCTATAAAAACTATGGCACTTTCAGCCGCTTTAATTCGCTTCGATTCACTGTCGTCTGTTCTTCTGCTCGGCCAATGATTTACCAAAGCAAACAGGGTGTCCTTTTTCGATAAAAATTTTCCCCAAACAATATCACGAGATTTAGGTTCGGAATCACCTGGAAGGGTAAATCTTATTTTTCCAGAACTAAAAACTGATAATTTCGATTTGTTGTAAATGAATCCCACGTCAATTCCTCTTGCATCTGGACTTTCGTAATGAACGGTTCCGAAATTCGATAAATTTTGATCACCTGAAATAAGTGCTTTCAAAACGCCTTCGTTTTCTATTTCACAAAAACCAACGAGCATAGGATAAGAAAGATCGCCTAACACTTTTCGAATATGACTCAGTTTTTCCTGATAGCGTTCTTTTGTCCATTGATTTTTTGCTTCTGGTAAGAATTCAGCATCATCGTTTGGTCCATCTTCGGTGTCAAAAAGATTTTCCACATTGTAAAAGGCAATGGATTCTGATTTCTTTTGGCTTACAGCACATCCTATCGTAAAAAATAGAAGCGTTGAAAAAAGTACTAATTTCATTTTGTTTTATTTAAGTGTAATTCCAACTGGACAATGATCTGAACCCATGATTTCATTGAGAATAAAGGCGTCTTTCAACTTTGGAACAAAAGATTCACTTGCCAAAAAATAATCAATTCTCCAGCCAATGTTCTTTGCTCTTGCCCCTGCTCTGTAGCTCCACCACGTATATTTTTGCTCACTTGGATGGAAATGACGATACGTATCAATTAATCCATTGGAGGTAAATGCATCCATCCCATCTATTTCCTCTTGCATGTGACCAGCCGCCTTATTGTAATTTTCTTTTGGTCTAGCCAAATCAATGGATTTATGTGCCACATTAAAGTCTCCACAAACTAGAACAGGTTTTAATTTCTCCTGAGTTTTTAAATAATTCAAAAAATCTCTATCCCAGGTTTGTCGATAACCTAATCTCGCCAATTCACTTCCCGAATTAGGCACATATACATTTACTAAAATGAACTCATCATACTCCGCACAAATGGTTCGACCTTCTTTATCATGATCTTCAATTCCAATGTGATACGTGACTTTATTTGGTTTAATTTTGGTCAAAATAGCCGTTCCGGAATAGCCTTTCTTATCCGCTTCATGGGCAAAAACATGATAATCGGAAAGGGATGCAACCGTTTCCTTGACTTGCTCAACTGTTGCTTTCGTTTCCTGTAAACAGATAATATCTGCATTTACCGTTTGCATATCTTGCAAGAAGGCTTTACCTGTGATGGCACGGATTCCGTTTACGTTGAATGAGATGAGTTTCATTGATTGAATTAAAAGTTTTTAAAATTAGTAAAAACCTTTTATTCGGTTTACCGAAAATAGATTAATATTTTTTGAAGGGTAGATTAAGAGAAACTCCTGTCAAGATTGTACCAAAATGAGTCGAATTCTTATGATTGGCAATGTAGGAAAGATCCAGTTGGATATTTTTTGTAATTAAATGAGTCAATCCAAAATCGTAACTGAATTCTTGATTTTCTGACTGTAATGAGAAATAATTGAAGTTTTCAACAAATGCACTCGTTTTAGGAGATAATTGAAAATTGAGGCAAGTGCTCTGATTTACATAATGTTGATTTAAGTTGACATTATGAATGTAACCCAAATTATAATTTATTGAAAACCAATTATTCAATGTAGATTGAAATAATAATTGTCCTTCCCAAAGAAAATTAGCAAGTTTCAAAGGTGATTTTTGAGAAACATTGTAATATGTATTTAAAATAAAAGCTGATTCTGGCCTCCACTTTTTCTCTTTAGCTATTTTTTGTTTGAGTCCAATCGATGCAACTAGGGGATTTACCTCTGTAACTGACTGCATTAATCTTGCGCTCTGAGGAAAAGTTGAAGTAGCCACCCTCAACTCTGAGAACTTAAAAATTCGTTTTCGAAGCATAATGCTTGGATAGAGCAAATCACCCACTTGAGTTTTTTCTGTAAATCCAATACCATTCTCTAGAAAATAAGATTTTTCCGGCACAAGGAACGGACTATCGGCAATTCCTGGTCGATCAAAAATCATGAGTGAATCCTGACTTTTCAGTTCAAAACTCACCCAAGATAGTAAAAAGTAAAAAATATACCTCATTAGAACAGGAACGTAAGCTGAACTCCAAGAAGGAAATGACGACTTGATTTTTTTCCATCTATAGGATTTTTAAAATTGTTTTTCAATCCTAAATCCATGATTAACGAACCTCTAAATAGATTACCTCCTGGCACGTTAACATCCAAACCAGAACTTAAACGAATCGGAAAATCAACGGCATGAAAATTCTCTTTGTATGAGACAGCAGAATGAAATCCATCATCGACGCTATACCATTTACGCAAAACCTTGCGATGATACATCGGAATTATGCCTAAACCAAAAATCATTCGACTGTTTTTCACAATTTCTTTATTCGATCTATAATAAAAAACTACTGGTATTTCCCACGATTTTATGTTGTGTCTTTGGCGACCCGTTGAATCTGGGTTTCCAACCGAATTATCATAGTCTGGGGTTATAATTCCAGTTCCTCTCATTTGTAATCCAGCTTGAACAGCCATCCCCCAATTTTCATTGAAAAAATAATTGAAATCAGCATGTAAACCTAGAACAGGTTTTAAAAAAGTGGAATCCTTAAGGTCATAAAATCCCACCCATGAATTGTTAAATGAAAAACCAAACAATTTCTCTTTCAGAAACATATTTTTTTCTAAAGATTCCTTTGGTTTTTGAGCTTGTGAAAAATACATTGATGATTGCAACACAAGCACCATTAATACTATTATTTTATTCATTTTAAAGATTTTTAAGGTCTGTACCAATGTTGAAGTTCAAATAATTAATGGCTTCATTGAATTTTCTGTTTGCCTGAATATAATTTAGTTTATTTTCAATGTAACTTCTCTGAAAATCAATAAATTCATAAAGAGAAATATTTTTTCTTTCATAATTGATTTTTGCATCTTTTGAAAGTGTTTCCATTTTATCAATTAGTTCAGTATTAAACGAGTTTTTCAACTCCAGCGCTCTTAGATAAGATTCTTTTGCCATGACAACTTCATTCTTCACCTCATCCGTTTTATAGCGAAGCAACATCGAACTTTGATCAATTTGGATTTTTGCCTTAGCAATATTCCCTTGATTTCGGTTGAAAACAGGAATCCCCATTTCAAAGACCATTCCTACGTAAGGTCTCACGTGATTAGAACCTTGGTCATGAGGCTGATAACCCAGATTGATATTTGGCACCATCTGAGACTTCTCTTTCTTCAACGTTGCCTGATATAAACTAATATTCTTTTTGGCAATTTGTAAATCAGGTCTATTCGTTTCTGCCAAGTCAAATAGTTTATTTTCTGAAAGATCGGAATTCAGAATAATCTGACTTTTTTTGGGATTTAGCTTCACATTTGTCGGAAAATTCATAAGCATTTTAAGGTTCAGTTCCAATGCCAAAACTTCCTTTTCATTTTCGTTGATATCCGCTAAAATGGTTTGTTTTTCAGCTTTCAAACGTATCAGTTCACTTTCTGAATTCGTGCCTAATTCATTGCCAAGTGTATATTGTTCAATCAACCGATCGTATTGCGAAGCTGCCTCATTGAGTAATTCATTCATTTCACGCAATTCAATGAGTTCGTAAAAGGAATTACTGTACTCTAGGACTAATCCTCGAATTACATCAGACAAAGCCAATTGAGCCAAGTCTTTTGCAATACGTGCTTCTTTGATGGCGTTAATTCGTTTACCCGAAACTGAAAATGAATACTCAATTTGTAGTAACTTTTGGTTTCCGAAATTGAAGTAATTATTTTCGGCCAGGTTGTACATTTCAGCATTCCAAACAAAAAGGGGATTCTCCCAAAGACGTTGCTGTTGAATTTCAGCTTCAGCAATATCAAGGTTATAAAACTCAGCCATTAGGCGCACATTTTCTTTCAGCATTTTAGCCTTGCCTTCTTCAAATGTGAAAGAAAAAGTTTCGTTAATTTGACCCCAAGCGTTTGTTAACGTGAACAAACTTATGTAAATCATTAAATTTTTCATAATCAATTAATTAGATTTATGTTTTTTAATATTTGACCAATAATAAATAACAGGAAAAGTAAGTAACGTTAGAATTGTTGCTGTTATCAATCCGCCTATAATTACAACTGCTAACGGTTTTTGACTTTCAGAACCAATTCCGGTTGAAAGTGCCGCTGGCAATAATCCAATAGCTGCCATTAGTGCGGTCATCACAACAGGTCGAATTCTACTTTTCACCCCTTCTTTTATGGCCGGAATTAACTGCATCCTACTTTTCAAATTCGAATTGAACACAGAGATTAGTATAACACCATTTTGGACGCAAATACCAAATAGCGCAATGAATCCAACCCCAGCTGAAATCCCAAAATTTATCCCCGTTAAATGAAGTGCAAAGATTCCTCCGATTATTGCAAAAGGCACATTCAATAGAACTAATCCAGCATCTTTTGCATTTCCGAATAAAATATAGAGTAGAATAAAAATCCCAATCAACGATAGAGGAACCACATTTGCCAGTGTACTTGATGCACGAACTTGATTTTCAAATTCCCCTGTCCAAACCACATCATATCCTTTTGGCAATTTGATATTCTTTTCGACATTTTTTTGAGCATCAGCTATCGTGCTTCCCAAATCGCGTTCACGAACCGAAAACTTAACTCCAATAAAGCGTTTGTTATTATCTCTATATACAAATGCAGGGCCTGTAACTTGTTTGATTTCTGCAATTTCACTTAAAGGAATCACTTGACCGTCCTCAGTAGGAATCATTATTCTCAATAATTTATCCTTATTATCGCGCGATTCAAGGGGATATCTAATTCGAACATTGAAGCGGGATTCACCCTCGTATTTTTCGGTTATGGTTTTACCTCCCACGGCCATCTCGATAATATCTTGTGCGTTTTTCATGGACACCCCGTAAATTGCCATCTTTTGCTTATCAAAATGAATTTGCATTTCGGGCTGACCCACATTTCGCAAAATTCCAGCGTCTTTAACACCTTCCACATTTTTGATATTATCCAAAACAAGCGTTGATAAACTATCCAACACCTTCAAGTCAGGTCCAAAAATTTTAACTGCATTGTTCGCATTCATCCCTGCAACGGCCTCTGCTACGTTATCAATAATGGGCTGGGAATAATTGAAATTGATTCCGGGAAATTTCTTCATTTCCTTATCCATCTCTCCGATCAGTTCATCAATTGTGAGTCCACTACGCCATTCATCTTTGGGCTTCAGGTTGACTTGCATCTGAACGTAGAAAAACCCACTTGGATCTGTACCATCGTTGGATCTACCGGTTTGAGAAAGAACACCATTTACCTCAGGAAATTGCTTTAATTTGGTTCGTAAAACACTCACTTGTTTAGTAGTTTCATCCAACGATGTACTCATCGGTAATTTGGCTTCCACCCATAGAGCACCCTCGTTCAGTGTAGGTAAGAATTCTGTTCCCAACCATTTGGTTGACAATAGACTTAAAAACAAAATAGAAATAGAAATCATAACAATTTTCATTCGATTACCGAACGACCATTCAATACCTCTACTAAAAACAAAGTCAAAAAATCGCACAATAAAACTGTGCTTTTCTTTTACATTTTTCTTCAATAAAATGGATGATAGAACAGGTACTAGAGTAAGTGTAAACAGCAAAGCTCCTAATAAAGCAAAACCTAGCGTATATGCCAAAGGAGAGAACATTTTACCTTCAACCTTTTGAAAAGCAAAAATGGGTAGTAATGCGGTAATAATGATTAACTTAGAGAAAAATACTGCTTTCCCCATTTCAATACCAGTTTTTCGAATTAAACCCAATTTAGAAACCCTATTAAATCTAGCCATTCCTAGTTTTTTAGCATGAGCATCGAGAACTACAAAAATCCCCTCAACCATGACGACAGCTCCATCTATGATAATTCCAAAATCTACCGCACCTAGCGACAGTAAATTGGCGCTCATTCCTTTAAAATAAAGCATCAAGAAAGCAAAAAGTAATGACAATGGAATAATAATCGAAACAATAACCGTTGTTCGCCAATCTGCCATAAAAAGAAAGACAATTACGGTTACGAATACAATTCCCTCGATTAAGTTTTTAGAAACTGTTTTTGTACAATAGGCCATCAAATTGTCGCGATCATAGAACGTCTCCATTTTAACATCAGATGGCAATACATCCTCATTAAGTTGATTGATTTTGTCTTTTACGCGTGCTAAAACTTGACTTGGATTCTCTCCTTTTCGCATTACAATGATACCCTCGACAACATCATCTTCTTTGTCCTTCCCTACTTGCCCTACACGTTGTGAACCTGTAATTTTTACGTCTGAACAGTGCTTTATGAGCAAAGGAGTACCTTTAAAATTCTTAATAATCGTATTTTCAATATCTGAAACTTGATTTAGTAAACCCAAGCCTCTTACAACGAAAGCTTGATTATTCTGAACCAAAACATCCCCTCCCACATTCAGATTACTTTTTGAGATGGCTTCCTGAATATCAAAAACAGTTATTCCGTATTTTGCTAATTGAATTGGATCAGGTTGAATCTCATAGATTTTTTCTTGACCACCAAAAGCTACAATGTCAGCAACACCTGGTACTGATCGAAGTTGTCTATCTATTGTCCAATTTTGAATGGTTAATAAATCAGTTGATGACCTATTTTTTCCTTTTAAAACGTATCGAAAAATCTCTCCTGTTGGTCCGTAAGGCGGTTGAACATTCGGTTCAACTCCCTCCGGAAGTTTTACATTTCGAAGAAGATTATTCACTTGTTGTCTGGCGAAAAAATCTTCAACATCATCCTCAAAAATGATTTTAATGATCGATAAACCAAACATGGTAATGGAACGAACATTGGTCTTTTTTTGAACCGAGTTCATTGCCACCTCAATCGGAATGGAAACGAATCGTTCTACCTCCTCAGCACTTCTTCCTTTCCAATCTGTCACGATAATAATTTGAGTATTTGTTACATCAGGAAAAGCTTCAAGTGGGGTGTTGATAAAACTAAATACGCCGGCAATAGCAATAATTGCTACCATGACAAACGTCAGCATTTTATTTTTCAATGAAAAAGTAATAATGCCTTTAATGAATTTATTCATAAAAACAATGATAAAATATTAGTAATTATTGCTTAATCGTTGAGCGCGTCGTATAAATACAGCTGCTTTTTGGTGATTACTTTTTCACCTGCAGACAATCCACTTGATATGTAAGCATAAAGATCATTGCTCGAATGAACCTCAACTTGACGTGTCTCAATATTATTTTTCGAATGGTAAATCATCAAAAAATACTTATTATCATCAAAAATAAGCGCCTTTTTATCCACTGAAATCATTTCCCCTTTCGTAGCGTACAACAATTTTCCTGTACAAAACATGTGAGGTTTAAGTTGATATCCTGGGTTTTTTAGGTAAACTCTAGCTTTAACAGTTCTCGTTTCCGGATCGATCATGTTTTCAATTCGCTTAACCGTTCCAACAATTGTAGAATCTGGCATCGATAAGGGGTGAATTGAAATTGTCTGACCTGTTTTTACTTTGGCAATATCTTTTTCATAGATATCAAATGCTATAAATATTTCATCTAATCGAGCTACTGAAAAAAGATAATCATCAGCATCCGAGCGAATTTGCATATTTGGACCAACCTTTTTCTCCAAAATAAATCCTGCGACAGGAGATTTTATGACGTATTTCCCACCTTCTGTAATCGAGTAAACACTATAAACCTCTTTCAAGCGAGATAATTCTGCTTTAGCGATTTCCATATCTTTCTTAGCATAGGCTAATTCTCGGGCAGAACTGAATTTACTTTTATTCAATTCTTGCTGAATTTCGTAATTCTTCTTTGCTAATTCATATTCATCCTGCGCAGCTAAATATTCTTTTTCAAACTCTCTAGCTTCGCCTGAATTTAATGTGATTAAAGGTTTATCTAAATCAACTAAGTCACCGATTTCAAAATTAACATCCGTCACTTTACCTCCAATCATCGGATATACATTGACTAAATTATTTTCATCGGGAACTACCTTCCCATTGAGTGTTATTTCACCCATTATTGGTCGAACCACTGATTCGGAATATTCAACTCCCTTTAGTTGCTCTGCTGTAAATACAACTTTTGATTTCTTTTCTTCTTGTTTTTCTTCTGAACAAGATGCAAACAGTATGGAACACAATGCTCCAATGCAAAAAATACTATATTTCATGGATTTCTATTTAATAACTAAAAAAATTGACCTAAAGAATCAATTTTCTATATCCGATAGTTATTAAATAGTTTGAAAAGTAATAAGGATTGAGTTCTGAAAACAGAGTGATTAGACTCAACCTTTTTGTAAAGATAAATTGAAAAAAAGTAGAAATTACTTTTCCCAAATTCAGGAATCAAATCTGAATCAAAACCTCTGAAATGATTATTTACAACATGTGTTCTAAGATAATGAGTTTGAAGCTTGGAATGTTCACTCTTTCCATTCTCGTGAAGAAACATGTCTTCTCCAAAAAAACCAACTACGGAAGAAAATGATTCTTTATAGTTGTCATGAACATCATCAACATGCGCATGAGCCCTTGTGAAAAGGCCAAAAAACAGCAATATTAATAATATCCAATTTCTCATTTCAGCTGCAAAATTAGATAATTTTCAAATAGCCAAGTATTTTTTACAAAAATATAACCATTTCTATTCGTGAAATTGTACGTAACTAGTTTGATTAAAATCCACTGAAAAATGTAACTTTGTAAAAAATAATTTCCATGTCAAACGCTTTTTTTCAAGTACCGGTAGCTAAAAATGAACCGGTTCGCGCTTATGCTCCAGGTAGTTCAGAGAGATCTTCTCTTTTAGAGAAATACAAAGAATTGTATAATCAAAGTCCTATTGACATCCCAATGTATATTGGTGGTGAAGAGATAAGAACGAACAACAAACGAAAATTAAGTCCGCCTCACGATCATGAAAAGGTTCTTGGGCACTACAATTACGGTGATGCAGGACATGTTCAAAAAGCAATTGAAGCTGCATTAAAAGCTAAGTCTGACTGGGCAAATTTACCTTGGCACGAACGTGCTGCGATTTTTTTAAAGGCAGCTGATCTTTTGGCAGGACCTTTTAGAGATAAAATGAATGCCGCGACTATGTTGGCTCAATCAAAGAATGTTTTTCAAACTGAAATTGATGCAGCGTGCGAACTTATCGATTTTTTCAGATTCAATGTTCAGTACATGACTCAAATCTACAAGGAACAACCTGAGTCTCTACCTGGTATGTGGAATCGCTTGGAATATCGTCCGCTTGAAGGTTTCGTATTCGCTCTAACGCCTTTTAATTTTACATCAATTGCGGCAAATTTATGTGCGGCACCTGCTATGATGGGTAATGTAATCGTATGGAAGCCTGCTGAATCTCAAATTTACTCGGCTCAAGTAATCATGGAGCTTTTCAAAGCTGCTGGTGTTCCGGATGGCGTTATAAATATGGTTACCGTTAGTGGTCAAATTGCGGGAGAAGAAATATTTAAACACAAAGACTTTGCTGGCTTGCATTTTACAGGTTCAACCACTGTTTTCAAACAATTATGGAAAGATATAGCCTCAAATATTGATTCATATAGAACGTACCCGAGAATTGTCGGAGAAACAGGAGGAAAAGATTTTGTCATGGTACATAAATCGGCAAATCCGGCAGAAGTAGCAACGGCATTATCCAGAGGGGCATTTGAGTTCCAAGGACAAAAATGTTCAGCCGCATCACGTGCCTACGTTCCTTCTAACCTTTGGCCGGAAGTCAAAAGAATTTTAGTAGAACAAGTTTCATCTTTTAAAATGGGGTCTCCTGATGATACTTCCAATTTTGTGAATGCAGTTATTGACGAGCGAGCGTTTGATAAAATTGCAGGATTTATTGACTTTGCAAAATCACAATCAGATGCGGAGATAATCACTGGCGGAAATTACGAGAAGTCAAAAGGATATTTTATCGAACCAACAACCGTTGTAACAACCAATCCGTCATTTAGAACAATCTGTGAAGAGATATTCGGGCCTGTGTTGACGATTTATGTGTATGAAGAAGATCAGTTTGAACAAACTCTTGATATTCTAGACAAAACCTCAGATTATGCATTAACTGGTTCCATTATTTCAAATGATCGTTATGCGATTCAGGTAGCAACTAAAAAATTGGAAAACGCTGCTGGTAACTTCTACATCAATGATAAACCAACCGGTGCTGTGGTAGGTCAACAACCATTTGGTGGTGCCCGTGGATCAGGAACGAATGATAAGGCGGGAGCAATGATGAATCTATTGCGTTGGACATCTGCTCGAACAATTAAAGAAACTTTTGTTCCACCAACTGATTACAGGTATCCGTTTTTGGGGTAAGACCAACATTATCGTTATAAACAACTGATAATAGACATCCTTATACAACGATTTTAATAAAATCTCGTCTTAGAGATAGTAATTTATAATTGTCCTATTTGGAAACTTTAATTAAACTAATCTCATGAAATCAATTTTACTTGGTGTTTTTGTAGTTTTTGGAACATTCGCTTACTCACAATGTAGTGCAACAATAACAGTTGTAAACGCATCAGACTCATCTACTTGCGACGGTAGTATCACTGTGATTCCAATTGGTGGAACTGGGCCTTTTACATATTCATGGAGCTGCGGAGGAGGAATACCAAATAATTCCAACACAATGAATAACCTTTGTCCAGGTGTTTGTGCAGTAACTGTTTCAGACCCAAACGGATGTACGGCAACTGTAACAGGAATTATAGGAGTTGTGCCAAATCCTTGCGATTCACTTTCTGCAGGTGTTGTGATTTACCAAAACACATTGAATGCTTGTGATGGTTCAATTGGAATCTATCCAACTGGAGGTGTTTCACCATATACATACATATTAACTGGAAACGGAACTGTATATTCAACATTTACTGAATTATGTCCAGGAACATATTCTTATCAAGTAATAGATGCAAATGGATGTTCATATTCAAATACAGCAACTGTTACAACTAATAACAATCCATGCGCTGGGTTATACATTTCAACATCAAATATTGTAAACACATCTTCGCCGACAACATGTGATGGTTCTGCAAGCGCTGTTGTTTTTGGAGGTACAGCTCCTTTTACTTATTTATGGAATAATGGCGTCACAACCCCAACTTATAGCAACTTTTGTGTCGGCAATTACACAATTTGTGTTACTGATGCAAATGGATGTCAACAATGTGATTCAATTTATATTTCTGACTCCCTAAGCACTATTAACTGCAACGGATTTTCCGTTAATTTATCAATTAGCAATGAAACACTGGCAGGCGCATGTGATGGATCAATATTTCCAAGTGTTACAGGTGGAACAATGCCTTACATGTATCTTTGGTCTAACGGTTCAACTACTGATTCTCAATTCAATCTTTGTGAATCTTTATATTATTTAACTGTAATGGACGCAAATGGATGTTCCTTTTCCGTTAATGGTTATGTAGGAGCACCAAGTGCAAGTGTTGGGGATACCATTTTGTTAAATGGAAATATAATTATGGATTCAACTGTTATTGGAACAGTTTCAGGTCCATGGATTGATAATTGCAACTTTGACTTTAATACAATCACTGATGCATACATTACATCATATACAGATTTAGGAGATTCAACAATTGTAGATTGGACACTTGAATTCAATGATGGAACATCTACAATTATAAATGCTACATATTCATTTTGGCCAGGAAATGCAGGGACATACACTGTTGTTTTACAACTTTATTGTGGTTTGCGTTCAAACCCTCAATGGCTAATTGCATATGATCAGATGAATTATGAATACGTCGGTTTGAACAATATAGAAGAAAATATAATACTTGTGTATCCAAATCCAGCAAGTACATCAATCACGATAATCGGATTAATAGATTCAGATATTTGCGAAATTCACGATGGACTCGGGCGTCTTGTTCAAACAGATTCAAACCAAGATACATTTGATATCTCAAAATTGAATAACGGGATATATTCCTTGGTAATTCGAAATGAAAATAGAATAAATACGATTCGATTCATAAAGGAATAACCAATACGTTTCAAAAATTTTAAGGCAGGATTACCCTGCCTTTTTTGTTTATTAGAAATTAGGAAAAATAATAGCTCACTAAATTCAAAAAAGATATTTCTGCTCAATACAAAAAACCAAAAAGCCACAACGGAATTTTATTCCCAAATCCAATTTCTATTTCATCTGAAAGAACATAAGAATTTGGCTCACTTTCAAGTTGCTTAAATCCTTTGGTTTTTCCACCTATTTCTACAAGGTAGTTTTGATTTATACTTCGAAATTGAATTTATTGTAATACAAAACAATATTTAAACCTATTTTATTGTAATACATTACAACTTTTAACTATTTTAATTGTGATAAGTTACAATTTTATTAAGCTAATAATGTAATAGAAAACTGAAGATTACAGAGAAGAAAATCAAGAAATCCGCTTTAAACCAACACGTTTTCTTGCAGCATCCACTTCTAAAACCTGGACTTGAACATGCTCGTGTAGGGATATAAATTGAGCAGGATCCTCAACATAAACATCAGCCAAATTCGATTTGTGAATCAACCCATTTTCTTTGATTCCGATATTTACGAAAGCACCAAAAGCAGTAACATTTGTAACGATTCCGGGCAATATCATTCCTGTACGCAAATCATCAATGGTTCGTATGGTTGAATCAAATTCCAATACCTTCGCCTTTTTTCGCGGATCACGACCTGGTTTTTTAAGCTCATTGATGATATCATCATACGTAAACCCATCAATTTCTGGAAAATCAGCCTTATTAATTTTACTCAACAAGGTATCATTTCCAATTAGTTCGTTCAATTCCACTTTGAGCTGCTTTGCCATTTTTTTAACCTGCGAATAAGATTCGGGATGAACAGCAGAATTATCCAACGGATTTTCAGAATCTCGAACGCGTAAAAATCCTGCCGCTTGCTCATACGCCTTATCTCCTAAACGCTTCACTTTCTTCAATTCTTCGCGCGAACGAAAAGGTCCATTTTCCGAACGATGCGCCACAATATTTTCTGCTAATGTTGGTCCTAAACCAGAAACATAACTCAATAAATAAGGAGATGCAGTATTCAAATCTACCCCAACTGTATTTACGCAAGAAATCACCACATCATCCAAAGAATCTTTTAAAAGTGTTTGATTAACCTCATGCTGATACTGCCCTACTCCTATCGATTTCGGATCAATTTTAACCAATTCAGCCAAGGGATCCATCAATCGACGACCAATGGAAACGGAACCTCGAACAGTTACATCAAAATTTGGAAACTCCTTACGGGCGATTGAACTTGCCGAATAGATGGATGCACCGTCCTCTCGAACCACAAAAACTTCCAAATCGCGATCAAAGCGAACGTGTTTAACCAAACTTTCCGTTTCTCTTCCAGCTGTTCCATCACCAATGGCAATTGCATCAATTTTATAGGCCTGCACCCATTGTGCTAACTTCGATTTTGCGGCTGAACTCTCGTTGTGAGGTGCGTGTGGATAGATCGTTTGATTCATCAACAACTGACCCGATTCATCCAAACACACCACTTTGCATCCCGTTCTGAATCCTGGATCTATTGCTAATATTCGTTTTGAACCAAGTGGTGGCGCAAGTAGTAACTGACGAAGATTAGTCGCAAAAACTTTAATAGCTTCTTTATCCGCCTTATCTTTCGCTTCATTTAAAATTTCATTTTCCAAGGACGGACACATCAATCGCTTGTAGGATTCCTTGCATGCTTCACCAACCAAAACTGAACAAGCATCATTTCCTTTCACAAAAAATCGATTTAATGCTTCAAGTGCTTCATCCGAATCAGGTTGCGCTTTTAAGGATAGAAAACCTTCTCGTTCGGCACGTACTAAGGCCAAGAGTCTGTGAGAGGCGCAACGAAACAATGGTTCCGAAAAGCTGAAGTAATCCCTGTACTTGGCAGCCTCTTCCTCTTTTCCTTTCACTAACTTTGAGACCAATATCGATTTACGCTGAAAAAGCTGTCTCATTCTAGCACGAGCAACCGTATTTTCATTGATCCATTCGGCTATTATATCTTTTGCACCAGATAAGGCCATTTCCTCATCTTCAACTTCTCCTTTTATAAATTTCTCTGCCATACTTTCTGGATCTCCACCACGCTGCGACATGATCATTTTTGCCAGTGGTTCCAGGCCCATTTTTTTTGCTTTGTCGCCTTTTGTTTGACGCTTTTGCTTATATGGTAGGTATAAATCTTCTAGCAAAATAGCATGGAAACAATTTTCAATTTTAGACTTTAATTCATCCGTTAACTTTCCTTGTTCATCTATGGAACTCAGAACCGTTTTTTGACGAGTAAGAATTTCATCGTATTTCTTTGCCAAATCTCGAATCAATGCAATTTCAACCTCATCCAATCCACCTGTCATTTCCTTTCGATAACGAGCTATAAAAGGAACAGTTGACCCATCTTCCAATAACTTAAGTGTATTTTGAATTGATTTAGTCTGAAGCGTCGAATTAGCTTGAATATAATCCTGTTTTTGCATACACAAATCTCGTTATAATGAATACGAGTTGCAAGTAACTAAAATCATTTTTTTGAACACAAAGTAAAAATAAACCTACAATACCTTAGAAATAATATCTTTGTAAAATACCTTTTTATCATGGAAATTCTTGCTGCATTTTTCATTCTCGCACTCCTTTTAGGGCTTCTATTCCGCAAAAAAGGAGATGGCTTTTTAGATACAATTCAATCGGGCTGTTGGATCCTTATAGTTTTAGGATTATTGGCAGCTGGTTATTTTATTTACCTCAACCTCAACTAATCAATGGCGTTAGTTATTCATCCGTTAAATCCCTCAAAAACCATTTCGTGGACAAGTGGTACAAGTACTGAATTATTTGTATTTCCTGCGAATGGAAATTTCCAAACGCGTGACTTTGATTTTCGCATAAGTACAGCAACGGTTGAAGCCGAAGAAACTGATTTTTCAGATTTTTCAGGCTTGACACGAATATTAATGATTTTAACAGGAAAGCTAACCTTGATTCACGAAAATCGATACACAAAAGAATTAGCAACCTTTGATCAAGATAGATTTGACGGAGCTTGGAAAACTCGAAGCAAGGGCGAAGTTCAAGATTTCAATGTAATGTTTACAGAAAATTACGAGGCGGAGGTCAACCATTTTTCGCTATCTGAGAATGATAAAAGAGAAATCAATCTCGATTCAAAACTCCATTTTTATTTTGTTTTCAATGGGCAATTTGAACTTAACGGAAAAAGTGTTAATTCCGGGGATTTGATTGAAATACGACAGAATGAAATTCAAAAACTCCATATTATTTGTCTGGAAGAAGGTAACATCATTGAAACAAAAATCGAAAAAAAATAAACTATGCTCATTCAACTTGATTTTGATGGAACGGTTGTAGAATTTGACTGGCCAAAAATAGGCTTGCTGAACGAAGGTTGTATCGAGGTTGTTGATAAACTTAGGAATGCAGGACATCAAATTGTGTTGAATACCTACCGAGCAGATTTAAACGATGGAACTTTGGAAGAAGCCCAAGCATTTGTGAAAGAAATTGGAATTTTCCCTAGCCACGAAACAGTTCCAACAAATGAGCGAAAAGTAAAATCTCCACCGTGGGATTTAGAAAAATTTATAGAAAATCAAATTCTTTTTATCGATGACGATACCGAAAACATTCCACTTAGACCATGTGTTGGATGTCATCTTTTGATGGTCGATTGGTTGGAGTTGGATAAGCAATTTCGGGAGCGAGGAATTTATTGAGAGATTAAGAATTATAAAGAAATCCGCTCTTAATTTCAAGTGTTTGTTATTAACATCAAAAGTTTTTTGCGATTTTCAGTGATCAACTTTAAACTCTATTTCCATAAAAACAAAAATCCCAAATGCAAAGACACCCGGGATTTCTGGTAGTAGAAATCCAACTTATCTCTTTACAAAAGACACTTTCTTTCCTTCAACTTCAAGAAAGTAAACACCTGAATTTAAGTTGCTTACTTCAATTTTATTCAAATCGCTCGTTACTAAAACTTTTCCCTGCAAGTCTAAAACTCGCTTAGTTCCTTCAATATTGATATTCAAAAAGTCAGTTGTTGGGTTGGGATATACAGTAATATTAGAAGCAAATTCATTCAGATTTGCGGAAGTTGAACGAACATCAAAAACAATTGTTCCAGGTGAAACACCTACATTAAAACTGGCTAATTCGGTATTTGATGCATTAAAAATATGAACGTTCCCGAATGAAAAGAAATCTGTTTCACTCGCAAATAAGTTACCCGAAACCGGTTCCTGTGCCAATTCATAATAATTCAACGTATGACCACTTAACGGGCCTACAGGGTTCATCAAATTAATATCGAATTCATTTAATGTTGTTTCCATTGAAATCTGATAAACCAATTTATCGTCTCTTAATGCAGAAGTTCCACAACCTGTAGATGCTGTTGCAATATTTACTGTCGAATTTGAAGATCCATCCAAGGCAACTTTTGAAATAGAAGCACCCGACCAATCTTTGTTATTTACGGAATACAAAAATGAACCAACTTTCACTAAGTTATCAGGGTTTTTTCCATCTGGACCTAAATCAATTTCATTTCCATAGGTCAAGGTATTCAAATCCAACTTCCCGATGATTCCTTTTTCATTTCCCCACTCATATCCGTTATTCACAGCGATATAAGCAGAAGAGCCATCCAATACAATATTTTGTGTTGCCCATTTCGGACCTTGAATTGTATCAATCGCAGCAATTAATGACATATTCGAAGAATCATATACATGCAAGTACGAATCATACGTTGTCAAATACTCACCACGTGTAGCAACTAATTTATTTTGATAAATCCCTAAATTTCTAACTCCTGGACAAGAAACAGATGAAATTTCTTGGTGTGAATTCAAATCCATTTTGTAGATTTTTGAATCCGCTGCAACGTAATAGACGTTTCCATCAATAATCAAATCAGATGCAAAGCGCATCCCCTCTAACGTGTCAACCACTGAATACGCTTGTGAAATCGGATCATATTTTCCGATAGTAACAGGCTCAACAATTTGATTGGTTTGATAATCAAAATAGCCCTCATTTAAAATGATTGCTTGGTGTAAATAATTTTGTGCTTGTGAAAACACGGATAGGAATAATCCTGCTGATAGTAATACCTTTTTCATTCGTTCTGTTTTTAAACGGTTAATAATTCAACTAAAAACAAGAAGATGAAAAAAGAAGGAACCGAACGGGCGCAACTCAACCCATTAACGAGTCCGACTTTATTCTGAAGTCTTCTCTCTGTTCAAAGGCAAGTCTTCTGGCTCACACCAACGCTAGTTACCTTCCCGTTTTCACAGTGGTTAATCAACCGCTTACAGTGCTTACAGCTGCAGATACAGCTCCGGATTCACACCGGATTCCTTTTTAATTTCGCGCAAACGAAAACCAAAGAACAATGCAAAAGTACAGATTTTATTTAATTAATTGATTTTTATTCAATTTAATATCGTAATATTGCAATATTAATATATAAAAATGGGAGTCACCAAAACTGAAGTTTACGACGAGCAACACAATTCATTAGCTACGCAATTAAAAGCAATTGGTCATCCAGCACGATTGGCAATTGTTCAGTTTTTAATCAATCAAAAAGATTGTATTTGCAACGATATAGTAAACGAACTATCACTGGCACAACCTACTATTTCACAGCATTTGAAGGAATTAAAAAACGCTGGCATCATCAAAGGAACGATTGAAGGCAAATCGATTTGTTATTGCATTAATCCAAAAGTTATCGAAAATTTAGCAACTTTTTTCACTTCAATTCTAACGAACTTACCATCAGATGAATCGTGTTGCTCTTAATCTTAAAACGAGAACTTATGAAACTTCAAAAATTAAAAGAAATCCTCAACGAGATTAATTCCGTTCGATTTCAATTACCAAATGGGAATATTGTTCCAGAACATTTTCACGTGACTGAAGTTGGTTCGGTCAAGAAAAACTTCATTGATTGCGGAGGTAAAGTTCGCGAAGAAGAAGTAATCAATTTTCAATTGTGGCAGGCAGATGATTTTGACCATCGATTAGCGCCGCAGAAACTCAATTCAATTATTGAAGTTGCAGAGAAAACACTTCATTTACCTGATGTCGAGATTGAGGTTGAATATCAAAGCGAAACCATCGGCAAATATGGTTTAGAGTTTAACGGGATTTCATTTGTTTTAACCAATAAACAAACTGCTTGTTTAGCCGAAGATGCCTGCGGTATTCCTTCTCAAAAGAAACGTTTGAATTTATCTGAATTACAAGAAAAAACAAGTGGTTGCGATCCTAAAAGTGGTTGTTGTTAAATCATTAAAAATATGAATCAAGAAATCAAAAATTTATGCGAATCATTGACAAAACAATTTGATTCCATTTCAGAAAAAAGAAAAGAAGTTCTAACTAAAATTACTGCATACATTCAGCAAAGAAAGGATGAAAACAAACCAATTTCCCTTGTTTACATCTGCACACACAATGCTAGGAGAAGTTTTTTTGGACAAATTTGGGCGCAAACCGCAGCCTCTTTTTATCGCATCGAAAATTGCACAACCTACTCTGGTGGAATGGAAGTTACTCGTTGTCATCCTAATGCAATTAACGCGCTACAAAATCAAGGTTTTGAAACACAAATAGTTTTGGATTCAAACAATCCAATGTATCAAATTAGTTATGGAGAACCTGTAAAAATGAATTGTTTTTCAAAACTTTACAATGACGAATCTAATCCGAAAGTAGATTTTGCAGCAATTATGGTATGTTCAGATGCCGAGACCAATTGTCCTTTTATTCCCGAGGCTGCTCTGCGGATTTCAACAACCTATGATGATCCAAAGGAGTTTGATGGTACACCGATTGAATCGGAGAAATACGTGGAAAGAGCCAATCAAATTGCGCTGGAATGTCTTTATGTTTTTTCAAAAGTAATTTAGTTTAAGATGAAAGCTAAACGATTAGGGTTTTTAGATCGATTTTTGACTCTGTGGATTTTTTTAGCAATGGCTATCGGAGTTTCGGTTGGATATTTCGTGCCAGAGGTATCAACTTTCATGGACAAGATGACGTACAACACAACCAATATTCCTTTGGCAATTGGATTAATTGTAATGATGTATCCACCACTTGTTAAAGTTGATTTCACAAAACTTCATTCAGTTTTATCCAAACCCAAACTGCTCTCCTTATCCTTTTTCATAACCTGGATTTTCGGACCATTTTTAATGTTTTTTTTGGCCATTATTTTTTTGAAAGATAATCCTTCTTACATGACAGGATTAATTATCATAGGTCTTGCTCCTTGTATCGCCATGGTGGTGGTGTGGAACGAACTAGCCCAAGGAAATCGTGAACTGGTGGCTGGATTAGTTGGCATAAATAGTCTCCTACAAGTATTGTTTTTCAGCTCCTACGCCTATTTCTACTTGAAAATTATGTTGCCCATGTTTGGATTTGAATCCCAAGTTTTTGACATCGCTTTTTCAGATGTTGCCTTAACAGTGGGGATTTACCTTGGAATTCCATTTCTACTTGCTGTTTTGACGAGATTAATTGTTGTAAAAACGAAAGGGTTAGATTGGTTAAATCGTAAATTGATTCCAGTCATCTCCCCATTCACTTTATTTGCCTTACTTTTTACAATTGTAGTAATGTTTAGTTTGAAAGGTAATTTAATTGTTTCTATTCCGTTGGATGTTGTTCAAGTTGCCATTCCCTTAGTCATTTTCTTCGCGATAATGTTTATTCTTATGTTTTACTTAGCGAAAAAATCAGGAGCTGATTACGCAGAAAATGTGGCCTTATCTTTTACTGCTTCAGGAAATAATTTTGAGCTGGCAATTGCAGTATCAATCGGAGTATTTGGAATAAATAGTGGCCAAGCATTCGTTGGAGTTATAGGACCCTTGGTTGAGGTTCCAGCCTTAATTTTAATGGTTCGTTTGGCATTTTGGCTGAGAGAAAAATGGTACGTTCCCTCAAATTCTAATTAAATCAATATTTGGCTGTTGACTAATCCACGAATTGGCAATCGTAATTTGATTGGCTAAATCTTCCAATAAACTTAAATCAATACTATTTGCTCGTATTCGGTTAATTTTATGCGAGTAACTCATCGCCTCCTCATCGCTCCCTTCAACAAAATAGATTTGATAGGAATTAAATCCATTCAAACTTGGCAAATAATTCAATGGGACAAAAACATAATCTGAATCAATCTCATCCAACCAATTAGCATGAGTTACATTAAAGGTAATATCATATAAATGAGCATCATAACCTCCAACAGAAGAACCCTGTTTACAAATATCTTTTATGTATTTCTCCAATTTTTCTGTAGCTAAACCAGTGATAATTTTTCGCTGCCCTCGACTAAAATAACCTACTAATTTTCGATAATGTTCACTTTTTTCTTGATTTTCTGTTATTTCATAGAGATCTAATAACCATCGATACACTTTAGGAATATTTTGAGTCATTGTTTCAACCACCTCAAAAGATTTTATTGCCGGTTCGTACATTTTCAGTAAAGCAAATGCTTCACCTAAGTGAAAGTGCGCCAACGGATAATAGTACAAGCGATCAATTGCATCTAAAAAGTAAGAAATCGCATCTTCATATTCACCTTGTTGTAAATACGCCATACCAATCCCATGATAGGCATAAGGATTTTCTGGATCTTTCTTGATGATTCGTTCAAAACTTTGAATCGCTCCTTTACTGTCCCTCATGTTATTTAAAAGCCTACCCGTATCAAGTAAAATCTCAATAGCATCTGGATTTTCTTTCAAAGCACTCTGTAGTAATTTATACGCATTATCTGGACGATTCAGACCAAGTTGAACTTTTGATTCAAGCACATCGATGTAGCCTGCATTCATCAATTTATTCTTTCGAACAAAAGCCAAATATTCTTCTGCAAGTTTAAATCGTTTCGTTTTAACGGCGCAATTAATAGCCTCAATCAATATTCTAAAATCAGGCTTTTCCTTGTTTTCAATTTCAAGTAGTATTTCTAATGCCTCTTCGTATTTACCAGCTGTAGCATACGATTTAGCTAAATAAAAATTATTCTCATTGATTATTCCTTTCAAATAATTCTCCGCGTCCTGATGTGGGGCATTCAAATCATCAATATAACCTAAGTCAATCAATTGCTGAAGTGCTGTGTCATTAAGATCAGTATCTTGCTCCTTTGGAATAACTATTTCTCCACCTGATTCTTTTCTATTTTCCCAAGAATCAATGTACTTAATTTCCCTTTCTTTTTCGTAAATATCGACTAAAGGCTTTCCAACCATATCTCTTCCAATAGGCAAGTTATATAATGAAAGTAACGTTGGCGTAATATCTAGAATACTCGATCCATAAATACTTTCTCCTTTTTTAATCCCGGGGCCTTTAATGGCAATGACACCATAAGGAGCGTGTTCAATAGCAGGACCAGAAGGTACCTGTGGAACATGAGTTGGACGAAGGTGATCAGAATGAAATCCATGGTCGGAAATCACCATTACTGTTGTATCTTCATCCACCAATTTAAGCATTCGATCCAACATCATATCGTGGTATATATACGCCCCGATTACAACATCCTTAAACAGATTGAAAGCCTCATCGGTTATTCCCTTCATTTGTGGAGGATGATATTTCATGAAAGCATGGCTAAAATGATCCATCGCATCGTGATAAACTGCCATGAAATCCCACGGCTCTGAAGTCATTAACTCCGTAGCCGTAGCATGAACTGTGGTGGCATGAGCCAGAAGTTTAGCAATGACATTCAAGCGTTTGTCTTGTTTTTTATCAAGCGCTACAGCCTGCGGTACAAAAGGCATGATAAGATTTCCTGTTATCTCAAAGGGATGGACTCGTAAATCTTTAACCTTATCAATGATTCTCTCAGGATAAACCGAACCGTCAGGAATTTTCCAGTCAGCAATTTCAACGATTTCCTTACCTACTTTCTCTTGGTGAAAAAGATTAGAAATCATACATCCGTTAATACTTTCAACAGGATTACTTGGCCACCAACCAACTACATTGGATTTATATCCTTCAATAGAAAGCATGTTCCAAATGGCCTTTACTTTTCGAGAGTATGATGATACAGGCCTAACACCACCTTGACCATCGGGTTCAACAAACCCCAAAACACCATGATCAAAAGGACGAACCCCCGTTGCCATAGAAGTCCATAACATAGGAGAAAGCGGGGGGTCTATTGTTGCCAATTTACCACGAACTCCGTTATCTACTATACTCTTAATGGCAGGCATTAAACCGTTAGCCATTAATTTGTCAATTATTTTCCAATCAGCTGAATCCCAGCCAACTACTAAAACCTTACTTTTTTTCAACTTGCTGATTTTGTGATTCTTCCCATTCTTTTCGGGCCTTTTTCCACGCACGTACACCTACACTTCCAAGTGCCAATAATCCAAGTGAACCTCCGGGAGGAACATTGTACTCTTCTCCCTTTTGATTTCTAATGACATTCTTTTTATCACTCATCTTAATTTACTTTATTTCTGTATAAATCTACTTTGATGACACTCAGTAATTCCTCAATTGGGGTAGAAAGTTCAAGAAAATTAATCAATCTTTTAAGCTCTTGTTCACTCTCATTGAGTAATTGCTTGTATTGAATATCGATATATGGAATTGAATTAGATTCAAAAAAATGATAGGTTTTCTTCAGATGCATTTCATATATCGTTCTGAATTTTTCTCGTTCAGAAGCTTGATCCTTGTTGAGCATTTTTTCTTGCGACCTAAGGACTTCTTCAATTTCTCTACGCATAAAAACTATTCGATAATCCAGCGACTTATCTAAATATACAGGAAGAGGGGCAACAATTTTAACCACCTTTCCCGCAGCATCCTTTAAGAAAGAATTATCTCTAACTATTCCCTTTACAGCTTCCAACTCATAATACCCTTCCGGATTACTAATATCTTTTTGGCGAATACCATCTGATAAAATTTCCAATGAAGATTTATTTAGAAGTTGCATCATCAGGGAAGTTCCAGAACGAGGCAAACCAGTTACAATTGTTACTACAGACATAAGTTTAATGAACACAAAAATAATAAATTAGACGATAGAAAAAACGAACGCTCTGCGAGAAACTGACGAACTCTATTTAATAAAAAGATAATTTTGGATTTTGAATCGAAGGTAAAGGGAGGAATAAATACTTTTGAAAAATAACGCGCCCTTAAACTTTTAAACTCCCCCCTTATCTCACCTTACGAATCGGGTTTTGAATATCAAACACTATGCCAAAAACTGTTAAATTAAATTCATTTTACTTTTTGTCGTCCAAGCAATGGTGAACGCTCGTTGCTTTGCAATTTCTACATTCTCACCATCAAAAAACTCATCAAGTGTCCTGTTAAAAATCTGAAGCCAACGTTCAAAGTGTTCTGCCTTTAATGGCATGTGCATATGCTTTTCAACAACATTTGTAGAATAACCTGTTTCACCTAAAAGTACAAAACACCAAAAATCTATCATTTTAGGTAAATGAAGTTCAAATTCCAACGTTTGAAAAAAAGGTGCTAGCATTTCATCTTTCAAAACCTGCTTATAAAATGAATGAACTAAAAAATCTATGTCCTCCCTATTGTTTAATTCCCTTTTATCATTCAAAAGTTTCTCAATGACATTCTCGATTTGTTTTACTAAAGGCAATATCCCATCATTTACAATAACGAGAGGATTGAATTTCAATTTTTCCTCGTCTGTCCATTGTTTGCTGATTTTTTCTAAAACCTTCTTTCTAGTCAAATTATCCCGATCCATACATCTTAAAATTCGAGTTTCAAGTGGAGCAGTTACCAGAATAATTTCATCGTAATTTTGAAAAGCACCTGTCTCAAAAAGAATTGCTGCTTCACCAAAAACAAGAGAAGATTTTGATTTTTCGACAAACTTTTGAAAGTTAGCTCGAACTCTAGGGTGTATAATTTGATTAAGATCTTCAAATTTTTTAGGGGTTTTAAAGACTATTTCTGAAACATATTTTGTATTGTAGGAGCCGTCAGAATGGAATGAATTTTCACCAAATAACTCAATGATTTCTTTTCTCACAACTTTTGAGTTAGAAACAATTAATTTGGCCTCAATGTCAGAATTAAAAATAGGATAACCTAATTTATTGATTATGGAAGCCAATAGAGTTTTTCCCGAGCCAATTCCGCCTGTAATCCCAATGATTTTCTTCATTATTGGGTAGTTTTTACCAATTCAGGCAGAGGAACTAATGTCATTGAAAAATTGGTTTTTGTTCCTTGAATAGGTTTTAAATGTATTTCATTATCAGCCTTAATTTCCACTTTAAAATCCCATTTTTCTTTTGGAAATGTAATTGAAAGTGTTTTTTGGGCAAAATTAGCCTTGAAGCTTGCTCTCTGACCTGTTTGATTGGCTATCTCAGCCGTTGATTGCAAAATACAAGTTCCGTTTTCGTAAAAAATCAACAAGTCTCTGATATCTCCTTTTTTTGCAAAGTCTGTACCGTTAGAATTTAACTCTTTAATCATCCAAACCTTACTGTTTCCATCATGTAGTAGAGAAGAAAAATCATTTTCTATCAGGCTAACACCTGTTGTACAAGATGAGGCTAATATAAATAGAATTAAATACCTGAATGGCAACATAACTTCGTAAAGTTAGGAATAAATTCAGGCAAAGCAATTAAAAAGAAGGACAAGAAATTGTTCTAAACTGTCTTGGCTTTCTTTTACATTTTAAATTGTATCCCATGGAGATTTCATGCGAACCTCCCGAGATACCATTACCCAATTTAGAAACAGTTACGTCATAACTATATCCTAACTTAAATTTTCCAGTATTTATACCAACGGTCAAAATAAATGCGTCTCTATTTCGGTACCAAACTCCCGTATTAATATTTCCATATTTGATATAAGTACCAATATTCAATTCCTGAAAACCATTCTGATATTGGTAAATTATGTTTGGCATTATGGAAGTCACATTATTGTATTTTGATTTCTGCCCCAAAGCAATGTCAGCACCCATGTGAGCCGTGAAACGCATTGGCAATCTAGACTGACCTAAAATCATTGATTCATCAGGCGTATTTAAATGATTGACCGCCAAGCCTCCAAAAAACTTCTTAGTAAAAATCACAGCACCAGCTGATACATCGAAAAACCCTCTTCTACCTCCGCGTGGCACATCGCCTGTTTGGTAAATGAATCCTCTTCTCGGGTCAATCATATCACCAAAAGTCAATTTGTCCCAATCTAAAAACTTTTGAAACCACGAAGCTTTTGCTCCAAACATCATAGCTGTTTTACGATTAATTTTGTAGTGGTAGGAATAAATTAATCCAAGCATAGAAGTTTGAATAGTCGCTTGACCTTGTTGATCGTGCATTGCTAAAATGCCCAAACCTCCGTTAACACTTTTTGAATAGGTATCGTATGCCGCTGCATAAGTAACATAATTCCCAGTCAATTGAGGCCATTCGTTTCTATAATTAGATGCTAATCTGGGACAACCATGCGAACCTGCCAAAGCTGGATTAAGGTAAACCGGGTTAGCATAAAATTGCGTAAATGTAGGATCTTGGGCTTGAGCTTGAGAACAAATAATTGCAAGAACGGCAATAATTAAATATTTTTTCATGACTTTTATTTTAATTGAATGTAACGACGAGATGAACGACTAACTTTAGTGTTAAACATAATAGTTAACTGATGAGAATTTGCAGATGAACCCAACAAGCTAGAATATGTTTGATCAAATTGATAAGTAAGAGCAAAAGTAGCAAACCTCAACCCTGTAGATAAGGCAAAATTAGATTTGTTTGACAAAGCACCTCCAAAAGACAATGCTTTATATTGGAAATTAAATCCTCCCCATGTTTCTTCGCGATTCTCGAATTTTTCATAATATCCGTAGGGAGAAAATGAAAGATCTCCTGTTTTTGACTCGTATTCAGTGCCAAGATTTACCGAATAATATATTCCTGATCTTCTTGGGTTAGTGATAGAATTTGAATAAATATTGTCTTGGTGACGGAGTAAATTATCCGCTTGAGCACCAATATAAAACCATTTCGAATGAATTAACAAAGACGTTCCTAAATCTCGATACCATTGATTAGTCCCAATTGGAGTTGAACCATCTGCATAAAAATCTATCGAATTATCTCGCTCCAATTCAACCTTATTTGTATTATTGATCAGATTACTTGTCAAGATTTTACTTCCCATTTTAAACCGTATTCCGGGCTCAATAAGAAATGATTTTGACATTAGAATTTTGGGTGAATAAATAAGTGCAGTATTCCAGTTTTGTATAACTCCATTTCCGTACAATTGATAATTACCTTGTATTCCAAATCCTGATTTTAAAGATTTGGAATACCAATCAAGTGCTAATTGATTAGTAAAAGCTTGATTCTCTTTACCCAACCATTGCGCACGAGATATGGTTCTAAAACGTGTAGAAGAAATATCCCCTGCACTAGAAAAATTTGCATCAATTTGAGATAGGCCAGGAACATGAATTTGATGATCTCTTGTATTCTTTAACCCAATTTCATCCCCCATATACTCGTTAAAGTCTTTTACTATTTTTTTAAGTGTTAACTTAGAATTTGAGGACTTGTATTTGTTATTCTTATTCTTTTCTTCTTTATTTGATTGATTTTCACTAGAAATTTGCTCTGGATTTTGAATGGTTAGATCTTCAGAAATTGTTGAATCTAACAAATTTTTATCACTATTTTCTGAAATAAAATCGTCACTAATTTTATCACTCTTCGAAGTTGCTAATAAAGTTGTATCAACATTGAAAACATCAACAAATCTATTTGAATGAATCTCATCTCTTTCAACATTTGATGAATTGACAAGAATGGGGTCTGCATTCTTAGAGAAAATGGATGTAGAATGAGTTGTCAAAAGAGGTCCAGGCGTTTGATTATTGTTCTGGATAGAGTTTACAGCGGACTTAGAAGAATAAGTGCGATTTACATCTCTACTACCGGAATTTACGATTTTCTTATTATTCTTTGCTTGAGTGTTAGATGTTCTTGATACTAATTCAATTTTCTTCGAAATAGAGTTATCCTTAGAGTCCAACAAAAGGAAAATTGAAAAAGCTAGCACTGAAGTCAATGCAGAAATTCCAATCAAATATGGAAGGATTCTGCGTCGTTTCTTCTCTTCGCGATACAGAGATTCTTGATTAGGGAATTCAAAGGAAAGGGGCTCAACTTTAGCCATTTGCCAAGAATCTAAATCCAAATCAAATTCAGGATGATCAAGTAGAAATGCTTCTAATTGCTTTTCTTGTTCTTGGGTCAAATTCCCCTCAACGTACTCAAAAAGCCAGCGATCGATGTTGTCAAATGAAGGTCCACTCATTGTATAATGTTCAAATGTTGTAACTGTTTCTTTACTTTATTTCGAGCACGAAACAAGTAAACTTTAACTTGCGAAGGAGATAAATCGAGGATTTCACCAATTTCTTCATATGAATATCCCTCAAGATCTCTTAATAGGATAATACTTTTCTGAAGCGGTGGAAGAATACTTACGATTCTGTCTACTACCTGCTGTGACTCAAACTGTGAATAATATTTATCAGAACTTTCTGGAAGTTTTGATGTTTCCGTTAGAACAATTCGATTACTTCTTGAAACGAAATTTACCATTGCGTTATACGTACAGGTAAACAACCAAGACTTAGCTTTCGAATGTTCAACTTTCTCACAGTTCAACCAAAGCTTTTCGAAGGAATCTTGTACAATATCCCTAGCATCTTCCCTATTTCTAAGGAAATGAACCGCAAAGCCATATAAAGCATTGCTGTGTTCTTTTACCGCCATATTGTAGTCAAGTTTCTCCAATTTCTTCGCTATACAGTTAGAACAATTTGAACAAAGTGAAAGTTACAAGCAACGTAACTTTCTTGAGTAAATATATGGAAAAAAAAAATAAACCCCACTGTTTGATGAACAATAGTGGGGTTTGAATGAATATTATTAATGAAACGTACTACAATTTCATCAACTTGGAAAATAATTTCGCACCATTTATTTTGATTTCAAGAATATAGGTTCCTGTTATCAAACTACAAGATGCTATTTCAACTTCTTTTTGATTAAACGATTTAGAGTAAACTATTTTTCCATTTAAGTCTCGTAAATACAATTCTCCTTTTTGCTGTTCAGAGAATACAAGAATTGAATTTCCAGACGTTGGATTCGGATAGATTGAGGAGGATATTGAAGTAAGATTAGTAATACCTAAAACACCATCCACTCCGTCACAATTTTCATCAATTCCATTGCCTGTGACATCCGTTGCATTTGGATTAATTTGGCCATTTGTATCATTGCAATCTTGATTATTGGCACTGAATCCAGGACCAGGATTTTCGCAAAAACTCAACCCTGTTGAATCCGTTCCAAATCCATCATTATCAGCATCCGTGTAATAAGTTGTAAAGTTTAAGCCTTCATCAATGCTTCCATCACAATCGTTATCCTCTGAGTCACAAACTTCCGTTGCCCCGGGATAAATTTGGTCGTTTGTGTCATCACAATCACCACCAACGGTTATCGTATTTTGTGGTTGTGAACAAGACTCAACACCAGTTGCTTCATCTCCAAACCCATCGCCATCTGCATCCACGTAGTACATAGCGAATACAAGCCCATCATCAGCCAAACCATCACAATCATTGTCAATTCCATCACAAATTTCAGTGGCATTAGGATTAATTAATGGATTAGCATCATTACAATCTCCTCCAGTTGTTACATAGCCAATTCCTGGGTTCTGACACACTATTTGGGCTGAAGAGTCTGAACCAAAAGTATCTCCATCTGCATCAAGGTAATATGTAATTGGTCCTGAAATTTGAGCATTTGAATCATCACAATCACCGGCGCTTAATACATACCCATTTGGCGGTGTACAACCCCCAAAGGAAACTGTTGAATCACCAATTTGATCATTGTCTGCATCAAAAAACCATATAGATGCTGGATTTATTAAAGCGTTTTGATCATTGCAATCAGTGTTATCAGAAACAAAACCATTTGGCAAAGTACAAGTTAGCGTATCATTTACAGCATCACCATAGCCATCCCCATCAAGATCTGCATAATAAGTTTGTGGTGTAACTGACATAATATTTCCAAATAATGAAACATCATCCATTCTCCATGTTGTTGTTGTGCCAAGTATTTCTGTAATGTAGAATCTGAAAGTAACCTGATTTAAATTCGTGTGATTAATTAAAAATACTGTATCAAATATATAAGCGCTATTTACATTTGCACCTGTTCCAAAATCAAGATCAGTTGAAAAATTATCCACGCTTGAACGTAAATGCCAAACTGGCGAACCAGCTGATCCACTAGGTCTAAATTTGAAAGCAACACGATTTAAATTAAGTTGCTTACAATCGTCAGCAGAGATGCTAAATTCATTATACTCACTCGAGTCTACATTTGTTCCTGTGTTCCATCCTGATCTATTAAAAACACCCGCAGCCGCTGAGCAATTCGTTCCAACGCCTGAAAACAATGAAAATGTGGCACCACTTGGTTGATTCGAAACAGCATTATCTTGTGTTGTACAATCTACAGTTCCACCAAATTGATACATTCCTAAATTCAAAGGTACTAAAGGTGCGTCTTGACCACTGCAATCTTCATCAATACCATTTACAGGAACATCCGTTGCTCCTGGGTTAATTGAAGCGTTGGCATCATCACAATCTGTATTATTTGAAACATATCCAGTTGGCTGGGCGCAAGCAGAGATTGAAAATGCTGCATTACCATAACTATCTCCATCCACATCAACGTAATAAGTTAAGAAAGTTAATCCGTTGTCAATTAGGCCATCGCAATTATTATCTAAACTATCACAAATTTCTGGTGCATTTGGATTAATTGAAGCAAGTACATCATTGCAATCGCCACCCACCAAAATATAATTCACCCCAGGAGAAAGAATGGATTGAACTGAATCAATTCCTCCAAAACCGTCTTGATCATTATCTAAATACCAAGTTAGAGGTGAAAATCCTTCATCCGTTAAGCCATCGCAATCATTATCAATATTATCTGCAATTTCTGGTGCACTTGAATTTATGGAAGAGTTAGAGTCATCACAATCCGTATTATTGGCAACATATCCCGCTGGTTGACCACAATTGGAAATAGAAACAGATGGATTTCCAAAGCCGTCATTATCACTATCTTGATACCAAGTCGAAATAGCATTTACACTATTATCATTATCATTACAATCGGTTGCGTTAACAACATAACCAGTAGGTTGCCCACAACTTGAAATTGATACAGCCGAATTTCCAAAACCATCCTGATCAGAGTCTTGATAAAAAGTGGAAAGAGCATTTACACTTGCACTATTATCGTCACAATCCGTTGAATTCAAAACAAAACCCAGCGGTGGAATGCATCCTGTAAATGTTGAATTAAGATTTCCATAAGTATCGCCATCAAGGTCAGCATACCATATGGTATTTGGATTTATCAATGCGTTTGCATCGTCACAATCTGAATCATTGGCAACATATCCTGTTGGAGCAACACACGATTGAATCACTGAACTAGGATTCCCGAATAAGTCTCCATCACTATCTAAATAATAGTTTATTGGGGAAGAACAAACAGTCCAGTCCAAAGAAACGTTATCTATAGCCAATCCATGATCCGTGCCTGTGTGATCTATATCCAACCATCTTAACATAATAAATGAGCCATTAGGAACCGTAAGACCTGGAATAGCTATGTTCGTTAATGTATTTTGATTAGCCGCGTTATTTCCATCTAATGGTCCAGATGTTGCGGTATTTATCGGACTCAAAGTATTTAAAATTGTAACTGCTGTCCATCCTGTATTTGACCCTGGAGTTAAACTTGAAATTGTAGTTGAAGAAACTTTATACCAGAAGGTAATGGTATTTGGATTCGTATTACCCCCATTTCTCCATTGTTCCAAAGTATAAGAAACATTCAACGAATTTATTGTAAATCCAGAGGTGTTTTGTAGTAAAACTCCGTGAGCAAAATTACCCCCAGAAGTCAAATTAGCCGACCCAATAGTTCCTAATGCACGTTCTGTTGAACCGGCAGAACCAAAACTATATAATCCACCCGAAACAGAACTGCCAGTACTTGCAGCATATGTAGTACTTGTGGATGTGCGCTGTGAAAATATATTTGAAATCGTGTTATTGTCAAGCCAATTATTTACCGAACCTGTATTCAAAAGCGCGTCAAAATTTTGGGAGTAAGATCCAGACCCGCTCATAATCACTTGACTATGGATTAGCGTGTTAATAAACACAAAAACAAAAAGGATAAAATAATACGTTTTTTTCATAATGAATTGAAATTAGATGAACAAAAATACTCAATTATTGAATAAATAATTTGAGAAACTGAATGTTTCTAATTATTTCATTTTTTCTATTATTAATTGAAATAATTAATTTGACTTTTGATTATACAAGCTTGAACACATTAAACTAAATAAAAACGAAAAAATCGTTATCCCCATCTGAGTTTCGAGCGTGTCCTCGGTAAAAAAGGAGCTTGTAATAATGAGAATAAACGAAAAACCCACAAAATCCGAACTTTTGAAAGATTCCCAGATTGAAAACCCCAAGAAATAAAGAAAATAAAGAAAGCCAAATACCCCAAAAGATATAAAAAAAGTCAAAAAGGTGTTATGTGCCTCCAACCTATTATCTGGTAATAAAAGTGAATTATTTTTCTCATACTTCTTTTTATATTCATCCTTAATATCTCCAGTGCCAACACCGAAAATAAAATTCTCTTTAATCAATTGAATTCCTGTTTTCCAGTACTCTAATCGCTGTAGTATCGTGCTGCCATTTGGATTAGTTGCTGAATGAATTTGAAACCTTGCTTCATTTAATTTTCCAATAAATCCTGGAGTCTTTTCGTGAATATCAGCAGTTCCTCTTTCAACCTCATCAATGTCCTCCTTTGTTAGTTTACTAAAGCCGGCAGAATCCGCAGATAACTCTTTGGAATGCATATACCTAATTAAGGTTGATGAAACGGGTTGATTCTTTTTATCCTTGCCAAAATAATCAAATGCTGATGCTTTTTTCCAACATACTGCTAATTGAGATTCATTCACGGGAAGTTGAGATTTTTTTGGAGGAATTAATAAATAAACAACTGAGGAAATAAGGATCAATATTACAAATGAAAGGCCAACCCAAGCGATTTTCTTGAATCTATTTTGCCTCAATTTAAATAACCCATAGGTCATGAAGACAACTAACATAGCTACAAAACCAGATAGAACTTGACTTAGCAATGTATAAAAAATTAGATACGCTACAATCAGGAAAAACCCATATTTTTTTGTCCTATCAAAAGAAAAAAGTGATAATGCAATTCCAAAAGCGATTAATAGACTAAATCTAATATGAGACCCAAAAAGTGAAAGTTGACGCATATCTGTATATTCTCGAAAACCAAAAATTTGATAATATGTCAAAACATTGATCAGGGAAATAAAACAAATTGTTGCTAACAAAAGTGTCAAAATCTTGTCCTTCAAATCCCAACTATCTTTAGCCTTAGCAAAGACGATGAGCGGAACAGTAATCAACGAGGTTTTCATGCGCAAATCATCCAACCCCTCCGCTAAATTACTGGTCCAAAGTAAACCCAAAAGATGAAGTAAAAAAAGCCCGCCAATAAGCCAAAAAGCACGATTGTGTTTTAGATTTAACCAAATCCCCTTGAAATCTGCTTCAACTAGTAAATTTAATAGTCCTAAAAGTATTCCTATCGACATAAATGCCTTGCTACAAACAATTCCAACAGCAAATAATGACAATGCCAAAAAATGGATGTAATAATGACTTTTTGGATGCAAAAAGCGATTGAGCATTTAAGGATTTTAAAGAAAACGCTTATTTTTTCAAAATCGTATTGTAACGACTCGAATTTTGCAGTATTTCTATTGATTTTTCAATGCTCTTATCCGAAGTAAATCCATTGAGAATTCTTCCATTTTGAAAATAGTAACGAGACACAATTTCATTCTCTAAAATATTTCTAATTTCATCTTTGGATTTTTCAAAATTCGCCTCTTTTGTTGAACTTAATTTTGAAAGAATGGCATCGTACTCCGTTTTTATTTTGTCAAAATCACCTTCCTTTTCCGTAGTTTCCTTCCATTTTTTTAATTGCTCTTCAGATGAACTTGAAAATGAAAAATCTTGTTTTAGCATAAATTGCTTAAAATCTGCTAAATCTTGTTCGGATAACTTAAACTTTTCGGAAGAAGTAATTTCCGCATTTTTCTGCCTGAATTCGGTAGCATAATTGAAAAGAATATGATTTTGAATTAGCGCTTTAGTGAATTTACTCATGGTTTCTGAGCCTGTTTTTTCATCCGGTTCAATTCCTCTGCCGTCAATGACTTCTCTACCATTTACAGTTTTAAATGATTTTAATAACGAATCTGCTATTTCGGAAGGCTTATCCCCTTCTTTTTTGTCGTAATATTCCAAACGCTGGACACAACGACCTGATGGAGTGTAGTATTTTGCAATTGTCAATTTAACTTTAGAACCGTATTTCAAATCGTAAGTTCGTTGCACTAATCCTTTTCCAAAACTTGTAGAACCAACAATCACCGCCCTATCTAAATCTTGTAAAGAACCAGAAACAATTTCAGAAGCAGAAGCTGATCCTTCATCAATTAATACAACCAATGGAATTTCTAAATCTGTAGGATTGTCCAATGCTTTGTACACTTTATTTTCCTCTTGGATTCGTCCCTTTGTTGTTACAACCGTTTGATTTTTAGGGACGAACATATTAACAATTTTCACAGCTTCAATTAACAATCCACCACCATTTCCTCGTAAATCTAAAACAAGTTGTTCCATTCCTTCACTTTTCAACTTTTGAAAAGCCTTTAACACATCGGCATGAGCAGTTTGAGTAAATGAATTCAATTTAATGTATCCAATTTTATCTTTTATAATTCCTGAATAGGGAACATCCGGAATTTTTATTTCATCCCTGGTTAAATTAAGGGTTTTCTTTCCTTGATTTGGTCGTTCAACCTCCATCGTAATACTTGTTCCCTTCGGTCCTTTCATTGCTGTAGAAACCTCATCAGTGGATTTTTTTACCATGCTTTTTCCCTCTATTGAGAGTACTTTATCACCTGGCATTAAACCGCTTTTTTGAGCAGGATTTCCTTCGTAAACTTCCGAAACTACGACATATTCACCCATCTTTATAATTTGTGCTCCTACACCACCATATTGTCCTGTCGTTAAGAGTCTATAATCTTCTATATTTGATTCGTGATAATAAACGGTGTATGGATCTAAATCCTTAAGCATAGCATCGATGGCTGCTTTGGAAACTTTACCTGTTTCAGGATTGTCAACATAATACAATTCAAGATGTTCAAAAATCTGATCCATTATTTCAAGATTCTTGAGTACCTCGAAACCTGTAGATTGGGAATAACAATTCCAATGAAAGGAGATGAAAATGAGAAAGGTCAGGAAAATTTTAGTGCTGTTTCTCAATATATTGTTCAGTAACATGGTTTATTAATTTATTAAATAGCTTATTAATTTTAGTTTCTAATTCGAGAAAATTAGTTTCCTCTTGTGAAGAATAAATAATACAAAGCGCTAATTGCAACTTATTTTCTATTAAAAACGATTCTAAATTTAATTTATTCTTTCGAATTACTTCACGAAGGAGTCTTTTTATATAATTTCTGTTTACAGACTTCTTTATTTTTTTTTTAGGCACTGAAATTAGCACTTTAAATGGAATGTTTTCAGGAAAAGAGGCTGAGTGAGCAAGTGCTTGTAATGGAAACTGTGATACACGAGATCCACTTGCAAAAACCTGATCGATTTGTATTTTACTACACAATTTGTACTCCTTGCCAAAACTTTCTTTCACTATACAAAGGTACATCAATTGAATGATTCAATATCTTTGTACTCATCTGAACTTCGAAAAAAGTGAAATTTATTTTATTCATCACATTAGCAACTATTACTCTTACAAGTTTCGTGAGTTGTTCAGATTCTGTTGATACTCCTCCGCCACAAAAAAAAATGGATACTGTTTTAGCTGATACAATTAACGAGAAATTTCTAAGAGACTCTTCACTTTTTTTAACCGTTGAAATAGGTGGTCAAATTTGGATGAAGCACGATTTGCAATTAACTGAATTTTTGAATGGTGATCCCATTTCAGAAGCAAGAAATAATGATGAATGGACCAAGTTTGCGAAAATGAAGAAGCCTTGCTTTCGAAAATCAGGTCAAAGTATCCTGTATAATGGCTATGCATTAATGGATGAACGAGGTCTTGTTCCAGAAGATTTTAAAATCCCGACCTCCTTGGATTGGGATGTGTTAATTAATGAATTGGGAGGAGTTATTCCTATGGCTAAAAGTATTTCAAGTTATAATTGGAGCGAAAAAAACCAAGCGCAGTCTATTGAATATGAAGGAAATAACTCTAGTGGATTTTCTGCCCTTTCCACAGGATATATTTACACTACCGGAAATGTAGCCAAAGGCTCCTGCTCCTTTTGGTGGGTAAATTCTTCCCCTCAATCTCTTGTTCCAACAAAATTGACTATATTTAACATTGGATTCTGCGATTCTGAAATTTCTCGAGGAATGCAACTGGATCCAGCCTTTGGCGCCTGTTTACGTTGTTTAAAAAAGAAATAATGCGGAATTTTAAATATCTTATTGTAATCTCTTTTATTCTTGGAACTACATTCGTATTCTCTCAAAAAACAGTAAAAGTAATACACACGTTTAAGGGAGAAGGCACGATAGGCTCGACAAAAATAGCTTTGAACCTCAATATGCAGTCCAACGGAGTTTTAAAAGGAAATTATTCCTCTCAAAATTCCACTTTTAATCTGCAAGGAAATCGACCAATCGGAGAAAGCCAACAAACAACCGTTTATATTACAGAAAATAATATTGAAAAAGGATATCTTATTATTCCTTATGATATCGAAGAAATTGAAGTCTTAATTGGTAAGTGGTATTCCATTGACGGACAAAAAACACAGGAATTACAGGTAAAACGATCTCACTAATCTTTTTCAGTGCGTTATAAATTCTTTTTTTTTCTCTTTGTATTAGTTTTCAATACTTGTTTTGGACAAAATTTCAAGAATACGATTCTACTAGACAATTGGCAATCAGACACAATACTTTCAAACTCATCAAATGTCAGATATAGTGGATGTTGGGGATTCACCCAGAACGGGAAAGAATATGCTGTTATTGGTTCAACAGAAGGTCATCATTTTTTTTGCTTAACTGAGTCAGATTCTCTTAATCTTATAGATTTCGTACCCGGAAGATATGTTTCGGCGCAGGCTATAACGAGAGAGTACAAGACTTATCAAAATTATCTATATGCAACTGGAGATGAAGGAGATGGGAGTTTGCAAATTATAGACTTATCCTATTTACCTGATTCTGTTTCACTCGTCCAAGATATCCAAAATTCAGAAATTGGAAAAATTCACAATTTATTCATTGATACTGTGAATGCATTATTATATGCTTGTTCGGTTACACCTTTTCTGAATGGGCAGGAATTGAGTTTAGTGCCATTAAAGGTGTTTTCTCTACAAGATCCTCTCAATCCAATATTACTATGGCAAGGTCCAGATGATCTTTTTGAAGTTCATGATGTTTTTGTAAGGAATAACCTGGCGATTTTGAATTGTGGCTACGAAGGAATTAGAATTTATGACTTCACACAACCCAATCAGCCGATTTACAAAAGTAATTTATCTATTTATCAAGATCAAGGATACAATCACCAAGGTTGGTTATGCCCTGACAACAAAACGTACGTTTTTGCTGATGAAACAGCAGGTACTAAAATTAAAAAAGCTACCTTGAATTCTGATTTTAGTATCACAATCAATAGCTTATTTGGAACGGACAATACCCCCTATGATAAAACTGCCCATAATATTCATTGTACAAATGAGTTTGCTTTTGTGGCATATTACAATGATGGCCTAAGGATTTATGATTTGCGTTCAAACACACCGCAAGAAATTGCTTTTTACGACACGCATCAAGATGAACCGGGAAACACTTTTTCAATGTGGGGAGCTTGGGGAATTTACGCTTTTTTGCCCAGTAATCGAATATTGATTTCTGATCGAATTTCTGGATTATTCTTATTTGATTTTGATAAAGATTTGTTTTCAAAATTACAGCCGCAAGAAGAATTTATTATTTTCCCAAATCCAAGCTCTACAAATGAATCTTGTACATTTTCAATTCCTTATGAGGCTAAAGATCCTCAATTAAAAATAATTGACCTTTTTGGCAAGGTTATTTGGGAAGTAAATTTTATAAATAAAAGTATTGTAACTTTAGATAGGAGTTTCAGTTCAGGAATGTATTGTGTTCAGTTTGAATATTCAAATTACCTAAATGAACGTCAAACTCAAATGAAAAAACTAATTATCGAATAACATGAAAAATCAGCTATTTTGGGTCTTCCTTCTTATTTCTACCGGATCAGTTTTCAGTCAAAAGAAATGTTACGAAGACAGTATTGATGCGGAAGGTTATATCGTTTCAGATTGTGGCAGAAAAAAAGGAGTTGTCAATTTTGATGAGAAATTAATGATTGAACCAGGAACAAATGTTATTCTTTGGGATCATAACAAACAACCGTTTAATGGCGAATGTGAATCATGTTTTGGACATAATGAAAAAACTAGATTTAGATTTAAAGTAGAAAATGGAAATATAAATGGAAACTATGTTTCTAACTATGAATCTGGTTGTATTCAGGAGCGTGGAGTCAAGGTAATGGGGAAATTTGATGGATTAATTGAAATTTTCTATGACTCAACCAATGCGGTGAAAGAAATAGCTAATTATGTATTAGGTAAACTAGATGGCCCCCAACTTTTCTTACGACCAACTGGCGATACTATTTCTTTTGAAAACTATAAAGTTATTTCTAAAAAAGATCAGATTGAATCAATTCTACACGGAGTTCAAAAACTATATTATTCAAATAGTAAGCTAGAATCTGAGGTAAATTATAATTTGGGACAATTAGATGGTGTTTACAAAAAATACAATAAAGAAGGAATTCTAATTATTGATAGAAAATTTAAAAATGGAAAAGAAAATGGAAGATATATTTCCTATTACGATGATGGTAAAAAAATGCTTGAAGAGAATTGGAAGGAGGGCATAAAAAATGGCACATTTGTTTTTTACATGCCAAATGATTCCATAAAATTTCAAGAAAATTATGTTAAAGGTATTCCTCAAGGATGGTTTAAAGAGAATTACGAAAATTACCAGAAAAAATCAGAAATTTTATATGAAAAGGGTAAAATAATATCTGAACAATATTGGAATGAATATGGGCAAGACATAACCAAAGAAAAAAAGGAGGAACGAGAAGCGCAAGAGAAAGACAAAGGCACAAATACAGATAAAAAATCTTCAAAAAAAGAGGAAGGCACAGACTCTGAAAAAGACAAAAAATCGAAGAAAGATAAATCTAAAAAAGAAGAAAAATCTAATCAAGAACAAAAACCAAAAGAGGAGGAAGAATTATAATAATTTACTATTTAGAAGTGCGACCAACCTTGCGCCTTTAACTCTACAGCACTCCCCTGTTTATCGATATAATACATGCCTTCATTGGAGTCAGTAATGTGCCCAATAATCGTCATGTGAGGATTGCCTTTAATTTTCTCGTAATCTTTTTGTTCAATTGTAAAAAGCAACTCATAATCTTCTCCACCATTAAGGGCGCATGTACTAGGATCTAATTCAAATTCAAGAGCAGTCATTGAAGTTTGAGCATCTATTGGAATTTTCTCATCGTAAATATGACAACCTACTGAACTGTTTTTGCAAATATGCTTCAGTTCAGAAGCCAACCCATCTGAAATATCAATCATGGAAGTAGGTTTAACATCCAACTCTTTCAAAAAGTTTATCACATCCACTCGCGCTTCAGGTCTCATTTGTCGTTGCAATATATAATCATGGCCATCAAGGTCTGGCTGAATTTGCGGATTTTCTTTGAAAATCCCTTTCTCTCTTTCCAAAATTTGAAGTCCCATATAAGCACCACCTAAATCTCCAGTAACCACAATTAAATCATGTTCTTTCGCTCCTGATCGATAAACAACATCTTCTTTTTTTGCTCTTCCAAGTACGGTAATGCTAATAACCAATCCTGAAAGCGAAGAAGTTGTATCTCCGCCAACTAAATCAACCTTATAATTTGAACATGCGGCTTTAATTCCATCGTATAATTCATCAATTGCTTCAACGGGAAATCGATTAGAGAGAGCGATGGAGACAGTTATTTGCTCAGCAACTGCATTCATGGCACAAATATCAGAAACATTTGCAGCGACAGACTTATATCCCAAATATTTAAGCGGAAGATAGGTTAAATCAAAATGAACCCCTTCGACTAGCATATCTGTAGAAACAACCTGGACTAAATCATTTCCAATGTCAATTACTGCAGCATCATCCCCTATTCCCTTAACACTTGTGGTATTAGTTAATGAAATTGTCGATGCCAAGTGATCAATCAATCCAAATTCACCAAGTTTTTCTATCTCTGTTCGCTTTGTATCCATAATTTTTTCTATCAATCAATTCTCTTTAAGAAAAAAGGAGACCCATTGGATCTCCTCATTTCGTACAATTAGATTTATTTCTTTATGAAACTTATCACAGCTCTCTTATCAGAATTAATTACATTCAAATAATACATTCCTGGTAAAATATCATCTACATTTACTATTAATTTTCCATTTTGTAATGACTGAATATTATCCGAATAAATTAATCTTCCATTAATATCGGTAATTTCAATTACATATGAAGCAGCTGGATTTTGAATGGATAAATTCAATATTCCATCAGTCGGATTTGGATATAGCATTATTGCTTCTGAGCTTGACTCCTCTAATCCAACCCAAATACAATCATCAACAATCACTAACGCATTTGATGTATCACTTGGGCAAACACCATTAGTAATAATATAATCGTAATTGTATTGACCAGGGAAATTACCACTTACGATAGAGGAACTTTGCAATTCTTGATTTGAAGGATCATACCATGTACCAATTGTTTGAAAGGATCCTCCAAGCGCATTAAATAAGTCAAATGGTTCTGCCTTACATAAAACTACGGAACTATCAATTCCTGCATTTGATGCTTCATACAAGTTGATAAAAGCGGTTGCAGAAGTTGATTGACACGCATTATTCACTAAATAATTTACTTCGTACACACCTGTTGTTAAACCATTTAATTGAAGAACTGATCCATTCAAATTGGTTGGTTCTTGTACAAAACTCCATGAACCATAAGACTGACCTATATTTAATACTGTAGTTAAGTCAAGTGAATCAGCAGTTTGACAAATTTCAATACTGTCATCTTGTATTGAGGCTGGAACACATTCTTGAATACAAATTTGATCTAAATAAAGAACCCATCCATCAAGTCCCCCTTGCGGAATATTAAATGCAATGTAAACGTTGCCTGCAAAAGAAGCCAGGTTAACTGATGTGTCTTGATATAAAGTATTTGAAATCGTATCCAAACTCAAAAGAGTTTGCGTAAAATCTGCTGGGTTATTTCCAGTGGTTGATATTTTAACCTTGAGGTCATTTGGTTCAAAATCGCTAAGAACTTTGTAATAAAAAGACAAGATTTCAGTACCTGTCAAACTCAATTGCGGAGATATTAACCAATCTTCATTATTTCCATTGTTAAAATCAGTATTTATCGAAGCACAGTTATTGCCATCAAATTGATCAAACTGGGTATTCATATCCCAAGCTGAGAAATCATTATTCAGATTTAAAACAGTCCAGCATTGCTCTGTGGCTGAATTATCATCAAACCCTTCACACCAACCCAAGCCGGTAATAAGTGAACAAGCTGTAGTAAATTGGCTCGTAGCAGACCATGCACTTGTATTAGCTCCACAAACAGCCTGGTAATAAAAGTCATAAGTCGTAGTACCTGTGAGCCCTGATAAATTGATAGATGCCTGATTATTTGCAATTGTTACTGACTGATTAAGCAAAATTGTTCCTGAACCAGGAGTGAAACCTGATGGACCATATTCCACATTAAACGTTGTTGCACTTGAGCAACCTAAATCCCAAGAAATATTCGCTGTTGTTTCAGTAGAAGTATATCCTGTAACCAGACCTGCCGATGGACAAACTGGAGGTGCAGCAATTGTAATTTCATAATCTTCTGTTTCACCAAATCCATACTCAAGACAAGGGTCAATTTGATCTCCATCAATTGAAAACACTCCTCTTATTCTTAATCTATGAACTCCAGCTGGAGGAGTACATGCCAAGCTAATAACAAAACTCGATGAGTCATTTATTTGCCCTGTGGTCAATCCAATTCCAATTGTACCCACTGTATAACCAATTCTCTCCGTGGTATCAAAAATACCATCATCATTGTAATCTATCCAAGCCGCATATCCTTGGTCACCCCATTCACCGGTAGAAATATTCAAATTATAAGAATTTGAAGGTACAAGAGTTGCTGTGTAATTTGGTTGACCGGTATAAAAAGTATAAGCTGGTGTTCCAGCTACGAATCCTGTATTGTTTGCCAATGTTGTTCCTTCTATTTCTACATTGGAGATTAAATCACCAGAGTCAGTTCCAGTAAAATATAAAGGAGTACAATAACATTGATTAAAAGGAGCAATTGTAAGGTAGACAGGAGTTGAGTTAGTTGAAGTTCCCGAGCAATCCTCAGAGCAATAAAAATAAGTAGGCGTTGAAATTGAGGTTGAATAACTTCCCGTATTTGCACCAACAATTGGAGAATAATTTACTCCATCCGTTGATGAGTACCATTGATAAGTGATTCCAGATCCAAGCATTGGGTTTTGTAACGTTAAATTTATTGGTGCATTGGGACATACTGTACTACCCGCAGAACACAGCGTGTTTCCGGGTGCAGGAAGACCTGAACAAGGGAATGCCGGACTAATATATGTTATGGTTGTTGTTTCACAATTGGACGCAGTACCACAAGACGCATCAGTGCTCCAGTGAGCGTAATAGGTTCCCGCAATAGTTGAGGTCCAATTAAGTGGACTTATACCAGCTGCAACAACAGGACCATTTGAAGCTCCTTCTCTAATGGTAATATAACCACCATTTAAAATTTCACATTGATAAATTGTAGCAGCTAAAACATCAGTTATAGTTGAATATTCAGTCTGAAACGAACACGTTGAAATAGTTGTAGTTCCAGTTGTCGGGGCAGTCACTATCCCATAATCATTAAAATTTTCACACTGAGAGTTGGCTGAAAAAGTAGTAATGATCAATAAAAATAACACTATAAAATGTTTCATAAAAGAAAAATTAATAAGTAAAATTTTAAAGAGATAAATCAACAAATTTTGTTGTATAAACAATAGACGATTCGCTGAATTATTTCTTAAATCTAAACAAAGATAGTTATTTTAAGGCTCTGAAATGTCGAAAATCTAAATGTTTTACATAGCGAAGCTTTAATTACTTTTAATGAATTTATCTATAACAGAACTTTTAAATTCAATTGTTGTTCAATTTCTAATTAAATTTGTCCAATTAAATATTCACTAATTAAAATAATAATTATGGCTTTTGAACTTCCAAATCTTGCGTACTCATACGACGCATTAGAACCTCACATTGATGCCAGAACAATGGAAATACACCATTCGAAGCATCATCAAGCATACATTACCAACTTGAATAACGCAATTGCAGGAACAGACTTAGAAGGTAAATCCATCGAAGATATCCTAAAAAATTGCTTGGATAAACCAGCTGTTAGAAATAATGGTGGTGGTTTTTGGAATCATAATTTATTTTGGGAAGTAATGGGTCCGAACAAAGGAGGACAACCTACAGGTGCTTTGGCCGAAGACATGAATGCTACATTTGGTTCGTTTGATGCGTTCAAAGAAAAATTTGGTCAAGCAGGAATTACTCGATTTGGATCAGGTTGGGCTTGGTTGTGTGTTACTGATGGAAAATTAGAAATTTGCTCAACTCCAAATCAAGATAATCCGTTAATGGGCGAAGGATGCTCAGGAACTCCAATACTTTGTATGGATGTTTGGGAACATGCGTATTACCTTCACTACCAAAACAGAAGACCAGATTACGTTCAAGCATTTTTTAACGTGATTAATTGGGACGTAGTTTCTGAAAAATATTTGGCAGCTAAATAAAAATTGAGCTATTTAGAAAAAAAGTCGACTTTTAAGTCGGCTTTTTTTGTGGCTTAAAATCTTTATATAATTATTTAATTGGGTTAATCCTTTTGTTAGTGGAATTATCCGTTTTAGTAAGCGAACCTTTCGGACCGATATTATTAAGCTTTACATAATAAATAATATACGGAAATGGAAGCCGTGGATCCTTATGCATATCAAAAGGAATATAAACCCGATACGTTCCACCCTGTTTCAATTTTGGAAATGCTATCGACCATCCTTCATACATTTGTTGAACATTAAATGCAGGTTCTTTATTCTCTGTTGGTCTTTTAAAACTATTATCCATTGTATCCCCGTATGGTGTGGTTAAAATAAAGTCCATGGTAATATCTGATGAATCTGTAGGCATTGCTCCAGTTCCCTCTTGGATGGTTTCAATTAAAATTTCATTTTCAATTTTTTGAATATTTTTCTTAACGAGCACTGTATCTAACATTGCTTTTGTTAAATCTTCGACCAATTTCTCGTAGAAATTTTTAATTAATAAAGATCGATCTGCTTTTGTCAGTGACAAGGGTTTTTTCTGAACCACATCTTTAAATCCTCGTTTAACAAAATCCAGATCTAATTTCTCAATGGCACCTGGTTTATTCCAGATTCTCATGAAATTTTGAGCATTCATTTTTCCTATGCAATACGAACCTTCAACACTATATCTATCATTTATTTCTTCTTGGCCATTCCCCAAGAAAAGCTGCACCGTTTGAATACACGCCGAATCAATTTCGAAATCAGCTTTTAGTTCTTTGGAAAATCCTTCTATTACTTTATTTTGATTAAAATCTTCAGGACTTAAATTAGCTTTATTGAAATAGAGCTCCGCTTGATTTACCCCCAACGCATAAGACAATTTTTCTTTTTCACTTTTAAACTTAATTTTCTCAACGGTACCTTTATGATCATCTCCACAAGATACAGCTAGAACCAATACCGCTAAAAAAAAGAGAAATTGCTTCATTATTTATTTTTTAACTTCAAGTAATTCTACATCAAAAATCAAGGTGCTGCCTGGTTGAATTGGACCTCCTTCTCTAGGATTATCTCCATACGCCAACTCACTTGGGATGTAAAATTTAAATTTCGAACCAACTGCCATCAATTGCAATCCTTCTGTCCATCCAGCGATTACTTGATCTAATCTGAATTCGGCGGGCTGACCTCTGTCCACTGAACTGTCAAACTTTGTCCCGTCAATCAAAGTTCCTGTGTAATGAACCTTAACCGTATTTGATGGGGTCGGTTTTTTTCCTGTACCTTGTTTAACAACTTCGTATTGCAATCCAGAAGCTGTTACTTTCACACCGCTTTTCTTTTTGTTTTGCTCTAAAAACTTTAATCCTATTTGCTTTTCACTTTCTTTAAAGTCCAATAATTCTACTTCAAAAATCAAGGTGCTTCCTGGTTGAATAGGTCCACCCGGTTGAGGATTTTGCCCATAAGCTAATTCTGTTGGGATATAAAATTTATACTTTGAGCCTTTATTCATTAGTTGAAGCCCCTCAGTCCATCCTTTGATAACTTGATTCAAGGGGAATTCAATGGGTTTACCTTGATCTAAAGAACTCTCAAATTTTTTCCCATCAATTGAAAATCCTGTGTAATGAACTTTAACCGTATTTTCTGCAGTTGGTTTAGCGCCACTCCCCTCTTTAAGAACTTCGTATTGTAATCCAGATGCAGTTGTAACAACTCCTTTCTTTTGCTTATTCTTGGCCAAAAATGCATCACCCGCTGCCTTTTCCTTCGCATAGATTTTTGAAACATCCTGCGAATCAGCCGAATTTGGAGACCCATAATTTTGAACCTCTTCAGGTTCTCCAGAAGAACATGCAACGAAGAATAGGAGCACCGGAAACAAGTAGAATATGCTTTTCATTTTTCTTATTTTTTTTACAAAATTAGTTATTATTATTTCTGTTTGATATTTTAATGAAGTAACAATTAACAACCTTTAAAGGATAACTTATTCCTAGAAGTTTAAAAATACCATGTCCTTCACGCTACTTTTGTTAAAATAGTAGTTCAATATGAAATTACCAAGAGAATATTCGTTGTCAGAGATTTGTGATTTAATTTCGTGCACATACATCGGAAAGCCAGAACACAAAATAACCGGAATTAACGAAATTCATATGGTAGAAAATGGGGACATTGTATTTGTTGATCACCCAAAATACTATGACAAGGCGCTTAGTTCTGCCGCAACGACAATCATAATTAATAAAGAAGTAGCTTGTCCTGTTGGAAAAGCACTTATCATTTCGCAAACTCCTTTTGATGAATTCAATCGGTTGACGCGTTATTTTATGCCTGAAAAGGATCCATACAAACCGGTTAATCAAAATATTGACTCAACAGCTGTTGTTTTTCCAAATGTATTTTTAGGATCTAATGTGACCATCGGTAAGAACTGTAAAATCATGGCTGGGGCGGTTATTGGAGACAACACGATTATTGAAAATAATGTAATCATCGGTCCAAATACCGTACTTGGGCATTCCGCATTTTATTATAAAAAAAAGGAAACGGGTTATGACAGAATGCATTCATGCGGTGGCGTACATATCGAATCTGAGGTTGAAATTGGCGCATTATGTACGATAGATGCAGGTGTAACAGGAATGACTCGCATAGGCAAGGGAACAAAACTCGATAATCAGGTTCACATTGGCCACGATACACAAGTTGGCGAACATTGTTTGATGGCATCGGGAGTTGGAATTGCAGGTTGTGTAATCATAAAAAATCACGTTACCCTTTGGGGACAAGTTGGTTGTGCAAGTAATGTTACGATTGAGGATAATGTAACCGTGTACGCTCAATCTGGAATTGGAAAAAATCTAGCAGCAGGCAAAACTTATTTCGGTAGCCCTTGCGAAGAAGCCAAAGAGAAATTTCGAGAAATAATTGCACTTAAAAAGCTTCCCAATTTAATTGATAGGTTATCCAATGATTGAGAAAAAAATTCAATTATTAGAGCAACAAAATCACCTGAAAGAAATTCAGCTTAATTCTCTTCTTGAAATTACCAAGGCGATTAATGAAAATGGCCCCATAGAACAGCTGATTCGAATATTTACATTTATACTCAAAGAACAACTCGGGTTTACAAAAATTGTTTTTATTCAACGACAAGAAACTTGGAGCACGCTAATAAAACTCGGAATAAAGGGTAAAATCACAATGGATGAGCTAGTAAAATCCCTTGTTCGATTTAAAGAAATTACCATGCTCGCCTCTTCTAATTCTGATTTATTGAATGAATTTCAAGCGGTGATTCCCGTTGTGCACGAGGACAAACCACTTTCTTATCTACTAATTTCAAAATCAACGAATTCAATAATTCCAAATAGTGATTCTCTCAATCTTACCTTTGTTCAAACAATTTCAAACATTATTTCCGTTGCTATTGAAAATAAATCGTTGGCCAAAAAAAGTTTAGTTCAAGAGCGAATTAACAAAGAATTGGAGGTGGCTAGAGAAATGCAAAAATTACTCTTACCAACTGATTTACCCTCCAATAAAAAATTAGATATCTCAGCACGCTATATTCCACGACACGCCATTGGTGGTGACTATTATGATTTCATTCCATTAGGCGATGAAGAATACATTATGTGCATTGCGGATGTATCAGGAAAAGGAATTTCAGCCGCCTTACTCATGGCTAATTTTCAAGCTACCATACGCACGGTTTTAAAGTATCAAAACTTTGAATTGCCTTTCCTTATGGAGGAATTGAATAAAAAAGTCGTTCGTGCAACACATGGCGAAAAATTCATCACGTTTTTTATCGCACACTACAATGGTTTTACCCGGGAATTAAAATACGTAAACGCTGGACATAACCATCCAATTTTATTTCAAAACAAGGAAGTTTTTATGCTGGAAAGTGGCTGCACCGGATTAGGGATGCTGGATGAACTCCCCTCGGTAAAAGTGGGTCATTTAACGATTACACCTAATTCAAGTTTGGTATTGTATACTGATGGTATTGTTGAGTTGGAGAACGAGGAAGGAGAACAATTTGGAATTGAACACTTAGTTGCAAACATTGAACTGTATTCCAACCTAGCTATGGAAGATATGAATTCCATTATTTTTTCAAAATTGGAAGAATGGAAGGGAAAACAAAAATACGATGATGATACGGCGATTTTCAGTTGTAAGTTTTTTTAACCTGAGTTCGATTCTAAAATTTGAAATTCAGATTAACATAAAAATCTGTTAGACAAGAAGTTTACTCGAAAATTTAGCGGGCTAAATTGAGAGGGAACAACACAGTATAACTGGTTTTTATTTAAAGTTTATTGCTATCCCACTGATAAACAACGATTTACTTCTCAACCCTTTTTCGATTTATCCCAATACCACAAAGTAGCACCCAAGGTAAATCTTCAATAGCGTAGTTCGTAACTCATTGTTTCTGAGCGGTCTGAATCCAATTTTATAAATCGAACTCAGGTTTTTAATCAACGAATCATATACATTTTGCCAATCTCTTTGTTAAAGTAAGCGTCAGCCCCCGATTCCAATCTTTTGATGTCCTCTCCATTTATTTTGGCTTTTACGCGATACAAATAAACTCCATTTGCCAGTATATCTCCAAATTGATCTCGTCCATCCCATGCAAATTCAGAAATATTTTTTCCAATTGAAATTGGTCCAAATTCTACCTCATCAATTTCACGAACTACTTTTCCAGTAACGGTCATAATTTGAATTTGAAAATCATCAGGAACATAGTCACCAGTCAATGTGAAAACAAAACGAGTGCTGGTTGAAAATGGATTGGGATAATTCATCATTTGAGTAATCATTGATTCATGAATAACCTCAAAATCAATCTTATACTCCAAATCTCCGGACAAATTCCCTGATTTATCGCTACCTTGAACTAAAAGACTAAACATGCCTGATTTCTCAAAATAGGTTGGGAAATTAATTTTAAATCGCTTGTTTGTTGAATTTGCTGGAATCCATTCCATAATTGTATTTCCACTTGCATCCATAAAAGGGACGCGCTTTTGAATCCCATCAGGATCTGTTAAATAAATTCCAAAAAGTGAAGTATCTGCATCGGAATCCATTATCAAATAGGGATTTTCATCTTTCAATGAAATCAAAATTTCAGTTGTTGGAGAAACAATATCCTCGTTTAAAATATGTCGGCCATTAAACGTCACATCCAATAATGGATTTACATCTTCATCAACTACTGTAAATTGAAATTGCAACAGATTATTCAGATGAGATAACTCTGGTTGGTCAAGTTGCGATAGCTGTTGGTCAATATACGGATTAACCTCCATACAAAACCAATTGTTTCCTACTAATCCTTTTGTATCAAAAGAAACGGTGTCTTTCAGTGTTGAAGTTACAAGCAACGAATCTTGTCGTGGATAATCTAGATTATGTCTCACTTGATTTTGATCAATAATATAATAATTGACCTTTAAAGAATCCATAGGTAAACTACTGATATTCTTTATATCTACGGCGAACTTGCCAATTTGACCTTCTTGAAGCGTATCATTTTGAGGTTGTAATACATATCCATTTGATGCATCAATTGCTGCTTCTGGAACGCCATCATATAATACTTGCCAATATTTCAATTGAGAAGGTGTGAACGCTGTTGTATCAGAATACTTGGCAACTACCTTTAAATATGGAACTGAATCTGCACTAAATAAGTTACTTATATTAAGGAGTGAATCTCCAGAAAAGAAGGTTGTATCAATTGAGCTTTTGTAATTGCCGAAGGCATCAAACAATTGAATTTCCAAATTAGTTGTATCGGCTGTAGGTTGCTCTAAGGTGGAATGTTTCCAAAAAATTGAATTCCATTGTGAGGACGGGCCAATAAGTGGTGATGACTCTCTACCTATCGATTGAATGCCAGTAATTACGGTATCCATAAAAATATCCTCATTCCCCTGCGTGAAAACTTCTACGACAAAACTTGGATCTCCTTTTCTCGTGAGAAAAATCATCGGTTTATTTGGTCTTCCAGGAACGATTTGCGTAGAACCTAAATTTTGAAAAGTGGTGTAAAGTGTCGGATCGATTACATTCCACCAATCATATCGGGTTGCAATGGGTGTATAAACTAGAATATAATCACCATTTGGAACCTCATTCTCAACTAAATTTTGAAAATTATTGATTTGTTGAAGTGAATTTTGTCCAAAAGTAAAATACTTCATAGATCGATTGAAACAGAGTGAATTATTATCATTCAAATTCCCAAAATTATTCTGTGGATTTAATACAGTTCCATTCGGGAGAGTATATCTTGTTCCCCAAGCTTGTAAAGTGGATTGATCAATTACAGCAACATGAAAATTTGGGTTAATGTAGTCACAAAAGGCATAGTCTTGTTGAGCACCATTTAATGTCCATTCGTTATCAAGATAACCAGGAGACTGATTTGTGGTTTTTGCTAAACAAGTAATTTGAGCTTCATTTGGTTGAAAGTTACGCTGTTCAGTTTGACTACTTAAATTAAGCCCATTAAAAGAATTAGAAACAAATTGATCATAATCCGCTTGTCCCCAACCTGATTTGTTTTTAATGAATTGAAATGATCTTCTTTTCCACTTATACGTTGGTTCAACCAAGGCTACTCGCCAAAAGTAAACAGAACTATCCGTTAATGTTAATTCAGAAAGTTGATTATTTGATTTTAATTTCCATTCTGATGGGTTAACTTGCTTCAATCCGCCTAAACCCGACTTTTCGGAATAACGCGCAAATGGACTATTGAACGTAACATTGGTGTCAATTTCAAAACGATACGTTGCAAATGGTGCTAATGGATTAATAGTTGAAGCAAACAGCGTAATACTGTCTTTCGGAACGACAGCAAAATCGGTCGGTAAAATGGGTTCAATACCATCCACATCGATGAAGAAGTTTTTAGTAATCTGATTATTGAATAAATCATCGTCTTGTTCATCGTATTGATTAGGAATATCGACTCTAATTGTAAATTTATTTAACCCAATTCCTATGGATGGCTGAAAAGGAATTTTTAAATCAATCTTCTTTTCATAATCAAGTCCAGTAAAATTTACTATGTAAACAGAATCAGAAAGAGAATTTGGAAAATCACGCGTAATATCCACAACTATTGTATCCGTGATAGATTTTCCAAGGTTTCGAATTGTAATTGAAATATCCAATGAATCAGTAGCATAACTTATCAAACTGGGGCCAAAACTAACCCTTGAATCCGTTAATTCAATTTCCGGTTTGTTGTGATAATTTAAACGCAACATAGGATCTCCATTCAAAGTCATTTGACAAAATGTCGCCTCTGTTTGAAGTGAACTTGATCCGGTCAGAACGGAATCCATGCTACCTTTTATATGTTCGGCTATTGTTCCCCCGTAGTTGTATAAACTAAATTGCTTGTAAAAATTAGAAGAATATTGATATAGTGAGCCATCGAAACCATAGTTGATGGTGCCGATATATGCAATTACACCTGCGTTTGGAGTGAGCACAAACGATTGAGAATTTGAAGATGCATTATGAAAAATATTTCCGTTATAGCACGAATTCGCCAATAACACTGGGTATTTTCCTTGATTATCCCAATTTTGAGGTTCGTCAATATTCACATCAAAACCAGATTCTGATGTAGTGAAATGGCCAAAGAAATTCATCAAACTCACACCATCCGAAATTCTCTCTTTAACTACTTCAAGTTCGGCAGGTGAAATGGGATCGTTATTATCTTTCGCAACCAACGTAGCTTTTCCTGCAAAATAATTTCCCTCGGCATAATCAGCCATGGAATTTAGAAAATTCTGAAACAAGTTTTGCTCTCCAGAACTACCTCCTCCTGAAAAATGTAGTATTTGCTTTTGCCAATCTTTGGTAGCAGTTGAATAGGAGGACTGCTGGTCTTGTTGCTGCTCGTATTCAATTACCTTAGTTAAATACGTTTGTAATTCCTCCTCTGTTTGGACAGAAATTCTTCCCGTAGGAATAAGGGGGGCAAATTTGTCCTGATTTTCAAAATTCGATGTAATACATTGATCACAAGAAGGTTGACCAAAAGAAGGGATCAAATTATTTTGGTAAGCAGAGGCATTTGTTCTTGAACCAGGTCCAATATTCGTTGTTGATGTAATATTTGCCTCACGAATGCCTTTGCCGACTAAGAAAAGTCCAACGGGCTTCTGGGTTGAGTTTTCATAAATAAAATGAGAAAATCTTCGAATTCCATTTATGTGTTTTGGGATTCCACCTCCAAATTGCTGGTATAAATCTTCGACTTGCGCTAGAATTACATTATAAGACCCGCCGGCAGTTCCACTCCTGTACGTTGCATATTCAAGTGCCTTATTTCTTAATTTACCAGGATAAATAAAAAGCAAAGCACTTTCCAAATTCGGTATTGCCCCGTAGTTTACAAAATTACCTGTTGAATTTACAGGTTTTATTTGAGGCACATTTATCACTGAATTTAAGTCTTGAATAACAACTGTTTGATTAACACCTGTTGGATCATTAGGAATTACACATTGCCATTGTCCTCCCGATTGAATCAGAGGAATTTTATGCATTTGTGTGCCCATTGAGAAAGCAACGGGATTAGTTACATTCAAACTGGAAATATTCAGACGAATTTTCGCTGATGTCGTTGAATTGACTACTGAAAAGGTAGCGTTTGTTGCATTATTAAAATTGGTGATTCGCGGATACCTAAATGACCAATAATTGATTGACTGAAAATCTGTTGCAACATTTCCAAGATCATTAACAATCGCAACTTTAAAATTAGAATTTCCGCTTGCAGGTAGGACAGAGACGGGTAAAGTTTTATTGACATAAACGCTTTTGTAACCTGAAAAAATGGAATCAAACAAAACATAATTTGACGAGCCAATAGTATGTCTTGTATGGTGATTTCCTAATCCTGTTCCAAAATACGCATTTGAAGAACCAACAACAACGGCTGAATAAGATACAGCAGGCGCACCTATTCCTTGATAAATATTTTCAAATTGAGTGGTGCCAAAATCCCACAATTGTGGAGTTGAACTTACTCCATTGAGAGGAGTTTTTCCCCAACCTTCACCATGAACATAATAAGAACTAGAAGCATCAGATGTTTTTTCTCCCTCGTTGTATTTCTCATTATACCATGATGATTTTTCAAATAGAACAAAATTAGCAGGGGAATGAGCAGACACATTGACATCCGTTTGAATTTGAACTCTTTTATTTGTTGTTAAATTATTCCAAGTAAAGAAATATTGGATGGTATCATTGTATAAACTGTATTTTGGATTACCCAACCAAGATGGATCATCATATAGTGTAGAATCAAGCCATCCATCGTTTCGCTGCGCATAAAAAAGAATGTAATCACCACTATTTAGCGTGTTATCTCCGCCATCTTCGATAAACAACGGCACTTCCTTTTCGCGTCCAAAAATCTGAATATTAGACGGTTGAAAAGTATTTAGTGGGATTCCTGCAGAAAGTAGCGTCGAATAATCTAATTTGTAAATTCCTGATTGGACAACGGGAAAGGAATAATATTTTTGATTGTAATTAATCCATTCATTTCCAAAGTTCTGCGCCTTGCTAGCAACAATATTGATGAAAAAAAAACAAACTAAAATGTACCTCATTTTATTGCATTCTTGGGTTTATCAAGTTTTAATCTTAATGAAATAATGTGGGAATACAAGGCAACGGATGCATCTCCGATGTCTGTAAAAGCATAATCTAAATAAAATCCTTTGATGGCAACACCTAATCCAATATTTGGTTGAAGATTAAACTTTTTAGAGTTGTCTAATTCTGTCGTGTATTGCATATTAGTTACTCCAGCTCTTACTTTCACAAATTCTTTGAAACCAATTTGAATTCCAGCATGTGGGTCAATTGAAAAAGGATTTGCGCTAATAATGGTATTTCTTCTTCCGTCTGTTGTAATATCAAAGTCAATTTCCCCGCCTAGTGTGAAGCCTTTTTTAGATAGAGGGAAATTTCCTGCGACTCCAATAATCATTTTTGGTAAAGTCAATTCAAGTCCATTTTCAGGAATCTCATTTCCTGTATTCAAGAACACATTTTTAGTTTCATCGTCTAAAGAGAAGGTCCAAGCATTAAATGTTGAAGTTGCATCTCTTAGCATAGCACCCATTTTCAACTTGGAATTTACTTGGTATTGCCAACCGGCATCCAAACCAAAACCCCAAGATCTAGCGAAATCTCCTACTTTTCTGTAAATCACTTTGGAAGATCCACCGAGAGTCATTCCTTCAATAGGTAATTTTCGGGCGTACGAAAAAATAAACGCATAATCACCCGCTGAAAATGAAGATACATTGTCGTAGTTGATATTTCCATTGTTATCAATTAATTGCGTTGTATTTGGAATATCGTCCACTCCAAAGCGAATTGCTGTGAAGCCAAGTGCACTTTTATCATTAATGGTATGTGCTAAACTTAATTGATCGTATTTCGCAATGCCCGCAAAATATTCGGCGTGCATAAAACTAACTTCCATCCATTTATTAACTCCAATCAACCCCGCAGGATTCCAGTAAGAAGAACTAGCTCCTGATGTCTGAGCAACAAAAGCATTTCCCATCCCCAAGGCATCAGCTCCAACACCAATGGCTAAAAATTCATTGGAATATTTTGGAGCAATCGTATTATCTTGTGACCAAACAAAAGTGGCACTAAAAAGAATGAATACAATTAAAATGTTTTGTTTCATTTGGAAAGTTTTACTAGCTATAACACTTCAATTTTCAAAAAATTGTGTACTTTTCGCAGCAAATGTAAAATTAAATTAAAAAAGCCAATTTTACTAAACAAATGAAGATTTTAAAACATCCACTTTTCAATTTACCCAATCTATTGACCGCTTCTAATTTTACAAGTGGTATTTTGAGTATTGTGGCATGTTTTGGAGGCAGAATGGATTACGCTGTAGCGCTGCTTTTTATTGCAATGATTTGCGATTTTTTAGATGGTTTTGTAGCGCGATTACTTTCCATTTCGAGTGATTTAGGAAAACAATTAGATTCACTAGCTGATGTAGTTTCTTTTGGCGTCGCTCCAGGAATTATTATGATGTTTATGCTTGCCGTTTATATCCAAAGTTTTCAGGCTGTTTTCATTCAAGATTTAGATGCAATCTCATTTATTCAATACCAGTCCGAAAGTTGGCTTCAAGCTCTTTTTCACGATATTCCAAATGATTTTGATGCTTCTATAAAATACCTTCCACTTTGTGCGTTGGCAATTCCATTTTTTTCGATTTTTCGATTAGCGAAATTCAATATTGACACACGACAGTCCGATAAATTTATAGGTATTCCAACACCACTCAATACTTTGTTTTTCTTGTTTTTTCCGCTACACTTTCTTTTAAATTTCTCAACGTGGTCAGAAATATTTACCGGTCCATTTGCCTCACTATTTAAAGAATATACAATTGCGACAATCTGCTTACTCTTCCCCGTTTTGTTGGTTGCTGAGTTACCCTTAATGGCGATGAAATTTAAATCTTTTGGTTGGAAAAATAATCAATATCGCTACTTATTGTTAATAAGTTCGGTAATAGTTATTCCTATTTTTCTTGTTTGGTCTATTCCAATCATTGTACTTTTGTTTATTCTATTCTCATTAATAGAAGTTTTTACTACAAAAAAAGCAACAATATGAAATTTAAAGCTGAAATTGATGTTATGCCCTTGGACGCATTGTTGGATCCACAAGGAAAAGCGGTAAGTAATTCGATGACCAATATTGGACTTCCAGAAATAGAGGGTGTTCGTATCGGAAAACATATTCGGTTATTTATAGAAGCTGATAACCAATCTGTTGCCGAACAAAAAGTAGATGAAGCATGTAAGAAATTACTGTCAAATCAAATCATGGAAAGTTACAAATTTGAAGTAACACCGGCCTAAATCACAATGTTTGGGAATCAAATTTTAGGTTCCGTTTCTCATCAAGGAAATCGTTATTTCTCTTCTTTTAATCCAAAAGAAAATAGTGAAAATACCGAGCAATTTCTTTGTGCATCTGCCTCTGAAATTCAAATAGCACTTGATTCTGCTTGGACTTCTTTTCAATCATTTGCACAGTCTAAAGCTGAAAGTAGAACTGTTTTGCTTCGCGCGATTGCAGAGGAATTAGTAATTGCTAAAGAAGAAATAAAATACAGTTACTGCAAGGAAAGTGGGCTTTCAGGTGAAAGATTTACTATTGAATTTAACAGAACAATTAATCAACTAAAGTTATTTGCTAATTTCTTAACTGAGGCTTTTTCGGAAATACAATCTGAAACACCAGAAAACATAAGTTTGTCCCTACCAAAATTGATAAAAAAAAGAATAGGTGTTGGACCAGTTTTGGTTTTTGGAGCCAGTAATTTTCCCTTAGCGTATTCCACAATTGGTGGTGACACTGTTTCTGCTTTGGCGGCTGGATGTTCAGTAATCGTAAAAGCGCATCCTTTTCATCCTGAGACAAGTTTTCGAGTGGGACAAGCAATTCAGAAGGCAATTACTAAAACTGAATTTCATCCTGGAATCTTCTCTCAACTCTTCGACGATGGATATGATTTGGCTAAAAAACTTATAAAGGATTCAAGAATTAAAGCCGTTGGATTTACGGGAAGTTTTTCAGGAGGAAAAGCATTATTGGATTCAATAAATGAACGCGAAGAACCCATTCCACTCTTTGCTGAAATGGGAAGCAGTAACCCCGTTTTTGTTTCTCCTGAACTTTTACGAGAAAAGACAGATGAATGGTCAACGATGTTTGCTAAATCAATCACCAATGACGCCGGACAATTTTGCACAAAGCCCGGGATATTTTTTGTTCCAATAGGTGAAGAAGGGCAAGATTTTGTAGATCAATTAGCAAGAAAAGTTCTTTCAGAGCCTTCGTTCACTATGCTTCATCCGACAATTTATCATTCGTATGAAAATAAAAAACTAGAAAGATATAACGAATGCCAGGGCGAGTTAATTGAAAAAACAGGAGATTTATTTCCATTAATTGGAAGACAAGCACTTCTGATTACGTCAGTAGATAAATTCCTAAATTCAGAAACACTTCAAAAAGAAGTATTTGGACCATTTGCACTCGTTTTATATTATTCTTCAAAATCAGAATTACTCGCTGCAATTAATCATTTAGAAGGGCAATTAACCGCCACTTTATTAATCTCTGAAAGCGAATTTGAAGAAAATAGTGATTTTATTTTCGAAGTTAGTCAAAAAGTTGGAAGGATAATTAAAAACGGAGTGCCAACCGGAGTTAGAGTATGTGAAAGTATGCATCATGGCGGACCTTTTCCAGCCACCACTGATTCTCGATTTACTGCAGTTGGAACGGATAGTATTTATCGATTTACTAGGTCGGTGGTATTTCAAAATTGAGAGGAGTCTAATGATTCACTTTATGGATAAGTGAAACATCGTCTTCTAATTGGAATCTTAAAAAATAATAATTCTAAACCTTTTTTTTAGAATTAGACAGCAAGTACACTCCAGCGGAATATTTTAACTATTTGCGAGTTTATATGAAGGAATAAGATAATATATTAACCTGAGTTCGATTTATAAAATTGGATTCAGACCGCTCAGAAACAATGAGTTACGAACTACGCTATTGAAGATTTATCAGGATAAATCGAAAAAGGGTTGCGAAGTAAATCGTTGTTTATCAGTGGAATAGTAATAAACTTTAAATAAAAACCAGTTATACTATGTTGTTCCCTCTCAATTTAGCCCGCTAAATTTTCGAGTAAACGTCTTGTCTAACAGATTTTTATGTTAATCTGAATTTCAAATTTTAGAATCGAACTCAGGTTATTAGGATTTACAATACTGAAAGACGTCATAAATGTCATTAAATACTTTCAATACGGATTATTTTTTATATAACAATTAACTTCTACTATATGAAAGATGCAAGTTGAGCATGTGCGTGTCGAAACCGTGTTTTTAACCACTTTACTGGACATTTTATCCGTTGACTTCTTTTTTCAAGAATTCCAACTTTAAGTCTATTTTTTTCTCTCTAATAGTTTCTCTATTATTTCATTGCAAATAGATATTTTGTTTTTATTATTATATATTTGTAGAATTCTAACTTTTACAATTCATTCACAATGAAAAAAAATATTATTTCAGTATTTGTGTTTTTCTTAAGCATAACCTCATTTTCTCAGAAAATTAATGATCGAGCTTCAGCGTTAAGTTATACTCAAGAGGAGCCATGTAATTTCAAGTTATTACCAGAAAATTTTCGTTCAGACAAGGAAATTGCCCTTATAGCAGTGTCAAATTGTAAATCATCTTTTCAAATTGTTTCTAAGTCACTGAAACAAGATAAGGAAGTCGTGCTTGCTGCAATTAAAGCATATCAGGATGATTATGACTATAGATATAATGTATTGGATGATGTTGATCCAATTTTGTTTAGGGACAAAGAAATTATCTTAGCTGCACTATCTGGTGACAGAGATTATATGGAAGTTATTGGAAATTTTGGATATTCATCTTTAGAATATGCAGATATTACATTACGTCAAAACAAAGAATTTGTAATGACCGCAATACAAATCAATCCTAATAGTTTTAAGTATGCTCATGAAACATTAGCAGCAGATAAGGAGGTAGTTACATTAGCATTAAATTACCAAAATGAAGAAATGGAACCGTTATTTGGCGATGTAGATGAAAGCTTAAGAAAAGATAAGGAGCTGGCGAAACTTGCCGTAGAAAGAAATGGAAACAATTTTGAATATGTCGATATTTCTCTTCGAGGGGATATGGATTTAATTACCACTGCTTTGAATTATGATAGCGATTTATTTAAATACGTTGATAAATCAATTTTAAAAGACCGCAACAATATAATTCAGTTATTGACTACCAATGGGTATGTTCTTGAATTTTTAAGCAATTCAGAAAGAAAGGACAAAGATCTAGTTAAAATCGCATTAAATTACTCGGGGCAAACTCTCAAATATGCAAATTCATCTATGAAAAAAGATTTAGAAATAGTATTATTTGCTTTAAACGAATCTGGAATTGCTTTAGAATTTGCACACAAGTCTCTCAAAAAAGACAAAAAAGTTGTTATGTTAGCGGTTAATAAAGATGGTCGAGCATTGAAGTTTGCGGATGAAAGCTTTCAAAAAGATCGAGAAGTGGTATTAGCTGCGATAAAACAAAATCCGTATTCATTAGAATTTGCAGATAATAGTTTCAAGAAGGATAAGGAGGTTGTGCTAATGGCAATTCTCAAAAAAATTGATGCTTTTCAATATGCAGATATATCATTAAAAAAGGATAAAGAGGTGGTAATAGAAGCTATGAAATTAAATCATAAAGTATATAAATATATAGATGAAACTCTTAAAAATGACAAGGATATTTTGGAATTAATGAAAAAAAATAAGGAGTAGATAAATAATTATTCATTCTATAAAACTATTTGTCATGAAAATTTTAACTTCAAAAAGAATACCTACATGGGGAAAAGTTGTAACCTACCTTGTGGTGATATTTTCTTCGTTAATTGCTATAGTAGGTGATTTAATCTTTGGTTTAATCTTATTGATTTTGTTGAGTGCTATTGTATTTTTTTATTTTCGATTTATGGAAAAAATTGATAAATGGAAAAAAACAACTCTTGAAACAGATCCTTTCTTTCAAAATGGAAGTTTTACATTGGCTGGAAATGGTCTGTATAGTTTCATTGCTATATCTCCATCTGTATTGAGAATTGTAAATATTAATCCAACAATTTACATTAATAAAAGAACTTATAAAATTTACGAAATTTATAAAAATTACCCGAAAAAAGGTTTAGAAATTGATTTGAATGGATATCATTTGTATTACTTGGACATACCGATATCAGAATTAAAAGAAATATCATTTGTCAACCAAGGTGAGTCCGGTTGGCGATTTCTTGCAAAGGGAATGAAGTTCGGGATTCGCATACAAACGTTGTCTGGAGATATTTACGACGTGGATACCCCCTTTCAAAAAGAATTTTGCGATGAAATAAATAAATTCATTGGTTCCAATTAAATTACATAGAAGTGCTATTGCATTGTTAAGGTTTTAATAGTTTATTTGATGATAACATGATTTGATTTGCTGAATTCAAGCTACAAATGCAACTTTAGGGTTAAACAATAATTTTTCCATAACAAATATAGGATTTTCATATCCAACACGTTTTCTAGGTCTAGTATTAATTTTCATTTGTATCTCCATTATATGTTGGTCGCTAATGGTTGAGAAATCGGATTTTTTGGGAATGTATTGACGAATAAGACCATTAAGATTTTCATTAGATCCTCTTTCCCAAGGGCTGTAAGGATTGGAAAAGTAAAAATCACAATACTCATCTGTTATGAACTGATGTGCAGAAAATCAGCCCTTTACCATTTGACAATCAACGTCTATGATAAAGCATAGATTCCATATGAAATGGTGTATCAAGTTCATCTGTATAATCAATTACTACTAGAAATGCTTGTTTGACAAAATCGGCAGCACTCCACTCTTCTTTGTAGTTGGTTGATTCAAAAAGAACAGTTTTGTTCGTTGGATTAGAAATTACGACTTTATAGGTCTTTGGTGCTCTAGAAAAAATAGGTTTAAAAGTCTTGAAATTTCCCTCCTTGTTTGGAAACGATAATACTGGTACTTTAAGAATTATAGCGTTTGGATTTCCTATCGGATCAATCTTATTTGTTTTATATTGTGCTGAACAAACAAAAGAACAAACAACTGAGAATACAACAAAAAATAATGCTTTCATAATACACAAGTTTTAATTTAAACTAAACGTCATTTTCGTTTTGAAATAACATTGATCTTCAATTGAATAAACGAATGGTTCAATAAAACATTGTAAAATACGATTAATATTTAATGCAATTCCTCCTTTAAACCATAAAATAAGTAGCTAGTAATTAGCATGTTACTAAGTTTAGATGAATATAAAATATAGGTATAAAACATCTCTAAAAAACAAAACCCCAACATCACGTCAGGGTTTTACTGGTAGCGAGACCGAGAGTTGAATGCTGACGCCCAAGTCAGCATTCTGACAACTTTTGTACAAGCAAAAGTTCGTCAAAGCTCGGGACACCTTCATCGTATTTTAAAATAAACTCAATTGTCCTTTTAACAGATAAATTCTTGAGTTTGCGTTCTAGTAATTTCGTCTCAGATTTAGTGGCTTTCTCACCTTTCCATACAAGTCTCCATGGAACACCCGATTGCGTTGCTTTTTCATATCCACTATTGTAGCGATTTAATCGATCTGTAATATTCCTAGTTTCTCCTTTGTAAAAAGAATTTAGCTTATTGGAATATAAAATATAGGTATAAAACATCTCTAAAAAACAAAACCCCAACATCACGTCAGGGTTTTACTGGTAGCGAGACCGAGAGTTGAACTCGGGACCTTAGGGTTATGAATCCTACGCTCTAACCAACTGAGCTATCTCGCCATTATTTTGCTCTAACCATCCCGATTACTATCGGGAGAGCTATCTCGCCATTTTATGCTCTAACCATCCCGATTACTATCGGGAGAGCTATCTCGCTATTTTTATTTCGTAAATCTTGAATCTTTTTTCAAAATTGGAGTGCAAATATATGAAATTAATTCTCATTTAAATGCCAAAATTTCAATTTTCTATAGTTCCAAACAAAATTGTTGATTAGGAATAGTTAATTTCAATTTTTCAGGTTCATTTTCAAAAATCCCGAAAAGAGTTGATCCACTTCCCGACATTGCGGCATAACAAGCACCGTTACTTATCAATTTTTGCTGAATTTCTAGCATAATCGGATGTTTCAAAAAAATGGATTTTTCGAAGCTGTTTTCCAACTGATTTTGCCATTCTGTTATTGGTAACGCAATTATGTCTGAAACTGAATTTGTTCCCTGATAAAAATCAACACCAGCATACGCTTCAGCCGTTCCAACATGAATATCAGGATAAATCAACTGTAAATATTTCCCTTTTAAATCCACAGCTATCTCCTCCAACTTTTCCCCTCTTCCAGTAGCTAATTTTGGTGAGCCCTCAATAAAAAAAGGACAATCACTACCAAGTTGTGCTGCCAACTCTTCTTTTTTGGATTGAGTAATACTTAATGAAAATAATTGATTCAGTCCATTGATTACATGTGCTGCATCAGATGAACCTCCTCCCAAGCCAGCTCCCATCGGAATTTGCTTTCTCAAATGCATGTATACATTTGGAATACCAAATTCATTTTGAATTAGACGAAATGCCTTCACACACAAATTTGATTCAACATCTCCATCCACTACCAAACCAGTTTGCAAAAAACTAAAATCATCCGCTGGAAGGATTTCTAAAATGTCAAAAAGAGGAATAGAATACATACACGTTTCTACCTCGTGATAAGAATCCTCGCGTTTTTTTAACACATGTAATCCTAAATTTATTTTAGCTTGTGGAAAGATTATCATAAAACAAAAGTACAATAACCAAGCATTATTACTAATTTTGTCTTACTAATTTCATTCGTATGAAGACCTATTTAGATTTCGAAGAACCAATTAAAGATCTTGAAGTAAAGATTGAACAAGCCAAAGAATTAGGCGAAAATACCGGTGTTGAAATGACCGATAAAATAAACGAACTCACCCGAAAATTAGAGGATAAAACAAAAGAAATATTAGGAAATCTTACTCCGTGGCAGCGAGTACAACTTTCAAGACACCCAGATAGGCCTTACACTTTAGCTTATATTCAGGCATTAACAAAAGGAACGTTTCAAGAACTTCACGGTGATCGTAGTGTTAAAGACGATAAAGCAATGGTTGGAGGTTTTGGGCTTTTAGATGGCCGTTCAGTCATGTTCATTGGTCAACAAAAAGGAATCAATACAAAAATGCGTCAGTATCGAAATTTCGGTATGGCAAATCCTGAAGGATATAGGAAGGCGCTTCGTTTGATGAAGTTAGCTGAGAAATTTAACAAACCCATCGTAACTTTTATTGATACTCCGGGAGCCTTTCCAGGATTGGAGGCAGAAGAACGTGGACAAGGAGAAGCAATTGCAAGAAACATTTATGAAATGATGCGTTTGAAAGTTCCTGTGATTTGCATCATCATCGGTGAAGGAGCATCAGGAGGGGCATTGGGAATTGGTGTTGGAGATAAGGTAGTTATGCTTGAAAACACGTGGTATTCTGTTATATCGCCTGAATCATGCTCTTCAATTTTATGGCGTTCATGGGAATATAAAGAGAAAGCAGCAGAAGCACTTAAATTAACATCAACGGATATGAAAAAACTAAAACTAGTTGATGATGTAATTAAAGAACCTCTTGGCGGTGCTCATCGTGAACAAGATGAAATGTTCGATGTTGTTAGAAAATCCATTAAAAAATACTTGAAAGAACTAGACGATGTTTCCCCTGAGCAACGAATTAATGATCGCATTGAAAAGTTTTGTGAAATGGGCGTTTGGAAATAAAATCCTCACATCCAATATCTTAAGCGATTTTTTTAATTTTTATTCAGCATATTGTTGAAAATTTTTATGTCTAACTTTTGCAAGTAAACTCTTTTAAGTTGTAAAAATTTGTTAATATTGGATTACTAAAATTAACTCATGATAAAACGACTACTTGTATTTACACTTTGTATCTTCTCAACTTCATTATTTGCTCAAGTAACTGGAAAAATAATCGATTCGAAGACTAAAGAACCCATGCCGGGTGTGAAAATCACAGTTTCAGATGGAACCATGTATAAATCTAATGGGGAGGGCCAATTTTCTTTCAGTCCAAAAAACTATCCTGTTACCGTTGTTTGCTCTTTCATTCAATTCACAAATGATACAACAATAGTGAATGGACCAGGAGAAATTACAATCGCAATGACTGAACCTGTAACCAATTTTCAAACCGTAGTAATTTCGGCAGGAAAGAGAAAACAAGCCGTTGAAGAAGTTCCTGTATCCATGGAGATTATTAAACCTCAATTAATTGATAACAAAGGAATCACCGACCTTGAACAAGCGGTAGATCAAACTCCAGGAGTGTTTACGATGGATGGTCAAGTGAGTATTCGCGGTGGCTCCGGGTTTGCTTACGGAACAGGAAGTCGTGTGTTGTTATTATGGAATGGAATGCCACTTCTTTCTGGATATGCTGGTGATACTCAATGGAATGCTATCCCGATGGAACAAGCAGATCAAGTAGAGGTTATGAAAGGTGCTTCTTCTGTTTTATATGGTAGTGGAGCCCTCAATGGTGTGATTTCACTCCTTGAAAAGGAACCAAAATCAGACCCGGAAATGAAATTAAAAATTCAAACGGGAATCTACGATAATCCGAGACGTGAATCCTTGAAATGGTGGGGAAAAAATCATCCATCCCAGAAATTTAATCCGATGTACCAACAGGTTGAATTTTACCGAGGTCAAATGTATCGCAAAGCAGGATATACCGTATCAACTACCTTTTTTCGAAGTGATGGATACAGAGATGGCGAAGGTGAAATGAGAGGGAGGGTAAGTGGAACCGTTTACATTCGACCGGAAACCTGGAAAAGAACAAAAATGGGAATCGGCTACAACTACCAAGTTCAAAAAACAGGTAATTTCCTAATTTGGCAAAGTGATACTTTAGGTTATACACCAAGTGGAGGAACAGATACTTCAGATGCAGCTTCTACATTAACATACAATTTGGGACATCGTCTTTTTATTGATCCTTATTTGAAATACACAGACAAATACGATAACAAGCACAGTCTGAAAACACGCATGTATTATGCGCAAAATACCAATTTAAACAATGTGAGTCAAAGCAACGGAGCTATCATTTATTATACTGACTATCAGTTTCAAAAGCAATTTGACAATGGCATTATACTTACCTCGGGATTGAGCAACATCCGCAACGTAGTTTTTTCTAACCTTTTTGGCGATCATAATTCAAATAATGCGGCCGCCTATGTTCAATACGAACACAAAATAACCGATAAATTAGATCTCACTGGAGGAATGCGTATCGAACATTTCATGATGGACGGAAAAGGTGGCGATTCACGTTTTGTTATTGGCAAAGACTCTGCTGTTGTCCTCCCAATTTATCCAATTTTACGAGCAGGCTTGCATTACCAAATCGCAAAATACACACACTTAAGAATTAGCGCTGGTCAAGGAATTCGCTATCCAGCAGTAGCTGAGCGCTACACACAAACTTCAGTGGGAGCTTTGAATATTTTCCCAAATGCAGCGCTAACACCTGAAAAAGGATGGGCAGGTGAGATTGGAATTAAGCAAGGTGTAAAAATGGGAGAATGGAAAGGAATGTTTGACGCGGCTTGGTTTATCAATCGTTACCAAAATATGATTGAATTTACTTTTGGTGTTTACAATCCGCCTGGGACAACGCTTTCATCAGACCCAAGTAGTCCATACTATTTCAATAATTGGGTCGGTTTCAGGGCAAACAATGCGGAAGCTGCACAAATTACTGGGTTGGATTTATCTTTTAATAGCATGGGTAAAATTGGGGATTTCGAAATAATTTCTTTGATTGGTTATACGTACATGAACCCAATAAGCCTGAACAATGATTCGACATATATAGAATCATTTAGCGATACGACCTCAGGCATGCTTAAGTACCGTTTTAGACATTTAGCAAAAGCTGATATAGAAGTAAATTACAAAAAGTTTAGTTTTGGGATTTCTTGTAGATATAACAGCTTTATGGCAAATATTGATAAAGTTTTTGAAGACAATATACAAGGTACATTTATTCTACCGGGTCTTAAGGAATATCGAAAAATTTACAACAAAGGGAACCTTGTTTTTGATGCTCGTTTTGCCTACAAATTGAATGAGAAAGTTCGTCTGAGTTTCATTGGAAACAATATTTTCAATTCAGAATACTCTTCTCGACCAGGCGATATTCAACCACCGAGAAACTTTGCCGTTCAAGCACAAATAAAATTTTAATTGAAAGTACTCGGAATAATACCAGCCCGATTTTCTTCCAGTAGATTCCCTGGTAAACCTCTCATCGATTTGAAAGGAAAAACAATGATTCAACGGGTGTATGAGGGAGCACTAAAGTCTCAAAAAATTAATAAACTAATTGTCGCCACCGATGATGAAAGGATTTACAATGAAGTAAACCGTTTTGGAGGAGAAGTTATGATGACAGCTGGAGATCATCCTAATGGAACAACGCGCTGCAACGAAGTACTTTCAAAATATAGTAATTACGATGTAGTAATTAATATTCAAGGAGATGAACCATTGGTGCGATTTGAACAGCTTGATCTACTCTTGAGTTCTTTTAACGCTATTAATGTGGAAATTGCAACACTTGGAATAAGAACCAATGAAATTGCAGACCTGGATAATCCTAATAGAATTAAAATCGTGACGGATTACCAGAATAACGCCCTATATTTTAGCCGAAGTAAAATCCCTTTTGAACGAAATTCAGCTGAGAATTTTTCATTCCTTCGGCATATCGGACTGTATGCTTTTCGGGCTGATATTCTGTCGGAGATATCAAATTTACCTCAAACTGAGTTAGAAGAAATTGAATCACTTGAACAACTGAGATGGCTGTATTTTGGAAAAAAAATTCGTGTTGTTGAAACCGATATTGAAACACCCAACGTCGATACACCTGAAGACCTTGAAAAGGTATTAAAACACTTGTAATATTTTTTGATAAATCAATTGAATTTCATACTTTTGAATGATGGAATCTTTTGCTGAAATAATTTCTCGATTATTAATTAGGCACAATTGTGTTATTCTTCCTGAATTTGGGGGGTTTGTAGCACGTACGAGTCCTTCAGAAATTGATGAGACACGAGGATTAATTTACCCTCCCAAAAAGTCTATTCTTTTCAATCAGCAGTTGACAATCAGTGACGGTTTATTGATAAGTGAATACGCACTCACAAATCAACTTTCGTTTACAGATTCACAAGAAAAAATAAAGCAAATCATTTCACTTTGGAAGGATGAATTGCATTCAGGAAAAACCATTTCAATTGAAAAGGTTGGCACACTTCAATTAGGCGAAAATGGTACGCTTCAATTTGTACAAGATCGATTTTTCAATCTTTTACTTTCTTCTTTCGGCTTGGGAACCGTGAAATTTGTTCCTGTTCTTGCTGAAGAAGTACAACCTGAAATAGTAAGCGAAGTTCTTCCAACAGACACAGAAAAAAAGAAAACATCACTTGAAAAAGTCGAAGATGAGGTAGATATTTCAATTATCGATCATCCTGCCACCAAAACAAGAACTTCTCGATGGAAAATTGCAGTGGCTGCCGCTTGTTTTCTTCCCATTGCCTTTTATTCATATTGGATTCCTGTGCAAACAACTGCATTTGAATCGGGAGTTTTTGCAACTCAAGATTTCAATCCCTTTTCTAAAATTCAAAATTCAAAATATTCTGAACATTCAATTGAAAAAGGAGAAGTTTTATTTGATGAAAAAAGCCTAGAAGATCAGTTAAAACAATTGAATTCCGATACAGAAAATTACTCTTATGAATTGGATGAGACAACGTTTTTTACTATCCCACTCAAAAGATCAAATCAATCAACAATTCCAGCATCTCCTCAGGAAGAAAGCACGACAGTAACTCAGAATACCCCAATTCAAACCAATAGCACTGTTCAACCTTCAACTACCATTAGTTCAGACATTACTTTCACTGGTGTAATATCAGGAAAAAAATATGCCATAGTAGGGTGCTTTTCAGAAGTGAACAATGCAAAGAAGTACGTTGAGGAATTGAATGTAAAAGGTTTTAAGGCCACCTTCCTCGACTACAATAAAGGATTGTATCGTATCAGCATTGAAGAATCAAATAGCATTGATTCCTTGCAACCAACCATTCAAAAAGCTTCGAGTTTAGGTTACAATACCTGGATTCTTAAATAATTCAATATGTTCAGAAAAATAATTATTGTATTTAGCGTATTTATTTCATGTGCTATTTCAGCTCAGGAATATACAAACATTGATAAAAGCAATTACAAATTCAAGAAAATCTACCACCACGATGCCACTCCCGTTCAAAGTCAAGGAAATACAGGGACTTGCTGGAGCTTTTCTGCCTTGTCTTTTTTTGAATCTGAGATGATGCGTTTGGGCATTAAAAATCCACCAGTTTTGTCTGAAATGTATATTGTGCGCAAAGCCTACGAAATGAAAGCGGAAAAATACATTCGTATGGATGGAAAAATTAATTTTGCGGAAGGTGGAGCATTCCATGATATTCCATTAGTCATTAAAAAATATGGCATTGTTCCTTTTGATTTATACGATGGATTGAATAGCCAAAAAAGCTACAACCATTCAACGATGTTTCAAGAATTGAATGAAAATGTTAAAAAAACAATGGCTTCCGTTAGTAAACCTGAAGGGATTCAGTTAACCTGGAAAAACGAATTTTCAGCAATTTTAGATAAAAACCTTGGTGAAATCCCCACAGAATTTGTATCTAATGGAAAGAAATACACACCTATCGCTTTTGCAGAGTCAATAAAACTCAATATGGATGATTACTACTCTCTTACTTCCTTTACGAATCATGACATGTATGCAAAATGTCAACTTGAAATACAAGACAATTGGGCGTGGGGTGAAAGTTATAATGTAAACTTGACCGATCTAGTTCAAACTGTTAAATATGCTTTGGAGAAAGGATATACAGTGGCATGGGGAGCTGATGTTTCAGAAAAAGGATTTAGTTTTAAAAATGGAATCGCTATTGTCCCTGAAAACACGGCTTCAATTGAAGTAAAAGGTGCGGATAATAGAAACTTTTCGGATGCAGGAGCAGATAGAGTTTCAAATGCATTTATGAATCCAACAAAAGAAATGAAAATCACCCCTGAAGTTCGTCAAATGGGCTATGACAACAAAACAACAACTGATGATCACGGTATGCACATCGTTGGTTTGTACCAAGACCAAAATGGCACGGAGTATTTTTTAGTGAAAAATTCTTGGGGAACATCTAATTATCCAAAAGGATACTTGTACGTTTCAGAAGCTTATTTTAAGCACAAAACGATAAATATATACTTACACAAAGATGCCATTCCACAAGAGGTTAAAACAAATTTTAGTGCCGGAACTTTTAAGTAAAAAAATATTTTAGAAAGTAATCAAGCAACCATTTTTATTGTTTCTGTCTCTATAAGTTAAATCTGTAAACTAATAAACTATGAAAACAAAAATTGCAATTTTAACAGCAGCTCTTTCACTAGTCGTTGTATCATGTAAAAAACGCTTTGACAATGATATGTCGGCATTGATGAACTATAAAATTGAAACAGCTTTTGACGAAATGACTAATATTTCTGATCAGGCAATAACAGGAAACATGGTTTATTACAAAGTTGGTGAAATCATCACAACAAAGCCAGGAGAAAAACCGGTAACGCTAAAAACCCCTTGTAATGTAATAATTACATTAGATACTATAAACTCGGTTAAAACTGTTACCGTTGATTATGGGACTTCAAATTGCGATTGCAACGATGGAAAAACAAGAAGAGGAAAAATCGTAACAACGTTTACGGGTCAATATTTCGCTCCTGGAACTGTGATTACACATACCCCAGTTGATTACTACGTAAATGACATTAAATATGATGGAACAAAAACAGTTACCAATATGGGATTGAATGGAACTGGTCAACCGTATTTCAATGTTCAAATAGATGGAACAGCAACCAAGACCGATGGAGAAGTTGTTACCTACACTTCTACACGGGTAAGAACGTGGGTGCAAGGATATAACACACCAACAGATCGCTTTGATGATCAATATTCTATCTCTGGAAATGCAAGCGCTACGTTTTCAAATGGTGGTGGATATACAGCTCAAACCACAAATCCTTTAATCGTTAAAGTGGGGTGTAGTTTTCCAGTAGCTGGAACATTAGAAATGACTCCACAAAATAAGCCAGTTAGAACTGTTGATTATGGTCAAGGAACCTGTGATTATGCGTTCACTGTGACTGTAAACGGAGTAACTTACAATTTCAGTATCTAAATTACAGTAGAATTAATTAATAACATTTAGTTCTCTTCCTACCTTGATAAAGGCTTCAATTGCTTTGTCTAAATCTGCAATCGAATGGGCAGCTGAAATTTGTGTGCGAATACGTGCTTGTCCTTTTGCAACCACTGGATAGAAGAAACCAATTGCATAAACACCTTCTTGTAGAAGCATATCCGCAAATTTCTGAGATAAGGCTGCATCGTACAACATAATTGGCACAATGGGTGAATCACCTGGCTTGATATCAAATCCTGCTGCTTTAATTCTTTCCTTAAAATAATTTGTGTTTTCCTCTAACTTATCACGTAATTCGGTAGTTGAAGACAACAAATCAAAAACTTTTATTCCAGCACCAACAATCGATGGCGCCAAAGAATTTGAAAACAAGTATGGACGAGATCGTTGACGCAACATTTCAATGATTTCTTTTTTACCGGTTGTATAACCACCCATTGCTCCTCCGAGTGCTTTACCTAAAGTTCCCGTAATAATATCAACACGATCCATAACACCACAATACTCAGGAACTCCCCTGCCCGTTTTACCAATGAATCCTGCTGAGTGACATTCATCTGTCATAACCAAAGCATCATACTTGTCTGCTAAATCACAAATTTGATCCATTTTAGCAATATCGCCATCCATTGAAAAAACGCCATCCGTAACAATAATTCGATGACGTTGATTTTGAGCTTTTTTCAATTGCTCTTCCAAATCAGCCATATCGGAATGCTTATATCTATAACGCTGAGCCTTGCAAAGTCTTATTCCATCAATGATTGAAGCATGATTCAATTCATCCGAAATAATTGCATCTTCTTCGCCAAAAAGTGGTTCAAAAACTCCTCCGTTTGCATCAAATGCTGCCGCATAAAGTATCGTATCTTCTGTTCCGTAAAATTTAGCAATTTTTTCTTCAAGGGTTTTATGAATGTCTTGTGTTCCACAAATAAAACGAACGGATGACATCCCAAAACCGTGCGTATCCAGAGCATCTTTGGCTGCCTGTATTACCTCAGGATGGGACGACAATCCCAAATAATTGTTTGCACACATTATTACAACATCTTGCCCTGTACTTACATGCACACTTGCCCCTTGCGGAGTAGTAATAATGCGTTCACGTTTAAAAATACCTGCTTCTTTTATTTCACTTAATTCTTGAGATAAATGCGACTTAATTTTTCCGTACATATACAATTTTTGGTTGTCAAAGATAATTATTATTTATTGCCAAATTATCATCTTTTGTATTCAGAATTTTCCAATGAAGTTTTCATAGTAAATGGTTAATAAATTATCCATTCAAAAATTATTCATCTTCATTTGAATTAGTTACTTTTGACTTGTTTAAAATCGTTCTAAATAAATGCACATTATTTTAGCTGATAGTAATGAATTAATTCGATTGGGTTTACGAGCTATAATTAGCTCCAATTCAAGTTGGAAAATTGTTGGAGAAGCTAGAAATAATGAAGAATTGCAAGAAATCATTGAAAGTTTTGGCGAAGCGGTTGTTTTGATTGATTACTCAGCAGCTGGATTTGATATATCCGTAATCCCTAAAATATTAAATAGCAATAAAAACGTCAAATTTGTAGCTGTAACTCCCGAACAATCCGCTCAAACATTGGTAGATGCATTAAGGTCGGGGGTAACAAGTTATGTGAAAAAGGATTGTGAAATTTCAGAAATCGTTAATTCTTTGGAAGAAACATTCAATGGAAATAAGTTTTTTTGTGGCCAAATTTTAGAAACCATTCAACGGGCAAATATTGATGTAAACGATATTGATTTTGATTCATTTACCTGTGAATCAGTAGTGCTTTCAGAACGAGAAAATGAAATTATAATACTTATAGCGGAAGGGAATACCAACCCTCAAATTGCCGATCAATTGTTTCTGAGTAGCCACACAGTGAACACGCACAGAAAAAATATCATGGGAAAATTAGGCGTAAAAAATACGGCTGGAATTGTGATGTATGCTGTAAAAACAAACTTAGTTTCTCCTAATAAATTTCTTTTCGCTCCTGAATTGGACAATTAAAAGAAAAAATCCCAACTTTTTTTACGAATTTTAATGAACGTTTTACAGCTAGGGGTGTAAGCAGACAAAAATTCATTTATGCGATTTAAAATTTTTCTCTTGATATTTTTTGGAAGCATTCAATTTTGCTTCACTCAGGGCAAATTAGAAAATGCTACAAATAATTCAAATTCTAACAGTGCTCCTGTACTCTATGAAATAAATACCATTTCTAATTCCAACTCAGCTATACCGACAATTCAAGATACAATCCAAGTTGAATTGGATGATAATGATTCATTTAAAGAAAGTAGTAAAAAAGAAGAATCAAAAAAGGTAAAAACTAAACAACAGAAAGCCGCTTCCGTGGCATTAAAAGACAAGTCAATTTTAGAGAAAAACGAGGCAAGCGCTTCAACAATGGAAGTCCTAAATCAAAATTTTTCATCAGTTTATGATGAAATTCGAATGCAAGGAAATCAGCGAAATCCAACCGCAGAGCAGCAAGAAGAACTAAACAAGACGCTTCAAACAATTGAAACAATTGATTCTAACTCCTTTGATTATCATATCATGAAAGTAAAAGCCGGGAATTACGAAGTAAATAATTTCTATCACTTGGCAAAGGCAAACCAATTAAATGCATTGAATATAGAAGTTCAAAGACAACTTTTGGCTTATTACACAATTACAGCCGATACAACTTCCATGAAATTAACACTAGATAACCAATTCAAAAACAAGCAAATACCTACCGAACACATTGATTATGGTTCAGATGTTATAAATTCTTTGCCTCTAAATTCAACAGTTATTACGCATAGCTTTGACGATTCCTATTCCGTTTTATTTCATCAGCTTTCTAATCAGGAAAGGCAAGACGTAACGGTTATCAATTTAGATTTTTGTCAAAGTAAAAACTACCGTGATTTATTGGTCAAAAAAGGATACCAAATAGCCTACGACGGGAAAATTGATACCAAGTTTTTAGCTGATTTTGTTGTTCAGAATCCTTCAAAAAACATCAACTTAGCAATGACACTACCCAAGGATTATTTCCTGAATCAAACCGAAGCATTGGCAATTTGTGGACTTGTATTTACACCAGGTAATGAAATGAGTTTAGAAGATTTCAATCAGTCACTTTGGGAAACTAGATTAAGTAAAAAGGTGTTGTTTACTGAAACTGAGTTAGGAAAACGTCTCTCTAAAAATTACTTGCCTTTACTTTTGAACTTAAGTCAGTATTATCAGGAAAAAAATCAACTAGACAAAAAACGTGAGATTGATGATTGGATAACAAAAATTGGGAAGAAAACAAATGTTTCTGATCAACTAAAAAAATTGAAGGACTAACATTTCATGCAGCTATTTAAACCTTCATATCGTTCATTTTCAGATGAAAAACTCATGCAGACTCTATCTAAGGGTGATAAGCGTGCTTTTGATGAACTTTATTCACGATATGCTAAAGCGCTTAAAGGGTATTTTATGAGAATGCTCTGGAAAAATGAAGGAAAAGCGGAGGATTTTGTTCATGACCTTTTTGTGAAAATAATTCACAATACAGAATCATTTGATTCAAATAGATCGTTTAAAACGTGGTTATACTCAGTGGCTTGTAATATGTGCAAAAACGAATATAAAAAGCAAGAAGTTCGAAAAGGAACCATCTCAGGTATTGACCAATTTTATTCAATTTCAGATAAAGGAGTGGATGTGCTTAACGAGGTACAGATGAGTCATTTTGGCTCTCAATTTGAAAAAAGTATGGTTGAATTGAAATCAGAACATCAAGAGGTTTTTGCCTTGCGACACATGGATGGATTGTCGATAAAAGAGATTGCAGAAGTATTAGATATAAATGAAGGAACGGTAAAATCTCGGTTGTTTTATGCCACAAAACAATTGGCGGATAAATTGAAAGAATTTAACACGGTTAATACATAGGCTATGAACGAAAAATTAGAATATCTCCTTAAAACCAAAGCGTATTCTGAGTTAACAGAAGACGAATTGCGTGAATTTGCCGGCTTGTGTGATTCTAGAGAGGAATACGAAAATATGCAGCTATTTTTCAGTCAATTAGACAAGTACAAAGCTGATCAAAGCTATGAAACACATTACATGACAAAAGGAAGTCTGGATGAGATTTTTGAAAAGAAAAACAACAAGCCAGGACTTTTAGTCAAACTCTTTCCACCACATAAACCCATTTATTTATCTCCCATTATTCAAATTGCTGCTTTAGTAGTCATTGTATTTCTAATTTTTCAATATGTTTCTACGGATACAGTTATCAAACCCCAAATAGCCGGGGTTGAAGAACCTCCAGTAAAAAATAAGCCGAGCGTTGAGAAGAAGTCAGAAGAAACCAAAATCAAACCAACCGCCGAGAAAAAGGCAGCTAAAGAAATGAATAAAAATTCTGTGTTACCCAGAAATAATGAACCTCAAAAAAACGATAATCGTTCAGAGTTTAAATCTATAAATGATGAAACCGTTGCAGCAACTAACTCGGGCTATAACTCAGGGAATTCAACTGCTTATTCAACCACAACAAATGATAATTCTTCAACACTAACCAACTATTTTTCAGCGACACCAACATATACAGCAAGTTCGCCCGCAGTTGCAAAGGGAAATGTAACTATGCAAAGTAGAACGGCATATCGGGAGGAAGAAGATCTAGAAGAGACAAAAAACGTAAAAAATAAAAAGTCTAACTCAACAGTTCAACCTAAATTATTTGACTTATTGACAGCTGTTTACTAATGAAAATCAGGATTATAGCAACTATTTATTTGAATAATTTAAACTACCACTTTATTTCTTCCGAAAAATTCGTAAATTCGCAATTCAGAAAAGGTCTCATGGCCGAGCGGTTAGGCACCGGTCTGCAAAACCGTCTACAGCAGTTCGAATCTGCTTGAGACCTCTTAAAACCTCGTAAACCCCTGTAAACCAGGGGTTTTTTATTAGGGTTAAATTTATAGGTCAATAAATAGTCGTTAAAACAATAAAATTTATCAGGCTTAAAGATGTCTGTATTTCAAGGATTTATCATTCTGTTAATAAATTCGCTTATTTAAGCTTAAAAGACTAAATATGAAAATGGCTCTACTAGCATCAATTTTAGTATCAAATATTATTTTTTGTCAAAAAGAGATAGATACAATATACATTTCTGTAGTCAATAAAGTCGTTAATTAGGAAAGTGATTTAACCATTTATATTAAAACCTCTGATGGAAAAACACATACTTTATTTCATGATTTTAATTTTAAAGAAGGTTCAATATTTTATTATTTTGATAAGGGAGAAAATGTGTCAATTTCCAGAGCAGAATACGAAAGTTCCATTTACTGTAAATTAAGAGGTACTGAATTTGAAAGTTGGGCAGAAATAAGTTCTACTGTGCATTGTTTCAAAGTAAAAAAATCTCCCTTCAACAAGTTGAAGTATAAAGTAATAACAGACTCTCCAGTTATTTATTTCGTTAACTTTCCTCCAAAAAATTGGAGAAGAAGTGTTCTATATTACCGAGAAAGGAAGAATTGTGAAATAACGATTTATCTCTTTAAATAGACACTTCTAATAGGTTAAAAAAGGAGTTTAACTTCCGTCAACAATTCATTGAAGAATAAGTTATTTTAAAGTTCGAACAGCACGCACATAGTATGAGTTTAACTTATAATTGTTGATGGCATTCCCGATGTGGAAGGTGAAGGACCAGGCGTAGCCGTTGCCGTAATCCGTACTACTCCAATAGAATCTTTTTTGGAAATCACCTATTTCATTTTTGAAGTTATATATTTTCTCTAATTCATCTATTGATGGCAATCTCCAACCATTTCCCAAACTATCACAGGCTTTTTTTGCTTCATACCATCCCATTGTAATTTTATTTAAATCTTCAGTCATAACTTCTAATCCTATTTCTGGCACTTTAACAGATTGAGAAAAATCCAGAAAAGAAATAAATACCAATAAAATGAAAAATACTTGTTTCATAATTTATGAATTTAATTTATATATAAAATTACTTCTTTTTAGTGAATAATCTAAATTTACCTTTGAAAATCCACACCATTAATTAATGGTTCCATAAAATTAACAAATTAAGCCTACACCCCAAATTGTGATTTTAATTTTCAACTCCATTTCGCCAAAAGCGTAGCCTTTTCATCAATTTAAGTTTAAAATAAGGGTGTTACCCAGATAAACTTAAAATTGTGAGAAAATGAAGGTGTATTATGTGAGAGTTTCAACGGTTGATCAGAAGCCCGATAGACAGAGAATCAATGAAAAGGAATTTGATTTGGTGGTAGAAGATAAATGTTCTGGTTCCATTCCATTTTTTGAAAGAGAAGGTGGAAAGAAAATCAAACAACTCCTTGATAAGAAAATGATCACCTCACTTTTGGTTTGGACGATTGACCGCTTGGGAAGAGATCTTTTAGATATCTTAAACAGTATTCAATATTTGAGTGAACGAGGAATAAGAATACATTTCATTCAACAGGGTCTTATTTCTCTGGATGATGAAGGAAAAGAAAACCCAATTTCAAAGTAAATTTTAAAATATTCTAATGGAGTTGAGAATGCCTATTTTAAGAAATGACTTTCAACAATGTTTTCGGTTCTTGACGGTTATCCCAAAAAGCCAAAACAATGATGAGACCTGAAGTGATTTTATAATATAAACTGAAATGACCCATGGCTGATTCTCGTACTTGGTCAATATCAGTTTCCTTAAATGCTTCTGGGTTTTTAGATATTACTTTTAAGTGCTTTGCAGTAATTTCAATTAATTTTTCTGCATAGGTTGTGCTCTTATTCCTGTCTGTCCAGTATTATAAAATTTCACGACGTTGTTTTGCAGCGTTTTCCGTCCAGACTATTTTCCTTTTAGCCATTCAAGGTCGTTTTTGTCTAAATCGGATTGAGAAATTATTCGACCATTTTGAATGTCCGCTTCACTCATTTCAAGCATCAACTTTTGCTCTTTAGTCAATTTAATTTTCTCGTCTTCAACTGCACTATTATCAACTAAACGAAGTAATGCCAATAAATAATCTTTGTCTGATATTGCCAACAACTTATCAATAATACCATTTCTAATTACATCTACCTGAGCCATCACTTTGTATTTATTCAAATATACTATTTCTAACAAAGTATTCCAAATTCATTGAATCTTCATGAAATATTAATTATTAATCACATGCTTTTTCGAAATCAACCCAGAAAAATTAAGCGATTCTGTTTTAGAGCAAATCCACGATGAATTGATACAAATCGATATTAATTCACTTAATCCTGTTGAGGCTTTAAAGAAGTTACATGAAATCACGAAATTGACGGGTGGATAGTAATACATATGATCAACTACCTTAAATTTTGGTTTTCGCAACTTATGTTGGATATTATGAGATCCTGATTAACTAAGAAAATAAGAAACTTGTTCAATTATGTTACCACATTAACATTGATAAAAATAATTCAGAACGGATAATTAAACGGTCATGATATCTTTCTCTTTTAATTCAAGAAGATCATCGATTTTTTTGATGAATCCGTTGGTGATTAGCTGAATTTCATCTTCAGAGTCTTTAGCCATATCCTCGGATAAACCTTCATTTTTTAGGTCTTTAATCATGTCCATAGCGTCTTTTCGGTTGTTCCGAATCCCAACTTTTGCATGTTCACCCTCCGCCTTAGCTTTTTTTACCAAATCACGTCTTCTTTCTTCAGTAAGTGGTGGAACAGCAATCAATAAAACTTCACCATTATTTTGAGGATTTAGTCCCAAATTGGCATTCATGATTCCTTTTGCAATTTCATTTAACGTGTTTTTCTCCCAAGGTTGAACAGTGATTGTTCGAGCATCCATTGTGGTCACGTTTGCAACTTGCTGTATTGGGGTAGGAGAACCGTAATATTCAACCATAACTCCATTTAACATGGCGGGAGTAGCTTTTCCGGCACGAATTCGTGAAAGTTCGTTTTCTAAATGTATTAAGGTTTTCGAATTTGAACTTTTAAACTCGTCAAAAATTAAATCTAAATCTTCAGTCATTTTTCAGTGAATTAGTTTCTAACTATCGTTCCTACTTGTTCCCCAGAAATTAATTTCTGTAAATTCCCTGGAGTGTCCATATCAAAAACGATAATCGGCAAATTATTTTCTTTACACAAGGTGAAAGCGGTCATATCCATAACTTTCAATCCTTTGCTATATGCATCATCAAATGAAATAAAATCAAATTTGGTAGCTGTTTTGTCTTTTTCAGGATCGGCTGTGTAAATTCCATCCACACGTGTTCCTTTTAAAATAACATCTGCGCTAATTTCGATTGCTCGCAAAGATGCAGCTGAGTCCGTTGTAAAAAATGGATTTCCAGTACCCGCACCAAAAATTACAACCCTACCTTTTTCTAAGTGTCTGACTGCTCTTCTGCGAACGAAAGGTTCTGATATTTCGCGCATTTCAATGGCCGACATTAAACGTGTTTTAACTCCTGCTGATTCCAGTGAAGCTTGTAAAGCCATAGAATTGATCATTGTTGCCAACATGCCCATATAATCACCATGTGTACGATCCATACCACCTTCTTCCGCTTGAACGCCACGAAATATATTTCCACCTCCAATAACTATGGCCACTTCCACACCTTGTTCAACAATCTCTTTAATTTGAGTGGCGTACTGAGCTAAACGGTCATTGTCAATACCAAATTGCTTTTTTCCCATAAGCGATTCGCCACTAAGTTTCAGAAGGATTCTTTTATAATTCATAGGTGAAATTTCGTCACAAAGATACGATTTTCTTCATTAGAATATAGAATTTAAGTTCTCATTAAGCCAACTTATTATATTTCAAATGCCTGTTTTAAGTTCCAAATAAGACGTATTAAACTCATAAAACATATTAATTATTAATTCAATTTTGTTGTTTCGCCTTAATATTTAAATACTTTTAATTAATTCTCACTCAAAATTTTACTATTTCAAAGAAGCATAGATATAGAGAGTCTTCGAAAACTAATTTAGAATGATCTAATATAAAATTGTAATTAACTTAAACAAGAATAATACTTTTTATTATTTCTTTATTACAATCAAACTATTGTTTTACCACTATCTCTACGCGGCGATTTGCCTGTTCTTCAAAGGCTTTTTTGGGTTCAGGATAAATAGGCTTTGAATTTCCATATCCAACAGCTGTCATTCGGGAAGGATGAATACCATTGTGGACCAAGAATCTCATTACTCGTTTAGCTCGTTTTCTTGAAAGCCTCACTGATGAATTTTTGTTTTTCTTCGACTTATCATTCACATGCCCTTGAATCTCAATAGAAACCTGTGCATTCAATGCCATAAAATCAACGAGACGCTTTAATTTTTTCTCTGAACCTTTTAATATTGTACTCGTTCCTCGTTGAAATTCTATTTCCTCAAATTGAGCGATAGCTCCAATAGTAAGCGGCTCTAGTTCAATGAGAACGGTATCAGTTTTTCCAGGGTTAAATTTATATTCTACATCCTTAGAAAAATACCCTCTAATATCAGTTTTAATTAGCGATTTATTTCCTTTTTTAAGTGTTAAATAGATATCGCTCGCTTGATAAAACCCATCTACATCTTTCGATCCTGTAATGGATAAATTAACAATCACAGGCTTTTTTGTTCGTATGTTTTGAATCTTGATATACGTATATGTCGGTGCTTCTTTTTCGCGTAAATCGACGGTTTTTTCATCCTTGATCTCAACTCCATTTTTATCTTTTAATACATAAGTAAAATCAAAGCTCAATGTTTCAGTAGATTTCTCCTTAGCTGAAAAAGCAAAAAGATAAATATTCTTCTCTTTTACATCAAAAGACCAGGTTCTAGTAGTATCGGAAACTGATTTATAAATAAGCTTTGAAGCTGTTCCATTAAGTACTTCGGCGCAAGGATCCTCCAATTTTGTTTCAAAACAAAACAGGCTCATGGCATTTTGCTTAATAGACAGTGATATTGTACCGTGCCCCTCAGTCTCGTAGTAGGCCCAAATCATATTTTTAGAAATAGAATCCTTCGTATATGCTGAAAATGTCTTAGGGTCGGTTCCTTGACCACCAATAAATTGTAACGTATAAGTTCCTGATTCGATTATATTAACAGAACCAGCACAATCAGAAATGGAAATTAATTTTCTACCAAAAATCTGAGCATTTGTTTCGGTCCAAAGTACAGACATTAACAATATTGCAGTAAGAAAAACAAGAGTTTTCATTGATTAGTAAATTTCAATTTATTTGAACGGATTAATCAATTTTTAGTTTCAGTTTCCCATGTATTGTTGATCGAATAAATAAATTATTTTTCAATGGAAACAATTCATTCAGTAAGAGTTTATCAACTTCACCTTTCAAATGAACATTTTTTTCTAAGTCCTGATTCAGTGAGGTTGTAATTTCTTTTTTTGCATCCTGTAGAAATGGTCTAAGGTCAAAATCAGATTTTTCCTCAATTTTCTTGCAAACCTGATCGTTCAACAACCATTTTGCAGTTGTTAAAAGGATGTCTTTTGTTTTAATATCCAACTGAACATCGGTGAGTCTAAGCATTTGTTTATCTTGATCTAAAATAGGTTGGGCCGAGAAAAATAATTTTCCTTTTCGAAAACCATAGAAATTAAGCCCTACTAAAATTCGTTTTCCATCGGAACCTATAAATAGAATGGAATCTAAAATAATTTTTCGCTTTTGGATATCCAAGACTGTTTTATTAAGCTCTCCTCCTATCCAGGATGTAAGCGAATCATACGAGAGGTTTAAATCGACATTCATTTCAAAACCTTCTTTTTGCTTAAAATCAGTCAAATTTGGAAGAAGTTTTGGTTTGATTTCAGTTTTTTCCGTTTTTAGGGTAGGGAATAATTCTATACCAAGATTAAAATTAATTTGATTTTTATCATAGTGCAATTTACTCAGAGAAATAGCATTTGGAGCTAACTGCAAGTAACCGTAGTTTCCGATAGGAATATCTTTTTGCAACTGCAACCAAGCTGATTCGCAGGACGATTTTATATCTACAGCATTTATTTCCTTATCAATTTCAGATTCAATTGATTTTGCTTCTTTTCTAATTTCTTTATCCAATAGCGCTGTGATATCATAATTCACCAAAGTTATTTTACATGGATCAACAAGATTTAAACTCTTTAAGGTTGTTTTGGCCTTTAAATTAAAAGAAGGAAGAAGTTCCAATGCTGTTGAAAATGAAATGTCTGCACGGCGAAGTGGTTCATTAATCCCACACGAACCGAAAAATCTAGGCACAATACAATTTCCTTTGTCGTTAAAGAGATCAGTGCATTTGGGGCAATAGGATAAATCTAATTTATAGTTTACGGTTGTTTTATATTCAATTCCCGAGGGGAAGGTATTAAATTTTATAGGCTCACGATTCAGTTCATAAGTGTAACTCAATCCTTCGCAGGCACTCTCGCCTCCTGTAAATATTTTTGGAATTGACTTATCAGCCTCTTTGAAGTAACTTTCAAGATCTACTTCAATAGGAATAGTTATCGATGAGGCCATAGATTTACTAATACTAGGCTCAATAATTTGATTTTGAGGAGGGAGCGGTTCAATTGTTTTACATGCAGATAGAATTAACAATAGAATGAAAACTAAAGAAAACTTGTTACATTGCCTATCCACAAATTTCATAAATCAATCACAAAAAAAAGGGAGCTTGAAGCTCCCTAAAATTAATTCATTTTTGCTTGTAATCCTTTATCCAAAGCATCTAAAAATTCCTCAGTATAAACGTAATGTTCACCAGCATTAAGCTTATTTCCATGAATACAGACTGCCAAATCTTTGGTCATTATACCAGACTCTACTGTTTCAATACACACTCTTTCAAGTGTATTACAGAAATTAATTAATTCTTGGTTTCCATCTAATTTACCTCTAAAAGCCAATCCTCTTGTCCATGCAAAAATAGATGCAATTGGATTAGTAGAAGTTTTCTTTCCTGCTTGATGATCTCTGAAATGTCTTGTAACTGTGCCATGAGCAGCTTCTGCCTCCATTACTTCTCCATCTGGAGTAATTAAAACAGAAGTCATTAATCCAAGCGAACCAAACCCCTGAGCAACAGAATCAGACTGAACATCGCCATCATAATTTTTACAAGCCCAGACAAAATTCCCATTCCATTTCAATGCAGAAGCAACCATATCATCGATTAATCTATGCTCATAAACAATGCCTGCTGCTTCAAATTTTGTTTTAAATTCAGCTTGATAAATTTCTTCAAAGATATCCTTGAATCGTCCATCATATTTTTTAAGAATCGTATTTTTTGTTGAAAGGTAAAGTGGCCATTTTTTAGAAAGTGCCATATTAAAACAACTGTGTGCAAAACCACGAATTGATTCATCAGTATTGTACATTGCTAGACCTACTCCATCACCTTTAAAATTATACACATCGAATGATTGAACTTCCCCTCCATCTTCAGGAGTAAATGTCATTGTAAGTTTTCCTTTCCCTTTAAAAACAGCATCTGTTGCACGGTACTGATCTCCAAAGGCATGACGTCCAACGATGATTGGTGCTGTCCAATTTGAAACCAAGCGAGGTACGTTTTGCATTACGATTGGTTCTCTGAAAACTGTTCCGTCCAAGATGTTTCTGATAGTTCCATTCGGAGATTTCCACATAGATTTCAAGTTGAATTCTTTCACGCGTGCTTCATCGGGAGTAATGGTTGCACATTTGATTCCTACTTTATATTTCTTAATGGCTTCAGCAGCATCAACTGTGATTTGATCATTTGTTTCATCACGCTTTTCAATACCTAAATCGTAGTATTTAATATCTACATCCAGATAAGGCAAAATCAACTTGTCTTTAATGTTTTTCCAAATGATTCGTGTCATTTCATCCCCATCTAACTCAACTACAGGGTTTGCTACTTTTATTTTTGCCATTTTCTAAGAAATTAAATTTGACCCCAAAGGTAAATAAACAAAAATAAATGTCCTAAAAAATAGAACAAGTAAAATAAATAATTTTGGATTATTAGTGTCGAATAATGATTTTTCGACTAACAGGCTTAATGCCAGCTTGTTCTAAGGTAACAAAATAAACTCCTGTTTTGAAGTTTGAAGTAACAATTGTCTTGCTATTTGACATAACATCTCTGTAAACGATATTTCCAAGTACATCAACCATTTTCAACGACGCATTATCCATTCCATTTGCCGTGATTGAGATAAAATCTGACGCTGGATTTGGCACGATAGAAATGGTAATATCATCCTTTACTGGTTTAATTGAAGCAGTAAAATCTATGATTAAATCAACAGAGTCTAAATTCACATTTGATCCAGCTTCTTTTATAAAATATCTATAATGTGCCTGACCACTAGTGAAATCATCAGGGTTAATTTGCGGTTTTAATTTACCGTAATCGCCATTGTTTATTGTGAACAATGCACTAGGACTAGAAGAAGACGTCCATGGATTTGCTGCCATTTGGCTTGATGAGTAACAATTACCACCAAAAGGATCTGTGCCATGACCCCAGCATAAACCATCGGCCCATCCTGCTGGAACGTTTACTTTATATCGTGTAATAACCCATTGGTGTGATTGACCTGTTTGATTCTCAACATGAAAAGGAACATCAAAAACCCCACTAGTTGGAGCAATCATCGTAACCGTTTGACCTGAAATGTCTACAGTTTCTCCTTCTAAATTAATAAGAATTCCATCTTGTTGAGCTAGAGCCGTAATGCTACATAAAAGAACAAATGTGTATAATAGTATTTTCATGGTTTCCGTATTGTAATTAACAAACTTAGTTATTTACTTTTTTATTTCCAAATAAAATTAACGAATTAACGAAACAAAGCCTCGTTTAGAGATTTGAACTCCATTTGCGTCATTCACTTGCACCTGATATAAAAAGGTGTCATTTGTAGCATCTAGACCTGAACTTTCGATTTTTCCATCCCAACCAAGTTCGGGTTTTGTGCTTTCAAATATCACTTGTCCCCACCGATTGAAAATACTTAAATTATAATTGACAGGTTCAATATTCGTCAATACCGGAAAGAAATAATCATTCAAATTATCACCATCCGGCGTGAAGGTATTAGGAATATAAATCAAAGGTTTATATACGAAACAATGGTCATTCGAATGACTTAATTCTGCAAAGTTGTAAAAATTTAATGCCTCGACAGCTTCCACTCTGTAACAAATTTCACCGTTAAAATCAATGGCGCTCACCTCATCCTCGTAGTAGAGTTGGGAGCTTGATACAACAGCAATAGGATTCGAATCAAAAACACCATTTGGTCCACGATAAATACGATATTCTATGATTGAACCATCAAATCCTTCATAGGGATTCCATTGAATGTTATTGATCATTCGGATTTCATCGGCAACCCCAGTAACAAAAATAGTTTTCACAAAATTGGATGGTTCCCCAACACTACCACAACTATCTGTATATCTCGCTCTATATTGCCAGGGTTTTTCTTTCACGTCAGCGGTAGAATCTAAAAAGAAGGTTGTGTTTGAATTTGCAGGTACTCGTCCAATTTCTTCATAGGCATTCGTAAAGTTCATTCGCTGAAAAATAATTTCTTGTACGCCCACGGACGCATCTATAAAGTCGTACAATTCAACCTTTTGATTTTCTACAGTTGCTAGTTTAAAATAATGAAATGAAGGCTGTTGTGGCATGGGTACCATGAAGCAATTTAAATCAGAGAAAGCTTTGTTTCCACTGGCGAAAACCCCTTGAATAGCAAAACAATAACTCTCTCCACCGAGCACCGGAATTTCAATTAAGGTATCTGATGTGTTTGCAACTTCCATCCATTCACCATTGTGTTTTTGGAAAATTCGATATTCTTGAACGGTTTGACCTCTATATTTTGTCCAATTGAGACGAACTTTTTGTTCGCACATAAAAACCTTTGAACTTAATTTTATGGTCGTTTGAATGGAGCTTTTTGCTGATGTTTGATAGGTAACAGGAACGGCTGAAGTGTAGCATGAGTCGAATGCTGCCACCGAATACGAAAAAGGTCCTTCATTAAGATCTGTTGAATATGAATAACTTGCATTGGTTCTTCCCCAAACTGTATCTAACTCAACCAAAAATCCTGAATCATCAAACGTATAAATGACGTAGCCGTATGTGTCTGGTTGAGGATTCATATTCCAATTAATCAGGATTTGATTGTTCATTGTATCAATTCCTGCAGATAGAATTGTGGGGATATTGGGTGTTATCATATCCTCAAAATCATCGCCTGAAACATTCGAATTAAAGTCACAAATTGACGTCGGCAAAATCACTTGATAGGATATATAGGCATCACAAATATCAATTGTATCCTTGTAGAGAGTTGTATTAAATTGCGTGCTATCAATCAATGTAAAATTTCCGACGGGATATTCTCTGTAAATTCGGTAATAAGAATTGTAATTGGCTACAGGAATGGCTCTTGGCTTATTCCATTGAAGTATAGCGGTCCCGTTGTTTGGATTAACAACATTCAAGAAAATATTGGCCACTGTATCTGAATTTTTTAAAACATTTCCATTGCAGCCACTTTTAACAGAGATGAAATAATTTTTAGCAACATTGCCTGAAGGTAAAATATAAGAAGTGGTGGTGATATCAGGAAACGTGATTATTTGACCATCCTCTACTGAATAAAGCTGATATTCCACAAAGGAATTTACAGGATTAGGAACTTGATTCCAATTTATACTGAGATCACCATTTGGAAGCGTTTCTATACAATTAATTTGGGTAGGTTGGATTACCCCGGGATTTACCACAAAAATGGTAACTGTTACATAACTTACTTTTGGTACGGGACAATAATCATCTTGCAATTTGAAGACGAAATTGTATGGAATGACATCAGAAACAATTCCATATTGATTGATCAAATGATCGCAGGTTGTTTGCCAATTGAAGTTTGCAGAGACTTGTTGCGTACCTACAATTGGTGCTGTAGCATTTAAAGTAGCACAAGGTTCAATATCGCAACCCGTATTGAGTGTCAATCCTGATCCAAACATAGGCCCGGATGCGGTTAGATACAGTTTTTGTGGAGTTATTCCATCTTGAAGAAATTCATTATCAGTGGCATTTAAGGAAAAAGAAACCAAATCACCTGCATTAACCGTTGTGGTAAATGAACCTGCAAATGGAGGAGTGATAAGGGGGGCATTATTTGCAGACGAACAAGGAAGAATCACGATTTGCATTTCTCGTTCAACCTCCGAAATAAGTACACCCTGTCTGTATGATCGAGCACGAATTTTAACTAAATAATTTCCAGAAGTATAAGATGTAAAGGTTAATTCACCGGTCAAGGGATCAACAGAAGCTGGAATGTTCGCGGAATTTATGGATGCGTCGGGCGTTGGGTTAGTATATGAAAATCCTGATTCAAATTGAACAGGATTAGGCGTATTGGGTGGATTGTATGGTGAACCTGGGAAATGATTGTAGGGAATTCCAAAATCGAAAAATATGGAGTCTAAATCTGGGTCAACCGCGTTCATGTTGTATTGATATGGATTCCCTGTGCAACTCACGAAATAAGGCTCTTGTAAAAATTGAGGAGAAGAGTCTGAACAACCTGTGCCTGATGCCCCGGGAATAGAATACATTTTTGCGGCAAGTGTAATTCCATATGTCGAGGGATTGCTAATATTAGTAAGGGATGTACTGCGCGAGTAATTTTCATAGGTAAAAATCCAACCTTCCGGCGGTGGAACACCATCCAAAGCAATTGAAAGGCTGCGATAAATTACTCGTTCAATAGCCCCTACCCCATTTCCGCCAGCGCTTCCAATTCCACATTCCAACTGACTTGCAAAACCAGGCAATGCAGTGCAATAAGGTGAAACATCTTGACGATTGACAAAACCAAGGGTAATTGAGGTAATAGTTGTGTGATTCCAAACGCGGAGATTTTCAGAAACTATATTTACCTCTGCCCCATTGCAATCACGATAGAAGGCTAATTCGAAAACAAAAGAATTTCCCCCGACACATTTGTACGTTAATTCTCCCCCCATAGCATGAGAGGCCAAAAGTTTATTCGACAAACCAATGAAGAGAATTAAACTTAATATGTATCTCATTTACTCAATAACGAATTGATTTCGCATCTATTATTTAACGTAAAATCGAAATGAAAGTTGCTAACCCGCAGTAACAATTGTTAAGTCATTCCAATTAAAGTATTTTTTTGCGCACTCTTGTAGTTTTTCAGAGGTTATTTCATTTATTTCTTGTATATATCCATTGTAGTAATCTGCTTCTAATCCATAATCTTGAAGGTGAACATACAAATCTGTCATGGCATAAGGTCCATCGGCGCTTTTTAGTAATTGACCAAGTAGGTAATTCTTTACTAATTCTAATTCATGCTGTTCTATTGGTTCATTTTGTAATTTTTCTAACTCAAAACGAATTTCATTTAATGCTGATTCTTTTTTTTCTGCTGCAACGTCAGTAGCAATTAAAAAATATCCTGCATTTTGATATTCGGAAACCATTGAATTAATTCCGTAGGTAAACCCTTTGTCCTCACGTAAATTACTCATTAATCTACTTCCAAAATAATCTCCCAATACCGTATTCAAAATGGTAAATGGGATAAAATCAACATGTTTCCTTGTGAACAATATTCGACCGATTCGAATAGAAGATTGCAAGGCTCCTTCTTTGGAGACCGAAAACCTACCCACATTATTTGTCAACGAATCAGTAAAACTTGGTATTTCTGAAGAACACATGGTAATTAATAAATCCTGAAGGTTTGAAGTATCAGAATCTGAAAAATCACCCACTAAAACCACTTTGTTTAGTCCTTTTAAATAGTGATTTTTATGAAATTCACTAATTTCTTCTCTAGAAATTGCTTCGTAATCTTTTTCCTCTATCACACGTCCATAGGCACTTTTATAAAAAAGGTTTTTAGTAAATTCTCGCTGGGCCAAAAAACTTACTTTTTCAAAATTTATTTTTAATTTTTGCTTTCGGTCAGCAAGCAACTCATCAATTTCTTGTTGTTTAAAATCAGCGTTAAATATGCTTTTTATAAATAAGGATGTGATTTCAACTAATCTTTCATTTAATCCATACAAGGTAACTATGGCAGATTCATGTCCGATGGAAACATCTGTGTAAGCACCCAAATTATCTAATTCAGTATGAATTTGTGTTGAATTCATCTCGTTTGTGCCAGATAGTAAAAGTCCACTGACCGCAGAGGCAAGGCCAATTTTCCCATTTATCGTTCCCGCATTGAAATAAAGTTCAATACGCGAAGTAGCATTAGGAACTTCCTTCATGAAATAGAAGGGAATCGGAAATTTGCTGCTGATTTGTGGGGCAACAATAGAAATCTTTTCTATTTGGTTAAGTTCAGGAACATCTTGTCTGTTCATGCTTGTTTTCTTTTAATTCGTAGTAATGAACAATTTTTTTTCTTCAATATTTCTTTTCCAACTTCACGGATATGTTCAGGTGTGATGGATTGATAGACATTCAAATCTTCGTTAATTGCAGCAGCATCTCCTAGAAGTTCATAATTACATAAATTCATAGCTCGATTCAGCAAACCTTGGTCTTGAAATTCACGTGCTGTTTTAATCTTAATATTGAGTTTATTTAATTCAATATCTGTTAAAGGCTCACTTACAAAAGCAGCTAACTCTGACCACAATTCTTTATCTAATTTCTCCTGCTCTACACCATCATTCATTTTTCCTGAGATCATTAATAACCCTTCGTCTAATGAACCGGTAATGTAGGCGTTAATTTCAGAGACGAGATTAAGCTCTTTTTTTAATTTATTGTACAATCGAGATGACTTTTCTCTTCCCAAAGCATCGGAAATAAGATCTGTAATGTAATATTCAAATGATTTTCTATGCGACATTTTGAACGCATAATAAAAGGCATCTGCAGGAACATTTCTTTCCAATGTTAATTCTCTATATTCTGTTTGCTGAGGTTCAGATGCGATGATTCTTGCCGGTTTGAGTTTTGTTGGAATATCACCGTACCAGTAATTAATTTTATCTTGGATATAGTTATACTCAAAATTTCCTGCAACACACAAAATGGCGTTATTCGGGTGGTAATACTTTTGAAAAAAGCTTCGAACATCATCCATAGTGGCATCTTCAATGTGCGAAATATCCTTTCCGATAGTTGCCCATTTGTAGGGATGCTTTTTATAAGCTAAGGGTCTTAAATTCAACCAAACATCACCATAAGGCTGATTCAAATACCGTTGTTTAAATTCTTCTATAACCACCTGACGTTGTACTTCTAAACTTTTATCGGTAAAAGCCAGAGAAAGCATTCTATCACTTTCGAGCCATAGGGCTGTATCTAAATTTTGTGCAGGCACATGGTCGTAATAATTTGTAATATCGTTACTTGTAAATGCATTACTTTCACCGCCTGCTCTTTGCAAAGGAGCGTCAAAATCAGGGATATTTACAGAGCCACCAAACATGAGATGTTCAAATAAATGGGCAAATCCCGTTTTTTCTTCCGATTCATCTCTTGCACCGACGTCATATAGGGTATTTACGACAGCCATCGGAGTTGTAATATCTTTATGAAAAAGAACTTTCAATCCGTTTGGAAGTTCAAAGCGTTCAAATTCAATCATTAAAAATAAATTTAGATGTGATTTGCTCTTCTTGAGCTAGTTTAAATTCTGTCACCAATTCTTCAATAATTTTTCCCGCAGGCTTGATTTCAGTAATTAAACTTGAGACTTGACCAATTTCGAGTTCACCATTTATCAAATCACCCTCAAACATTCCTTTTTTAGCACGACCTCTTCCTAAAAGAGCTTGAAGTTCTTCCAGAGAAGCGTCGTTTTTATATGCATTCTCCACTTGGTTATAGAACTCGTTTTTGAGAAGTCGAACAGGTGTTAATTCTTTAAGCGTAAGTAATGTGTCGCCTTCTTGAGCTTTCACAACTGAATCCTTAAAAAATTGATGTGCGCTAGATTCTGGAGTTGCGACAAAACGACTTCCAATCTGAACTCCATCTGCGCCAAGATTCATAGCTGCTAACATTCCCCGACCCGTACCAATTCCACCAGCTGCTATTAAGGGAATTTGAATTTCCTTTGCCACTTTGGGAATAAGGCAGAAGGTTGTAGTTTCATCTCTGCCGTTATGTCCGCCGGCTTCAAAGCCTTCTGCGACGATAGCATCAACACCAGCATCCTGAGCCTTCAGGGCAAATTTGACACTTGACACAACATGAACAACTATAATTCCTTCTTTTTTCAGATGTTCAGTCCATGTTTTTGGATTTCCTGCTGACGTAAAAACAATTGGAACTTTATGTCGAATAATTGTTTCAACGTGTTTATCGATGTCAGGGTAAAGCATAGGTAAATTCACGCCAAAAGGCTTGTTTGTTGCCTTTTTACATTTGCCAATTTGTTCATCAAGAATTTCGGGATACATAGAACCTGAACCAATCAATCCAAGTCCTCCTGCATTGGATACTGCTGATGCAAGTTCCCAACCGGAGCACCAGATCATTCCGGCTTGAATAATTGGATATTTGATTGAAAATAAGTTGGAAATTTTATTCATTACTCAATTAATTTCACAGATACGAACTACGAATTTACTGAAAATTTAAACGTGAATTTAAGCAAGTCCGCTTTTCGATATTTTTCGCTTAAAGAGTGATATTAATTTATGCTGTAGTATTTTTGTAAGGATGAAAAAAATTCTTGCATTTGGCTTAGTAGTTATAATTTCAGTTATCGTAGCTTTTTTTATGATAACAGGTAAAAAAAACACGAAAGCACCCGATGTTTTGAACCCCATTGATTTAAATCCAGAAACGGTTGATCAAGATTTACTGCAGGTGGGGCAAGGACATAAAATAGGTGAATTCTCTTTTACAAATCAAGATGGCCAACCAATTGGATTGAAGGACCTGAAAGGAAAAGTTTTTGTAGCCGAATATTTCTTTACTACGTGTCAAACGATTTGTCCAAGAATGAACGATCAGATGCAACGAATTCAGCAAGCTTTCAAGGAAGAAACCAATTTTAAAATCCTGAGTTTTACGGTCAATCCTGAAGTAGATACAGTTGAACAATTAAAGCGATATGCCCAAGAGCATCAAGCAATTGTAGGGAAATGGCATTTTCTAACAGGAGAAAAAACAAAATTATACGAGGCCGCACGAAAGTATTTTTTTCTTCTAAAGAAGTCTGAAGTTGAAAATCAAGGGGATGTTGGATCTGATTTCATTCATACTAATAATTTTGTTCTAATTGATCGAGAACAACGCATACGTGGCTATTACGACGGGACAAATCCGAAGGAAGTTGATAAATTGATTAGAGACGCTAAACTTATTTTGCAAGAGTAAGTGTAACCAACAGGTTTGTTTCTCGCTTAAGTCCAAAACATTTGCTATGCGGACTCTATTTTTCATTCTTTTTCTATCAACAAATTTTTTGGCAACAGCAACTTCTGATTCTATTGAATTTTGTCAAGAAACTTTGAATTATTTTAAAAAACTCGTTCAAATCAATAATGAAAATTCAGGATACATCAAGTGGAATAGTGAAATTAGAGTCTATTTTCATGAGTTAAATCGAAATAACTTAACTGCAAACAATACCGTTTTTGAGAGTGATTATGTTGAGTTGAAAAATGAATTTACACAAATTATAAATGAATTAAATACCTGGATTGAACCAATCAATATATCATTCGTTAATCAAGTCGAAGAAGCCAATTTTGAAGTTTTTGTCGGTTCGGTGAATGATTGCAAATTACTAGATCCAAGCATGCGTTTTACCTTGGCAAAAAATTGGGGCATTCAACACAGTCAACTTTCTTTTGACGGTAAAGAAATCGTAAAAAGTGGAGTTTTTATTGATCTTTATCGGGCTCCTAATCTGAGAATTAAGAAAAGATTATTGCGAAAAAAAATAACACAAGCACTTGGGTTTTTTCATGAAATTGAGGATACAAAGGAAAGCGTTTTTTACACTGGATTTTCAGAGCAAACCAATTTCACTAATCTTGATAAGAAACTAATTCAACTTCTTTATAACAAAGATCTCTTTGAAAACATTGAACTTAAAACAGGGATTATTGATACTCCTATGAATCAGGTTTCAGTAAAAGTTAATTTGTTTGCAGATAATGCGACCTTGACGATTTCTCAAGATTTACTTAATCGTGACGTAATTTTAATTAATTCACAAGGTCAGCAAATTCAACATTTTGTGGTTGATTCAATCGAAACGATAATTTCAACTTCTGAACTCCAAACAGGCGTATACTTCCTTCGTTTAGACACTCTTCCGGCTGTAAAGATAGTTAAGCAATAACTTCGAAAAGTTCACGCATTGAATCAAAGTGAAAATCGGCTAAAATAAGCTTTGGATTTTTGATGTGCGTTTTTTCAGGAATACAAATAACAGTCATGTTCGCTGCTTTCGCTGAAATTATTCCATTCAATGAATCCTCAATTACCAGACAGCGATTAGGTTGAACTCCAAGTGTAGATGCAGCTGTTAAATAAACAGCAGGATGCGGTTTGCCAAAAGGTTCTGTTTCTGCGGAAAAAACTCCATGAAAGTATGAATGCAATTGGGTTTTAAGCAAAACAGAATCAATTAATTTTTTAGGTGACGAACTTGCCAAGCCAACTGTTTTTATCTTGTTCAAATGAACTACTGTATCTTCAACACCAGGTAGTGGCTGCCCATTTTCGTTAATCAACTGAATCATGCGATCAATGATTTGAAATTCAATATCTTGAATTTGATCCTTCCATCCTTCGATATTTTTCCAAAAGGCAATTACTTGATCGATCCGCATTCCTACTGTTTTTTGGAAATCAGTTTTACTTAGTTTAGATCCAAGCCCATTAAAAACTTCTTCCATGGCGATTTTCCATAGAGGTTCAGAATCAACCAAAACTCCATCCATATCAAACAAAACTGCATCAAATTCAGATAGGTCGAGTTTATTCATTTTTGTACATTATTAAACGTTGTTTTCCTAGCAGCCAATGCTCTTCGTTGGCAATAAAAATGGATCCAGATGGAGTAATAGCAATCGATTCACGCTGATTGAATTTCAAAAATCGTTTCTTAGTCAAAATTTCAAACGAATTAGAATTTCGTTTCACCGTAATCAATTTATTGTATGTAATAAGATAAAAAGTATCCTTAAAAACTGTTGAGGCGGTGAATGAATCGTATTTCCAATTTTTTGTACCGGGAATTAAAACTCCTTTCATCTCCCAATTTCCTTCAACTAAGTCTTTTGGATGAATTGCATATACTTTACTTTTTCCATCGAAGGGAACAGTTCTACATTTGGTGAAAATCCAAAGACTATCGTTGTAGAAGGATAGACTCTCAGCATCATAATAAAGTTCGCTACTCGCTGGAGGAAATTCCAATTGATCAGGATACGAAAAAGGATAAATGATGGCTGTAGTAGAATCTGAATTCAAAACAGAGTCTATTGCTACTTTTAAGACACGAACTTTCTTTCTTTTATTGGAATTATTTCCAATATCGGCAATGTAGATATTTCCGTAATTATCTTTTGTAATATCCTCCCAATCGGTGTTTTTGGCATTTCTAATTCTACATGTTTTACGAATTTCACCCTTCTGATTAAGGAGATATAACAATGGTTCATTTCCTCCATCGTTGTGAGCAATCAGCAGTGAATCATTTATACTTTCCACTCCTGAAATCTCTTTGAGTTCGCTACCTAATTTAAAAGCCTTTCTTTTTTGAGAATAACTGAATGATTGAAGTAAAAAAATAAACGCAAAGAAAACAAGAGTTTTCATTATTCAAGTGTAATTCGAACTAGTTCAATTTTTCTGTCACTCACTTTTTCAACACGAATTTCCTTATTCTTAATTTTAACTGTAGTACCTTCATCGGGAATAGACTCAGTTATTTGAATAATTAATCCACCAAGGGTGTCATATTCTTCGGATTCAGGTATATCTAGTTCGTAGGTTTTATTAATGTAGGATATTTCAACTCTTGCGGAAAAAACATATTCTTTTTCATTAATTTTTTCTTCAATCCAATCGTCTTTATCGTGTTCATCTTCAATATCACCAAAGATTTCTTCGATAATATCTTCAATTGTAATTAACCCTGCCGTTCCACCATATTCGTCAACAACAACAGCAATATTTCCGGCTTGTTTGGTAAATTGTTCCAGTAACTCGCTTCCTGGAATTGCTTCAGGAACAAAAGCTATGGGCATTAAAATCTGCTTAATAGATTGAGGTCTTTTAAACATTTCAAAGGAATGCACATAACCAATTATATTATCAATCGAGTCTCGATATACAATTATTTTTGAAAGTCCGGTTGAAATAAACAACTTGGATAATTCCTCAATAGAATCCTCTACGTCAACTGAAACAATTTCAGTTCGAGGAATCATACAATCGCGTGCCTTTACTTTCGAGAAATCGAGGGCATTTTGAAGGATTTGAATTTCATTTCCAAAATGCGCTTCGGAAGAAATTTTTGTATTCATTTCTTGAATAAAATGCTCTAAATCAACTTTATTGAAAATCTTTTCATTTTTCTCAAGTTTTGTTCCTGAAAGTCTCAAAAGGGCACTACTTATGAATAACATGAACTGAGATGGAAGATAAAGTAAGATGTATAAAATATAAAGGAACCCAGAACCTAGTGTTAAGAATTTATTCGGATTCAATTGTACAATAGCCTTTGGAAGAAATTCGGCTACAAAAAGCACCAAAAGTGTAGATAATACCGTTTGAGTAATAAGAATTAACGCATTGTTTGATATGTACGCTCCTATAATTGGATTTAAAATTTCAGAGGAGGCAAGTCCAAAAAGTACTAATGAAATATTATTGCCTAGTAAAAGACAAGTTATCATGTTCGACTCATTTGAATAAAAGGCACCAATTATTTTACTTGTCAAGGTTCCTTTTGACTTATCTAGCTCGACTTTCAATCGGTTGGAAGACAAATAAGCTAGCTCCATTCCTGAAAAGAACGCAGAAAAAATGAGCGAAAAAAGAATAATTATATAGTTTATACTAACAGAGTCCATATTGAATTATCAAAGTAAATCAAATCCAATGTCTTTTCTGTAATACGCGTTATCAAAGGATATTTTTTGAATATTTTCATAGGATTTCGCCAATGCAGACTCAATATTTTTCCCATAGGAAGTAACCGCTAAAACTCTACCACCTGCAGTATTTATTGAAGGACCGTCGGCTGTCGTTCCTGCGTGAAAAACAAGACTATCAATTACGCTATTTAATCCATAAATTGATTTACCCGACGAATATTTTTCAGGGTAACCACCAGAAACCATCATTACAGTTGCAGCACTTTGATCAAAGAATTGAATATCGCGTTCTGACAAGGTATTTGTTGCTATCCCTTCGAATAGATCCAAAATATCGGACTTCAATCTTGGGATGACAACTTCTGTTTCAGGATCTCCCATGCGGCAATTGTATTCTATCACATAAGGCTCCCCTTTCACATTGATTAAGCCAAAGAAAATAAATCCTTTGTATGGAATTTTATCATGCTTTAACCCTTTGATGGTCGGAATTATTATCTGATTCGTCACTTTATCCAAAAATGCACCTTGCGCAAATGGAACCGGTGAAACTGCACCCATTCCTCCTGTATTTAAACCTGTATCTTTTTCACCTATTCGTTTATAATCTTTCGCTTCAGGTAGAATTTTGTAGGAATCACCATCTGTTAGAACAAAGACCGAAAGTTCAATCCCTTTTAAAAATTGCTCAACCACTACTTTGGCACTTGCTTTTCCAAATTTTTGATCTGCAAGCATTTGATACAATTCTAATTTTGCTTCTTCAAGTGATTCTAAAATCAAAACCCCTTTTCCTGCTGCCAAACCATCTGCTTTCAATACGTAGGGCGGTTTCATTTTTTCAAGATAGGCTATGCCCTCATCCAGATTTTCCTTTGTGAAACTTGCATATTTGGCTGTCGGGATGTTATGTCGTTGCATAAACTCTTTGGCAAAATCTTTACTACCTTCAAGTTGAGCTGCGTATTTTTGAGGACCAATAACCGGAATTTTACAAAGTAATTCGTCTTGAAGAAAAAAATCGTGTATCCCATTCACCAATGGTTCTTCAGGACCAACCACAACCATTTCAATATTTTTTTCGAGAACAAAAGCCTTTATTTCTTCAAAATTGGACGCCGAAATATCAATGTTTTTTCCAAATTGACGAGTCCCAGCATTTCCTGGAGCAATGTATAATGCTTCTAAAATAGAGCTTTGTGAGATCTTCCAAGCCATTGCATGCTCTCTTCCACCAGAACCAAGTAATAATACTTTCATGTTATTATTTTTCGATTAGCAATTTTGCAAAAGTGATTGAAAAATAGCAATTCCATCTTCATTTGACAGAATTGAATTTGCTGCTCTTTCAGGATGAGGCATCATCCCAAAAACATTTTTTGTATCATTTGTAATACCGGCTATATTGTTTACCGATCCATTTGGATTTGCATCACCTGTTACTTCTCCATTCTCATCACAATATCTGAACAATATTTGATCGTTATCCTCTAATTTCTTTATGGTTGTTTCGTCCGCATAAAAACGTCCTTCACCATGAGCAATTGGAATTTTATATGAATTATCCGTTAGATTTTTAGTGATTGCAGCTGACGTAGAGGTCGGTTTTAGAAATACGTTTTTACAAATAAATCGTTGATTTGAATTGTGTAAAAGAGCTCCATCGACCAAACCTGTTTCTGTCAAAATTTGAAAGCCGTTGCAAATACCCATTACATATCCACCACGTTTAGCGTGATTTACCACCTCATTCATTATTGGTGAGAATCGAGCAATTGCACCCGATCTCAAATAATCTCCATAGGAAAATCCACCAGGAAGAATAACAAAATCAACGTTCTGAATGCTTGATTCTTTGTGCCATAGGTTAACAACTGATTGTCCTAATTGCTCGCTTAAAACATCTATCATATCTTGGTCGCAATTGGATCCTGGAAAAGTTACAACTCCAAATTTCATTTAAAAAAAGTTAAGAACTAAAAGTAAATCAAAGGTATATAAAATTACTGCTAACTGTGGGGTAGAACTGTAAAAAATTTAATAAAAGAATACCCCAACGCCATAATAAATAAAATTCCTGCAAAAAGTGAGTACGTGCGATTGATGAATGCATAATTAATAAAAAAGGGCAAGGTCACTAAGATGAGAAGCAAGCGTTCCGTTTGAAAAAAGAATATAAAATCATAAAAACCCAAAAGCAACCCAACGGCAAAAAATAAAACAAGGGGAAGCATCATTTTTCGAAGTCTTAGGGTTGATTTAACCGCACTAGAACGATAGCTTACCAATGCAATGAGAAATAGAAAGGAAATGTTAATAAAGGTAAACAACATATCAAACACCACTATTTTCCAGTTGGTAGGGGAACTAAACAAATCAATTAGAATAATTTTATCGTTCAAAAAGTAATAGCTCCCAACATACATAAATGGTAAAAACGCACCTATTAGAATCAAAAGAAAATCTTTTGCTTGAAATGATTTTAAACTCCAAATAGCAACTAAAAAAGTGAGGATGTAAAGTGAAGAGGGGGGATGAATACACATTGAAACTCCCAATAGAAAAGCCCCGTTAAAAACATGTTTTTGATCTCCTTCTTGATGTTGAATTAATAAAACTTCACGAACCACTAGGATTAATAAAGCCTGAACAATCAAGAGTGTGTTAAAATGATAGAACGAGTGAAAAAAACTCATTAAAACAATGTAAAGGAACCCTGTTGAGTAGATATTTTTATCAAAAAAATCATTTTCATTGAATATTCGCGTGACAGTATATCCATTCAGAAATATTAAAAATGACGAAAATAATACTGAATAAACAGGCGAAATATCGATAACTCCTAGTAAACCAAGATCTACATTGGGCGAAACAAGGTACGCTCCTGTGTAAAAATTTAACAGATTGAAAATCAGTATTAAAACAGGTGCGCTAACTAGCCAAGAAAGTCGATATTCTACAAAAAACCGAATCATGGAGCGAAGTTAAGGATTCTTTTTGCAACAATTTTGTGTTATGACGTTGATTTTGTTTTTTCCTATATCTTTGCGCTAAGGAAACAACAACAAAATTTGAAAAGATGAGTCAAGAAAAAAATAGATATTCTGACGCTGAATTAATTGAGTTTAAAGAACTCATTAACAATAAATTGAAAGAAGCACAGGAGCATTACACCTTATTGATAGCTTCTCTTTCTCACAGCGATGATCACGGAACAGATGATACGGGAAGAACATTTAATATGATGGAAGATGGATCGGAAACATTGTCTCGCGAAGAGGTGGCACAATTGGCTGCTCGACAAGAGAAATTTATCCAAAACCTACAAAATGCTTTGATTCGTATTGAAAACAAAACCTACGGAATCTGTAGAATTTCTGGTAAATTAATTCCAAAAGAACGTTTGAGACTTGTTCCTCATGCTACAATGAGTGTTGATGCCAAGAACGCACAAAACAAATAGTTTAGTGAGGAAAAAAATTCTAATTGCTTCAGCTGTTTTGTTGGTTATACTTATTATAGACCAACTTATTAAATTGTATATTAAAACCCATTTCATGCCCGGAGAAACCATTTCTGTTTTTGGAAACTGGTTTGTTTTGGAATACATTGAAAATCCTGGAATGGCATTCGGGACTACGTTCGGAGCAAAAATCTGGCACAAATTAGCGCTAAGTATATTTAGAATCATTGCCATTTTAGGAATTGGATATTACCTTTTTCAGCAGATTAAAAAACACGCTAAAACTGAATTTGTCATCGCTGTAACTCTTGTATTAGCGGGAGCAACAGGGAATCTTATCGATTCAATGTTTTACGATTTGTATTTCAATTTTGATCCCTGTATGCCATACAATGGAATGGAAGGGTCAGGTGTCTTTGCAGATTGTTACGGTTTTAAGAGAGAGGTTAGAAATACGGGATTCCTAATGGGAAATGTCGTAGATATGTTCAAATTTCAAGCAACTTGGCCAACTTGGGTTCCATGGATTGGCGGAAGTGAAGTTTTTCCTGCGATTTGGAACCTAGCAGATGCCTCCATTTCAGTTGGGGTCATTCTAATCTTTATTCGTCAAAAAGCCTATTTCAAGGAGAGTAAACCAAAGGTCAACTAATTTATTTTGCATTTCTTGGATGAAATGAAATAATCGCATCTCGCAAAAATCGTTGATCTAAATGTGTGTATATTTCCGTTGTGGTAATTGATTCATGTCCCAGCATTTCTTGAACAGCACGTAAATTTGCTCCACCCTCTATCATATGTGTGGCAAATGAATGTCTGAATGTATGTGGAGAAATATTCTTGGAAATTCCCGCTATCTCTGCCAAATCTTTGATAATCGTAAAAATCATAACTCGCGTCAATTTCGCTCCTCTACGATTCAGAAAAACAATATTTTCATTTCCGGCTTGAATGTTTTGGTGCCTACGAATAAAGTCATTGTAAAATCCAATTTCCTTTTCAACACTAGGACTCACAGGAACCAAACGTTCTTTATTTCCTTTACCAATCACGCGTATAAATCCTTCTTCAAAGAACAAATCTGAAAAACGAAGATTCACTAATTCGCTGACCCGCAATCCACAGCTATATAAAGTTTCTAAAATTGCTCTGTTGCGATGACCTTCGTTTTTACTTAAATCAATGGAATCTATTAAAAGATCAATTTCTTCAATGGTAAGAAATTCAGGTAATTTGCGACCAATCTTTGGCAATTCCAATAATTCACTCGGATCATCTTTGATTTCATTTTCGAGTAATAAAAAACCAAAAAATTGTTTGAGACCGGAAATTATTCTTGCTTGACTTCTTGCACTTAAACCCATATCATAAAGCACTGCAACAAAATCTTTTAAATCATTGTAAGTCAATTGAATAACCGTCTTTTGACGAGGAATAGAATAATCAATCAACTTCTGCACGTCATTCTGGTAGGCCAAGATAGAATTATCCGCTAAGCCACGCTCGATTTTCAAGTATGAAACAAAATCCTTAATATAGCGGTTCCAAGTAGACATTTATGAAAATTGCACTAATTAACGGACCCAACCTGAACTTACTCGGATCGCGTGAGCCACAAATTTACGGAACACAATCCTTTGAAAATTATTTGGATTCCTTGCGTTTGAAACATCCCAATGTGAATTTTGAGTATTTTCAATCAAATGTGGAGGGTGAATTGATTAATTATCTTCAAAAATGTAATGCAAAAGGGATGATTTTAAATGGAGGAGGATACTCACATACAAGCGTGGCTCTTCGCGATTGCATTTCAAGTATTTCTATTCCAGTTGTTGAAGTTCATATTTCAAATATAGCGGGGCGAGAATCCTTTCGGCATGAATCATTACTTTCTCCGGTTTGTGTGGGTTGTGTTTTTGGCTTTGGGTTGAAAGGATATGAGTTGGCATTGAATTATTTTTTGAGTGAGAATTAGATTCTATTCCTTACCAACCAACTTTTAAACAATACTATCCTTAAACTTTCTGCTCACAAAAGTTCTACTTGTTTTCCTTTCTATTAATTTTACCAACGAAATTGAAATAACTTATTTATGAAAGTAGCAGTAGTTGGTGCAACAGGCATGGTAGGAAATGTAATGTTAGAAGTTTTAAAAGAACACAATTTTCCGATTACAGAATTAATCCCTGTAGCTTCTGAAAAATCAGTTGGAAAAACAATTGAATATAGTGGGAATTCATATAGCGTTGTTGGACTTCAAACAGCCGTTGAAATGAAACCGGATGTAGCGATTTTTTCTGCGGGAGGTGAAACATCTTTACAATGGGCGCCTAAATTTGCCGAAGTTGGAACAACAGTTATTGATAATTCTTCTGCGTGGAGAATGGATCCAACAAAGAAATTGGTAGTTCCAGAAATTAACGGAAATGAACTTACGTCTTCAGATAAAATCATTGCAAACCCCAACTGTAGTACCATTCAATTGGTGATGGTTATGGCTCCATTACACAAAAAATATGGAATCAAACGAGCGATTGTTTCTACTTACCAATCTATTACAGGGACTGGTGTGAAAGCGGTGGAACAAATGGAAAATGAACGCGCCGGAAAAGAAGGAGATATGGCCTACAAGTATCCGATTGATAAAAATTGTATTCCGCAATGCGACGTTTTCTTGGAAAATGGATACACCAAAGAAGAAATGAAATTGACCAACGAGACAAAAAAAATTCTTGACCCTGCAATCAACGTTACTGCTACAGCTGTTCGTGTTCCGGTGGTTGGCGGACATTCTGAAGCAGTAAATATCGAGTTTCAACATGATTTTGAATTGGAAGATGTAAAAACAATTTTAAAAAACACTCCGGGAATTACGCTGCAGGACGATATTGCAAATTACATTTATCCAATGCCGAAATACGCACAAAATAAGGACGATGTTTTCGTAGGTCGAATTCGTAGAGATGAAAGTCAATCGAATACCTTGAATCTGTGGATTGTAGCAGACAATCTTCGCAAAGGGGCTGCAACAAATGCTGTTCAAATCGCCAATTTATTGGTCCAAAAAGGATTGTTGTAATGGCGACTAAAGTCTTAATGGTTTGTTTGGGAAATATTTGTCGTTCCCCAATGGCAGAGGGGCTTTTACGTCATAAGATACGTCAGCTTAATTTGGATATTGAAACGGATTCAGCTGGAACTGCTGGTTACCATATTGGCTCTAAACCAGACAATCGAATGATAGAAACGGCAGCGAAATTTGGCGTAGATATAAGCGATTTGAGAGCACGGCAATTTAAATCAACTGATTTAGATGAATTCGACTATATTTTCGCGATGGACAAAGAAAATCAGTTGAACATGCAGCGTTTGGCTACAAATGAAATGGGAAAAGAAAAGGTAAGATTGTTTTTACAACATGTAGATTACCCAAATTATAATGAGGTTCCAGATCCATACTACGGTAGCATGAAAGATTTTGAATTTGTATTCAATATGCTCAACGATGCAACCGATAAATTTATTGAAACGCTTAAAAAATAATGAAAAGAGCAAACGTTTACCTAATTCCCAATACACTTGGTGGAGAATCTTTATCAGATATCATCCCAGTAGATGTGCAAACCATTTCTATATCTCTTCGTACATTTTTTGTAGAAGAAATTCGTTCTGCACGAAGATTATTGCGGAAAATGGATCGTGAATTCCCAATCGACGAATGTACGTTTCACATCATGGGAAAATCAATAAAGGAAAAACTTCCGATGATTTTGCTAGATTTGGCTAAACGTGGCGAAAATTGCGGGGTGATTTCCGAGGCTGGTTGTCCTGCCGTTGCAGATCCAGGAGCGGAAATCGTTTCGTTAGCACATGATATGAATATGGAAATTGTTCCACTGGTCGGACCTTCCTCAATCCTACTCGCCTTGATGGGAAGTGGATTTTCCGGACAACAATTTACGTTTCATGGTTATTTACCTCGTGAAAGAAGAGATCGAATCAAGAAACTCAAAGAAATGGAAGCCGATGCCTTTCGTCATGGAAGAACCCATATTTTTATGGATACGCCTTTCAGAAATATGCATGTATTAGAGGATATGGTGAACGAACTAACTGCTTCTACTCCGCTTTGTATTGCCTATAATCTTACCTTGCACGGATCTTATGTAAAAACACTATCCATTACAGAATGGAAACAACGCGCTGTAGATATTGCAAAGAAACCGGCTATGTTTTTAATTGGTAACAAGCGTTAGCAAAATCCATTAACGTTTCTTGGAATTTCTTTGTAAAATTAATCTTTACATTTGCGTATGATTAATTTGCGAAAACATACCCCGAGGTGGGTTGTTGTCTTTCTTGATCTCTTGTTGAATTTATCAGCATTAGCTTTTGCCTATTTGATACGTTTTGATTTAAAAGCAGATTACTCTGTGATTCAGGAAGAATGGAATGTCCTTTCAAAATCAATTTTCTTTTACATTTTTATCAAATTTACTGTATTTCAGTTATTTCGTATTCAAAAAGGGTTAGTTCGCTATACGTCAACGGAAGATTTACGTCGAATCTTTTTAGCAGTTCTAACCTGTTCAATCATCTTCACCATTGCTAGTGCCATTCGCGCTGAATTTCTGGACGGATTTTATCTTTTCCCTACCTCCATCTTAATCATGGAATTTCTGGTGAGCTTTGCCTTTACGGTGGGGAGTAGATTCGTCGTGAAATTGATTTATTTAGAATCAACAAAAGACAAATCTGAAAAAGTTAATGTCCTAGTATATGGCGCAGGGGTTTCTGGATTAATTACTAAACGAACAATTTCCAAAGACCGATTTATCAATCAAAAAATCATTGGTTTTCTGGATGAAAATAAAAAACTTCACAACACACGATTAGAGGGAACTCGTATTTATTCACCTGATAAATTAGAAAATCTAGCTAATGAATTTGACATAAAAACGGTAATTATTGCGATTCAAAATCCGGACAAAGAAAATATAAATCGATTGGTTGAAAAATGTTTGAGTTTAGGAATTACCGTGCAAAAAGTTCCTCGACCAAAAAGCTGGATTAACGGTGAATTTTCCTCCAAGCAACTTTCTAAAATTAATATTGAGGATTTGTTGGGAAGAAAGCCGATTCAATTAGACCAAGCCAAAATTTCTGCTGAATTGACCGGAAAAGTAATATTAGTTACTGGTGCCGCTGGTTCAATTGGGAGTGGACTAGTCAAACAGATAGGTAATTATGAGCCTAAAACGATTGTTCTTCTTGACCAAGCAGAATCTGCGCTCTACGATCTACAGCAAGAATTACATTCCAAAGGAAATCTATTTCCGTTTGACATTGTGATTGGGGATATCCGAAATTACGATCGCTTAAAGCGTGTTTTTGACTTCTACAAGCCTGAATATGTATTTCATGCAGCTGCATACAAGCACGTTCCATTGATGGAAAACAATCCATCAGAAGCTGTTTTGACTAACGTAAAAGGGTCCAAAAATTTGGTTGATTTAGCCTTGGAATATGACGTTCAAAAATTTGTAATGATTTCTACTGACAAAGCCGTTAACCCAACGAATGTAATGGGTGCGTCTAAACGTGTAGCTGAAATTTATGCACAGACTAAAAATCAACTTGGAAAAACACGATTTGTTACCACCAGATTCGGAAATGTTCTAGGTTCCAATGGTTCGGTAATTCCTCTCTTTCAAAAACAGATCGAACAGGGCGGACCATTGACCATAACTGATGAGCGCATTACTAGATTTTTCATGACTATTCCTGAAGCATGTCAGTTGGTATTGGAAGCTGGATCAATGGGACAAGGAGGCGAAATTTTCGTCTTTGACATGGGAAAATCGGTTAAAATCATTGACTTGGCGAAAAAAATGATTCAATTATCTGGTTTGGAATTAGGCAAAGACATTGAAATAAAAGTAACTGGATTGCGCCCAGGTGAGAAATTATACGAAGAATTACTTGCTTCCGAGGAAAATACGATTCCCACACACAATCCACAAATTTTGATCGCAAAAACGAAAGAAAATAGTGAGCAACAATTAAACGCTATTGAAGAGTTAATTCAACTATTCGACAGCCAACAAAACGAGCAGATTGTTCGAAAAATGAAAGAAATTGTTCCAGAATACATCAGTAATAATTCTGAGTTTGAAAAACTAGATAACAAATGATTTTACCAGCGAAAATCCAAGTTCGGTTTGCCGATTTAGATGTAATGGGACATGTTAATAATTCAGTTTACTTGAGTTATTTTGAAATGACACGGGTTCATTACTTCAAACAGCTTGTTGGAGCAAATTGGGATTGGCAAAAAGAGGGAGTTTTATTGGTGCGCAACGAAATTGACTATCTGAAGCCGATTCTTTTAAACGATGAACCTGAGGTTTACATGTCCTTGGACAAAATCGGTGAAAAAAGTATTTCTTTACTCTATGAAATTACGGTAAATAAAGAAATTTACACAAAAGGAAAATCCATTTTGGTTTGTTTCAATGCGGAAGAAGGAAAGACTATTCTCGTTCCGAAAGCGATGGCCGATGCGTTGGAAAAGTTGAACTAACGTAAATCTCGAGTTAAATACTTGTCTAGCATGTGTACGGGATTATTCCAAAAATAATACTTGACTGTTTTTGCTAAATTTTCAGTCATATCTGATTATTTTGTAAAATATACATATTTTTCAGTTACAACCGAAAATTTTGTTATTTGTGTAAATTTATAAGATACACTTGAAAAAATTGAATTTAAAAAAGGCCGATGGTAGTTTGTAATTTCACCTGCGTAAGTGACCAAATATACATACAAACAAATTTCATTTCTCTCCCGCATAAAAACTCACCACGTTTGAGAAAAATAGTTTAATTTCGTTATTGATTAGTAATTAAAAAAAAGAAAATTTAGAAGGATAAAAAAATAACATATTGTTGAGCTTTTAGCTCTTATTCTCTCAACTGAAATCGGCAAAATTTCACAAGTACAAATGAGAATAGGTAATGAAGGCTCACACCGTAAAAGGTGTGAGCTATTCGTGCTTATTTATTTGTACAGGCTTTGCCGAGCCTCAGTTGAAAATAAGCAAACGGATAGTTTCACACCTTCTTTTTTGCTTATCTGCTTAAGAGCCAGTTCAGCTTTTAAACTGAAATTATGGCAAAAGAAAAAGCGTCGAATAAAACTTTAAGAAAAGCAAGTAAGAGCAAAAATGATGAATTCTACACCCAATTAATTGATATTGAAAAAGAAATTCAGCATTATAAACATCATTTTGAGGGTAAGATAGTCCTCTGCAACTGCGATGATCCGCGTGTTAGTAACTTCTTTCATTACTTCGCTTACAACTTTGAGCACCTTGGATTAAAAAAACTCATCACTACTTGTTTTAAAAATCAGGATGCGGATTTATTCAGTGAAAATGAGTCTGAAAAGGCAATTTATCTCGAATATACAGGTGATAAAAATGGGAATAAAGTACCTGATATTGAAGAAATTGGCGTGCATGAACTCAAAGGAGATGGAGATTTTAGAAATCCGGAAAGCATTAAGTTGCTAAAACAAGCCGATATTGTAGTGACCAACCCCCCTTTTTCTTTATTCCGTGAGTATGTGGCGCAACTGATTGAATACGAAAAAAAGTTTATAATTCTTGGTAATCAAAATGCCATTACGTACAAGGAAATATTTGAATTGATAAAAGTTAATCAAATATGGTTAGGAATGGATAATGGTGGAACAAAATGGTTTGAAGTTCCATTTACTTACAATATAACAACCGAATCTAGAAAGAAAATAGAAAATGGAAGAAAGTATTTTAGTATGGGTAGCATTATGTGGTTTACAAATTTAGATAATAAAAAACGACATGAAGATTTAATTCTTCACAAAAGATATAACGACATTGAATTTCCAAAATTTGATAATTATAATGCTATAAATATTAATAAAGTTTCTGAAATTCCCATTGACTACTCGGGTTATATGGGAGTTCCAATTACATTTCTAGATAAATACAATCCTGAACAATTTGAATTATTAGGAATTATGAATACTGGGGAAGAAAATTCTGGTATACGAATCCCAAATAGTCTACATGGAAGACCAATTGTAAATGGAGTTGAATTATATCTAAGAGTATTAATCAAAAACAAAAAACCACTTATATGAAAATTGAATTGAAAGAAATCACTGTTCGTGATTTAGTGAACGGCTACAAAGACAATAACGACGATGGAGTTGTTGGGTATGGTGGAAAATTGGATATTCGTCCACCCTATCAGCGTAATTTTGTGTACAATGAAAAAGAGCGAGATGCTGTGATGAATACGCTACAAAAAGATTATCCTTTGAACGTAATGTATTGGGCAGTGCGAGAAGATGGGGATTTGGAAATTATTGATGGTCAGCAGCGCACCATTTCCATTTGTCAATATGTAAATGGCAACTATTCAATTAATGGATTGTCATTTCACAACTTACTCAATGACAAGCAAGATCAAATCTTGAATTACAAATTGATGGTTTATTTCTGTTCGGGTGAACCAAGTGAAAAACTGGCTTGGTTTGAAACAATCAATATTGCCGGAAAAGTGTTAACAGATCAAGAATTGAGAAATGCAGTTTATTCGGGATCTTGGGTTTCGGATGCCAAGCGTTATTTTTCTAAAAACAGCCGCCCTAAAATTGGTGATGAATACTTGACGGGTACTGCCAATCGGCAAGAATACCTGGAAACTGCAATTGATTGGTTATCCGAAGGCAAGATAAATGAATACATGTCTCGAAATCAGCACCAACCCAATGCCAATGAGTTGTGGTTGTATTTTCAAAGTGTGATAAATTGGGTAAAAGTTACTTTCCCAAAATACCGCAAAGAAATGAAAGGAATTGAATGGGGCAAACTTTATAACACTTTCAAAAATGAAAAATACGATTCGAAATTATTAGAAGATGAAATCACAACCTTAATGATGGATGAAGATGTTTCCAATAAAAAAGGAATTTACAAGTTCATTTTAACCAGAAATGAAAAACACCTAAATATTCGAGCTTTCAGCGATAATCAAAAACGAGAAGCCTACGAACGTCAAAAAGGAGTTTGTGTGAAATGTCAAAAAACGTTTGAAATCCACGAAATGGAGGCTGACCACATAACACCATGGCACGAAGGAGGGAAAACATCAGCAGAAAATTGCCAAATGCTATGTAAAAATGATAATCGAATTAAAAGCGGGAAATAGATACTCAAACTCCTCGCCAACAAAATCGCACCCAAAGTATACGAATATGGTTTTTTGAAGGAGTGAGCTAGATTTTTTCACAAGGATTGTATTTGTCGTGAAAAATCCTTAAATTTAGATTACACCGAGAGATACATAGTTGAATTGTGTCTAGGTTTAAAAACTCACTAGGATGGAAAAAAATACGATTGAAAAACTAAATAAACGTTTTGAAGAATATGCATACGAACAAGACGGCGTAGAATATTGGTTAGCAAGAGAACTGCAAGAATTGTTGGGATATGCTGAATGGCGCAATTTTTTGAACTCCGTAAATAAAGCAAAAGAAAGTTGTAAAACGAGTGGTGCAGGCGTTTCTGATCATTTTGTTGACGTCAACAAAATGATAGAATTAGGTAAAGGTGGGCAGCGAGAAGTTGAGGATATTATGCTCACTAGATATGCTTGTTACCTCATCGCTCAAAACGGTGATCCTAAAAAAGAACAAATTGCTTTTGCACAAAGTTATTTCGCTATCCAAACACGCAAGCAAGAGTTGTTGGAAGAACGGATCCACTTGATGGAACGCATGCAGGCTCGTGAAAAATTGGCCGCAACAGAAACAGAATTGTCTAAAACTATCTACGATAGAGGTGTAGATAATTCAGGTTTTGCACGAATCAGAAGTAAAGGCGATTGGGCTTTGTTTGGCGGATACAATACAAGCGATATGAAACGGAAATTAGGCATCAAAGAAAATAGACCTTTAGCTGATTTCTTACCCACTATTACCATTACAGCAAAACAATTAGCAACTGAAATAACCAATTTCAATGTAACAAAAAATAATGTTCAAGGCGAAGAAAATATTACGGATGAACACGTTCAAAACAACAAAGATGTTCGAGCTCTTTTAGGAAAAAGCGGGATAAAACCGGAAGAACTGAAAGTAGAAGAAGATATTAAAAAGTTGGAACGAAAAATTAAAACATTGGATAAAAAAATAGCAGCGAAAAATTTGAAGAATTAATCAATTTTCAAAATAATGTTGATTTTTTATCAACTACCATCTCATTCCCACATGCAAAATGACCGAGCGGACATTCTTTTTTACCATGCAAGCCACACGGTCTACACTCTAAATTTTCAACCTGTTTAATTTCTGATTTTTCCGCCAAGGGACCAAAACCAAAATCTGGAATGGTTGAACAGAAAAAAGCCGTTGTCGGTGCGTTCATCGAGGAGGCTATATGCAGAGGGCCTGAATCATTTACATACACATGTTGACTTCGACCAAACAAAGCCGCCGTTTGTAAAAGGGAAAGTTCGCCTGCTAAATTCTGAATGGCACCTGCCCTACCCGATTTATCAATGATGGATTGACACAACGCGACATCTGCCTTTCCACCAACCAGGTATGTTTTTACTTCCGATGGAAATGAGTTAATCAACTCCACCCATTTTGCTTCGGGTAATTGTTTGGTAAACCATACCGAAGCCGGCGCCAGACAGACAAATTTTTCATTGGCATATTCAGATACAACGTGAACATCAACTTCAGATGGAAATAAAGAAGGTTGACAAAGACTGGAGGCGCCAAAATCTTTAAGCAAAGTTAAATTACGTGTTACCTCGTGGGTTCCATTTCCTATTTCGTGTTTGAATCGTTTCGTGTAGAGAAAAGCAAATGGATTTTTATCAAAACCATAAATTTCTTTCGCGCCTGAAAATCCAGCAATTAAACCCGAAGAACCAAAACGATGCAAATTCAATGTGAGATCGTATCTTCTCTTTTTAAAAAGCTTGATAAGACGATAAATTTCTGAAATCTTACTTTTTGACTTGTCTAAAACAAGCACCTCTCGAATGAAGGGATTATTCGCCAACAAGGATTCATTTCCTTTTTTAACGAGAACATCAATTTTTACCTCCGGAAACAAACGGTTAAGCTCAGATATAACTGGAGTTGCAAGAATTACATCCCCCAAAAATGCCGTTTGAATCACAAGAACTGAACGCAAGATTTTCATCGTTTACAAATCTTTTTGCATCACAAAATCATTCATGAAGTAGCCATTGCCAATATCAAAATCCTGTTCATCAACCACATAAAACCCTAGCCTTTCATAAAAAGAAACTGCCCTGTTTGTTCTATTTACTTGCAGTGTAATATGTTTCATTTCATTTTCTTGAGCAAATAAAACGGTATAATCCATCAATGCTAACCCAAGTCCTAATTTTTGTTTCTCAGGTAGCACATAAATTTTTTGAAGTTTAAGCCATTTTTTATCAGGATTATCCAACTCTAAATCAACAAAACCAAGAGCTTGGTCGCCATCAAATACGGCAAAGAACGCATGATTAGTATCGTGACTTATTTTAAGAGTTTCAATGCTGTACATCCAATTCAACATGTAGGAAATTTGCTCTTGTGAAATAATATGAGAATACGTTGAAGGCCAAATTTTGTAGGCTAAATCTCTTACAATAGGCAACTCCTCTTTCTTTAATCGACGAATCTCCATCTTACAACTTGATAAATTTTTGTTGTTCAATTTTACCATTTACCATTACTCTCAACCAAAAAGTACCTGATTGTAAATTCTGTAGCGAAATCGAATTATTTTCAAGTTTTTTGCGAGTCACTTTTCCACTCAGATCAATAAGTTCAACTTCTTGAATCGATGACGGAAAATTGGAGATGTATATATTTTCATTGGCTGGATTTGGATAAATTGACCATGAAAAATCATTTCGAATTTCTTGTTGTCCAACTGTAATTAAAGCCAATTGAACAGCTGCGTACGCATTCACTTTTCCTGCTCCCCAACGTGGACTTCCTTCCGAAGGAATTACACCGGTAAAATTATCTAGCCGAGCCGTTTGCATGATGATTTCTTTCACTTGACGGGCAGATAAATACGGATTTGCATCTAAAATTAATGCAGCAATGCCCGCAACCATGGGTGATGCCATTGAAGTGCCAGATAACTTAGCAAAATGATAAGTCCGACCATTGAAAGGGACTGACGTGACAGAAGTAAAAGAGGCATCAGTAAATGACGACATGGAAGAAATAATTGACACTCCGGGTGCAGCAATATCAGGCTTCATGACACCATCGTATCTCGGGCCAATACTTGAAAATGAAGCAATTGCACCGCCAGCCATGGAAGTTCCTGATGTTTGATACTGAGTTGCATAAGCTGCTACACTAATCACATCGTCAGAGCAGGAGGGCTCACTTATTCCATTTTGACTATCACCTGCTGTACTTCCTGTTCCAACTGCTGAAAATGGCATCCCCCAATTTCCTACGTCTGTTGTTAATTCTGTCACATTCCAATAGTGTACTATCCCTGAAAGCGCTGTAGATTTCAAGACAACTTTAAGCGCTGTATTCGTGTTTTTCACTCGTAAACGCATCGTTGGACGATTATTCAAATAATGAGCGCTATCCGCTGAAATGTTGTACCAAATTGTATCAATCCCAGTAACTAAAAATGTATCGATATATGAAATTGTCGTATCCGTTGAATAAAGCGGACTTTCAATCAAGGGCAAATTCAAATTACTTAAAACTTGAATTCCAGCAGAGAAACTATTTGCCGGTTCTCCCCATGCATGGACACTTTGCCCCCACATATTTGGGTTAGAAGAATACGCGTAAAAATCAATCTTAGACTTTAATAAATCATTGTTAAATTGCTTCTTTATGTGAAAGTTGACATTTCCATTATTTCCTGCTGAATTGGCAAAAACAACTCCCAAATCTGTGTAGGATGTAATCGCCTGACTCAAAAGAGAAGTTCCGTCCAATGTTCCAAAATGATACAAGCCCCAACTCATATTTATAACTAAACGCTTTCCATCTGCTTCTGCTTTTTGATACATCCATTCCCACGCATCAAGCACAGCTGCTACATCCACCAAAAAAGTAACAAATAGAAATTTAGATTCAAAAGCCATTCCTCGATTGGGTGTTCCTGCCCCGCTTCCTCCTGCAATACCCGCAACGTGAGTTCCATGCGTGGCATAGGAATAAATATTTGAGGTGTCACAAGCTGCGGCCAGTAAAGTTGAAGGTGAATTATATTCCGTTCCATAGCTAAAACCAACAGGTGCTGGACCACTCAGTTTAAACTGATCCCAAGCAGCAACAATACGCGTTTGTTGAAGAGCGGTATCGTAAAACATCGGTGATGTATAATCAAATCCCCAATCTGTTACACCAATATAAACATCTTTCCCAGTATACCCCTCAGGCAAACCAATACCAAGCTGAACACTGTCCGCTCGTGTATCTTTAAGAGCCTTTTCTAAAGTTGGTTGATTTTTTTGAGACAACTCTACATACACTCCAGAAAACGAGTCCGAGTAAAGATCTTCAAGTTGATTAGCTACCAACCTCAATGAAAATATGCCTGAAGATTTAGTTTTATTCGTGGGGTCATTTTCGATAAAACCACCAACCCAATATCCTTTCGAACGCAATTCAATAAATTTAAATTCCTCAGACTTACAGACAAAAGAAAAATACGTTTCACCTTCAGTTTGAGTGATGGAAAGATTTAATGTTGAATATTTATTAGGGATTGGAAGATCCTTTTTCAGAATTAATTGAAGATCATTAAGATCTGTTTTTGTGGTAGCGGATAAAATAGCTTGAGAAAATGCTGTTTCAACAAAAAACAAAGATAAAAAAAGGAAAAACAAGTTTCGGGCAAGCATAAATTTACGTTTAGGAAATGAAGTTACAGAAGAATTTGGAAATATCAGTTGAATTTGAACTGAAATTAACCAAAACAAAAATTAATTACCTTCGCACTATGAATAATTGGCTCACGAAATTCATTTTTTTAATTTTAATTAGCACTCTATTTATAGGATGCACAGAAGATTCAGAAGAAGAGGAAACGACTAAAAACAATCAAAAAATTGAACCTGTTGAAGCAATCGCCAAGCGTTTTGTGGAGTCTAAATTGGAAATTATTCCTTCGGAGAAATACAAATTGGAAATAGTTAAAGGCCAATTAGACGGAGATAATCAAGAAGACGCAGTAGTTACAGTTAACAGATACAACTATGCAGTGGAAAAGGCTGGTCAAACAAAAAACCCGGGAAAAGTAGCAGAAATTGGCTACATGGGACCTTACAACTATTTGTTTTATTACGATGGTGCAACAGGAAAGATGAGTGGACCAATGGAGATCCCTTCCACGCCTATTTCTCCTCTGAAAGTTTCTTTTGAAAAAGTAATGAGTGATGCCTTTTCAGATATTGTTATTACTTATCGAATTCGGAACAGTTGTTTTAAACACATATACACCATTCAAAATCAAAAGCCCAGATTGGTTTTTGGTTGGAAAATTTTTGATGGTTTTGGAACCCCTGATGCAAAGGCAGTACATTTTGTTTATGAAACCACAGCAGTCAGTTTACCTAAGGATATTCGCATTATGAAGGCAAAAATTATTTCGAGTAATGAAAAACAAGATTACAACGTTGACGAACCCAAGTTGGAAAAATTAAATGAAGAAGAATATCGCTTTTTCTACAATCCAAAAGAGGGTAAATACGCAATCAAGGTTTCCGACTTAAAGCCACAGACCGATAAGCCATAACATCAGAATAATTGCAGCATAAACGATTGCAATTTCGATATAATCACGCTTTTTTGATTTTTGAAGAACAGCCTTTGAACTTTCGTTAGTTTTTGTGCTTTTAACTTTTGATTTTTTACCCGGATTATCATATTTTTCTATGATTTCCTTCCAATTAAAAAACACATTTTCAGCTAAATACACCCGATCATTTTCATTGAGCTGAATAAAATCAAGTAGTTTTGTACTATTGACGCGTGTTCCTTTCTGCGTATTCAAATCAGAAATAAAAACATTTCCTTCCGGATCACGAAATAACTCAAGGTGAAAAGGATCGATGTTTTCAATAACAATGTCATTACTTGTATCACTTCCGATTTTTAAATATAATTTCTTACTCATTATTTTCGATTTTTTCTTCGGTCATTTCTATTCCCTTTCTTATCAGAATATACAAATCTTCAGGATGCAGTAGAGTATTTCTTCGGTCAACCACCTGTTTGACAAATACAGATTTTTTTGTCTTAGCTTTCCAGTAAAATTCAGTATAATTATACTTATACTTCTTAATCAACGCCCCATTTTTATCGAATTTAGAAATTGTAACTAAAAGCGATGGCTTGAAGTGCGATGGCTTACCTGAAGGCATAGTAATTTCTTTACCACCAAAACTCAAAAGCGTAAAACGTATATCCAAATATTCATCACAACCCGAAAGTAATGCAGCTTTTTTTGAATTTCGAGGAAAACCTTCAATTTCTCCTCCTGAAGAGGTGAAAACCGTATCTTGAGAGCCATTTATTTTGTAAATATATTTTGTTTTTCCTCCAGTAATTTTGTCTGAAAAACGAATTATCTCTTTATTCAAGGAGTCAATTAAATATTGAGGAAAAAGCGCTTTTGAAACATACCTATTTGTAACGTTATTGGAAGGATTAGCTGTTTTTATATCATTTACAATAGGTTCCTCTAAACGCAATCCTGCGTAGAAAACTCCAACCGACTTTTGTGCAAATACGAACGACGGTAAAATGAAAATTAAAAGTAGAAATCTAGGTGAATTTATCATGAAGAATAAGCTATTCTCAAATTTAAAAATTATTAAGTAAAAAACAATCTATTTCAACATTGATTAGGCTCGAGATTCAGAATAGTAAACTATTTTACGCTCTACATATACAACAAATAAATGCATCTTTTTTTGCTATTTCGCAACCTTTATATCCTTTTATAGATATATATTTTAAAATGTTTTAGTTTACAGTAAACTATTTACTGTAAACTTGTATATTTGCAGAGTGAAAACGAAAGATAAAATACTTAAATTATTAAAAAAACATGGCCAGCTTACAGTACATGAATTAAGTGAGCTATTACACGCATCAAGACAATATGTACACAGAATGATTTCTGAATTAGAAGAGAACGGATCTATAAAAAAAATAGGCAGCGCCCCACGTGTTTACTATTCAATAGTAGAAGAAAATAAACAAACAAAATCAGTTGAATTCATTTCATTTGAAAACGAACAATTTTTATCTACACATTTCCTTGTCGTAGATCCTCTTGGAAACTCCTTAGAAGGATTGGAAGCCATGAAATATTGGTGCGAAAAACAACAATTAAATTTATTAAAAACAACTGAGGAATATATTAAAACAAGAAATATTTATTTACAATATCTTGATGAAAATGGAATGATTGATGGCAAAAGCAAGTTGATAAATACGCAGGGAATTGGAGAAATTGGCGTTGATAACTTATTCTATTTAGACTTTTATGCAATTGAAAGATTCGGCAAAACTCGACTAGGAACCTTGATGCATTATGCAAAACAAGGACAAAATAAACGATTGATGAAACAAATTGTAACAGAAATCAATCAACGAATCCATAATTACATTTCTTTGTCGAAAGTTGATGCAATTGTTTTTGTTCCTCCAACAATAAATCGCAAGATTCAAATAATGAGTGTATTGGAAAAGCTACTCACAATTGAGTTACCTGCAGTAAAAGTTGATAAAATTAAAACCCCAATCATTATTCCTCAAAAAGCACTGTCAAAAATTTTTGAGCGAATTGCTAATGCTAAAAATACCTTTGTTGTTCCTCTTCAAAAGAAATACAATCATGTTTTAATAATCGATGATGCCGTTGGCAGTGGTGCAACAATTAATGAGATTGCTCTTAAACTAAAAAGCAAAAAAGTTGCTCAAAAAATTACTGGGATAGCAATTACCGGAAGTTTTAAAGGATTTGATGTGATTTCTGAATTATAACTGTTTAAATTAACAGAATGACCTTTCCCATCTATCGCAAACTTTCTAATGATAAAAGCTATTACAAAATAGTTTCAGCTGAGTCATTCATTGAATTGCAACGAATTGGTTCTAAAACGAAAAAACATACATTAATTGCAAAGCAATATCCTGAAAAATTACTCATACAAGAAATGATTTCACTTTCGAATGGTTATCTTGAAAGCAAGGAAGAAGAATTTGATAGAATTGAACAGTTATTGGAAAATTGAAACGCGTTCCTTTTTGTATATTTGCACTCAAAATTGAGAAGTATGGCAGTTTCAAAAAGTGAATTAGACTTTAATTTTAACGAAGATCGAATGCGTTTAAAAATTAGCGCATTGGAACGTGAACTTGCTAAAATTGCCTTGGGTGGTGGAAAAAAACGCATTGATAAATTGCACGAGCAAGGAAAATTAACCGCACGTGAAAGAATTGATTTACTTCTCGATCCAAATACAGATCACATTGAAATTGGGGCTGTAGCAGGATATGGCATGTATGAAGAACATGGTGGTTGTCCAGCTGGAGGAGTTGTAATTGTTATTGGCTATGTTTCCGGAAAACAATGTATTGTGGTTGCAAACGATGCCACTGTGAAAGCTGGGGCTTGGTTTCCGATAACTGGAAAAAAGAATTTACGTGCTCAAGAAATCGCTATTGAAAATCGTTTACCCATAATTTATTTAGTTGATTCAGCTGGCGTTTACCTTCCGATGCAGGATGAAATCTTCCCCGACAAAGAGCATTTCGGGCGTATTTTCAGAAATAATGCCGTGATGAGTTCCATGGGAATTGTACAAATTGCAGCGGTAATGGGAAGTTGCGTTGCTGGTGGAGCCTATTTGCCGATTATGTCTGACGAATCGTTAATCGTAAATAAAACAGGAACGATATTTTTGGCTGGTTCCTATTTGGTGAAGGCTGCAATTGGTGAAGACATTGATAACGAAACGCTAGGCGGTGCTACAACTCATACAGAAATTTCTGGTGTTTGTGATTACAACGTGGAAAATGACCAAGAATGTTTGAAAACCATTCGCGATTTGATGGATAAAATGGGGCATTACGAAAAGGCTGGTTTTGATCGAAAAGAACCTGTTGCGCCTAAAGTAGATCCCAAAAATATGTATGGAATTCTTCCAGCTGATCGCAATAAGTCATACGATATGAAAGAAATCATTCGCTGCTTGGCGGACGATTCTGACTTCACTGAATACAAACCAGCGTATGGAAAATCAATTATTTGTGCCTATGCACGTGTGGATGGCTGGAGTGTTGGCATTGTGGCTAATCAACGCGAAGTAGTTAAAAGCGCCAAAGGCGAAATGCAATTTGGTGGCGTAATCTATTCAGATTCAGCAGATAAAGCAGCTCGTTTCATCATGAATTGTAATCAAAAGAATATTCCTTTGGTTTTCTTACAAGACGTAACCGGATTTATGGTAGGTTCTAAAAGCGAACACGGAGGAATTATCAAAGACGGTGCGAAGATGGTGAATGCACAAGCCAATTCGGTTGTTCCAAAGTTTACGATTGTCATTGGAAACTCCTACGGAGCTGGAAACTACGCCATGTGTGGAAAGGCCTACGATCCTCGTCTAATCGTTGGATGGCCCACTGCTGAAATTGCCGTGATGGGTGGTGCAGCAGCTGCCAAAGTTTTGTTGCAAATTGAAGTAGCCACTTTAAAAGCGAAAGGTGAAGAAATAACACCAGAGCGCGAAAAAGAATTGTTTGACACGATTAAAAACCGCTACGACACTCAAATTTCACCGTATTACGCAGCAAGTAGGTTATGGATTGATGCCATTATTGATCCCATTGAAACACGAAAAGTGATCTCCATGGGAATTGAAATGGCAAATCACAAAAAAGCAGAGAAAGCGTATAATGTTGGGGTGATACAGACGTAATTACTGCTTCACCAACGACTTCGTATACACACGATCATTTGTTTTAATTTTCACCAAATATGTTCCTGATTTGTAGCTTGAAACATCCACGAATGACTCAGCGAAATTAGCCGTGGCATTCATTTTTTCTGAGTGGATCAATCTTCCTGTTAAATCAAGTATTTCAAGGCTAGCATCGTTATTAACTGCTCCACTCACTTCTACGGTTGTAAGTCCGTTTGATGGATTTGGGAATATAGCAATCTCATGTGTTAAGTCATTTTCAGGAACGTCCATAGTAAAGCCAACCGAGAAATCGTAGCGGTGGTAACTTCCAAAATCACCTGGAAAAAACTCAATGTAGCTCCCTCCTACCAAACGCAAACGCATGGATCCAGCAGTCTCACCTTCCACTTGCGAAGAATACCAAAATGATAAACCATCGCTGTCAGTATCTTCAATGATGATTGAATAACAACCTGGCGCCAAATTGAACGTGTCTTTGTATTGTGTTTGATTGGTTAATTGAGTACGCTGAAAAATGACATTTCCAGCATGGTCTTGCAGTCGATATTTATTTTCATTTGCTTTGTTATTGGTAGTTAACCACACGAAGAACGGACCATCAATACGCTCAGGTGCATCAAATCGAACAGTTTTCGTGCTATTTTGACTGTATTCATCGTGGCCTGCAATTCCGTTTACTTCATGAACCATCGCTTTGAACGTATTACTTCCATCCCATCCGCCCCAGAAATTGTAATCACTCACTGGAATTTCAACAATTTGCTCCTCTAAAAATCCAAGATTTCCTGTCCAATCGAAAGAAATATTATTTCCGTAGGATACCCAACAGGTTATTCTACAAGATGTTAATGGATTTGCCCCCGTATTTTTCAGAATCACTCGTGGATTTGAACAAGTAGGATTCCATTTACTGAAATACTCATAATTATTTGGATTTAATATTTCTTTTATTGCCGCATCATTCTGAAAATTAGGCGCTGAATACGAAATTAAATCAAAAGCGGCGATGTAATTTCCACCGGCCTGACCTGGGTCATTCACCGGAACTTGATTGATTACATAGTCCAATTCCACACTGTCTCCCGGAGTTACATATTGTGTTAGCTCAAATTCATATTCTTTCACTTGATCTCCCGGACACCAGCCCTCACGCGCATACGGCCATGTACCACCTTGACCAATGTTTGGGTTTTCGCCACAATCTGTTGCTTCCCAGATGTTCCAGTTGAATCGTGAAACCCCATCCACTTTAATTTGATGATTATTTGGAACCCATTCGCAGCAAGCCATGTTTCCTACTTGACCATGTCCTGACATTCTCGTTTTTATTTTGAAATTATCAGAGGAATCTGCAAGGTGAATTTTCTTTGCTTTTAAATCAACATCATTCGCCATATTAGCAAAACCATACGATCTGAAATCCGACCAAATTGGCTCGCGTTTATGTATGTCTCTTGGTGGAATTCCCTCAATAAACGCAAATTTTAAATCAAGAAGCTCTTGTGTATTATGCGCTGCTAAATCAACCGTATTTTTCAAATAATCTTGGTAATCAGTTACGTCGTAAATCCAAGCAAAACCATTGGGTCCTAAATCAAATTGAATTCCATACGGTGTGATGTATCGCGCAATTTCAACATCTTTTACAAGTTCATATGGTGGGTTATAATACGAAATTTGCTCATTTACTAATTGATCTGTTGTAACGAAAGGAACTTGCGCCAAAATTTGACCATTTTCATCATATTCAATTGTATTTCCTTGAAGGGTTCCAACATAGGCATTTGTGATATCAAAATGTCTATTCACTGGTTGTTGCTCGAAAATTACCATACGTGGTTTTAATCTCTTTTCATGAACTGAAATAGTGGTAGCAGATGAACTAACAGGTCCTTGAAGTAGAGAAATAACAGGTTTTTCATTTGAAGCTTGAACACCACAAACCGCCACCTCATCAAAGCGAATCATGTTGTGTTCGGAAGGCATTAACAAGTTATCATTCCCTGATTGATCAATCGCATAATTTTCGTTGTCAACATCATAATACACGAGTAAATTATTCCAATTTGGATGCGAATTAGTTATTTTATTTTGGTAATTAGCTTGAATAGTTGCTGCTGAAAGAGCGGAATTGTAAAAACGAAATTCGTCGATTTTTCCTTTCCATTTTAACCCAAGATCCGCATTAGCTCCTAATACAAATCGATGAATGTACCCAATATTACGTGTTTTATTCGTTCCTGAATGCCACAATGCGCCATTTTTATAAATGAACATTTCACCTGTACTTTGCTTTTTCACAAATGCCCAATGATTCCAGGTATTATCCATTTCAGAGGCCGACATAGTTTTATTAATTCGATCATATCCCGAAGATACTCCTGCGTCAAAATACACATTGTTATCGCTCCAAGGCATATGAATATTCAAAATACGATTATTCAATGTATCAAATGCCTCCAACAAAGTTGTGTTCGTTCCCGCAGTTCCATTTCCTTTGGTCCAAAATTCTACGGTCAATTCCTGGCCAACCGTGAAATCTGACAATTCCGTCATCGTGTAATTGGTTCCCGATAAATTCAAATACCCATTTCGATCTGGATAAGTTAATGCCTGATTTCCTGCAACATTCTCGGTAGTAAATACCAGTCCATTTGTGGAAGGCTCATCAGATGCATAATTAAATTCAATAATTATATTGCTCGTCCCATCCCAGTTAAATGGTTGGTAGAATAAAAACTCGTTCGCTCCAACTACTAATGGATTTCCTGCATCTCGCGTTCTATTATACACTTCCAAGAAACCTGTTGTTTGGAAAGAAGTTAACGTTGAGGCAGTTGTAGCTTTAATCGAAATCCGTGGACTCAACAAGAGACCATCAGAACCAATATTTAAAATTTCCAAAATCATTCCTTGAATATCACCTGCTTGAATACCCGCAGCAAACAATTCATTTGCAGTCAACAATTGCTGAAAACGTGAACCTTTGCTCGCTGTGTTAAAAATAGCTGAAGAGCTACTTATACCTGAATTTAAAGGAGATGAACTTAAACTTGTGGAGGCTCTTTCCTGTTCTATTCGTGTATAAGAATCATAAATAGTATTTGGAGTAGGTGTATAATCTATTGTTCCTGGACTCGCCCAATTTGCAAGAAAACGATTTCCATCTTTTCTAACTGAATCATAAATTCCTGTGTGATCAAAAACACGAGTATAAGTCAAATAATCCCATTCACCACAATCGTATTGATCCCAGGTTGTAAGGGGACTACATTTCAGTTTATAGTACATGAGAACTTTCTCAAAGCGTTTGGTATTTAATTCAGCAGGGAAATTGAAATTTGCTCTACGCGTGGTAATTGAGTCAAAAGTAAATGTCTGAACCCACGTAGTATCTTGAGCAAAATCAAAATTAGAGATGCTTAAAAAAGCAATAAATAGAATTTTTTTCATGCTATTGTTTAATAAATTGTTTTATTATTGAATTGGAACCATTGGAAATTTCAACCTGGTATATTCCTTTACCTAAATTTGAAATATCTAATGTGTGAGATTGAGAAATCTCCGAAGATTTTAAAATTTTTCTGCCATTTAAATCGGAAAGAACTATACTAATCTTGGTATCATTCGTATGAATATTTAAAATTTCATTAGCTGGATTTGGAAATAATTTTGTTTGAAATTCTAATTCAATTAATTCAGATGAACCTAGTGTTTGATTGTTACTTACAGCGCATCCATAATCATATGTAACTTCCAAATAATAAACTCCATTTTGGGATGCTTGATAGGTGGAAGAGGTTGCTCCATTTATTGCATTTCCATTTAAATACCATTGGTACAAAACAGGGTTACCCCCAACGGTAGAGCTTAGTATCATTCCATTTGCTGTTATCGAAACTGTCGGAACAGAAGGACAACTTGTTTCATTGACAGTTCCTGGAGTGGATTGAATTGCTAACAAAAATGCCGCGTACGAATCACAAATACCTTTCAACTTAAAATCTAACCATGGATCAAGAATTGAATACATGGCAGTTTGCTGCTCTGCACGGGTGATTGAAATATTGGGTGACGATGTACTTTCGCCAAAATCACAATTAAAATTCGAATTTGCATAATAGCAATGTGCACCACCTGTTATGGAAACAAAGCTTTTACAAGTGCCTGTTAAACCTTGATAAATGGGAATATGATGATCTACAGGTGGCGTTACTCCATCTGCACTTCCTGAAAAAACTAATGCAGGCAAAGATACATTTGCAGCTGCCGCAATTGCAGAAGGATTCGTTTCTGCCGGAGCAAGACCAACAACTGTTTCAATATTCGTATTATTTGCTGCCGCTAAAAAAGATGCCCCTCCCCCCATTGAATGACCAATAATGGCAGCCTTCTGAAGAATTTTTCCGTTAAAAATAGAACTTGCATTCGCATTTAAGGCTAGCATTTTATCCGAAACTTGCTTAAGGTCAATCCCAAAATCACCATGACTTGGTCCAGGAATTAAACCGCCTTCCGTTCTCGGAAATGCTAAGATAAATCCTCTTGCCACATAATGTTGCCAAATATTCGTGTAGGCATCCCAAGACATAGCGAAACCATGACCGAAAGTAATTACAGGAAATTGACCTGATGCTACTGCCACATTATCCCCGGCTGTTGAAGCAGGATAATAAATTTCTGTTTGAATTTGTCGACCAGCTCCTCCTCCAGACCCAAATCCTCCTGTTCTCGCAGGATCATTAAATGTGATAGTTGTATGACCAACTTGGTATTGAGCTGAAAATTTTAAGGAGCAAGTAAAAACAATGAGAAATATAAAAAAGCGCATAAGAATATTTTTTGGCTGAAAGTACAAAAAAAAATTAACGAATCGCACGCTCATTAAAAATGACATACCCATAGCTCAACTGAAAAGCAAAAGGATATTTCTGTGTTGGGAAATAATTGAGCGTTGCTCGAATTGGTCCCACTATAGAATGAAAAATCAATGAAGTAGAAGCTAAAAAAGTTTCTCCTTTGAAAGGTTTTATGTATTGGATGGTGCCATCTGCATTTTTTTGTAATTGCAGAAAAGGCTGATAATAATAGGCGTCAATGCGATAATCGATGTTTTTACGTATGCTAAATACCAAGTTTAGGCCTCCACCAAGATGTTGATGCGATCGAAACTCAGGTAAGAAATATGTTTCTTGATCCGGAATAATGGAAAATGCCGGCAACGAAAGTAATGAAGCCGTATAATTTGCAAATAACGACTGTGAGGTTAATTGACCCTTTGCATGTATTCCAAGATGAAATAATTTATTTGAAAAAACAAATGATTGAAATTCAGACGTTACGTTAAACCAAGAATGGTATTTCCGGAATGTCTCTTCAAATGCAGAAGTTGAGCCTGGAGTTGTGTTTTCTCTTCCCTCAACTAAGCGTGCTTTGAATTGAAAATAATGTCCAGAATTAGCAAATTGTTTTCTATTCAAACTATTTTGAGTAAATTCCCAACTTATTGAACTCCCATAGAATGAAGTTAAATCAGCGGTATCTTTATTGGTGAAATTTGCATTCTGATAATACTCATCATCTAATTCAAAATACCTAAAGTTGAACGTTGATTTTGAATTATTTCCAATTGGGTGTTTAAATTGAACACCCGCATACATTTCATTTTGCACCAAAAAAGAAGGTTGAACATCTTCAAAAAACGTAGCAAAACTGCGAAAATAATCCCAGCGATTCATTACAAAATAAGCAGATGCTGAAACTGGATAAATGCTCGGCAACTCAATGTTTACATCTGTTTTAACTGAACCGTAAAACTTTCCAAAATACGATTCTGCATGGATACTTGATGCTGCAGAACCAACCATTTTATAGGTTAATCCTACGTAGCCGGTATTGACTGGACGAGATGAAAAATGCCCGCCCAAATCTAGCTGAAAATCTCGTGCTTTCCGTATAAATAATTTCAAGTTGTAACTTGAATCCTTTTTCAAAGAAAGAGTTGGATAAATGAAATCAATTTGTGGAGTAGAATACAATCTGAAGTATCTTTTCTCAAGCTTTTCATAGGTTAGTGTTCTTTTGGAATTACTTCCAAGGATGGTTTTCTTTGCAAATTTAACCCCCCTACTCTTTTGTTCATCTTGTTCCACTGAACTAATTTTCAAGGGTACAATTGAACCACGGAAAACCTTTCTTCGTTCAGTCAACTCGTCCACAGAAATCCGTTTAACTACTTTTAATTTTAGCGAATCAATTATTTCAATCGTTGCTTTATAACCCGATTCTATGGCAGATTTAGCATCCTTAAAATCGAAGGTTCCAATGTCAGATTTAGGTTGAATAATTAATCCATCGGCGCAAGGAAGATTAAAATTGGAATAACTAACCAACATATTTTGAAGCACACCGATAAAATCTTGTTCATCTGGCGCAGCGGCATTGCCTGACACATTACTTCCAATGATAAAATCAGGATGAAATTCATTGTACATCACATCGGCAGGAAAATTATTATACAATCCACCGTCAAAAAAGAGTGTCCCATTTATTCGTATCGGATTGACATATAAGGGATAGGTCATAGATGCACGAACCGCTTCGTTCAAATTTCCTTTAGAAAAAACAACACTTTTTTTAGTTAGAAAATCGGATGCTACACAGCGAAAAGGCACAAATAAATTATTAAAATCATTGTTTCTGGACGCTCCAACTGTACCCATGATTTGCATCATTTTAAAATCCAGCAGCGCAGGACTAACTAAATTTAAGGGAATTGATCGCCTCAAGAGACTGTCTTTGGAAAAAGAGAAATCTACAGTACCTGCGTGAATATCAGACTCACGAAACAAAAATCTCTTGGAAGCATCCAATTCACCCGAAGTCATTTGTTGAAATTCTTCCGATAAAACAAATACTTCAATTTCTTGAGGTGAATATCCAGCGGCATACATCGCTCCTGTCAATGCTCCAGCAGAGGTCCCTGTAATAAAATCAATGGGGATTCCGTTTTCCTCAAGCGCTTTCAAAACACCGATATGTGCCAAACCAGCTGCACCACCACCACTAAGAACCAAGCCAATTCGTTCTTGTGAATTCATTAATTGGATATTCAAAAATTGAATAATAAATAGCAGAAAAGGGAGTTTTATTCGGCTCAATTTTGTTCCTTTGTAAACAAAAATAAGTCATTGTCAGCAGACTACCACCAACCCAAAAAAAATGAAAGAAAATTTAACAAATAGCCTTCAAACAATCACGTTAAAAACATTTTACGGTTTTGAACAAACATTAGCTGATGAACTTACAGAACTCGGATACAAAGACTTAACTCTTCTTAATCGAGCAGTTCAATTAAAAGGGACTTGGAAGGATATATATTATTTGAATCTTCACAGTCGCTGTGCCCTTTCAGTTTTAGTAGAAATTGCCAGATTTTCAATCAAAGAAGAAAAAGACATTTACAAAAAAGCAAAGCAAATCCCATGGACGGAATGGTTTGATATAAAAAAATCGTTTGCCGTGAAAGGAGCAGTTTTTTCAACTGTTTTCACCAACACCAAATACCCAATGCTCTTGGTAAAGGATGCAATAACAGACACATTTAGGGACAAATACGATGACCGTCCAAATGTTGAAATTTCCAGACCTGATGTACTGATTGATTTATATGTTCGAGAAAATCAAGCGACAATTTCAATAAATACAAGTGGAGCTCCTCTGTTTCAGCGCGAATATCGAAAAGAAACTGGCTTGGCTCCAATGAATGAGGTTGTTGCTGCTTGCCTAATTCGCATGTCGGGCTGGGATAGAAAAACGACTTTTCTCGATCCATTTTGTGGTTCAGGAACCTTAGTTGCTGAGGCCGCCTTATTGGCTAGCGGAATACCATCGAATATTGAACGCCAATTTTACGCGTTTAAAAATTTAAAAAATTACGACATCGAATTGTGGAATTCTATTTATGAAGCTGTTGATTATAAAATCAGGGAATTACCGTGTAAAATTATTGGTTCAGACATCAATGACACGATGGTATTAAAAGCACGAAGAAACATTCGAAATTTTGCATTTTCACGCTCCATTGAAATAAATGGAATGAACTTCAATCAGGTAAAATCAAACGACGAACCTGTTTTCATAATCACCAATCCTCCGTATGGAGAACGCATGGGAGATAGAATTAACGAGCTTTATGAAGCCATCGGAAACTGGTTAAAACATTCCATGACCAATTCAGTTTGCTGGATAATCTCTTCAAATGAAGATGCATTAAAATCACTTGGATTGAAAACATCTGTGCGCCAAAAAGTGTTTAATGGAGACTTGGAGTGTAGTTTTCGCAAGTTTGAAATCTATGCTGGAAGCAAAAAACAACAAGAAATCACTGAATAATTTGTCTTTTTGGTCATGAAAATTCTACTTTCTCCTGCTAAATCCATTCAAACGGAAGGAATAAAAGCGGAAGTTTTTTCGGAAATGCCTCGTTTTGTTTCAGATTCCGAAAAATTGGTAAAAAAACTTAAAAAACTGAAGCCTAAAGCATTGGCTTCATTGATGGACATTTCTATGGATTTGGCAAACTTAACTCATTCACGATTTCAACAATGGTCTATAGAAGTTCAGGAGGAGTGGTTACCGGCAGCCGCTATTTTTACCGGTGAAGCCTACAAAGGATTGAATTACAACGAGCTTTCAGAAACCAATAAACAAAGAGCCCAAGAACGCTTGCGGATTTTATCCGGATTGTATGGATTACTCAAACCTGCTGATTTAATTTTACCTTACCGCTTAGAAATGGGAACTCCTTTTCAAGCAACTCCAAAAGAAACATCACTTTATTCGTTCTGGAGACCAAAACTTACCAAATCACTGGCAAGTGAACTCAGTTCTGATGAGATCATAATTAATCTGGCATCCGCTGAATACAGCAAAGCACTTGATTTTAAAAAACTAAAGAATCGTGTAATCACACCTACCTTCAAAGAGTTTAAAAACGGCAAATTTTCTACGGTAATGATTTTTGCAAAACACGCTCGCGGAAGCATGAGTCGGTACCTCATCGAAAATAACTTGGAAGATATTGAGCAACTCAAAACGTACAACGTAGATAATTACGAATTCAATGAAGCTCAATCTTCTGAAAATGAATGGGTTTTTGTTCGGTAAAAATTAATTTTTCCGTTAATCCCCATTTTTTACTCATCAAACCACAAAAAGTCGTGGGAAAAAATGTGAAATTTGACAAAAAGTCGTGGGAAAAAGTGTTTTCAATTATTGTTTCTATCAGATTTTGGATATTCAATTATGATTAAAGATCTAAACATTGAAAACAGGGCTGGATGAGGAGTGTGCTGTTGTATGGGATGAGTGTAGTTGGGTGAATTTAGAATTTTAGATTTAAATCAATTTTTAAAATATCAATACAGGTCAGTTCTACGAATTAGTCTTAAGATTTTGCAAAGTCAATTAATGGATGTAAATCGTGATTATCCGCCATTTTTATTGCACGAATGTAGTTTTTTCGTTTATCATCCGCTTTCACCAAATTAGAACTTCCCCATGATAGAATTGGCTGCAAGTATAATTTTTCCATTAT
>JBIIFU010000077.1:0-4568 GCA_044237035.1 Crocinitomicaceae bacterium
GATTAGTTTGGATTGGATTAGCAACAAAAAATGGAGTGAAGGCTAGAAAATTTCAATTCGGAGATAATCGAGAAAGAAACCTCCAAATGACCGTATTGAGTGCGTTGAATTGGTTGAGATATGGATTGATTAACGAATTCATCTAGATCGACCAACCGTGTAATTCTTCCAGTTTAACGAGAACATAGTTTAAAACTTCCTCGTTATCAATTTTATTCAACACATCTCCAATAAAGGCTTGTGTCATCAACGCTTTTGCTGACTTTTCAGAAATACCTCTCGCTCTCAAATAGAAAATTGCATCATCGTCCATTTGACCGGTTGTAGAACCATGTGAACATTTCACGTCATCTGCATAGATTTCTAATTCAGGTTTTGAATTCATGGAAGCTTCTTCCGAAATTAATACATTGGCATTTGATTGAAAAGCATTGATTTTTTGAGCATTGGGTCGAACAAACACTTTTCCATTGAAAACCCCAATTGATTTACCATTCAATACTCCTTTGTAAAGTTCATTGGAATTGCAGTTTGGCTGTAAATGATCTACCACTGTATGATTATCAATTAATTGACCTTCCTTTGGAAGATAGGTTCCATTCAAATGAGTCTCGCAATTTTCTCCATCAACCAATATATTTAGATTATTTCGAATGAAATTGCCTGAAAGTGAAATTGTATTTATCTTAAAATAAGAATCTCTTTCTTGATAAACTTGATCTGTTGAAACAGTAAAAGATTCATCGCTTTCCAATTGAATTTTATCGACAGTTAATCTTGCATTTTGTCCAATGTGATATTCTACTATTGGCAATGAAAAAGATTCGCAAGTACTTGTAAAATTCAATACAAATTGAGCTGACGAACCTCTTTTCGCCAAAATAAAAAATCGAATAGGCGAAAAAACACCTTGCTCGTTATTTTCAATAATCAGTTGAATTGGATTCTCAATTTGTTGATTTTCATCAATTTCAAAAAATAATCCATCGTTGATAAATACAGAATTTAATGCGTGAAAAACATTTTCATGAAGGTTAATGTTTCTTCCAATTTGATTTAATTTATCTTCAGATATTTCGCTGAATTTAGCTGTTTTTACTCCACTGATTTGAGAAACTGACGCGATATTTCCATTGACAACAGAGATGACTTGTACATTATTTAATGGAGCGTTTGATTTTAAATGTGTGTTACTTGATTGATGTAATTTTAATTGACTCAACTTCGTTAATCGCGTATATTTCCATTGCTCATTGCGCGTAGTTGGAAAATCAAATTCACTCAAAACCTCCTTTGATTTTGATATTATATCTTCATTCAAAGGCAAAGTGCTTTCAACAAAACTTGCTGAAAACTGCTTTAATTTAGAAAGTTGCACTTGTGTTTCCATGTATTAACCCTCTGTAGCAAATTCTTCTTTAATCCAATCGTATCCTTTTTCCTCAAGTTCCAAAGCCAATTCTTTGGTTCCAGTTTTAACAATTCTTCCATCATAAAGAACATGGACAAAATCAGGAACTATATAATCTAATAAACGCTGATAATGGGTAATCACAATCGTTGCATTATCTTTCGATTTTAATGTATTCACTCCATTTGCAACGATTCGCAAGGCATCAATATCTAGCCCAGAATCAGTTTCATCGAGAATTGCCAATTTCGGTTCAAGCATTGCCATCTGAAAAATCTCATTTCTCTTTTTTTCACCACCTGAGAACCCTTCATTAACCGATCTAGAAGCTAATTTGCTATCTAATTCTACCAAAGCTGATTTTTCACGAACCAATGCCATAAAATCTTTTGCAGAAATAGGATCTAATCCTTTATATTCTCTGATCTCATTTAAAGCTGTACGAAGAAAATTCACATTCGAAACTCCAGGAATTTCAACCGGATACTGGAAAGCAAGAAAAAGACCTTCTCTTGCGCGATCTTCAGTAGAAAGTTCAAGTAAGTCATTTCCATCAAAATCAACAGAACCTTCAGTTACTTCATATTCCTCACGACCTGCCAAAACACTAGATAAAGTACTTTTTCCAGCACCATTTGGTCCCATTATGGCGTGCACTTCACCGGCGTTTACAGTTAAGCTAAGTCCTTTCAAAATTTCTTTTCCTTCTATTGAGGCGTGTAAGTTGTTTATTTTTATCATACTATGAGATTGAATATTGCGAATTGTACATTGCGGATTTCCACAGGTTTCTCTTCGCATTTAAAATTTATTTTTTTCCTTTAAAAGCTTTTAAATAATTAATAAAACCACCAAGTTGTTTTCCTGTTATTGTTGATTTATCAGCTAACTTGACATACGTTTTTTCATCGATATAATTCAAATTTCTTGCAATCATTAATTGTGTTTTCAATTCACCACAAGAACCTTTTGCAATTGTCAAAAAATAGATAAATTGATTTTTACTATCTCTTTCGTAACCTTCAGCAATATTTGAAGGAACAGAAACTGAACTTCGTCTTATCTGATCTTTCAGTCCGAAATCTTTAGAAAAAGCATCAAAATTTGTAATTAAATAAATTTCAGTACATAAATCCATAGCTAATTTCCAAACTTCTAATTCTTCAAAAGACTCGTAAGTTGCCATAATCTATCAAATTTTCAATCCGCAATTTATAACCCTCAATCTACCAATCTATCATCTAATAATCCGCCAATTCGCAATTAATAATCCGCAATCCCTCACCCAACCGAGCCCTCCAAACTAATCGCTAACAACTTCTGAGCTTCTACAGCAAATTCCATTGGCAATTGATTTAAAACTTCTTTACAATATCCGTTTACAATTAGACTTATCGCTTTTTCCTCACTAATTCCGCGTTGCATGCAATAAAACAACTGGTCCTCTCCTATTTTAGAGGTAGTCGCCTCATGCTCAATTTTCGCAGTTGCATTTTTACATTCGATGTATGGAAACGTATGAGCCCCACATTGATCGGTCATTAAAAGCGAATCACATTGCGAGAAATTACGTGCGTTATGAGCATTCTTGTGAATTTGAACCAAACCACGATACGAATTTTGTGATTTCCCAGCCGAAATCCCTTTGGAAATGATTGTACTTTTCGTATTCTTGCCCAAGTGCACCATTTTAGTTCCTGTATCAGCTTGTTGAAAGTTATTTGTAACGGCAACCGAATAAAACTCACCAATTGAGTTATCACCTTTCAAGATACATGATGGATATTTCCACGTAACGGCTGAACCTGTTTCCACTTGTGTCCATGAAATTTTGGCATTTCGCTCACACATCCCACGCTTTGTTACAAAGTTAAATACACCACCTCTACCCTCTTTATCACCCGGATACCAATTTTGAACCGTTGAATATTTGATTTCTGCATTTTCAAGTGCGATTAATTCCACAACTGCAGCATGCAATTGATTTTCATCGCGTTGAGGCGCTGTACACCCCTCTAAATAGGATACATAAGAACCCTCATCTGCCACAACCAATGTTCGTTCAAATTGACCCGTTCCTCCTTCATTAATTCGAAAATACGTGGATAATTCCATGGGGCAACGAACACCTTTGGGGATATAACAAAATGAACCATCAGTAAAAACGGCTGAATTTAGCGCCGCATAAAAATTATCAGTAGTCGGTACAACTGATCCCATATATTTTTGAACTAATTCTGGATGTTCTTTCACCGCCTCTGAAAAGGAACAAAAGATTATTCCCAGTTCAGCCAATTTTGCTTTGAATGATGTAGCGACAGAAACAGAATCCATAACAAAGTCTACTGCAACTCCGGTTAATCTTTTCTGCTCTTCCAATGAAATACCCAATTTTTTCATGGTTTCTTTCATCTCTGGATCTACGTCATCCCAAGATTCATATTTTTTCGTTTGTTTCGGAGCAGCGTAATAGGTTATGTCTTGAAATTTTGGCTTTTCATAATGCACATGCGCCCATTCAGGCTCAGTCATTGATTGCCAAATTTTAAAAGCACTAAGTCGATATTCTAACAACCAATTCGGCTCATCTTTTTTGGATGATATCAAGCGAATAATGCCTTCATTCAGGCCAGATGGGATTTTATCAGACTCAATATCAGTAACAAAACCATATTTGTATTCCTGATTTTCGAGATCCTTTGCTAATTCATTTTCGGTATAATTTGCCATTTTTGACTATCTAAGTTAAACTGAAAACGATTCACCACACCCACATGTTCTATCAGCATTTGGATTTTGAAAAACAAACCCTTTACCATTTAATCCACCTGAATAATCTAAAATAGTTCCGATCAAATACAAATAACTTTTTTTATCTACAACTACTTTAATCCCGTTGTCCTCAAAAGCCTTATCACCTTCTTTGTCTTCATTATCAAAGGTAAGTTGATACATAAGACCTGAACATCCACCTCCTTGAACGCCAACCCGAATGAAATAACCATCCTTCCCTTCGTCTTCCATTAATCTGACTGCCTGTTTCTTAGCTGTATCTGTAACTGTAATCATTTTTTATTTTATTTAGATTAAATATAAATAACAATCTAATTTACTGCAAAAATACCACATTTAAGGTATTTTTCAAAATGAAAATATA
>JBIIFU010000078.1:0-4322 GCA_044237035.1 Crocinitomicaceae bacterium
CTTGATCAGGTTTTACAAGGCCAACAATCATATAAAACGAAGTGGTTTTTCCCGCACCATTGGGTCCAAGTAGGCCTACAATTTCACCTTGGTTTACTTCGATGGAAACCTTTTTTACCACGTTTCGCCCGCGGTAGCTTTTAGAAATTTCTTGCGTAAATAATTTCACGAGCTAAAGATACGACGAGTTTATTAATTCTTTAGTAATACAAGAAAAATCTATTCAATTCAAAAAAACAATCAACGATTAAAACATAATAGCTTTACATTTGTTTTTTAATAGTAATACTATTATATTTGCATAAATTACTTTTATGAATCAAGCATTAAATCATATTTCGATTTCAATTAATAGTGAGTTGTACTTAAAAGATCCTCATACCTCTACATTAGGACTCAGTATGCTTGGAGGAGCTATTGTTTTGATTGATAAGTTGGGATTTGAACTTTTTACGTTTAAAAAACTTGCCAATGAGATTAATACGACAGAGGCATCTATTTATCGATACTTTGAAAATAAACACAAGCTTTTATTGTATTTAACAAATTGGTATTGGGGAGGCATTGCGACGCGATTATTATTTGAGACCAACAATATTTCAAATCCAAATGAACGCCTTAAAAAAGCAATACACATACTTACCTCATTTCCAGACCCGAACAAAGATTCACTTTTTAAGGATGAACAAATACTTAAGCGCATTGTAATAAACGAAGCGATAAAAGGAGTTATTACTAAGGAAGTAGATCAGGATAATCAAGTGGGGATCTTCTCTATTTATAAGGATGTTGTAAATTCAGTAGTGGACATTATTGTTGAGATTAATCCAAAGTATCCCTTTCCAAACATGTTGGTTTCGAGCATGATTGAGGGGAGTAATCAGCAACGTTTTTTTGCAGAACATTTACCTCGATTAACAAATTCAAGAAAAGAGGAGGATTTAGTTGAAGATTTTTATATGGATCTGGTATTTAAAACAATTAAAAAATGATTGAAGGAAAAGAAAATGTGTTAACAAGGTTTTGGAACATGTTAACACCTGATCGTGTTGAAATTAGAAACATTTACATTTTTGCCATTTTTAGTGGGATAATTTCGCTTGGTCTTCCACTTGGCATTCAAATGATTATCAATTTTATTCAACTTGGTCAACTAAGTGCTTCTTGGTTTTTATTGGTGGGACTTGTGGTTGCGGCCATTGGTTTTTCAGGGGTGATGAATATTTTACAATTGAGAATAACAGAAAATCTGCAGCAAAGAATTTTTACGCGATCAGCATTTGAGTTTGCGTATCGGATTCCGAAAATTAAGTTGGAAGCCTTGCGTAATTATTACCACCCTGAAATTAATGCCCGCTTTTTTGATACGCTAACCATTCAAAAAGCAATTTCAAAATTATTAATTGATTTCATGGCCGCATCACTTCAAATTATTTTTGGACTCGGATTATTAGCCTTTTATCATAGCTTTTTCATTTTTTTCGGAGTAGGATTATTGTTTTTATTGTATATAATTATTCGATTAACATCCAGAAGGGGATATGAGACGAGCATGAAGGAGTCTTCTCATAAATATAAAATTGTGAACTGGTTAAACGAAATCAATATTGCTCGAGCGAGTGTGCGAAATGCAGGCACAAATTTCCACCTAACGGTAATCGATGAAAAACTAAATGGATACATCAATGCGCGTAAAAGTCATTTTCGAATTTTGGTTCAACAATACGGCTACTTAATTTTATTTAAAATATTAATAGCTCTTTGCTTATTAATCGTTGGAGGACTATTGGTTGTTAATCAAGAAATGAATATTGGTCAGTTTGTGGCATCCGAAATAATTATTGTTTTGGTATTATCATCCGTAGAGAAAATAGTTTTGAATTTAGATCTTGTTTATGATGTCCTTACGTCGATTGAAAAAATAGGTCAAGTGACTGATTTACCTATAGAGGAAAGAAAGGGAAGTCATTTATTTGTTCGTTCTGAACAGGGTATTCAGGTTGAAATTAAAGCGCTAGATTTCCACATGGAAGAAACAACGAACTCTGTTTTAAATCAATTCTCAATGGTGGCTAAACCAGGCCAGAAAGTTAGTATTATTTCAGATTCAAGTCTTTCTTCTAAGTCGCTATTTTTAATTCTTTTGGGGCATTTAAACAAGTATACAGGAACCATATTTTTAGACAATCAACCCTTGGATAATTTGGACCAAAATGAAATTCTTAAATCTACAGGGGCAGTTCTCGCTGAGGACAAATTAATTTTTGGTTCTGTAAAGGATAATATCTTTTTTGGAAGGACTGATTTTCAATTGATGGATGTGATTGAGATTTGTCGTGAACTAGGAATTGATAAAAACATTGAACAGTTAGCAGATAAATATGAAACATTGATAAATCCAGATTATTTGGTGATTCCTTATGATGTAGAGCGTAAGATACTTCTTGCTCGTGTACTACTCACAAAACCAAAATTGATGTTATTAGAAAATCTGTCCTCTGGTATGAATAACAAACAATTGGAGACTTTATTATCAACTATTGGTTCTATCCAACACAGCACATTATTAATTGCTACTCAGAATCCAAAAATCCATCAAATTTCTGATTTGATTATTGAAATTGAGAATGGTCAGGTTGTATTTAATGGCAGTTATGAATCCTATTCTAAAAAGTAAATGTTATGCTAAACTTATCTCCCAGCAATAAAAGTTCGCTCAAAGTCAATGACTTTCAAACCTTGTCTTATTTAGAGAAGAAAAATTCTTCTAGAAAATTGTTGTATTCTATCTATGCGTTGTTTTTTATTGTTTTAGTAATTCTTTTCCTTCCGTGGACTCAAAATATTCAGTCAAATGGAAAAGTCACAACATTGCGACCAGAACAACGACCTCAAACGATTAATACCATGATTTCGGGAAGGATTGAAAAGTGGTTTGTTAAAGATGGAGACATCGTTAAAAAAGGCGATACTATTCTGTATATTTCTGAAATTAAAGAAGATTATTTTGATCCAAATTTAATTTCCCGAACGAAAGATCAGTTGAAAAATAAAGAAATGACGGTTTCCTCTTATAGTGATAAAATAAGATCCTTAGATAATAGAGTAGATGCTTTGTTAGATAATGGACAACTTCAACTTCAACAAGCGAAAATTAAGCTACAGCAAACTGAATTAAAGATCCGGGCAGATAGTATCGAATATTATACAGCAATTGAAAATAACAAAATTGCCGAGGATCAGTACAGGCGTTTTGAAAAACTTAAAAAGGAAGGACTAAAGTCACAAACTGAATTAGAGTCTAGAAAACTCGCTTTACAACGGTCTAGTGCAAGCGAAATCTCTGCACGTCAAAAATACCTACAAAGTAAAAATGATATCATTGATGCAAAATTGGGGTTCAACTCAGTTAGTGCAAAGTTTCGAGATGAAGTTTCTAAAGCTGAATCTGACAAGTTTTCAGCTTTATCAAGTATGTATGACGCAGAAGTAGATGTCACAAAACTTCAAACACAAGTAGTTAACTATTCGGTTCGAAATGGGATGTATTTTATTTTAGCGCCACAAGATGGAGTTGTAACAAAAATATTATCAAGTGGGATTGGTGAAACAATTAAACAGGGTGATGCAATAGCCACAATAATGCCTGCCAATTACGATCTAGCGCTGGAGGTATATGCTCGCCCAATGGACTTGCCGCTGTTACAAAAAGGACAGCATGTTCGTATTCAGTTTGATGGATGGCCTGCAATCGTTTTTTCGGGATGGCCAAATTCGAGTTTTGGAACCTTTGGTGGAGATATTTTGGCCGTGGATAATTTTGCGGGTGAAGACGGTAATTTCAGGGTTCTAATTGTACCGGATAAATCTAATCATAAATGGCCTGATAAATTAAGAGTTGGTGGTGGGGCAAAAACCATGATAATGTTGAATGATGTGAAGGTTGGTTACGAACTTTGGCGTTTGATAAATGGGTTCCCACCTGATTATTACGCCGAAAAGAAACTTGAAAAAAACACGAAAAAATGAGAATTTTAATCATTTTGTACTTTGCTTTAAGTGTTGGATTTGAATTTTTGTCTCAAACGACATTTTCTGATAAGCAGTTTTTTGAAATTGTCCTGAAAAATCATCCCTTGGCTAAGCAGGCGCAACTTCAAACTCAGTTTGGCGAAAAGGAGATTTTGTATGCACATGGCGGGTTCGATCCTAAAATTTACACGCATACTTTGCAAAAGAACTTCAATTCAACCTCTTACTATAATTTAATTCATTCAGGTCTGAAAGTTCCAACCTGGTATGGATTAGAATTCAAAGGCGGT
>JBIIFU010000079.1:0-4232 GCA_044237035.1 Crocinitomicaceae bacterium
TCACAAACAATAGTTTAGGAGGTAATTCCTACGAATGGAACCTCGGAAATAATAATATTTACCAAACCCCGGTTGCTGAGCCTGTCGAAGCAACGGGGTTTGCTTCTTCCTTCATAGGAGACAGCATTTTAACCTATTTAGCGATTCAAAATGCCATTGGCTGCAAAGACACTGCATACCAATATTTGAAAGTTAATGAACCACGAATCGATTTAGCAATTAATCAACTTTTTGTGCAAGACATCAACGGATTTTACAAAGTAGGAGTGGAGCTGCGCAACCTAGGATTCGTTGAAATCACACAAGCAGATCTATTGCTCAAAGTCTATAATTCTACGCCAATTCTTGAAACTGAAACTGAATCTTTAGCGCCGGGTGAAAGCAGAATTTATTTATTTAATGCCAATCCTTCAGCTTTTATTTCAACTCAAGATAACGAAATCAGCTATTTGTGTGTGGAAGCCATTTCCTACAACGATTACCAACTCATCGAAACAGAATTGAGCAATAACATATCGTGTGCGAACACCGAAGGCGGAAACTTCGTTCTATTACCTATCTATCCAAATCCAACCAACGATGACGTTACCTACACGCTCATCGTTTCCGAAGAATCTACGATTACTTCATCCTTATCCGACGAAACGGGTTGCATTGTGGAATCCAACACCGAGCACTTCACCTCTGGTCTCCATACGCCAATCATTTCCATGCGTAATCTCCGCGCTGGTATGTATTACTTCCAAATTTCCGATGGAGTCACTTCCAAAACAGTGAAGGTTTTAAAGAATTAGGAGTTCTTCCCTTTACTTTTCTATATCTATAAAGGTAGAGCTATGGGGGGTAATAATGGTATAATATAATTACCTATTAGCTAATTATTATAATATATGTTTAGATTGGTTCTGATAATCACAATCATATCTTTTGTATTTTTGCCGCAAATTTTTACGGATGAAAATAGAGTTGTGTTCGGCGTCTTTTGAGGCAATTAAATTAGCAAAAGAATTTAATGTTGATCGCATTGAGCTCTGTCAAAATTTGGAACAAGGAGGATTGACACCTTCTGCTGGTTTTATTGATTATGCTTTGTCAACAGGTCTCGAAACGCATGTATTGATTCGACCAAGAGCAGGTGGATTTTGCTACAATGAAGAGGAGTTTCTAATTATGTTGCGAGAAATTGAATATTGTAAAAAAATAGGTGCTCACGGTGTTGTAGTTGGCGTGTTGTCTGAAAAGAACGAAATTAATAGTGAACAAATGGAACGCATTTCAGATATTTCGGGGAATTTACAAGTAACTTTCCACCGGGCTTTTGATGACACAATAGAATGGAAAAGATCCATGGAAATGCTTATTAATTTTGGAGTGAAAAGAATTCTAACATCGGGTGTTTCAAGCAATGTTGACTCTGGATTTATCGTGCTTAAAGAAATGGTGAAATTCGCCAAAGGACGTATTGAAATTATGCCTGGAGGTGGTGTAAATGCAGCTAATGTTCAGAAAATCGCGAAAGAAATCTCTCCTGATGCTATTCATTTTTCAGGAACCACTAAAACGCTTTTGGATGAAGAATCCTTGTTTTCAGAAACCATTTTGCAGGTGGATCGCAAAAAAGTAACGCGAATTACTGAAATGATTCGTGCTCTTTAATTCTTATCAAACTTATAGGTATATTGAACCATAATTGTTCTTGGCGCTTCTATTTTCAGAGGTCGTAAAGAATAGCTTCTATTAAAAATATTGCTACCTATAATTGCAATTTTATGTGTTTCATTAAATGAATAGGAAAAACGTGCATCAAAAATCCAGTTACCAAAACGATGAGCGTTGTAATAATCCATATACCTCAAATCTTGCAGCCAATTGCCGATATCAGATGTTGTATCTGTTGTTAACTCCTCAAAATCTTTAATAATCGCATCCATATTTACAATCTTACTAAAGTATTTTGCACTGATCCCTAAGCTCAATTTTTTATTGTAAGTCATTTCTGCATCCAATTTCACGTTGTGTAAAAAGCGATATTTCAAAATACCTTTTGAACCGTCAAGAGAGGTTGAGTTATAGGTAAATACTCGATTTAAAGAATCTGTTGCGTACACATAATCGGGTGATAAGGTTTTTGGAACGATATAGTTGTAACCAGTCATGAAGGTTAAATTGGTTTTTTTACCCAACTTCGCCATACCCATAAAAGATGCATCAATTCCTGTTACGCGTGATTCTCCCGTATTAAGAAACATAAATCCAGCACTTTGACCTAGTGTTTGAGGATCAGGAGTCAACGTTCTCCAGATGCCAAACATGTATTCTATAGTGTTTTGGTATTCTTGCCAAAAACCAGCGATATCGATATACCCAAAAATTTTACCTAATTTAATTCCTTGTTTGATCCCTATTTCTGCGTTCCAACTGCTCTCTGGTTTTAACGTTGGATTTGGGAAAACCCCAAAATTACCTACACCCGTTTTTATAAAACGCTCTGTAATTGTTGGAAAGCGATAGCCTTGACCGTACGAACCTCGTAAATAGGTTTCTTGGTATAATTTAATGGTTGAACCGGCTCTAAATATAGGTTTGGTAGCAGTAATAGTATCATTCAATTGAAAATATTCTAGGCGAGCTCCAGCTGAAACATTTAAGGTTTTATTTACCTTACTTTCCAATTGTGTATATGCTGAAATATTTAGCAATTGATTATTAGGCGAACCTGATCCCGAATAGATATTGGCGAACGAATTCGTTAACGTACTTGTTAAACCACCAATAAAATCAAGGTTTTTCAATTCTGGGTAACTTTTTTGAAACATGTAGTCTCCATAAATTGTTGTTGCTCTATTGGATTGATTGGCACTCATTTCATTGTCGGCATGTAAAATACGAGCACGTAGAGCATGTTTTCCGTTTGTTTCTGTATTTAAGTTCACGTATGGATCTAGATTGAAAATCACTTGATCTTGTAAAAATATTGCACCTGGATAAGCCCGATACAAGCCGGAAGAATCGTTCAACCAAGCTAAAGGCATATTGGTATGAGCCAGCATGAAATTTCCATTTAACCCATAGCTCAATCCTTTAAATTTTTCGGAACGTTTTCGCAAGTTGAAATTTAGGCGACCTCGTTTGGAAACCAGTTGTTGCTCCGTGAAATTCGTAATAGTATCCGGAAAAACGGTTGCCACGATGGAATCAGTCTTTGGTGGACCGATATATCCGTGATCGTAGTTCAAATTTCCTCCAAGTACTAAATCAATGGTTTTATACTTTTTCGAATACAAGAAGTTAAATCCATGAATACCAGGATAGTTTTCATTCCATTTGGCATCGGATGAGGAAGACGGAGCAGAGTAAGCTCCTGAATAAACGTTTACTTTAAAAACAGGTTTTTGTTGAGGATAGGCTGTTCGTATGTGAACAGATCCCGATAAGGCTGAACTTCCGGAAAGAACGGATGCTGCTCCTTTGATTACTTCAACTTGACTTATATTTTCAATCGGAATAAATCCCCATTCAGGGCGACCTGCATCACCCGATAACATGGGCATATCGTCAACTATCACAGCTACCTTCGAGCCAACGCCAAATGTGAATCCACTACCTCCGCGAATTTGTGGCTCGCCATCTAATATGTTTAACCCAGGCGTTTGATCTAGTGCTGTTTCAATACTGCGCGTATTCTTATTTTCAATCAATTGAGGCTTGATAACGACCATTGAAACTGTCTGATCTTCAATGGATTTATCGAATTTCCCAACTTTTACTTCAAATTGATCTAATTCCTTAACCAACGATCTAAGCTGTATGTTATAGGTAACCGTTTGTCCATTTAGAATAGTCACCGTAGAAGTATCGTTTTTCATGTCCGTGTATCTACAGACAAGTTTTGCTGAACCAGCCGGGAGTTCCATCTGATAAAACCCTTTTTCATCCGTTCGAGCTCCTCGTGTAAAATCCTTTTTATAGATTACCTCGGCGCCTTCTATTGGTATGCCTTTATCATCCGTTACAATACCTTCTAGGATTCCATTTTGGGAAAATACCCCAAAAGAAATTAAGCAGGCAACAAATGTGAATAAAGTCCTCATCCAATTAAGGAACTAAAATCTTTACAGAAGAATTATTTGCTTGAATGAAATAGATACCTGGGTTAAGTTTAAGTCCAGAAACATCTTCTTTTGTTCCTTTTCGTTGGATTTTTCCTTCTGCTGAAACAATAGATATTTCTG
>JBIIFU010000020.1:0-45253 GCA_044237035.1 Crocinitomicaceae bacterium
CGCCACTACAGCAGGACTAAAATACACCAAAGCTTCGTCAGCCATCTGCATGCAATTTTGGTAATGTGGCAAAAATTCTTTTTTCAACGAGGAAAACGTATGTAACTCCATGCAAGCAATCAACTTACGATTAGAAAATTGTTCTTTTACCGCTTTTGTCGTTGCTTTTAATTTCGAAGGTGAATGCGCAAAATCCTTGAACATGATAAAATCATTGGATTCAACGACTTTCTGTAAACGTTTCCCCGCTCCGGTAAAATTTGACATAGACTGTAAGAATTCCGTATTCGAAATTCCAATTGATTCGCAGACATGCATTGCGCCCATCAAATTTTGAAGGTTGTGCTCACCAAAGAGTTTTAAATCGTACGTAAGAGAATTCAAGTGCAAGCGAGTTCCAAAATCTGTTACTTCATAAACCGGGGTGTCATACCCAATAGCCTCAACCGTATTTTTATGTTTATCCGCTAATTTGACAATTTCTTCATCCTGCTTGTTGTAAATCAACTTGCCATTTGGCTCTATTAGATCGCAGAAAATATCAAATTGAGAAACGTAGTTTTCAAAAGTTGGAAAAACATTGATATGATCCCATGCTATACCACTTAGCAATGCGACATTCGGTTTATATAAATGAAATTTCGGTCTTCGATCAATGGGCGAACTCAGATATTCATCTCCTTCCAGAATAATTACTTGAGCATCCTCCGAAAGTTTGACCATGCAATCGTATCCTTCTAATTGAGCTCCAACCATGTAATCAACCTCTTTTCCAAGCTCACGACAAGCATGTAAAATCATGGAAGTAATTGTTGTTTTTCCGTGGCTACCACCAATTACAACTCTTAATTTATTTTTGGATTGTTCGTATAAATATTCCGGATAAGAGAAAATAGGAATATTTAATTGTTTAGCTCGAAGTAATTCTGGATTATCCTCTCGGGCATGCATTCCCAAAATAACCGCATCGATATTTGAAGTGATTTTTTCGGGATTCCAACCCATCTCATGAGGTAAAATCCCTTCTTTTTCTAAACGTGTTCGTGAAGGTTCAAAAATCTCATCATCTGAGCCACTAACCTCATACCCTTTTCTATTAAGGGCTATCGCTAAATTATGCATTGCGCTTCCGCCAATTGCAATAAAATGTACTCTCATGAAGTTTTGTTTTTTTGTTGGATAATCTGACGCATTTGCCACAAAACGGATACGATTAAAAACCAACATCCGACTTTAGCCACCAACAACCAATCTACTTTCTCGAATTTATTTACCAAGAAAACAGGCAAACCAACCGAAAGTAAACCGATGTAATAAAAAACGGAAATAAAGATTGGTATTTCTGCGTTAACTTGCTTGTTTAAAAACTGCAAGCCCGTGTAAATCAATACCAAGACCCAAACATAGGTTGGAACATCAACTAATCCCAATTCTGATTTCAAACCAGAATAATACAAACAAACTGGAATAGCCAAACCAAGCTTGAGAGCAACGAGAATTGATTCGTATTTTTTTAGTAAATCCACAAAACGAATTTACTTGTATGATTCTTAGCTGATTTGCTAAATTCAAAGAGTTTCTAACATAAAAATTTTAGTAACTCACTTTTGATTGAGAATTTCTAGGATTGGATTTCCTGTCATGGCACCGGTTCTTTGTAAATTCAAGATATGAACTAAGGTTGGGGCTATGTCAATAATTTCTATGGGTCTGAAAATTTCTTGCTTTTTGATGCCTGCACCATACCAAATCAAAGGAACGTGTGTATCATAGTTAAAAGCAGAGCCATGACTGGTGCCTTTGTGGGCAGATGGTTTGTCTGTGTTTTTAGGTAAAAATCCGGGTTCTAAAATAAAAATCACATCCCCACTTCTGTCGTATCGATACCCTCTGGAAACCATTCCGGCCCAATCTTTTTCGGATTTATCTTTCAAATCATCAATAATAAAAACCTCCTTAACTCCCATCCAATTTTTGATTTCGTTAGCGACAAAAGTTTCAATTGCTTTTTTTGAAAGATGAAGTGAATCAATAAGTGTGTGGTTTAAATAGATATTTTGATTTTCCTCGGCTTCAACAACATCAAATTCAAATTTTTCTTTGACACTTTGTTTAAGTTTACTCAATTTTTCATCCATAAAAAGATATCCTCCAGGCAATTTTCTATCGATTAAATACTGAGGAACTGGAACCACAGCATGGTCGGCGGTTAAAAACAAGGTAAAGCCATTTTTTCCAAATTTAGACTCAAGGGTTTTCAAAAGTCGAGAAATATCTTGATCTAAACGCAAATAAATATCTTCGATTTCAACGGAATATGGACCAAAAGCATGCCCTGCAATATCTGGTGTTGAATAACTTACACAGAGAAAGTCGGTTCGATTATCCGTTCCCATTTTTTCATTTGAAATAGCTTCTATTGCAAAATCGGTAAGATAAGTGTTTGCAAATGGTGAGATTGTGAAAAGAGAAAAGCCCTTAGTGTCACGATTAAGTTCTGCAAAATTATAAGGAAAAGTTGCTTCTTTCTTGGTTGACAAAAGTACTTCGTATGGAGAATTATCCGGTCCACTTTCTGTATAATTTTCAATTGGATACAACGTATTCCATGTTTGTTGAAGATATTTTTGAGGGAATTCTGTTGCATTAAACTTAGTAACCCAAGTTGGCAAATCTTTTTTGAAAAAAGAACTTGTAATCATTTTTCCAGAGCTGTAATCAAACCAATAGGAACCGTCACTCAAATGACCTCCAGGCAAGATAGCACTTCGATCTTTGATACTCACTGAAATAACCTTTGCTGTTGGATAAGTCAATTTTAATTGATCAGTAATAGTGTATGTTTTTAACGTTTTGGGTGATCGATTCCCTTCGCTTGAGTTTGTTCCGGTGGATTGATAATTATTATCAGTAACACAGTTAACTACTTCTTTTGATTCACGTTCATACCATTCATTCCCCACGATTCCATGATTGTCTGGCGTTGTACCTGTGTAAATTGACGCATGACCCGGACCCGTGTAGGTTGGCACATAATTGTAGTTTGTATTTCGGCAATTCGTACCATTGTTCATTATTTTTCGAAAGCCACTTTCGATAAATTTGTCTTGAAAACGATACAGATAATCGTAGCACATTTGATCAACCACTAATCCAACAATGATTTTAGGTTTATTAGATTGTGAAAAAATGCTTAATCCAAAGAAAAAACAAAAAAATAAACTTATTCCTATTTTCATTACTAGATTTTTTATTCAAAAATAGCATTATAATAGAAAACTACACATGCAACAGAAATAGAATCTATAACGTCTTTTTAGTATATTTACATTGAATAAGGAAAATCACAGCATGAAATTATTAGTATTTACGATATTCAGCTTTGCAATCATAGGGCTTAACAATTTAATATTAAGTCAATTACCTGTTGCTAATTTTACAGCAACGCCATTAAGTGTATGTCAAGGACAGCCAGTAACTTTTACTAACACATCCTCACAAAATGGAGGGCCTGCTATAACTCAATTCGCATGGGATTTTGGAGATGGTTTTAGCGATCAAGTGCCAAACCCAGTTCACACATACAATACTCCGGGAACCTACACTGTAACGTTAACCGTTACAAACGCTAACGGTCAAGCTGATTTTGAATTAAAAACGTCGTACATTGTTGTAAAGCCAGCCCCAGTAGCTTCATTTAGTGTGAATGGTCTAGGATGCACTGTTCCACTAACCGTTTCATTCTCCAATACAGGAAGTTCGGGAGCTAATTTCACCTACAGTTGGAACTTTGGAAATAATCAGACTTCCACAGCTGCTACTCCACCCTCTCAAACATACTCTGCTGCAGGAACCTATAATGTTACCTTATCTGTAACGAATGTAACCTCTGGTTGCGTTACAAGCATCACAGAACCTTTAGTTGTTTCAAACTTTCAAGCAGGTATGACTTTGCCTTCAGTGGCTTGCGTTGATCAACAAGTTGACATCCTTGACAACTCTACAGCGGGCGCGAATGTTTGGAACTGGAATATTTCTCCATCTACTGGAGTTTATGTTAATGGGACGAGCAATTCTTCTCAAAATCCATCACTGACCTTTTCTACCGCTGGTACATATACTATTCAGCTTGCCGCTCAAAACACAAATTCCGGATGTTCTGGTAGTGCTTCTCAAACGATTACCGTTCAGCCGACTCCAGCACCAGCATTTACGGCAACCCCACTTACGAATTGTGCTCCATCAAACGTAACGTTTACCAACACATCAATTGGAGGAACTTCATATACGTGGACTTTCGGAGATTTTGCTTCGGGAGTGAGTAATACCTCGACGCAAACTTCTCCAACTCACATATACAACAACAACGGAACTTATGATGTTAGCTTAACAATGACAACGGCTGCCGGATGTGTTGGATCAGTTACCTTAGACGATTACATAACAGTTTCCAATGTATTGCCTGAATTCTCAGCTACACCTACCGGAGGTTGTACTCCACTAACGGTACAATTTACGGACTCAAGTCAGGCACCGAATACAAGTAATCCTATTGTTTCATGGAGTTGGAATTTCGGCGGAGGTAATCCTAGTACCTTTAATGGACAAAATCCTCCAGCTGTGACTTATGGAATTGGCGTTTACGACGTGGCATTGACTATCACAACTCAATCTGGATGTACAGGAACCACCACGTTGAATGATTACATAACCGTTGGCGATATAATAGATTTAAGCTTTAGTGTGGACACAACGATTAATTGTATTAAAACGGACTTTGAATTTACCTCTAACGTTGTAACGAATCCTGCCAACCCCAATCCCTCAGAAATAACTTATTTTTGGGACTTTACTGATGGAACGTCAACCGATGAGAATCCACAATATCAATTCACCTCAGACACTGGATATTTTGATGTTCAATTCGTTGTTGATTTCAGAGGATGTAAAGACACTGTTCAAATTGATTCGTTCGTTTATATCAATGCACCGATCGCAAAATTCACTCCAGAAAATACCTTATATTGTAACCAAGGCCCAAGTCAACTAGTATCATTTTCAGACGATGCAACGCATGGTCAAACCTCTGATGATATTTACATGATTTGGCAGTGGGAATTCCCAAATCCAACTCCAAATACGGTCCTCGATGACCCTCAACTTGACGATGCCGATGCAGGAAGTGTAACACATCAATACACTAATTATGGCTCTTATACCATACAACAAGCTATTTATAATTATACAACAGGATGTAGCGATAGTACCACTGCAACTGTGGATATTTCGACTGTCAATGCTTCATTCCTATATTCTAATGATACGATTTGTCGGGGTGACACACTAGATATGTTCGACCAGAGTACTTCTTGGAGCACTCATCCACTTGTTGAATGGGAATTTAACATGGGTGATACGCCTCCTGGAGTAGTTAATATGGGTGACACTGCTTTTTACGCCTACCAACAAGCATCTTTAACGACTGCGGGTTTCCCAATTACTCTAACAGCCACGAATGATGTTGGGTGCTTTGATACCGCAACTTTACCAATTCATGTATTAGCTGCTCCTTTTGCAATTCTAGCAGTAAATCCAGATCCAGCTGTTGGTTGTTCACCTTTCCCTGTTATCTTGAATGGCAGTGGCTTTCCACTGCCTCCTTACAACCTAGCAATTGATTCATTAGAATATACTTACTCTGATGATAACTCAAATGAAACTATTGCATCCGGAGATGTTACCACTCATACTTTTGTTGGTCAGGGCACTTTTTACGCTGAAATGATAGCAATTGACGCTTTTGGTTGTCGATCAGCTCCTGCAACAATACCAGTAACAATTACGCAACCAAATTCCTTCTTTTCAGTAGATAATGTGATTTGTAATGGAGATACCCTAACGACAACAAACACTTCAACGGGTGAAGGCAATTTAACTTACGAGTGGTATTTAGATAATTTTAATGCTCCTATTTCCACAGACACCAATGCATCGACTAATCTTGTGGAAAGCGGAATTCCATTTGGGCAAACCACCGCTACCCACAATTTATATCTAGTAACTACCGATGGCAATGGATGTAAAGATACCATTGGAAACCTCATCAGTGTGTCAATTCCATGGGCTGTTCCTAACTTTTCATTCACAGGAGCATCAATCGGTCCAAATGGTGAGTTTGTTTGTCCACCCTTGTTTGGCTCATATGTTGACTCCTCTTTCTCCTATGGTGCCATAACCGAATGGCTCTGGAATTTCGGCAATGGAAATCAATCAATACTTCAAAATCCTAACAATACGTATGTATTGCCTGGAACCTACGATTTATCATTAACAGTTACTGATGAAAATGGTTGTACTGGTGATACAACTTTACTTCAATATGTTACTATTGGAGGCCCAAGTGGTGAACCAGATTGGATCCAACAAGCCGGACAATGTGCTCAGGGAGCAAACTTTGTGATATTAAATCCACAAAACGTTTATAGCACAGAATGGACAATGGGAGATAACACAACGTTGGCTGATAGTAGTAACTTTTTCTATAATTACGACCAACCTGGAACCTATACACCGGGTGTTACACTCTACGACAGCACAGGTTGTGAAGTTTTCTATCCTTTAGACCCAATAACTGTTTTAGATGATGGACTTAACGCCTTTTTTACTGCAACTCCAAACCCTGCAGATCAAAATGAAAATATTATATTCGATGATGCATCTACCTCACAACAATCAACGGTTGTAGCCTGGGAATGGAATTTTGGCAACGATGTAATAAGTTCAATAACTGATGTGAACCAAATTTATTCATATCCGATTTCAGGTGCATACAACGTTACATTAACCATAACTGACGCCTTGGGATGTCAAGATGATTATACATTAACCGTTAATATAAATGACCCTGAAATTTGGTTGCCTAATGTTATTACAGCTAATAGTGACGGAACAAATGATTTCTTTACTTTACCATTTGATGCCTTTAAGGATTTTACTGTTGTAATTTTAAACCGATGGGGGAATGTAATTCATGAGGGGGTTAGAGATCCAGCAAATCCATTATTTTTATGGGATGGCACCACGGATTCTTCTTTTGAAAAAGTGCATGATGGCGTATATTATTATCGTTTTACTGGAGAAATGCTCGGAGGAACTCAGGTTGACAAGCATGGTTTTGTGACAGTTATCGAATCAAAGTAAGATTTTTTGGATTCTTTAGAGCGTCTTGATAAAATATTAGTTTTTAAAGGTCTTTTTGAATCTAGATCTAAAGCAGAGCAAGCAATTCTATCTGGAAAAGTAAAGGTTGATTCTAAAGTCATTGATAAGCCTGGAAAAAAAATTCAACATGATTCAAAAATAGAACTTGACACAGACGAACCTAATTATGTATCAAGAGGAGCATTAAAATTAATTAAAGCGCTCGATTCATTTCAGATAAATGTATCAAATTTGACCTGTATCGATCTCGGCGCTTCTACCGGGGGATTCACACAAGTTCTATTAGAAAGAAATTGTAGGAAAGTATATTGCATAGATGTAGGTACGGGACAACTGCATCCTAGAATATCAAGTGAAAAGCGCGTTATTAATTACGAGAAAACACATGTTAAAGATCTTTCAGCTCAGCACATTTCAGAACCCATTGATCTTATAGTAATTGATGTTTCATTTATTTCTTTGACAAAGGTATTGCAGTTTCTCCCTCCTTTTTTAAAAAATCAAGCCAATATAATTGCGTTAATAAAACCCCAATTTGAAGTAGGTAAAAGTAATTTATCCAAAGGCGGCATTGTCAAAGATGAAAGAATATATCCTAGCGTAATTTCTGATATAAAAAACTACGTTGACTCTATAAACTTAGAATGGTTAGCGCATATAGAATCCCCTATTTCAGGTGGAGATGGCAATAAGGAATTCCTATGTCATTTAAGAAAATCCTCCGGTATGGATGTATAGAATTTTCTTATTGAATAAAGAATTAATTTCAATAAACTTATTGAGCATAAATAAACTTTTAGCGTTGTATGTATAGTCCACGTTGATTTTCGTACGCTTATAAAATTCATTGCTAAACATTTTAAGTTCAGGTGTTGCCTTCCCATATTTGCCCAATTCATCTGTAGGCAATACTCTAACTTGATTCAATTTATCTTGAATAAATTCTGATTCGAAGCCCATACTAATCATTCGCTGCTTCATTTCGAAAATGGAATCAAATCCCTTAAGTGCAGGACAAACCAAGAGCATTGTTTTTTCGGGAATTGACAACAAAATACCAATAGAAGTAGTTGTAGTTCCCTGGGAGACACAGACATAATCAAAATCATTATCCGTTTCTTTCATGATTTCCATGCAGCCTAATACTCCTTGATAATTGCCACCCCCTTCTGGTACAATCCAATAATTTGCGTAATTAGTTAACAGCTCTTGTTTATAAATTGGCTCTTCCTTAAATCCATATTCATTTCGTGTTACAAATTTTAAATTCATTCCCAACGAATTACAGAATGAGAGAATGGTATTAGAATCTTTCGTCAACTCCTCCCCTCTTACAATCCCAACGCAAGATACGTTCGCTTGTTTTGCCGCTAAAGCAGTTGCCACCAAATGATTGGAATAAGCTCCACCAAATGTTATAATCCCTTCCATTCGATTCATTTGCAAGTGCAAAATATTGTACTTCAGTTTTCTCCACTTATTTCCAGAAATGATCGGATGAATTAAATCATCCCGTTTAATGAACAAATTAGATGCTTGTTCGTTAAAGTTAAGAGTCTCAACACATGAAAATTTTTCAGAAGGTAAACGGTTAATATTATACATAAAATTTGAAATGAATCAGGAATCGTTTGGATCCAATAAAAGACAAAATTTGACAGAAGAAGATTACTATCTGAGTCCTGAAGGGTATATTATATTCACTGAAAAATATCATTTAAAAAGAGGATATTGTTGTAAGAGTGGATGTAAACATTGTCCGTATGGCTATGACAAAAAAACAGATTCATTCAAACCAAAAACTCAATAAATTCCATTTTCAGGGACTCTTCCTTTATACTGACTTAATATTCTTTTAATTTCTGTTATATCTTCTTCGACATTTCCTGTTGGATGAAAGATGGAATGGAAACCTCCTGTTTTAGTAGCAAAATCAACATAGGCTATATAAATTGGCACCTTTGCCTTCATCGAAATATAATAAAATCCCTTTTTCCAATTGGGGTTGTACTTTCTTGTTCCTTCAGGCGTAAAAACTAGATACATTGATTCATGCTTTTCAAATAAATTAACAGCAAAATCAGTCATGTTGGAATTCTTTTTTCGATCTACAGGAATTCCTCCTAGCGCTTTAAGGAAAATTCCTAACGGAAAAAAAAAGAGCTCTTTCTTAATTAAGAATTTACCTTGTACACCGTATTGGAAAAATGCCAGACGACCAAGAATAAAATCCCAATTAGAGGTATGAGGACCAACGGCAATAACGCACTTTTTAATATTTTCAGGCGGATTTGGGTCAATTTTCCAACCGATTATCCAAAAAATAAAACGTGCAATATATTTCAAATCAATTTTATTGAATAACTGGAACTTTCAAAAGGTCTTTCACAAAATTAGGGGTGGCAAATGAGCCAACATGAACATCAGCATTGTAATAACGTAAGCCATTCGCGTCAACAAAATGATTCACTTCTTCTTGATTCGCTAATAATTTAGGAGACAAATCTCCTTTAATTCCATATTGAAAACTCCACATTCCCGTTGGGTAGGTAGGAACAAAAAACAAGGAAACAGGCGCTTTATTTTCTCCAAAAATCCCTTGTAAAGTGTGATTTAACTCAGCAAATGCTTTATCATTAAACTTTGGCGATTCACCTTGAGCCACTAAAATTCCATTATCTTTCAGCGCATTGTAACAATTTGTGTAGAATTCTACACTAAACAATCCTTCAGCCGGACCAACTGGATCAGAACCATCAACAATTATTAGGTCGTATGAATTTGCAGCAGCATTTTTGATAAATGAAATACCATCGTCCACAAGTAGTTCCAATTTAGGATGGTCAAATGAATTAGCGATATTTGGCAGAAATTCTTTACATGCTTTAATCACTTCACCATCAATTTCAACCATTGTTAATTTCTCAACGGACTCATGTCTTAAAATTTCACGAATTGTTCCACCGTCACCACCTCCAATCACCAAAATATTTTTGGCATTTCCAAGAGTAAACATTGCCGGATGTGAAATCATTTCATGGTAATGAAATTCATCTTTTTCAGTTGTCATAACCATATCATCCAAGGCCAACATTTTACCATATTTGTATGACTCTAATATCCTCACACGTTGAAACGGCGATTGAACATCGTAAAAAACATCCCCAGTAAATCGAAGTGAAAGTGCTTGATTATCATCTTTATCGGTGAACCACACGTTGCGTGTAAAAAACTCAGGGTTTCTCCATTCTGAAGCTTTTTGACGCATAGTTGAAATATCAAAATCATTTCGAGTCAATAAATTTACAGATCCACGCTTCATTTCAATCGCTGAATAGGATTTTGCTTTAAAACATTCCTTCAGATGGTCAAAAGAAATCCAAGCATTCATCTCACCGCAGGTAAATAAATCAACGGCTGCATACCCATATTCAGGCCAAGTGTGAATCGCTAAATGACTTTCTTGTATTACTACAACACCGGAAACTCCGTAAGGAGAAAAATGGTGAAACGTTGAATTAATTACTGTGGCGCCAGCTTTTTGAGCAGCACCAACCATATCCCTTTCAATACCAGCCACATCGTTCATAATATGTGGATCGCAATTCATAAATTCAACCAAAATGTGATTCCCTAGAGCTGTTGACATATTTTTATTTTCTTAAAATGATTGCAAAATTACTGTTTTAACAAGATTAAACATAACATTTTTACTGTTTTGAACGTAAGTTTTTGTTAATTTTACAAGTATTACCTGTTAAGAACTCAAAGAGACGTGACTAGAAAGAGTTTTCCTTTTTTTCGAATTGCCATTATAAGTGCATTTTTTTTCTTTTTGAGTAATTTCTCATGGGCTACTAAAATAACAAAAGGATACGAAGCTCTTCAGGAATTTAATTACTTTGAAGCGAAGAAACTATTCACAAAATCACTTAAAAAAGATCCTGCACCTGCCTCCTTTGGTTTAGCCACGATTTATTATCGAAAAGACAACCCATTTCACTCCTTGGATTCAGCCTATAAATACATTGGGATTGCGAAAAAAAACATGTCTAGTCTTAAGTTGAAGACAAAGATTAAATTGGAAAAATACAATTATTCAGACGAGGCTATTTTAGAACTTGACCAACAAATCAGCAAAGCTTTTTATACTATTTGTGTAGTTGATGCTTCCGTGAGTTGTTTTAATGAATTCATAAAAAATCATCCATACTCACTACTATTAACGAAAGCCATTAGTAAAAGAGATTCTTTGGATTTTGTTGAAACAAAAAAGTTAAATTCATCAAAATCGACCCAAGATTTCCTTAATAGATATCCGGAAACCTACCTGAAAGAAGAAGCTCAAAACTTATTTTATAAACAACAGTATTTTGAATATACACAAAAAGAAACCTTGATAGGATTCATATTATTTCTGTCTGAATGCAAAGAAAATCCATATCGTTCAGAGGCCGAAAACAAAATATATGTTCTCAGCACCTCAACGAATACACTCAAATCATACGAGAATTTCATTAAGGATCATCCAGACAACAGAAATGTACCGGATGCTTGGAGAAAGCTGTACAAAATTTATATGAGTGACGCGTTTATCTCAACAAAATTCGACTCCTTTATGAAGAAATATCCAAATTATCCATTTGGAAATGAACTAAAAAATGATGAAGCATTGGCACGATTAACATTACTACCAATAAAAATAAAAAATGCGTGGGGCTATATGGATTTACAAGGAAAATTGATTATCCCTCCAAGCTATTCCGAAGCAGGATTTTTTAATGAAGATATCGCAGCTGTTGTTCAAAATGACAAATACGGTTTTATTTCAAAAGCGAACAAATTTATCGTTGAACCTATTTATGACGAAGTATCAGATTTCTTCGACGGAAGATCAGTAGTTGAAAAAGATGGAAAATTTGGAATGATTGACAGAAATGGGTATTCTATTTTTGAACCCATCTTTGAGGAGCTAGGACCTGTTTCAGAAGGGATGATTTTTGCTCGAAAGGACTCACTCTATGGTTATTATTCAAAAAATAGAATTTCATTAATTCCAGAAAGATTTGAGGAAGCAGAATCTTTCGAAAATCAGCTAGCACATGTGCGAATTCAAGGAAAAGAGGCAATAATTGATAGCGTAGGTTCTTTCGTTGTCAAGCCATTTTTTGACGAGGTTGACTTTTTTAGTGACACACTTTTGATTTACATCGAAAATGAAAAATATGGGATTTGTAATCTAAATGGAAATCCTGTTCTCGTTGCTAATTACGAATATATTGGAAAATTAGTGGATAATCGAGCTATTATTGTTGACCAGGGAAAAATAGGATACGTTAACGAGAATGGGCAAATAATCATTCCGCCAAGCTACGAAGTTTATCCAAATTATCAGTCTTATGGAAATTTCAAATTGGGACTTGCAAAAGTTAGCAAAAATGGAAAGGCTGGACTTATAGATGAAAATGGAAAAACTTTTGTTCCTTTTAATTTTAATGAAATCGGGTTAATTTCAGAGTACATGGCTTGCATGAAAAATAACAAGTGGGGATACTTTGACAAAATGGGCAAAGAACGGATTAAATTAAATTATGAATACGCAGAAAGTTTTAGAAACGGCTGTGGTATTATTACCAAAGATTCATTGATGGGAGTTATTGACATCACTGAAAAAAATATAATTCAAAATGTCTACTCAACTATCTCTTGGCTTAGCGACATAGAATTGTTACTTGTGGAATCAGGCGGAATTTATGGCTTGTACGATACTGAAGGAAAAATCCTTATTCCAGTGAGTTATCAGTCCATTACTAAAGTAAATGATGAATTTTTACTTCTAAAAAAAGGTGACCAAATGGATTATTATCAATTAAAGGAACGTAAATTGATACAACTAAAAAATTGATGGATAAATTCTTTTATTACATAGATAAGTTCAAATATGGAATATTAGCATCCATATTAACCTACGCATTTCTTTTTACCTATCTTCAATTAAAGCATATTACGCAATATGAACCAATAGAAAGAATGTTCAATGATTCAAAGGTTGAGATTCCTGAAGATGAAATAGAATTGCAGCCTGAAAACATACAAGTTCAACCGCAATTTTCTGGTGGTGAAGTAAAAAACACATCGAGAGACTTAAACGACCAACGTCAATTTTCGGATAAGAATTGGTCGCGAAGCCAAGGAAATTCTAATAATAAGAACTCAGCAGATTCAAAGGACGACTTTAACGAAGAGAGAAAACACCTTGAAGAAATCCAACAACAGGTTAGTGAAAGAACTAAAAAAACGACCCCTTCCACAAAGCCAAATCCTTCTAATTCTAATTCCTCCAGTTCTGGTTCCAATTTTCAATACAGAGGAAATGTTTTGGTGACTTACGATGTGAAATCAAGAACAGAATCACGCTTAGACGCACCTGGATATTCATGCAAAGGTGCCGGAAAAGTTGCCATCAAAGTCAGAGTTGATTCCTATGGAACAATCGTATCTGCAAAATATGATACAAGTAAAAGTTCCGGTGCAGATCAATGTATGATTGACTTGGCTCTGTCATACGCAAAATCTCGATCTAGATTTTCATCAGGTGGAGGAAATGTGGATGGGTATATCTACTACACTTTTGTTGCTCAGTAATCAAAGTAGCATTACTAATTTCCCAAGTTCTAAAAATAAAATCAGACCTATTAAACTTCGATATGCTCGATCCAATTTGAAATACCAGGAACTACCAAAAAGAATCAAGAAAGATATACATTCTAAAAATGGTTGATTCATCAAAACTCCTACTAAAAAAGGGAGTAGTGTAGACACGATAGACAAATAGGAATTGGTTCTTTCACCACTTCGCAAATAATACATAGAAAAACCGAACCACGAAAAAGCGTAGAGCATATAAGATACATCCGTCCATATTCCATCATATAAAATTTCTAAAGATTGATTAGAGAGAAAAAAGGACCAAAATAATTGCTGAGATAACAATTTGAATAAAATTGCCAATCCTAGAAATAAACTGAAGCGCGTAATCTTCCATTTATTTAAAAATAAAAAATAGCAATAAACAATACTGATTACAAGTTCGTTTAGCGGAAATGGAAATAAAAATATTCCGTTTTCAAACCACTGAATCAAAGCGTACATGAGTAAAGTAAGGCCAGCCAAAAAGGAAGTGCGTTCCTGGCGAATCATGATTTTTTATCCAGTACTTCGTAGATGTAATCAAAAGTGGATAATATAACCGGCTCTCCATCAACAACAGCTACATTATGCTCAAAATGTGCACTTGGCAGATTGTCGGCAGTAACAATAGTCCAATTATCTTCAAGTTGACATACTTTTTCAGTCCCCATATTTATCATTGGCTCAATGGCAATAGTTAGCCCATTAAAGATTCTTTTTCCACTTCCTCTTCGCCCATAATTTGGTACCTGAGGATCCTCGTGTAGCTTCTTTCCTAATCCATGACCTACTAAATCTCTAACAACTCCATAACCATGTTTTTCGGCATGTTGCTGAATGATGTGACCGATATCCCCTACTCGATTTCCAACTCTACAAGTTTCAATTCCCAAATAGAGACATTCTTTGGTGACTTCTAATAATTTTTTTACCTCTGGCTTTACTTCACCCACTTCAAAGGTAAAAGCATGATCACCATAATATCCTTTATACAAAGAGCCACAATCTACTGAAACCACGTCTCCTGATTGAAAAGGACGTTCCGTAGGCAATCCATGTACAACCTGTTCATTCACTGATATCAACAAGGTACTCGGACATCCATACAAACCTTTAAAACCAGGTTTTGCATTTTGCGAGAGGATGTATTGTTCAGCCATTCTGTCAAGCTCTTTGGGAGTTTGTCCTTCATAAAGATGCTTTGCAATCAACCCTAGTGTGCGACTAACAATTTGCGCCGCTTCCCGCATTATTTCAATTTCCTCTGCTGTCTTGTACTTTATCATAAAATGCTTTATAAACGAGATAAATACCTGCTAACACAAGTGGAATACTCAACATTTGACCTGTATTGATTGGCAGCTCAAAATCGCGAGCTGTTTGACCTAATTTAATAAACTCAACGAGAAATCGAGCACCAAAAATGCAAATCAAAAATGTCCCGAAAACTAAACCTGGCTTTTTGAATCCTTCTTTTTTCCAAAATAAAAACATAAGAATTCCGAACGAAACTAGGTACAAAATTGCTTCATATAATTGTGCGGGATGACGAGGTGTTGGGTCTAGCATTCCAGTTGCCTCATCAAAATACATCGAAAAACTGAATGCCCATGGGAGGTTGGAAGGATCACCCACTATTTCATGATTTACTAAATTTCCCAATCGAATGAAACAACCTGCAATGGCAATTGGGGCAGAAATACGGTCTAATATCCACAGATAAGGCTTTTTAACAACTTTTCTTGAATAATACCAAAGTGCGATTAGTATAGCAATGGCAGCTCCATGACTAGCAAGCCCTCCTTCCCAAACCTTAATTATATCTTCTGGATGAGATAAATAACCCCGATGAACTAAGAAACCATTTTCATATTGATCCCAATAAGGACCATAGAAAAATACGTGACCTAAACGTGCTCCAACAATAATTGAAACAATCATAAACATCACCAAGCTATCGAGACTTTTATCATCGATATTCTCTTTCTTGAACATTCTTTTTATCACAAAATATCCAATGATAAGACCCGTTACGAAAAGCAAACCGTAGAGATTTGGGGTTCTCCAACCGTCGATAATTTCGGGAGACACATCCCAATTGATGACTAAATTCACGTATTAACTTCTTTGATTAACCAAAGATATTGGTTTTTCTTGGTTTATTTTGAATTTCAACTTGGGTGAACGCCCTTTTTTGAAAATTTTATTGCTATTCTCTTTTCCTTTACGAAGTGTTTTTTGTTCTTCTTCTGGTAAATGAATTATTGCCTGACATTCATCTGAACAACAATTTTCCATTTTCGACTTACACTCATCGCATTGAATAAACAGTAAATGACAAGCTTCATTCGCACAATTTGTATGAACATCCGCAGGGTTTCCGCATTGGTGACAAACTGCGATGATGTCTTCAGTAATTCGCTCCCCTCTACGCTCGTCAAAAACGAAATTTTTACCAATAAACTTGTTTTCTATTCCTTCATTTTTACAATCATTCGCATATTTGATAATTCCACCCTCAAGCTGATGAACGTTTTTAAATCCTCGGTGTTTGAACCATGCAGATGCTTTTTCACAGCGAATTCCACCGGTACAATACATTACTAAATTTTTATCCTCATTTCCTTGCAAATATGTTTCTTCTATAAATGGCAAAGACTCTCGAAAAGTATCAACATCAGGGAGAATAGCTCCAGTGAAATGACCAACTTCTGATTCGTAGTGGTTTCTAAAGTCAATTAGAATTGTCTCTGGATTTGAAATTAACTCATTAAATTCTTGGGCATTTAAATGTTTTCCTTTATTCGTTACATCAAAAGTTTCGTCATTTAAACCGTCAGAAACAATCTTGTGTCTAACTTTTACTTTGAGTTTCAAAAATGGAAATTCAGCCTCTGAATCATCTACGGAAAAGTTCAGACGAATTCCTTCCAAAAATTCAATTTCATAAAGTTCCTTGATAAATTGATCCAGATTTTTATGCGGAACAGAAATTTGTGCGTTAATGCCTTCATTTGCCACATAGGTTCTTCCAACGACATCTAGTTTTGACCACATAAGAAAAAGGTGATCTCTAAAAATTTGAGGATTTTCGATTTTTGCGTACTGATAAAATGAAATAGTCACGAACTTATGACCACTATGACGCAATTTTTCTTCTAAATCCTCTTTGCTTAAGGTATTCCACAGTTGCATGCTATGTATTTATTAAGTTGAGAGACAAATTAGGTAATAAAACCAAAAACTAATTATTCAGAATTATCATCAGAAAAGTCTAATGATGACCTAGGTTCAATTCACTTTTCTAAATTCTTTTTAATTTCATCTAACGTGACATTATTTTCACTTAAAACATCATCAAGAAATGACTCTTCAGTTTCTGTAATTTTCCCGTCTAAAAGAAGCGCATTATAAACAGCCGACAAAACCTTAACTTTCATATTATGATCTAAACTTTTAAGGTGTGATTCAGCCCGATTTACACAACCATCAAAATCTTTATCCATTTCAGCCATAAACGACTCCATAACCAAATCCATATCAAACTCTTCATTTTCGCTGAATGCATTATCCAATGCATTTGCTAAAAACTCATCCATGCAGGATTCTATAACCAATTGTCCAATTTTCTCTCCTGAATCTTCATCCTCATCATTATCTATCGAAGATGAAATAAGTGTAAAAGCAAAGGTCGTTGTTAATAAGTCCGCTAACTCTTGATTAGATAGTACTCCAGTATTATTCTCCATATTATTATTATTATTTTGTTTTTAAGTTACAATTTATACATTTATTTATAATTAAACAAATTATTTCGTTTCAAAAATCAATTCTGAAATAATCTCAGGAGCAAGGTATTTATTCGCAATTTCAAGAATTTGATCTGAGGTAACTTTATCAATTCCTTCACGAATTTCTTGAAGTGTATCAATTTGATTGAAAAGTAACAAACTTTTACCCAATCCTATCATCAACCCTGAATTACTATCTAAACTCAATGCCAAATGTCCTTTCAATTGTTGTTTCGCTTGATGCAATTGAAGAGAAGTGAGTTTTGTTTCTCTTAATTTCTTCAATTCTTTATGCACTAAATCAAGTGACTTATTCAAGTATTTTTGATCTGTTCCGAGATAGACGCTCCAAAACCCCGTATCAGAATAAGGTGTGTAATTCGCCTCAATGTTGTATGAATAACCATATTTTTCACGAACGGAAAGTGTTAATCGAGAATTCAATGCCGGACCACCTAAAATATTGATTAATAAATTCATTCCCTTTCTTTCCTCGTTGGAATAACTTGGGGCAATCGAACCAATAATTGCATGCGCTTGATAATTTGCTTCTTTTACACGCTTAAGAAACGGTTTATACCCTGAAAAATCATTTTGTAAATCTTGCTTTTCACCCTTTCTAAAAGTTCCAAAATATTTCTCAAGAAGTTTCTGAAATTTGGAAATCGGAATGGCGCCGACATAGGAAATCACTCCATTTTCAGCTGTAAGTAATCTTTCAACATATTGATTTAAGTCTTGTGATCCAAAAGAATTAACACTTTCTTTAGTACCCAAAATATTAGTTCCAAGAGGGTGATTTTCAAACATCAATCCATCAAAATCGTCAAAAATTTTATCACTTGGACTATCTAAATATGAATTTATTTCATCCAAAATAATCTCCTTCTCCTTCTCAATTTCTTTTTCAGGAAACGTTGAATTCATGGAGATATCAGCCAAAAGTTCAATTGATCTTTCAGTATGTTCGTTAGTAAACGAAGCATGAATACACAATTCCTCTTTTGAAGTAAAGGCATTCAACTCACCACCTACTGAATCCAATCTGCTTAATATGTGAAAAGGCTTTCGCTTAGTTGTCCCCTTAAATAAACAATGCTCTAGGAAGTGAGCAAGGCCAATTTCATTTTCATTTTCAAAACGAGAACCTGCTAAGAAGGTCAATCCGATATGTGATACGTAGGAAGGAGTGTATAAATAAACAGCGCGCATCCCGTTAGATAATTCAAAACAAATTGGGTGTAATTCCTGCACAGACTATGGGTTTTTTCTAAAAATTTTCCAAGTATCTTCATTCATTTCATACACTATTCGATCGTGTAATCTGGATGGTCGTCCTTGCCAAAATTCAATTAATTTAGGTATCAAAGCATACCCCCCCCAATGTTCAGGTCTTGGAACCTCTGATGTAAATTGTTTATCTAAATCAGCAAATCTTTGTTCTAAATTCACTCGTTCTTCTAAAATCTCAGATTGCATTGAGGCCCAAGCGCCCAACTGACTTTCTCTTGGTCTTGATGAAAAATAAGAGTCACTAATTTCGGATTGAACTTTTTGAACCTGACCTTCTATTCTGACTTGACGTTGTAGTCCCGGCCAAAAAAACAACATAGATGCTTGAGGATTTTGCTCTAATTCACGTCCTTTTTGACTCAAATAATTCGTGTAAAAAACAAACTGGTTATTAACTAATTCTTTCAAATATACTACGCGCGAACTTGGTTGCAATGTAGCTAATTCACAGGTCGACAAAACGAGCGCATTAGGTTCTTTTTCATGATTTTTTATTGCATCATTAAACCAAAGTTCAAATAATTCAAAAGGGGTTTCTGGAAAAAAATCTGTTAATCTTCCTGAATCAAAATCTCGATGATCATTACGTAATTCGTCTAAAAAATTACTCATTCTTCATCAGCATCATGTTCATCGATAATTTCACTTTCAATCTCATCATCTACGTCACTTCCTGGCGCTGAATAAAAATTACCAGATGTTGGCAATTCTTCGATTATTTCCTCTTTAACAGAGGCTTCTTTTTCTATTATTCGCGATTGAGGTTTTGCCTCGCCTTCATCGTTAAATGGAAAAATCTCTACAATCGGAGAAACGGTGATTGAAGGAATTTCAAAATCAATCATATACGCTCCCATACTTTCTTGCATTCGATCAAAAGCATCTTTTACGGAATGGGCAGAAACTAAAAACTGTTGGGAGATTTTTTTGTTTTTCTCTCCATCCTCATCTATTTTTTCGTACGTGATTTTACATTTATACCAAGTATCAGCATCGTCGTAAACGAATATATCGTGTAATTCTGTTCGAGCAATACCAACAACATTAAACTCGCCACGAATTCGGGAGCCTAACTCTTCATATATTCGAGCTTCAGCGTCAGTGAAAGACATTGCTGCTAATAAATAAGGTTCAGAAACTCTTTTGAAAGTTCCATTTTCTAATTGTCGCGTGTATTTTACTTTAACGGTAAACCAACTGTTCATTGTAATTTATTTAGAATACAAATATAGGTATAGAATTAGAATCTAGAATCTAATATTTTTAGGATTGAAATGAAATCCAGTATGAAGTTCTAAAGAATTTTAAAAGTAAAATATTTACCAAAGAGAAAGGAACACTTATTTACTAAAGTAAATTCATTCTAAAACTCCTTGTTCCCTATCCTTCTGAATATGTTTCTTTATTTTTTTGAATCCTAAGCGCCAAAAACCGATAACAACAACTGTAAAAACAACAAGCAACAAAAGACTTAACAATGCATTATTATTTTTATGAGAAATATACATTAAACAAAAATCATACGCGCCATGAACAAAGGCAGGAAATAATATCGCTTTAAGAAGTAGTTGACTTCTTTGTTTATCGTGATGAAATTTAGCCAATGAAAAGTAGTATCCCATAATTACGGCAAAAAAACCATGTCCAGGAACAGCTAAAACTGCTCGCATAATAGCCGTTGAAATTCCACCTTCAAAAACGTAAAGAATATTTTCTACTAGTGCAAAACCTAATGAGACGAAAACGGCATAAATTATTCCATCGTAGTTCTGATCAAAATTTTTATGATTCCAAATGAAAAGATAAAGTAAGAGAAATTTGCTGAATTCTTCTATTATGCCAGCTGTAATAAACGCATTAAAAAAAGAGTCCCCCATCGCTGAGTCCTTTAAAAACTCTCCTAAAGGTGAAATGATCAGTCCCAAAATAACTGCTAGAACAACAGATAATACTCCTGCAAAAAAGGCTCGAACCAATGTTGACAATGGCTCCTTAACTGTATCTCTTATGTAAATTAAATACATGAATAGTAAAACTGGCGTTACAGAGGCAATTAAAAGAATGAGCATAATTTTACTAATTAAAAATATAAATATATAAAATTATTGTAAATTCAAGGATAAATTTATGAGAGAAAACTTATATACTAAGGCCTCATACGATTATTTAACAAATCAAAACAATAACGTTGATACGCGGCCTTCAAATGAAGTATTTCTTTGTGTTTTGGATGATTTCTCGCGTAACTCTTGGATTCATTCCAAATCTCTGGAGTGCCTGGTGTTCCAAATGATATTAGATTCTGCTGAGCAAATGCAGCAATTACCTTAGGTTGTTTTGAATAAAATGAGGTTCCAATAGAATAATAGTTTGACCGAATATTTAACAAATCTAAAATCGTTGGATAAATATCTATCTGTTGAAAAGAAACATTAGGTTTTTGAGGCTTTAGTTTACCCGATGGATCGTAAAAGGCAATTGGAATTCGATACCTCATATCCATTGTTGCTTTTTCTGGACGATTAGTCGGCCCCGTATGATCAGCACAAATCACAAACAATGTATTCTTATACCAAGCTTGCTTTTTTGCCTTTTCGAAAAACGCTTTTAGTGCCAAATCAACATAACTCAAGGTAGCGCAAATTGGTTCTGGTCCAGATTTTACCTTAGATTTATATTCTTCAGGAATAGTAAATGGATGATGAGAGGACAACGTAAAGATCATAGAAAAAAATGGCTTTTTAAACGAATTCATTTTATCTATAGACCAATTTAACATATGGTGATCCCAAATACCCCAATTACTATCGAAATGCTTTTCATTATTATATTCTTTCCTTCCGAAATAATGGTTGATTCCAGTAGCGGCACAATAACTATCAAAACGCATGGATCCATTTGTCGCTCCATGAAAAAATGCTGTTTCATATCCTTTTGACCTCAAAATTTGTGGTAATCCTGAAAACTGGTTGCTACTGTATGAAGAAAGAATAAATGGTTCATCCATCCAAGCAGGAATTGATGAAAGAATGGTTGGCAAGGCATCCATGGATGTTCGTCCGTTGGCATATCCATTTTCAAAATACAAGGATTGATTGAGAATGGAATCTAAAAAAGGCGTGTAACTTTCAGGATTTCCCGGACCAACATAGGCACTACCGAAACTTTCCAATAAAAGAAAAACCACATTTGTAGAATCGGATAAAATATTTTGAGGATTTGACCTTCGTACTGGATTAAAATATTTCAGCTCCTCCTCTTTGGTAAAATAATGCTTGGGTTGAACTCCTCTAAACTCGATAGTTTTTATTACAGTAAAAGCTGAATTTAATACGATCGGAGATTTTTCAACGGTTGTGTAAATTGTCGCATCCAATATTCCAATGGGTTTAAGTTGTAATCCTCCTCTCCCGAGAACAATAAATATGGCCAATATGAAAGGGAAAATTATCCATGATTGGATTTTTTTCACTGACAAAGATTCGCTTTTAACCTTACGTTCAGCCCAAATTAATACGATTGAACTCAATAAAAACAATACTATCAACCACCAAAATTCCAATAAAAAAGTACCTGCAAGTGCATTTGTTTCAGTCGAATTAAGCATAAATAACAAGTAGTCGTAACTAATCCGTTTGAAGGTATAAGAATAATACGCTATATCCCAAGCATTAAATGCCAGGATAAATAAACTTGTAGTTACGAATAAAATAGAATTAATACTATGTTTCCAGCTTTGCCATTTTTCAGGTGTAGGAAAGAAATATAAAACAATAAAAGGGAATAGTAATAAACTTAACGTAATAGCATCAAACCAAGTCCCAACAGCAAAATCAAAAAAAGTTACTCCTTGAAAAAGATTAAAATTAAAAAAGAATAAAACCAATCGATAGATAAAAAGCAAACCAAGTAGAATTCCGAATTTTTTCAGAAAAGGAATAAAAACTAAAAGTCCATTCTCTTTTTTGGACATACTTCAGTTATTTCAATTTTTCATTAGACTTGTGCCTAGACGAATCTCGCAATGTTTTCTTGTCCAGATTTTTTTGTAACGCTTGTTCTAGATCAATGCCTGTTTGATTGGCCAAACAAATAAGTACAAAAAGGACATCAGCCAATTCATCTCCCAACTCTTTGTCCTTATCCGATTCTTTTTCGCTTTGTTCACCATATCTGCGGGCAATAATTCGAGCAACTTCGCCTACTTCCTCGGTAAGCATGGCCATATTCGTTAATTCATTAAAATAACGGACACCTACAGATTTTATCCATTCATCAACAATTTTTTGCGCTTCCTTTATTTCCATGATTATTCTACAACGATTAGGTAGTTGTTTTTCTTGCCTTTACCTAAAAGAATGTATTTATCATTTATTAAGTGGCTCGTATTAAGCACTAATTCTTCTCCTACTTTTTCCTTATTAACACTCACGGCATTTGACTTTAACTCACGTCTAGCCTCGCCATTTGAAGCTAAAAATCCTGTTCGATTTCCTAATGCATCAACAATTCCTATTCCTTGTTCAAATTCTGCTTTTGGTAACTGAAACGTAGGGACACCCTCAAAAACTGCTAGAAAATCATCTTCGCTTAATTTTTGTAAATCCTCAAAAGTAGATTTACCGAAGAGAATGTTACTTGCGGCAATTGCTGCTTCAAGCGCTTCTTTGCCATGAACCCGTATGGTAATATCCTCTGCTAATGCTTTCTGCAAAGCACGCATGTGAGGTTCCTCTTGATGTCGCTTTTCAATTTCTTCGATTTCTTGACGAGTTAACAAAGTGAAAATTCGGATATAATTGGCTGAATCTTCATCGCTCGCATTCAACCAATATTGATAAAATTTATACGGAGAAGTTTTTGATTTATCCAGCCAAACATTACCTCCTTCCGTTTTTCCAAATTTTGTTCCGTCTGCCTTTTTTATCAAAGGGGTTGTAATTGCATAAGCCTCTCCCCCATTTTTTCGTCGAATTAATTCCGTTCCTGTTACAATATTTCCCCATTGATCCGAACCACCTAATTGAATAGAACAATTCTTATGTTGATTCAAGTAGTAAAAATCATAGCCCTGAAGCAATTGGTATGAAAATTCAGTAAAAGACATACCAGTTTCTAAACGATTTTTCACCGAATCCTTTGCCATCATGTAATTAACGGTAATATGCTTGCCTATATCGCGGATGAAATCCAAAAAAGAAATATTTTCAAACCAATCATAGTTATTCAAGAGTTCTGCTGAATTGGAGCCACATTCAAAATCTAAAAATTGAGACAATTGACCACGAACACCATCTATATTTCTTTGCAAAGATTCTTTATCCAATAAATTACGCTCTTGTGATTTTCCAGATGGGTCTCCCACCATTCCTGTTGCTCCCCCCACCAACGCAATTGGTTTGTGTCCTGCACGTTGAAAATGAACCAAAGTCATTATTTGAACAAGGCTTCCAATATGCAAAGAATCTGCCGTTGGATCAAAGCCAATATACGCAGTTGCCATTCCTTTTTTCAAATGTTCTTCAACACCGGGAGTTAAGTCGTGAATCATCCCCCTCCATCTCATTTCTTCAATAAAATCCATGTAAATCTATTATTTTAGACAAAATTACGGTTTTCTGAGAACTTACTCAGAATTTGAGCGCTATTCAATTGATTTTAAAAGAAAGACCTTTTTTCACGAACCATTTTCCTCAGTAAGGGATTTGGTCTGTATCGATCCTCGCCGTATTCGTGGAATAGATTCTCCAATTGTAACAAGATATTTTCTAAACCAATTTCATCAGCCCATTTCAAAAGTCCTTTCGGATAGTTCACCCCTTTGGTCATAGCTAAGTCAATATCTTCAGGGGAAGCAACTTGCATAAAAACAGCATCAATCGCTTCATTTATGAGCATTGCTAGAATTCTTTCAAAAATTTCTTTTCCTAATTCTACATCTAATTTCGGACTAACTTCTTGCGCATTTTCAGAATAATCATAATAGCCTCTTCCTGATTTTCGTCCGTAAAATCCGGCTTCTTTGTGTCGTCGTTGCGTGAAACTTGGTTTAAAGCGAGGATCGTAATAAAATGCTTCAAAAACGGATTCTGTTACTGAATAATTCACATCATTACCAATGTAATCCATCAGTGTAAAGGGGCCCATTTTAAAACCTCCAAATTCAGTCATTGTCCAATCAATAGTAGCAAAATCAGCTATTCCTTCTTCATAAATACGCAACGCTTCTCCGTAAAATGGACGAGCAACTCTATTGACGATAAACCCAGGAGTGTCTTTACAAACGACAACTACCTTACCCCAGGATTTAATGATTTCTACCGATTTATTAAGTACCTCATCAGTAGTTTGAACAGCCGGAATAACTTCCACTAGAGGCATTAGCGGAGCAGGATTAAAAAAGTGAATTCCAATTATTCTATTTGATTTTGCTAAAACGGAACCCAAAGATGCGATTGATAGTGACGAAGTGTTACTTGCAATAATGCAATTATCTGAAACTAGTGATTCTATCTTAAGAAATAAATCATGTTTGATTTCTAATTTTTCAACGATAGCCTCGATAATTAAACCACAATTATGAAGAGAATCTAATTCCTGATAAAATGAAATATTTGCTCGAATATCATTGGACTTTTCAATTGAAATCTTTCCCTTTTCAACCAATTTTGTTAAGGTTATTTCTAAACTAGATTTAGCTCGTGCTATAGCATGTTCTGAAGAGTCGACTAAAATCACCGAATGATTATTTTGTGCTGCAACTTGAGCGATACCGCTACCCATTGTTCCCGCACCTATTATTCCAATTTGCATATTATTTTCCTGTAAATATTGGTTTTCTTTTCTCTAAAAATGCAGAAACTCCTTCGTTAAAATCCGTTGTCATCCCTGCTTTTGTTTGCAATTCTTCTTCTATTTTAAGTTGTTCGGAAAGTGAATTATTCCAAGATTCATTGACCGCTCTTTTAGTTAATCCAAGACCTTTTGTTGGCATCTGAGCTAATGAAACAGCTAACTTATTTACTTCTTCTTCAAAATTCTCATCTGGAATAGCCTTGTATATCATATTCATTTTTTCAGCCTCGACTGCCATAACTTTTTCTCCAGTTATCATCAATGCCAGTGCCTTTTGCATGCCGACTAAGCGAGGCAAGAAAAAAGTGCCTCCAGAGTCAGGAATCAACCCGATTTTACTAAATGCTTGAATGAATGAAGCGCTTTCCTTTGCCAATACAATATCACATGCTAAGGCAATATTTGCTCCAGCACCAGCAGCGACGCCATTTACGGCTGCAATTACTGGTTTTTCTATTGTACGGATTTTTTCAATAATTGGATTATAATGGTCGCGAACAATTGATTGTAGCTCAGGGCCATTTGGATCTGTAGCCTCAACCAAATCTTGACCAGCACAGAATGCTTTTCCCTCTCCAGTAATTACTATTGAACGAACAGAGTCATCATCTTTTGCAGTATTTAATTTTTGCTGAAGCTCTAAAGCCATTTCCCTGTTAAAAGAATTAAATACCTCGGGTCGATTCAAGGAAATAAACAAAACGCCTTCTTCGATAGTTGTATTAAGAGTCATATCTTTTTTTTTACAAAGATAGGATTTGATGCTCTTTTCTTGACATAGGTTAAGAAAAATTAAATGAACATCAATTAACATTGTATTTTAGAACAACAATGAATAGGAAAGATTTTTTACGAAAAGGACTTCTTGGAACAGCTATTTTTGCTACTAGTGGAGTTGCTGCAAAATTGATTCAAAATAATATTGATGAAATTAAAGAATTAGAAATACTAGGATTCAATCACCTTCCTAATAAGGACTCTAAAATAATGGAAAACAAAGTATTACACAAAGCGTCAACAAGAGGAATGGCGGATCATGGTTGGCTAAAAAGTTGTCACACGTTCAGTTTTGCAAATTACTACAATCCAGAAAGAATGCATTTTGGTGTTTTGCGTGTTTTGAATGATGATTTCGTTGCCCCAGGAATGGGATTCGGAACGCATCCGCACGACAATATGGAAATTATTAGTATCCCATTGGAAGGAGATTTAGAACACAAAGACAGCATGGGCAACACTACTGTAATTCGAAATGGTGATATTCAAGTTATGAGCGCTGGGACTGGCATCCAACATTCCGAATACAACAAAAACAGCGAAAAGCCTGTAAAATTTCTTCAAATTTGGATATACCCAAACAAACGAAATGTGGTTCCAAGATACGACCAACTAACATTGAATCAAGAAGATAGAAAAAATAAATTTCAGCAAATCCTCTCTCCGAGCAAAGATGATGAGGGTGTATGGATTCACCAATATGCTTGGTTTCATATTGCAGAATTGGACTCGAATACCAAAATTAAGTATAAGACTAAAAAACCTGGAAACGGTATTTATACCTTCGTTTTAAGTGGCGACTTACTGGTAGATGAAGTAGATTTATCTCAAAGAGACGGTCTTGGAGTGTGGGACACATCAGAAATCCAATTTACCGCAAAGGAAAAATGTGAACTATTAATAATGGAAGTTCCTATGAGTTTATAATTATTTACGCTACACTACAACATGCAGCACCCCCTGTTTTTCTTTTATGGAATCAGGGGTTTTTCATTTCTGCTTTCAACAGGTCTCTGTTTGTAAGTAAAGTCTAAAAAATTAACGGAACGCTTTACCTTTGTAGAATGCAAGATAATTTTAGGCATCAAGGACTGAGAAAAAAATTAATTAGTGAATTAAGAGAAAAAGGTATTTCAGATGAACGAATACTCGATGCTTTTTTTGCAGTGCCTCGACATTTTTTTCTTGATTTAGCCTTTTTAGAGAAAGCATATACCAATATTGCTTTTCAAATTGGAGCAGGACAAACAATTTCTCATCCTTATACGGTTGCTTTTCAAACTCAATTATTAAATCTAGAAAAGAGCGAAAAAATTCTTGAAATTGGTACGGGGTCCGGTTTTCAAACTTGCATCTTATGTCAATTAGGACTAAGAGTTTACACAATTGAAAGACAAAAGGAACTATTTATAAAATCGAAAGAAATAATCAAGCAATTCGGGTTTCATCCAAGTCAATTTTACGGTGATGGATATAAGGGACTTGAATCATATCAACCATTTGATAAAATTCTAATAACTTGTGGAGCTCCCGAAATTCCGAAAGCATTAATAGATCAACTTAAAATTGGTGGAATTATGGTAATCCCTGTTGGTGAGGGTGAAAGTCAATCAATGAAAAGAATTACAAAAATTGCTGAAAACAAAATTCAAACTGAAGACTTTGGAACATTCAAATTCGTTCCAATGCTTGAAAAAACAGCGAAGTAATTAGCCTAAGGCTACGTCTAATATCATCATTACCGTAAACCCTCCAATAAATCCGAGAACAGACAAATCAGTGTACTTATCGCGTTGCGTCTCAGGAATAACTTCTTCAACAACAACAAAAATCATTGCTCCAGCTGCAAAAGCCAATGCAAATGGCAAAATTGGTTCCACGTAAATCACTGCCATGGCTCCGATAACTCCAGCAATTGGTTCCACTACAGCAGATAATTGTCCGTACCAAAAACTCTTAAATTTTGATGCCCCAGCGCGCCTCAAAGGCATAGCTACAGCAAATCCTTCCGGAAGATTTTGAATACCAATTCCAATCGCCAAGGTAATTGCCGCTGAAAAAGTTGCACCTTCAATTCCATTGGCAGCAGCACCAAATAAAACACCAACCGCTAATCCTTCCGGGATGTTGTGCAATGTAATGGCTAAAACTAACAGTGTCGTTTTATGTAATTGGGTTTTCATACCCTCACTTTCATTTTCTTTGAAGTTTAGATGCAGATGCGGTAATTTCTTATCCAGAAAAAACAAAAATAAGGCTCCAGTCACAAAACCAACAGCTGCAGGAATCCATGGGAAATTTGGAAATTGCTTCTCGGAAAGTTCAATAGCAGGATTTAATAACGACCAAAAACTAGCGGCAACCATAACTCCCCCAGTAAAACCGAGCATTGCATCCAAGACACCTCGATGAGCAGATTTAATGAAAAAAACTAATGAAGCGCCTAGTGCAGTTAGTAGCCATGTAAACGTAGTGGCATAAAACGCAGCTAAAACAGGATTTATGGATGTGAAAAAGTGCTCAATATCCTTCATTTGGCAAATAATTTATTTTTTTTTATAAAGATAAAACCTTTATTTATCAAGCATTTGAACAAAATTAGCATTTTTTTTTCAATTTTTTCTGTTATTTTTTCAAGGTAGTTGCGTTATGTCTTTCATCTTCGGTCTGCAAGCCGAAAATAAACTTAAACCAAAAAACCAAAGCCATGTTAAATTCAATGTATCACATGAGTAGTGTTCTTCTGGAAGAAGAGCGTATTCAAATCGAAAATGCGAAAAAAAATCCTGAGAAATTTGGACCCTTGTATCGCAAGTATTACGAACCTATTTTTCGCTATGTTTACAAGCGAATGGACGACCTAGATACTGTTGAAGATGTAACTTCTATGGTTTTTGTGAAGGCATTAGCTAATATTCATAAATACGAATTTAGAGGTATTCCATTTTCTTCATGGTTATTTAGAATTGCTAAAAGTGAACTAAATCAAGCTTTTCGTGATAAAAAAGGAGAAAGGACTGTTCGTTTAGACAAGGTTGTTATTGGTCAAATGATGGATGAAATGATCGAAAATGATTCTGAATTGAACCGAAGCAAACTTTTAGCTGCATTGACTCGTCTAAAGGCTGACCAGCTTGAATTAATTGAGATGCGTTTCTTTGAAAAAAGATCCTTTCGTGAAATTGGCGATTTGTTGGATATGACTGAGAACAATGCTAAAGTAAAAACATTTCGAGCTGTTAATAAACTTAAAAAACTATTCATTAAATTAGAATAATATGCAAAAGATTAAAATTATTGTAGATGGTGTTCAACCTACCAAAAATGAAATTAATGCCAAACAAAATTTTTCAAAAGTTTTAAAAGAATATCAGAAACGAAAGCCTACAATTTTCCTAAACCCTTGGTTTTATGGAGTTGTAGGCTTATCAAGTTTGCTTTTTTTCACTTTTGTATAATAATTGACGCCTTTGATGAATTATCATTTTTTTGAAGAAATATTCTTCGAAAAATTGGTTTAATTACACAATTTAATTTAACTTCGTATCCAAACACCTAACTGGTTCATTTTATGAAGTTAAATTACTTTTTTGTATTGTCTATAATCTTCTTTTGCGGGGAGAATTTAAGGAGTCAACACACAAATTTCAACTCTCAAAAAAATTGGTCTCTTAACAAAAAAGAATTGCAATTTGGATTGGGCGCTACTCAGTTCAATGGAGATTTGGGAGGTTCTTATTCAGTAGGTCAGGACTACAGCACGAAAGATATCGATTGGCCTTCGACTGGATTTGCAGGATGGCTAGGACTTCGTCAAAGATTTCATCCTTATTTTGCTACAACCACCAGTCTCTGTGTTTTTAATCTCAAAGGAGATGACAAATACAGTGAGGAGGCTACTAGAAATGCGAGAAGTTTGCATTTCAGATCCCTAGCTGTTGAAATTCAACAAAGACTAGAATTCATTTTTTATGCTACAGAAAGATTTGGAGCTCGTTACAATTTACCTGGAACAAGAAGTAAGAAAAATCGTAATGAGCAATACTATTTATTTGGAGGTTTAGGTCTATGTTATTTTAATCCTCAAGCACAATTTAAAGATGGGAGTTGGGTAAATCTCCGTCCATTGAAAACTGAAGGTCAAGCGAAAGCATATAGTCCATTGACACTCACTGTTCCTTTTGGTTTTGGATTTCGTGTAGGGGTTGGGAGGTCGTATCGCATAGGTTTAGAAATTGCTTATGTCAAAACATTTTCTGATTACATGGATGATGTTAGTACTGTCTATGCTGATCCTTCCTCATTCAATTCTTCTACAGCTGCCTATTTTTCAAATCCTGCAATTGGTGACCCAATGTTTGCACCAGGAAATCAACGAGGCGATTCAAAGAACAAAGACGCATATTATCACCTAAATCTTATAGTAACGAAAAATTTAACGTACAAGGATTACGGTCGTCAGAGATCAAGAAATGGTGGTGTTAAACCGAGAGGTCGTTATAAAGTATAAAGTTCTTGTACAAGTTCGTTCGTTCAATTCTCTTTTTATTTTCCGCTGAAAAAGCGCACTATCTTGCCTCAGATTTATTACGTTTTTTGCTGTTTATTCCTGGAATAAAAAAAATCATACAATCAATTTTCCAGATAAAAGATAAAACTTTAGAAAAGGATTTATTTGGTCTAAAATTTAAAAATCCTGTTGGGTTGGCTGCTGGTTTTGATAAAAACGCATCCTTTTACAACGACTTTTCTCATCTTGGTTTTGGCTTTATTGAAATTGGAACCATTACCCCGAAAGCGCAAGATGGAAATCCTAAGCCTAGATTATTTCGTTTAAAAGCGGACGAAGCGATTATTAATCGCATGGGATTTAACAATGGTGGTATTGAAGTAGCAATCAGGAATCTGAAAAAAAGAAAAACATCAATTATTATTGGAGGGAATATTGGTAAAAACAAAATCACTCCAAATGAAAATGCCAACGATGATTATTTGCAATGTTTCAAAGCACTTTATCCTTATGTTGACTATTTTGTTGTAAATGTCTCATCCCCTAACACACCAAATTTAAGAGCTCTTCAGGAAAAAGAACCTCTAACTCAATTACTTTCGTTGCTACAATCAGAAAATGCTAAAATGCCAGCTAAAAAACCAATTCTACTTAAAATTGCACCTGATTTAAATTCAAACGAGTTAGATGATGTTATTGAAGTTGTTCAAACTTGTAAATTAGATGGGATTGTTGCCACTAATACCACACTGGATCGTTCAAATTTAAAAGCGTCTATAAAACAAACAGATTCCATCGGCGCAGGAGGTGTTTCTGGAAAACCATTAACGAAAAAATCTACTGAAATAATTCGATATATTCATCAAAAAACCAATGGTGAAATACCAATTATTGGTGTTGGTGGAATACATTCTGCTCAGGATGCCATTGATAAGTTAAATGCAGGTGCTTCATTAGTTCAGTTATATACAGGTTTCATTTATGAAGGCCCAGCGCTCATTAAAAAAATCAATCAAGAAATTGTAAAACAGCAAAGTGGAAAAAGCGCTTAAATTAATTGAATGTCCTCGCGATGCTATGCAGGGAATGCATGAATTTGTGCCAACTGAAAAAAAAGCTACTTATATCAATCAATTACTTCAATGTGGGTTTGATACAATAGATTTTGGAAGCTTCGTTTCTCCTAAAGCGATTCCTCAAATGAGAGATACTGCTGATGTATTGTCAAAACTAGATTTAAGCAATTCTAAATCAAAACTTTTGGCAATAATAGCCAATGAACGTGGCGCTGAAGACGCATGTTCCTTCGACGAAATCAATTATTTAGGCTATCCTTTCTCCATATCCGAAGAATTTCAAAAAAGAAATACAAATTCTACCATTGAAGAAACACTTCATCGAGTTGAATTTATACAGAATAAAACTATTCAATCCGGAAAAAAACTGGTAATTTATATTTCAATGGGGTTTGGAAATCCTTATGGAGAGCCGTGGAGTCCTGATCTTGTTTTAAAATGGACTGAAAGATTAGTTAAATTATTTGGAATTGAGATAATTGCAATTTCTGATACAATCGGTTCTGCAAAAAAGGATGACATCAGCTTTCTTTTTAATACCTTAATACCTGAACTACCTCACATTGAATTTGGAGCGCACATGCATGTTCGACCTGAAAATGCAAAGGAGATAGTACATACAGCATATAATACTGGTTGCAGACGTTTTGATAGTGCCATTCGCGGTTTTGGAGGTTGTCCCATGGCAAAAGATGACTTAACAGGAAATATGCCGACTGAAATTATGCTGGATTATTTTAGAGAAAACTCAATTCCAACATCTATTGAATTGCTTGCTTTTGAAAATGCAATGAAAGTATCAACTTCAATCTTTTGATGTAACTTTACATTGAGTTTTGATTTAAATCATTTATGAAAAAATTCCTTGTTTTATTTTTCATCATTTTCACAGTTGGACTAATTACCTATCTATTTTATAAATATTCAAATCCACCTGAAGAGAGCAATACTACTACGAATAGTTCCACAACTGAAATACAGCGTGGAGAATTCTCGATTGAGTTCAATCAAAATAAATTTACTTACGGCGAAGAAGAAGATTTATTAAAAGAACTTAAAGAATGTGATTCTACAGTTGAAAATGATAGAGACCCTTTAAGACCTGCTTGCTCCCCTCGATTTTTTAAATTCTTTCCTCTTGATAATGGCACGACCTTAAAAAATGGATTCATCTTGTTAATCAAAGCGACAGTAAGAGGTTCGGAAACAAGAAAAACAAAAATATTTCAACGAGAAAAAGGAATATTAGTTTTAGTAAATGGGTTTAATGGTACCCTTATCGAAAGAAGAAAATCAGCAACAAAATACGATGACTTAGTAATTCGTTTCGGAAATAGAATTGATAAAACATTACATCATTTTAATTGTGTATTTAAATGGAATGGTGGTAAATATCTCTATGATTCTTGTGAAAGAATTGATGATAATAGAGTTAAAAAAGAATTCAAAGATTCGATGAATTTGGATATCAAAACAATGCTCGAAAAAGAACATTATTTATTTTAGTTTTTCTCTTAGATACCTTGCTGTCGAATTATTTTCAATCTGAATAAACTCTTCTGGCGATCCGTTAAAAAGTAAATTACCACCATTTTTTCCACCCTCAGGCCCAAGATCTATTATCCTGTCGGCACATTTGATTACTTCCATATTGTGTTCAATTACAATTATGCTGTGACCTTGATCAATCAGTGCATTAAATGCAATTATTAACTTTGAAATATCGTAAAAATGAAGTCCAGTGGTTGGTTCATCAAAAATAAATAAAGTTGAAACTTGCTCCTTGCCTTTGCTTAAAAATGAGGCCAACTTAATTCGTTGCGTCTCTCCCCCACTCATTGTGCTTGAAGATTGTCCAACTTTAAGATAACCTAAACCAACATCCACCAATGGGGTAATCTTAGCAACAATTTTCTCCTCTAATTTCCCATCAGATTCACGAAAGAAATCAAGCGCTTCAGAAATTGTTAAATCTAAAATATCTGAAATTGATTTATTTCGATAAAGTACCTCTAAAGTTTCTGTTTTAAAACGTTTTCCTTCGCATGACTCACATGGCAATTGAATATCGGCCATGAATTGCATACTCACCGTAATTTGTCCCTCTCCTTCACACATCTCACAACGCCCGCCTTCCACATTAAAACTAAAAAACCCAGGTTTATATCCACGCATTTTAGCTAACGGCTGCCTAGAAAATAAGTCACGTATTTCGTCAAACGCCTTTACATAGGTGATTGGATTACTGCGTGATGATTTTCCAATTGGGTTTTGATCAATAAATTCAACAGTTTTGATATTCTTCAAATCACCTGACAATTCAATAAACTTGCCCAAACTATCACTTGTAAGCCCTAATTCTTTTTTAATTGCTGGATACACAATTTCCTTTATTAAGGTTGATTTCCCACTTCCGGAAACACCAGTAATACAAACCAAGGAATTTAAGGGGATTTCAACATCAATATTTTTCAAATTATGTTGCGTTGCCCCTTTGACAACAATTTTATTAATTGATATTCTTCTCTTTTTTGGAACGGGAATTTCATATTCTCCAATTAGATACTTAGCCGTTAAGCTACCTTTGGCATCTGCTAATTCTGAGAAAACACCATTAAAAACGATTTCACCCCCATAACTACCCGCCATTGGACCAATATCAATTAATTGATCAGCCGCTTTCATTATTTCTTCCTCGTGTTCAACAATAATTACCGTATTTCCAACATCTCGTAATTTCTCTAAAACTCGAATCAAATTAGCTGTATCGCGCGGATGCAATCCAATTGAAGGTTCATCCAAAACATACATTGAACCAATCAAACTACTACCTAATGACGTTGCTAAATTGATACGTTGCGATTCACCACCAGATAAAGTATTTGATTTCCGATTTAACGTCAAGTATCCTAAACCAACATCAATTAACACGGAAAGTCTTCCTATAATTTCAGGTAAAATTCGTTTTGAAACAGCTTTTTCATAAACACTTAGCTCCAAGGAATTAAAAAAATCTAAGCTTTCGTTAAGAGGTAACAATACAACTTCAGAAATAGATTTACCTCCAATCTTTACATATCCAGCATCTTTTCTCAAACGCGTTCCTTGGCAATCAGGACAATCTGTTCTACCTCGATACCGTGATAATAAAACGCGATACTGAATTTTATACGTCTGACTTTCAATGAATTTAAAAAATGGATTTAACCCAGTAAAACATTTATTTCCTGACCATAGCAATCGATATTGTTCGTCTGTTAATTGATTGATCGGTCTATGAATCGGAAAATCAAATTTGGAAGCATTATAAATTAACTCATTCAAATATTCTCCCATAGTTTCACCTTTCCACGGTAGAATGGCCCCTTCATAAACACTCAAAGTTTTATTCGGAATAACTAAATCTTCATCAATCCCAATAATTTGACCGTAACCTTCGCATTGATTACAAGCACCAAATGGATTATTGAATGTAAAAAAATGTTCATTGGGTTCTTGAAATTCAAGTCCATCTAATTCAAAACGATTGTTGAACCAAGAAATTGAATTATCCAAAAGACGAAAAATCCCACATTCGCCATTCCCCTCAGCAAAAGCAATTTGAATAGAATCAGCAAAGCGAATTTGATTATCTTCATTTTCAAAATCAATTGAAATTCTGTCAATTACTAAGTATGTATTTTCTAATTCAACCTCATTTGATTTTAAAAGATCATCAATTTCTATTAATTTGCCCTTTTGTAACAAGCGCAAAAATCCTTGTTGTTTTAGCTTCTCTATAAATTTCTTGTTTTCAAAAGATGAACGGATAGGAATTGGACAAATTACAACTGCTTTTTCTGTTCTATTAAATGATTTCAAGAAATCAACAACATCAGAAACTGTATTCTTTTTTACTTCATCACCTGAAATCGGTGAGTACGTTTTTCCAATTCTAGCAAAAAGAAGCTTAAGGTAATCATAGATTTCAGTAGTTGTTCCAACGGTTGATCGAGGATTATTGGAAATCACTTTTTGTTGAATCGCAATCGCAGGAGCAATTCCTTTTATGTAGTCCGTTTCTGGTTTATCTAATTTCCCTAAAAATTGGCGCGCATAAGACGACAAACTTTCAATGTAACGTCTTTGACCTTCAGCATATAGTGTATCAAAAGCAAGAGAAGATTTTCCAGAACCTGATAAGCCTGTAATAACAGTTATTTTCCCATGAGGAATTGTAACATCAATATTTTTTAGGTTGTTTACCCGAGCTCCTTTAATTTCAATTACTTTTTGCTTCATACCCTTACAAAAGTAAACACAAGAAGGTATAAATAGTTTGTTTTACATAAATATGTAATTTTACAATCGATGAGATTAATAATAAAAATTATACCTATCCTCTTTTTATTTAACCAATCACCATTGTTTGCACAAGTGTCGTTCAAAGAATTTGTTGAAACGTCAAACTCTACAAAAAAAATGATGTACGCTCACGATTTGTGGCAATACTATTTACGAAATAATACAGATTCATTAAAACTTTTAGCGATTGAAACCTATGAATTTAGTAATGAGAAAAAAAGCGAATCACTTAAATTATTTTCGAAGCGAATTTTAGGTTGTTATTTGGTTCGTATTGGTGATTTTGTTAACGGAGAAAAAGAACTGAAATTAGCACTCAATTACCATCGAAGAAATAGCGATTTAGCTAATGTAACAGAGGATTTGAATGAATTGGGAATTTCAAATTATTTGAAGGGCGATTACCATTCGGCAGAGTCATTTTTTCGTCTTTCACTAAATTCGGGAAAAGAATCTCCGGACGAATCTCATGCTTTTCTTGCAGAATTGAATTTAGCAAAAACCTATGACAAACTCGGTTTAAATGACAGAGCAAAGGCTTTGGCAAAAAGATACCTTGAACAAGTAGAAAAATTAGGTAAAAATGAATCTGCTTCAAATGCCTATGGTTTTTTGAGTGATCTAGCAATTCATGAAAAGAATCTTCCTTTAGCCCAAGAATACCTGCAAAAAAGTTTGCGAAAAAGTAGTTTAACAAGTAATCAAATATTTTTGGCGCAAGTTTATGCTAATTTGGGCTCCTTTTATGCTGGCAATGAAGATTTTGATAGTTCTAGATTTTACTTTGAGAAATCATTAGAAATTCGAACTAAAATCAATCATAAAAAAGGAATTTTAGAAGCAATTTACAATCTCGGTTCCTTAGATTATACAAAAAATGATTTTCAAGCTGCAGAAAAACACTTTTCAAAAGGACTTGAATTAGTACTAAAAGAAAATTTTATTTCAGATCAAGTAGATTTTTTAGAGATTTTAGTTGAAATTCAAAAAGAGCTTAAAAATAAGGACAAAGAAATTGAATATTATCAAAAATTTATTGAAGTAAAATCAAAGCAAGCGGAGTTTTTATTAAAAAACAAAGAAGAGCAAAATAATCTCATCGAATATTTCAAAGAAGATGAAATTAAATCAAATGCTGAAATTACAAGTCAAACAAATTTTTGGGCAGGATTTTTAATTGGAATGAGCATTTTATTAACTCTACTTCTGCTGTATCAATTTTTCAAACCAAAATTAATTTCTCCTGAAAAGCAACGTTACGATGAATAATACTGTTCCTGAAGATTACATACTTTCAGAATTTTACAACATTTTGACAGACGATCGAATTAGACTGTTTGAAAAAATCATTGCTGAACGTACCAACCATCTTACAGTAATTTCAGAAGATATTTTCCAAGAACATAATGCCTCGGCTATTGTTCGTACTTGCGATTCATTTGGAATTCAAACACTTCACCTCATAGAAACACGTAACACCTACCAAGTTCATGAAGGAATTTCGCGAGGTTCAAATCAATGGGTAACATTAGAACATCACTATTCAGAAGGAAAAACAACGACAGATATCCTAAACCAACTAAAATCAAGAGGATATAAAATAGCGGCAACTAGTCCACATGCGATTGAATACGACATTTTCAATCTTCCGATTGATCAACCACTTGCATTACTTTTCGGTGCAGAAAAAAAGGGTGTCACAACTGAAGCGATGGAAAATGCAGATTATTTGGTTCGAATTCCCATGTATGGATTTGCTGAAAGCTTGAATGTTTCAGTGGCAGCAGCCATAACCTTAAACATATTAAGAAATCGATTAAATCAATCTTCTATTTTGTGGAAGTTAAGTGACAAAGAAAAACTAGACACGCTTTTATCCTGGTGTCGTAAACATATTAAAAGCAGCGAACTAATTGAAAATGAGATTAGGAAAAAGTATATTGAGAAAATGTTGTAAATTTGCAACATCAAATTAATTGAAGTTATGAAAATTTTTAGTTTTCTTGTTTTATTCGGAGTTCTATTTTTTACAATTGCCTGTGGATCAAAGGATTCAACAGCCAATTCAACTTCAAACACAAAAAAATCTGTCGTAACTAAAAAAGTTGTCAAAGAAGAACCAACTCCAGTTTGTAAATTGACGATGAAAGATTTGATTGGGAACTACGCCAACAAAAGTGGTTTTAGTGCAATTGTAAAAGTTTCCGAAAAAGATTCCACAAAACTAGATTTTGTTTTTCAACTTAGTAAGGGATGCGTAAGAAGGTATTCTGGTTCTGCTTCCAAGGAAGAGTATTTTAGCGAAAATGAAGTAAATTACACGCATCGGGATTCAATAAATAAAATAGCCATTGAAATAACCATGTTTTTTACCGAAGGTAAATTGTCAATTGCAGAAAGAACATCAGAGAAAAAAGAAAAGAATAATGATAAATGTATGTTTGAAGGACATTTAACGAAATTGAAATAGATTTCAACAGTATGTCCAGAACAAAAAAAGAATATTAACTTTGTAAAATAAAACGATACAAATGGGTAAAGGAGATAAAAAAACAGCAAAAGGAAAAAGAGTAATGGGATCTTACGGAATTTCTCGTAAAAGAAAAGAAATTAAGCCAATTGTTGTAGTTGCAAAAAAAGAAAAACCAAAAGCTGAATCAAAAGCTGAGGTAAAAGAAGTAAAACCAAAAGCTGCAGCAAAACCGAAAGCAGAGAAAAAACCGGTTGAGAAAAAAGCAACAACGAAAAAAGCAACAACGAAAAAAACTGAAGAATAAGTTAAGCCCGATTTTCGGGCTTTTTTTTTGAACATTTTTTTGATTTAATTCACATAGTATTAAAGTACTGAAATAAGATTTGCAACTTTGCACAACAGAAAGAAAAAACAATCGTTATGAAACACAATTTTGGAGCAGGTCCCTGCATTTTACCTCAAGAAGTTTTTAAACAAGCAGCTGATGCTGTGCTTGATTTTAATGGTTTATCCATCTTAGAAGTATCTCACAGACACAAAGATTTCGTTGCTGTAATGGATGAAGCAATGGATTTAGTTAAAAAAGCATTGAATGTACCACAAGGATATTCAATTGTTTACTTGCAAGGTGGTGCAACTCTTGGCTTTACAATTGCTGCCTTAAATATGATGCGTGCAACAAAAAAAGCGGGTTATATTAATACGGGTACTTGGGCATCAGGAGCAATCAAAGAAGCCAAAAAAGTGGGAGTTGATGTGAATGTATTTGCATCCTCTGAAGATCGAAACTTTACTTACATTCCGAAAGGATACGACGTTCCAACTGATGTTGATTACATTCATTTTACTTCAAATAATACAATTTACGGAACTCAGTTTAAAGAATTTCCAAAAACCGATTTACCATTGGTATGTGACATGTCTTCCGATATTTTTTCGAAAGAAATCAATGTAGCTGATTTTGATTTAATTTATGCTGGCGCTCAGAAGAACTTAGGTCCTGCAGGTGCAACGCTTTACATTGTGAAAGACGAGGTTCTTGGAAAATCAACCTCTCAGTTTATGCCTACGTATTTGGATTTAAAACAACAAGTTGAGAAAGAATCGATGTTGAATACGCCACCAGTTTTTTCGGTTTACGTAGCTATGTTGAATCTAAGAAATCTAATTTCAACAGGTGGAGTCGAAGCAATACAAATGAAGAATGAAGCAAAAGCTAAATTATTATACGATGAAATTGATTCAAATCCAGCATTCAAAGGCGCAGTCGAAATAGAAGATCGTTCGAATATGAATATTACTTTCTTGTTGAATGATGAATCTCGCGCAGCTGACTTTGATGAGATGTGGAAAGGAGCAGGAATTGTTGGACTTCCAGGACACAGATCTGTGGGTGGTTATCGTGCGTCGATGTACAACGCATTACCAATTGAAAGTGTTCAAGTTTTGGTTGATGTTATGAAAGAATTTGCAAGAAAAGGTTAATATAAATTGAAAATGAAGATTTTAGCAAACGATGGGATTTCCGATTTAGGAAAACAATTATTAGAACAGTCAGGATTTACAGTAATTACTGATAAGGTTGATCAAGGTGATTTAGCAGCCTATATTAATGCGAATCAAATTCCAGTTTTATTGGTGAGAAGCGCAACAACTGCTCGAAAAGAATTAATTGACCTCTGTCATTCATTAAAATTGATTGGACGTGGTGGAGTTGGAATGGATAACATTGATGTGGCTTATGCTCGTGAAAAAGGATTGAAAGTAATAAACACGCCTGCGTCATCTTCACAATCTGTTGCTGAATTGGTAATGGGGCAATTGTTTTCCATTTCTCGTTTCTTGAATGATTCGTATAAAAATATAAGTACTGGCGATTTTTCAGTGCTTAAAAAGAATTACGCAAAAGGAGTGGAATTACGTGGAAAAACGATTGGAATTATCGGTTTTGGTCGTATTGGACAAAGTTTGGCTTCGTATGCCTTAGGTGCAGGAATGGATGTCATTGCTGTGGATCAATTTACGCAAACGGCTGATATTCAAGTTCCAATTGGGACATCCCAAAAAGTTTCCGTTTCTATTACCCCAACTAACGATTTGGCATCTGTTCTTTCCAAAATGGACTACATTTCTATTCACGTTCCAAAACAAGCGGACGGAAGTGCAGTTCTTGGAGCAAAAGAATTTGACCTTATGAAAAAAGGTGTGCGGATTGTGAATGCTGCGCGTGGCGGCGTAGTTGACGAGAAAGATTTAATCGCGGCATTGGATTCAGGAAAAGTAGCTTTTGCTGGATTGGATGTATTTGAAAATGAGCCAAATCCAAATTCAGAATTAGTGAGCCATCCTAAAATTGCATGTACTCCACATATTGGAGCTGCAACGGTTGAGGCACAAGATCGAATTGGTTCTGAATTGGCTGAGTTAATTATTGCAGAATTTGGAAAGCAAAATTGATATGAAGTTACTCGATGGTAAGGCAACTGCAGAAGCGATTCGCAAAGAATTAGCTGAAGCCGTGAAACTTCGCAAAAAAGAAGGGAAGAAAATTCCGCACCTTGCTGCTATTTTAGTGGGAAATGACGGAGGTTCTATGACCTATGTCGGAGCGAAGGTCAAAGCTTGCAATCAAATTGGTTTTGAAAGTACCTTGATTCAATACGATGAAAGTGTTCCTGAGGAAGTATTGATGAACAAAATCAAAACATTAAACGAGGATAAAAGTATTGATGGTTTTATTGTTCAGTTACCTTTGCCAAAACATATTGATGAACTGAAAGTGACTTTAGCTATTGATCCGGCAAAAGATGTGGATGGATTTCATCCGGTGAATTTAGGGAAAATGGTATTGAATTTACCCGGGTTTTTACCTGCAACTCCTGCCGGAATTTTAGAATTACTTCGAAGAAATGACATTGATACTGAAGGGAAAAATTGTGTCGTTGTGGGTAGAAGTAATATTGTTGGAACGCCATTAAGCATTTTATTAGGAAGAAATTCTAATCCAGGAAATTGCACCGTTACTTTGGCCCATTCTAAAACTAAAAACTTGAAAGAGATCTGCAAAAAAGCGGATATTTTGGTTGCTGCATTGGGAAAACCTGAATTCATAACTGCAGATATGGTGAAAGAAGGAGCGGTTGTAATTGATGTTGGAACCACTCGGGTAACAGATAAAAGTAGAACACGAGGCTGGAAATTACGTGGTGATGTACAATTTGACGAAGTTTCTCAAAAATGTTCATTCATTACTCCAGTTCCAGGTGGAGTTGGTCCCATGACCATCGCATCCTTGATGATTAATACCTTGAAAGCGCTCGAATTGCGTGGAAAATAAATTTTTTGATGAATTATCGGTCCAAAAAATTGAACTAGAGGACACTCACTTACTTTATTTTTCCCATTTTTTATCTTCATCAGAAGCAGATGATTGGTTTACTTTCCTTAAGAATAAAGTAAATTTTCAATCAGGTGAAATCAAATTATTTGGAAAAACCTACGCTAAACCTAGGCTTGAAGCTTTTTATGCAGAGAATGAGTTGACATACTCGTATTCCGGAAAACAAATGAAAACGGAGCCATTTTTCACCGAGTTAAATGAATTAAAAAAACGCGTTGAAAGTACTTCGAATTTAAAATTTAATGCCGTTTTGATCAATTTGTATCGCGATGGGATGGACAGCAACGGATGGCATGCAGATGATGAGAAAGAACTGGGAGAAGATCCGTATATTGCCTCAATCAGTTTGGGAGCTGAACGATTTTTTGAAATGAAGCACAATCAAACCAAGAAAAAAGTAAAGCTAAAACTAGAACATGGCAGTCTTTTGAGTATGATGCAGGGAAGTCAAAAGTTTTGGAAGCATCAATTACCGAAAGACAAAGCGATTAATGAACCGAGAATCAATCTAACTTTTCGAAAAATTTATTAGCTCGAACAAACAAATAAAAATTGTATATTTGGTTCTCTGAACGCAAAATTAAACGAATTATGAAAAACTTTAAACTCATTTTAACAGCCTTAATAACCATTATTTCTATTCAAGTAAATGCGCAAATCAGTGTTATTACTCAAAATACTTCTTCCCCAGCCATTTGTGACGGTTCAGCTTGCCTGGATTCGTCAGCTGTAGGAGTTGTCAATCAAACATCGATTTATTGGGCCGGAGGAGGTTCAATCCTTCAACAAGGAACTTACTGCATTGATAGTTTGTGCGCTGGTACTTACACCGTTTCCTATACAATCAATGGAACTTCAATGACATCAACATTTACAATTGGTTCAGGATCAGGAAACCCATGTGCTGGTTTATCTGCAACATTAAGCATTCAATCCGCTTCTTCGTTATCTTCTTGCGATGGTTCGGCAACTTGCACACCAACCGGTGGATCCGCACCATACACCTATCAGTGGTCAAATGGTGAAACACCTAATACAGCATCTAATTTATGTGCTGGATCTTACATTTGTTGTTATGTAACAGATGTGAATGGTTGTACAACAACTGCCTGTGATAGTGTTACTTATCAAGGACAAAATTCTGGTGGTGGTGATACATTAGTCATTTCTGGCAATGGTGGTTGCAACAATCCAGCAGGTAGTATTGTGATGCAAATTGAGGATTGTAACTTCGATTTTAACGCGGTAGATACTGCCTATTTATCAACTGTTGTTTTGGGATCTAATCCCGTGGATTCTTCAACCGTTTTATGGATATTTATTGATACCAATGGTGTGAGCACAACAATTACTTCTGTTTCGCCGGGATTTAATTCAAACGGTTGTTACGATTATACGCTCATTCTATTCTGTTCTCAAAAATCTATGAACATCAAATACATTTTCGTAAACGGACAATATACTTATCAAAGCTCTGGTATTGAGTCTTTATCTTCCACACCAAAAGAACTCGTGAAAATTGTAGATTTATCTGGAAGAGAAGTAACAAATGAAAACGCTAACGGAATCTTGATTTACCTCTACTCAGACGGTTCACATCAAAAAGTCTTTGTTTGGAAAGGGAATTAACCTTAGAACCATCATGTTCCATTACAACAAAATACCCATTAACTTTAAATGCATCAGCTGATCCCACATCAGATACGAAGTAAATCTTTTAACGACAGAATCAAAGCCTTCAGATCTAATGTCAGGGGTGTCAGAAATGTTCAATTTTTCCTTTTTCGATTATCTAATATTTATGCCTAGTCCCAAACTTTTTGACTTGATCCCTGACAACTCTTGCGAATGTCAGGGTTTTAAAAATCGGCATCATCCTGATAGCTATCGGGATACTCTCCCTTATAGTTTTCTTATGATGTATGAATTTAATAAACAAAAAACCCTGACGACTCTTGCGAATGTCAGGGTTTTAAAAATCGGCATCGTCCCGATAGCTATCGGGATACTCTCCCATATAGTTTTCTTATGATGTATAAATTTAATAAACAAAAAAACCTGACGACTCTTGCGAATGTCAGGGTTTTAAAAATCGGCATCGTCCCGATAGCTATCGGGATACTCTCCCTTATAGTTCTCTTATGATGTATAAATTTAATAAACAAAAAACCCTGACGACTCTTTCGAATGTCAGGGTTTTAAAAATCGGCATCGTCCCGATAGCTATCGGGATACTCTCCCTTATAGTTTTCTTATGATGTATAAATTTTATAAACAAAAAACCCTGACGACTCTTGCGAATGTCAGGGTTTTAAAAATCGGCATCGACTTACTCTCCCACCCTTAAGAGGGCAGTACCATCAGCGCTAGCAGGCTTAACTTCTCTGTTCGGAATGGGAAGAGGTGGACCGTGCTGCTATAGACACCCAAAGCTTTTAATTGGGTTGATATATCGGATGATTGAAGTAGTAATATTTTTCAGAAATAGAGATGTAAGTCTACGGGTAATTAGTACTACTCGGCTTTGACATTACTGTCTTTACACCTGTAGCCTATCAACGTGGTCGTCTTCCACGGCCCTTAAAAGAAATCTCATCTTGAGGCGAGTTTCGTGCTTAGATGCTTTCAGCGCTTATCTCATCCGTACATAGCTACCCTGCGATGCAGCTGGCGCCACAACAGGTACACCAGAGGTACGTCCACCCCGGTCCTCTCGTACTAGAGGCAGGTCCTCTCAAATTTCTAACGCCCACAACAGATAGAGACCGAACTGTCTCACGACGTTCTGAACCCAGCTCGCGTGCCACTTTAATGGGCGAACAG
>JBIIFU010000049.1:0-14680 GCA_044237035.1 Crocinitomicaceae bacterium
TCCATGATTGTGAGATTGACCAAATGCCGCAGATAGAATACTTAAAAAATGAAATGCGATAAGATACTTTTTAAACATAGATTGGTAGTTCTAACGAATGTCGTACTATTTTATTCTGATTGAATGAAATTAAAAATAATATTAACAATTACTTTCATTTTGTTCAAAAACTGTTTTACCTTTTTAAATGAGTGCGCTAATTTTCAATTAAATTTGTGCTCAATTTGCAGCGAACGTTCGCTTCGAAGAATGTAAATTGAAAATATGCCCAAAGATTCTTCTATTAGCTCCATTTTAATTATCGGGAGCGGCCCTATCATCATCGGTCAAGCTTGTGAATTCGATTATTCAGGTTCTCAAGCCGCTCGTTCTCTTCGCGAAGAAGGAATTGAAGTCACCTTGATTAATTCAAATCCAGCGACAATTATGACGGATAAGGTTGTTGCGGATAATGTATATCTTCAACCGCTTGAACCCGAAAGCATAATTGAAATACTTAACAAACATAAAATTGATGCTGTGCTTCCAACCATGGGGGGACAAACTGCATTGAATCTATGTATCAAATGCGACGAAATGGGCATTTGGGAAGAATATGGTGTTAGAATTATTGGTGTTGATATTAAAGCGATCGAAATAACTGAAAATCGGGAGGAATTCCGCTTGCTGATGGATAAAATTGGCGTTGGGATGGCTCCACAAGCAACAGCAAAATCATTTTTGGAAGGAAAAGAAGTTGCTCAAAAATTTGGTTTTCCATTGTGTATTCGTGCTTCATACACCTTAGGTGGCGCTGGAGCTTCTATCGTTCATGACCCAAAGGAATTTGATGGTTTACTAGAACGCGGGTTACAACTTTCTCCTATTCATGAGGTAATGATTGATAAAGCATTATTAGGATGGAAAGAATATGAATTAGAACTACTCCGCGATTCAAATGATAATGTTGTAATTATTTGTTCTATTGAGAACTTTGATCCAATGGGAATTCATACAGGAGATTCCATTACCGTTGCTCCAGCCATGACACTTTCAGATACAACCTTCCAGAAAATGCGTGATATGGCTATCAAAATGATGAGATCCATTGGGAATTTTGCAGGAGGATGTAACGTTCAATTTGCTGTATCTCCTGATGAAAATGAAGATATTATCGCGATTGAAATTAATCCACGGGTTTCTCGTTCTTCTGCATTAGCATCAAAAGCAACGGGTTACCCAATCGCGAAAATAGCTGCAAAATTGGCAATTGGCTATCATTTGGATGAACTGAAAAATCAAATTACTAAAACTACATCCGCTCTTTTTGAACCAACGTTGGATTATGTTATTGTGAAAATTCCTCGTTGGAACTTCAATAAATTCCCAGGTACAAATAGAGAACTGGGTTTACAAATGAAGTCGGTTGGTGAAGTCATGGGAATTGGACGTTCGTTTCAAGAAGCACTTCAAAAAGCTTGTCAATCTTTGGAAATAAACCGAAATGGTTTAGGAGCTGATGGACGCGAATTAACCAATCAAAATGAAATTCTTCATTCCTTGGAACATGCAAGTTGGAATCGTTTGTTTCATATTTATGATGCAATTAAGCTTGGTATTCCTTTTAAAACAATCGTTGAGAAAACGAAAATTGATATTTGGTTCTTGAAACAGATTGAAGACCTCATTAAACTAGAGCGTAAAATCGAAAAGTTTCACATTGGCAATTTACCAAAAGATTTACTTTTCGAAGCCAAACAAAAAGGCTATGCCGATCGTCAAGTTGCTCATTTATTAAGATGCTTAGAGTCTGAGGTTTACAATAAGCGTGGCGAATTTGGTATAAAACGAGTATATAAATTAGTAGATACTTGTGCGGCTGAATTCGAAGCACAAACGCCTTACTATTATTCTACTTTTGAATATGAAAACGAAAGTATCGTAACTGATAAAAAGAAAATTGTGGTTCTTGGTTCAGGACCAAATCGAATTGGCCAAGGTATTGAGTTTGATTATTCATGTGTCCACGGAGTACTTGCTGCAAAGGAATGTGGTTATGAAACCATAATGATCAATTGCAATCCTGAAACTGTTTCTACCGACTTTGATACTGCTGACAAATTATATTTTGAACCAGTTTTTTGGGAACATATTTACGATATTATTCAGCACGAAAAACCGGAAGGAGTAATTGTTCAATTAGGTGGTCAAACTGCACTTAAGCTTGCCGACAAATTAAGTCGATATGGGGTTAAAATCATCGGAACAAGTTTTGAATCACTTGATTTAGCCGAAGATAGAGGAAGATTCTCTCAAACGCTGGAAGCTAATAACATTCCATTTCCGAAATATGGAGTAGTTGAAAGTGCCGAGCAAGCGTTAGAATTAGCAGATGAACTTGGGTTCCCGTTGCTCGTTCGTCCTTCTTATGTACTTGGTGGACAAAAAATGAAAATTGTTATAAACAAAGAAGAGCTGGAGCATCATGTTGTTGATATTATCAATGAAATGGGAAGCAATCAAATTCTTTTAGATCATTTCCTATCGGGGGCAATTGAAGCGGAAGCGGATGCAATTTGTGATGGTGAAAATGTATATATTATCGGAATCATGCAGCACATTGAACCTGCTGGAATCCACTCAGGAGATTCATATGCAGTGCTTCCACCGTACAATCTGGGTGATTTTGTAATGACCCAAATTGAGGACATTACTAAAAAATTAGCTGTTGAATTAAGAACTATTGGATTGATTAACATTCAGTTTGCCATTAAAGACGATAAAGTTTATGTAATTGAGGCGAATCCGCGTGCCTCCAGAACTGTTCCTTTTATTGCTAAAGCATATGATGAACCGTATGTAAATTATGCGACAAAAGTAATGTTGGGTGAAAAGAAAGTAACAGATTTTAATTTCAATCCACGGAAAGAAGGTTATGCAATAAAGATTCCTGTTTTTTCTTACGAGAAATTCCCTGATGTAAAAAAAGAACTTGGTCCAGAGATGAAATCTACAGGTGAGGCCATTCGATTTATTAAAAATCTGAAAGATCCATTCTTTACGAAAATTTATTCGGAACGAAACATGCATTTATCTCGCTAATCATGCTGGTTGAAGCAAGTTTTACCGGATTAATTAAAACAATTCTAATTCTTATTGGAGTTTTGGTTATTGTTCGCATTATCGGTCGAACATTAATTGCAAAAAGGAATTTAGAAAAGGAACGTGAGCTAATTTCTAGAGAAAGAGAACTTAATCGCAAAAAGGAATTTGTAAAGAAAAATCAAGGTAAAACAAGTGTAATTGGCAAAGGAAAAATTCAAGCTGAAGATGCAGATTATGAGGAAATGAACTAGTTTTGAAAGTATAACACCTCCCCCATTTCACTTAATACGTTTATTTAATCATAAACTATTCAGATGAAAAAAACCGTTGCTCTTTTTATTCTTCTTTCTGCATCATACTTTATTTCTGCTCAAAATGGATTTTTAAAAAGTATATTAAAAGAGGATTCAATAGTTTCAAATCATTCACTATTTTGCATTCTTGATTCAATAAATGAAATTCAATCAAATAAAACGTTTAAATTTTATGATAATGACAACCACCTCCAAATTGAAGGTGATTATGCCGTTTTATCTTATCGAATCAGAGGTAAAATTGAGTTTTATTCCGGAAGAATCTATAGAAGTGGTAAATTGCTAATAAACGATTCAAATTCATACTATGCCTTAGCCTTTCAATCAGATAATCAGTTTGATGCAACTAATCAGGGGGTAAACGGAATTTTATTGCCTATCGGATTTACGAAAACTCAAAATGTGAAATATTACTATGTTCAAATACTTTTGTTCCTCATCGGAAAATCAGGGCTCATTTGGCCAATGAAATAGAGAAAAAGGCACTCATCGAAAAATCAATCAATAAGAATTAAATCAATTCTTCTTCACAAATTGAGTCAAAATCACAATAACTTGCTCATTAATTTTTCCTTCTATTTGACCTGTATTGTCAGAAACTAATTTAATCTTCTTAACCACAGTTCCTTTAGAGGCAGTAAAATTTGTTCCTTTCACTTTTAGAGCTTGTGTTAAAACAACATTATCTCCATTTTCCAAGGTGTTACCATACGCATCTTTATGCATATCAGTTGACTCATAGATACTTGTTGCCCATAAAATTACATTTTCATCAAGATCAACCATTTCCAGAATATCATTAGCCCAAGATTGGTCTTTCATTCCGTATAATATTCTATATGTCAAAGCTTGAACGGATGGTTCCATGCTCCATATACTTCCAGATAAGCATTGCCAGTGATCACGTGCGTCTATATTCGATAAATTAGTTTCGCAAAGATTACAGATTGCCACTTGATTTTCAATCAACTCAACTTTTGGAGAAACAGTAAATTCAATTTCAGCCTTCTCTACAGAACATAATTCACATATTCCTTTGCAACGATTTAAAAGCCCTTGAGATAAATTCATTTACTTTATATTAATTGTTAATATTTAAAGCTTTATGAATTTATCCTGAAATAATAAGTTGCCATTTTTAAATCCTCTAATTAAGTATAGTCCGTTTTCAAAGTTTGTAACATCCATTTCGAATGTGGAACTTGAAGAATGTACCGCTTTAATTCTTCTTCCTTCCAAATTATATACTTCTAAATCAAAATCTTGCGAATTCGATGAAATACTTAACTTATTCTTTGAAGGATTTGGCCATAATTTAACAGTAAAATTTTCATTATTATTTGACAATGAACTTTGAGATCCAGCTTTCACTAGTAGTGCCCCACCAATACCGTCCATTTCTCCATTAGTTGCTTCTAAATCAATCGTAAAGTGAACTATAGTATCAAATGCAGGAGCAGTCAATTGGAATACCAATGTGTCAATTTGATTAGGTAAAATAGTTCCAATATATACAGAATCTTGAATAGCTGTAAATCCACCACCAATATAAAATTTCGCAAAGACATTATTTATATCACTTTGCCCGATATTTTTAATGATCACCTCAACATTTTTGGTTTGTCCATATGAAAAAGGTGTTTGCTCAATCACTCCTAAGTTAAGTAAATAAGGTTCTACCGGAATATTTTCTATTTCAGTATTGTAAAATGATAGCGAATCAAATAAATCCAGTCCATCAGAAATAATAGAATTCCCTACGAATAAGATTGAATCAATTAACGCATTATCCGTACTATCAATAACATAGGCCGTGAAAAAGTTTGTAAATGATATTCTTTTAGCACGATTATCTTCGATACCACCTATAATTATTGAATTGGTGAAATATTCCCCGTTTCCTGTTTGAATTTCATACTGTGGAGCAGCGGTTAACATTTGAGAAGCGGAAATATAATATTCTTTTGAAAGAATTGAATCCAGATGAAATAAATCAATCATTGCATCAAAGGCATTATTTCGATCATCGTTTTGCACATAATTCATAGTTACCTGAAGTTGAGCATGATAGGAAGTAATTGCATCATTTAAGGGTGTAAGAGAAATTGGCTGTAAATTATTTTCAGGAATAGTGTGTAGAGCGGGAAAGTATGTTTCAGTTGCCGCATTGTTGTGCTCTGTTTTTAAGATAGCAAAACGTTTTGCACCTTGGGCCATTGAAGAAGCAAGAAAACCATGCTTCATAATTTGTGCAGCGGTACCCATTAATTTAAATACTGCAGCATATGCCACTCCAACACCGGTATATTGAGCAATCGTTGATGCCGCATCAAATAAAGTTTCAGCTTGACCTGCTGTTTCAGAATTATTACTCAAATTTTCCATGTTTAAAAGCACTGAATTTGTAGTTGTCTCTGAAGCTTGAATATTGTTAATTGCATTTAAAGCCGCTGCATTATAATTCGCCGAAACATTCGCTGAAATGAGATTGTCAAGAGCATTATTTACGTTGAATTGCGTTTTTGAAATGTAATAATTTTGAAACAAAATTTTATTAAAAACTGTATTTAAAAAGGTAGTAACTAAATTGTCAACCTCACTTTCAATTAAAGCTACATTTAAATTTTCATCCGCATCCAATTGTGCATTTGCGATAATTAATTCAACAGCTGCTTGTATTGAAGACTGAACATTTATTCTTAGATTGACATCATTGATGTAAGAACAAAGCTTGGTAACCAAAGGTGTAATTATTATTTCTTCTGCTTGCTCTAGCGCAAAATTAAAAATTTCTTTTTTGGCATTAGTAAATTCAGTTCCAGCATCTATATCTAAGCTTTGTTTGGCAAAAACATCAGAATAAATTCCCTTTAAAAAATCTGTTGTTGCAGAAACAAGATTAGAAGAAACTTCTAGCCCATTATAACCATAGGATTGCATTACTTCTTTAAAAATAATTAACCTTGCTAACACCTCTAATTCATCTTCATAGTTTTGAGGTGATAAATGTTTAAATTGATTCAAATTAGCTTGTAGATTTGAAACATTATAACCTTGAAATTCAGGTAGAACTTGAATTAAATCCCAGAAAAAACTAGCCTGTGTTTGAAAATTAGTTAAACTAGGAAGAGAATCAATTACTTGTTGTAACAATACCTCTGAAAGATTAACATTTATATTGGATGGTACAACGTTTGGAATTTTGCAAGAAAATGTATCGGCATTAAGCACATGAAAAGCTTCTAATTGAATAGGGTTACCAGATGTTGGAAATGAAAATGTAAACTGTCCTGAAGCTCCTGTAACAACTGAATCAACGTAATTTCCTGAAATCATATCCCTCAGATAAACTTTTGCATTATCCAAGGGAAAATGGCTAATAGAAGCAAGACCAAAATTTGCTTGACTATCGTTTACTGTTCCTGAAAGAGTTGTTGAGGCCATTTTAACAATACCGGCGCTCGTTGCTAACCAAATATTTCCATTCGGTGCTTTTGAAATACCATTTATACTATTACTAGGCAAACCTGTATTTATTAGTTGATAAGATGCAGGATTCGTCAAAACACCATTCGTATTATAGATTAATAATCCCGCTGTTGTACCTATAAAAACTTCATTTCCACTGGAATAAATTGCTTGATTATTAACTGATGCACCTGCTGGAAAAAGGGAATTTGTCTCGTTAATTATGGTCCATACTTCATAAGATAAATCATATACAGCTATTCCTCCAGAAAATAATCCAACAAAAACTTTATTGTCATTAGTAAAGTGAATAGAACGAATGATTACTGATGCCGAACTATTTGTAAATGGAATGGGTGAATTAGTAGTATCAATATTACCCAAGTGATTTCCTGCATTATCATATCTTGCAATGTATCCATAATTACAAACTCCGGAAGTATTGCAACTTCTTTCAACACCTACCCAAAACTCTGAACTCCCATTTGTGCCAACAGCATAACACTTTCTATCCGCTGCAAAAGCTCCTGAAGGCAAACCGTTTAGAATAGAAGTTACAACCCCATTAGAAATAATATTTATTCCTCCTCCACTTACAACTCCACCAGTAGTATTTGGTGCATGTACAGCAACTACATCACCGTTTTCCATTCTTGTTAAGGATGTTGTGAATCTAGAAACTAATCCATCTGTTGAGCCATAATGAGTTCTAACATAGGTTGAATCGAGAAAATCCACCCCACCATTAATGGCATCTGTACCTGTACTTCCACTTTGAGCGACCCAAATCCCTCCAGCCGGATCTGGAGTTATATATCTAAAACTTTGCGTGGTAAAAGTTGTTGCAGGCTCCCATAAATTTCCATTAAATCGATATAATTTCTGACCATTTGTACCTGCCCATACATCGCCATATACATCGACTGCAACAGTACGGAAAAAGTTACTTGTAAAAATACCGCCAGTTGTTGTCATATCATAGATATTCGATACGGATAATTGACTGTAAAAGGTCGATGAGCAAACAAGTAATAGCATTGTCACAATGGACTTCAAGAAATTTATTTTCATTATGATTTAATTTTGGCTAAAACTAACTATTAATTCTTAAAATGACTATCATAAATTATTTTAATTATTCACAAAGGATCAACTTTGATGTGCAGACAGAAACATGTACACTATAATCAATCCATGAATCATGAATTAATTTCAATTCCATATTTTATTTGCGAAATTCGCAACTGAATCAACTATACTTTTATCTTTTGATTTTGCATATTTTACGATGTTTTTCAATTTTGAAAAAATTAGTCAAAATGAAAATTAATCATATTCAAAGAATTAATGAAATTGAACCTGAAAAATTTAAAACTGAATTTTTAAATACACATACTCCACTTATTTTTCGCTCTTTTTCAAAAAACTGGGAGGCCTCCAAAAAGTGGGACTATGATTTCTTTAGAAATTATTCAGGACATTTACAAGTTCCTGTATCCGGTGATTGGTCTAAAAATAATTCTACTCAAATTGATCGAGGAATAGATTACAAAATGACATTTAAAGAATTTCTGGATGCCATTGAGAATGGTCCAACAGAATATCGGTTGTTCGCTTTTAATTTATTTAGTTTTCAACCTGAATTAAAATCTGATTTTGAGTATCCTAATTTTGCAAATCGTTGGCTAAAAATGCCGTATCTTTTTTTTGGTGGTGAAGGATCTAATGTTCGCTTACATTATGACTTTGACAATTCAGATGTCTTTTTAACGCAGTTTTCAGGAACAAAGAAAATCACCCTATTTCATCCTAAATTTTCCAATCTTTTGTATCGACAACCATTTACTACACATAGTCATTTGAACTTATCAAGTGAGGATTTCAAAAGTATTCCCTCTTACCATCTACTTGAAGCATTAACTGGAAAAATCGAATGCGGAGACACCTTATATATACCAGCAAAGTATTGGCATTTTATCGAATATGAGACAGGTGGTTTTTCAATGGCACTTCGCAGTTTAAACGAATCAAATATGGAAGTTCTTAAAGGGGGGATTTACGTCATTGCTTATACCCAAATGGATAATTTATTTGGAAAAATTAGTCCTAAAAAATGGGCAAATTATAAAATAAGAAAAGCAAAAAAACAGGTAGAGAAGACTTTATCCAATTTACCGATTTCCAATAAATAAGCCCAATGAAAATTGTTCCATTGGGCTTATATTTAAGACTATATGATTAATTAATCTTGAAGCACTGCTAGCTCATTGACAACGTCAACCACACCAGGAGCATTCCAAGCCAATCGTTCAGCTTCATCTTTTTGAAAAAGTGATTCAACGGAGCCGCGCAATGTTACCTTATTTTTATTCACGTTTACTTTTATTTTTCGGTCATCTACCAACCAACTTCTCGATAAAGCATTTTCGATATCCGTGCGCTCCACCACATCTGGCATTTTAGATTCAAGTTTGATTTTATTAGTCACACCCTTTACTCCAATTAAATCAGAAACACATTTCTGCGCAGCTTCTCGTTGGTAATTCCATTCTACTGATCCCTCAAGAGTTACCCAACTATCTTCTACTTTTAATTTAATTCTTTCATCAGGAACAGACCAATTCCATTTCATGGCTGATAAAGACTCTTCTGCGATTTCCTCATCTCTTTTACGCAAAGAGTTTTCAAAATCAACATCAATTTCCTCAACAACGGCTTTAACTCCAATAACACTTTTTGCAGCGTTTTCAGCTTCCATTTTTTTGGTAAAACTGTTAACCGTTCCTGATAAGGTCACAATACCATCTTTTGCTGTTACACCAATTTCTGCTGCTTTTAATAGCGGTTGCCATTTAATTGCATCTTGCACGTCTAATTGCAATTCTTCATTTGATTTCATACTTTTCATTTTTAATTAATACTTAATTTAATAGTTCAAAGTTCCTTTATTTACAAGCGATTCAGCTTACATTTTGCCCGATTTGATTTACAAGAATTGAATAAAAAAAACCGCCTAAATCACTTTAGACGGTTTCTTAACGATCAATTAAAATTCTATTTTCTAATTTCTATTTTTTTAGAAATTTGACCGGATTCTAAAATCACATCCAAATAGTACGTTCCTGCTGCATAAGAACGCACGGAAATTGAATGTTCTTTATTATCCACCTTTTCATCAAGAAGCAATTGACCTGTAATTGAAAAGAGCTTGATTTGTTTGATTTTATCAGTATTGGCTGTAAGATTAATTATATCACTAGTTGGATTAGGATATACCTCTAAATTAGTTGAAGATAATGATTCAATACCTGATGAAACATCTACAACAAATGTGGTTGCTAACGAACAATTATTGGCATCTGTAACAGTAACTAAATATGCTCCAGGACCTAAATCTGTTAAATCAGCGTTAGTTGTTCCATTTGACCAGTCATAACTATACGGACTCGTTCCACCTGTAATTGTAATATCAATGGCTCCATTTGCTGAAGTAATCGAACTTGCATCTGTAATATTCGCATTAATTACCAAAGGAGAATTCGGTTCATCAACCACATATATTTGAGAACCATCACATCCATTATGATCCGTTACTGTAAGCACATAAGTTCCTGCTGATAAATTTGCATTCAACGCTCCAATAGACTCATTAGACCAATCATATAAATATGGTGCAAATCCGCCTGTTACTGAAACTAGTATTGAACCATTATCACCACCAGCACATGTAACATCAGAAATATCAGCCGATAAATTTATTAATGCCGGTTCATTTACAAATCGATAAACATTTATAATACAATTGTTAGCGTCTTTCACCTGTAACAAATAAAATAAATCACCCGGTAAACTATCAAATAAACCATTTGATGAAAAAGTTCCTTGTGAAATACTATATAAGAATGGCGCAACTCCTCCAGTCGCTACAACTGCTATCTCGCCGTCATCAGCACCATAACAACTCACATTTAACACAGATGAATTTACATGAATTGGAGAAGGTTCTGTAATTAGAAAATTCTTTGTGGTACTGCAATTCGCTGCATCTTTAATAATCACCGTGTAAGAACCAGCAGATAAATTATTAAATGTAGAACCAGATTGGTAGGAAAAACCGTTGTTAATACTATACACAAAGAAACCAGCACCACCTGAAGCTGAAACGTTTACAACGCCTGTTTCCGCTCCATGGCACAAAACATTCGTAGTTGATGTCACTACCAAAAATGCATTTGGTTGGGTTAAGGTTTTGGCAATAGTATCAATACATCCGTTTGCATCCTTTACTTGAATAATGTAATTACCAGCTGATAAAGCGGGAAATACGGGGGATGTTTGAAAATTAATTCCATTCTTGCTGTATTGTAAGGTTCCTGTCCCTCCTGTTACACTAGAAATAGTAATTGACCCATCACTTCCTCCATTACACGAAATATTTTGAGATGTTGAAGAAGCTATTGTAGGACCGCCAGAAGATGCAACAACACCTGAAACGGTTGATTTGCAATTCAATCCATCTTTTATTACAATAAAATAAGTACCTGCATCTAATCCTGAAAACAAGCCATTTGATGTAAATGTAACGCCATCAGAACTATATTGAAAATTAGACCCGCTTCCTCCAGATGCAACTACCATAATTGAACCATTTGAAGAAGTACAAGTTGCATTTGTTGTGTTCACAACTGCCGTTATTTGAATGGGTTGAGTTACTGAAATTGAATCCACTCTTTGGCAATTATTATTATCACGCGTGGTGATTCCATACATACCTGCAGGTAAATTTTCAAACAATCCTGTTGATTCAAAATTGATTCCATCAATACTGTAGAAATATGGACTAATTCCACCACTTGCTACCATCTGAATTGATCCATTTGAAGAGCTGTAACAAGAAGCTCCAATTTTTGTATGATTAACTGTCAAAGGAGTAGGCTGGGTAATTACAACTGATAATGTTTTTACACAACTTGTTATATCACGAACATATACAGTATAAGTTCCTGCAACTAAATCTGTAAAACTTGGAGATGATTGGTAATTAATTCCATTTAAACTATAAGTTCGTGAACCGGTACCTCCTGTTGATACAACAGAAATACTACCATCATTTTCTCCAAAACACGTTGGTTTAGTGCTTGTAGCAGATAAATTTAATTCTTGACCTTGTGTAATTATTACACTTCCAAAACTTAAACATCCAGCGTTATCTCTAACAGAACATAAATACGTTCCAGCACTTATTCCAGTAAATATTCCAGAAGTTTGATAAGTAACCCCATTGTTTATGCTATATTGAACTGTTCCAGTACCTCCAGTTGATGAAAGTGTAATAGATCCATCAGAACCATTAAAACAACTTACATTAGTGCTATTTGGTGCGCTCAATGAAGGCCCAGCTGAAGAATTAACAAAAACTGTTGTAGAAACTGTACATCCATTCGCATCTTTTACTGTTAAACTATACGATCCAGCATTTAAATTTGAAAATGTTCCGCTTGAAACAAACGAACCAGTATTTAATTTATATTGAAGTGGTGATACTCCCCCTGTTGCATTACATGTAAAAGCACCATTTGCCTGTCCACATGTTGCATTCGTTGTAGCGATTGTATTAAAAGCAATTCCAGAAGGTTGTGTTATTGTGAAAGTTGTGGAAGCTGTACACCCTTTTAAATCCTTGCTATTTAAAGTATAGGTTCCTGCTGATAAACCAGTAAAAGAAGTTGACGATTGCCAAACACCACCATTCAAATTATAGGAATAAGGAGCCGTTCCATTAGAACCAACAGCTGTTATACTTCCTGTATTTCCATTATGACAAGCTACATTGGTTATATTTGATGCAGCTACTCCAAATCCAATTGAAATAGTTTTGGAATACGTCTTTGTGCATACACCAGACCAACCTTCAATTTTGGTTGTTAACGTAATTGTGTATGAACCTCCTGTTGAATATGAATGTGAAGGACTCATTAGGTGCGAAACTACAGATCCATCACCAAAATCCCACGAATAGAAGTAATTTGATCCCATATATTGAGTTTTCCCAATCATATTGAACATACTATCTTTCACAAGTTGGGATTGATTTTCAAAGGTAACCGCTGAATTTACTGAATAACAAGAGGAACTTGTTGAAAATAAAGGAATATTCCAATTTGCAATCGTTGGTAAAAGATAAAAATCCCCATTTTTTGAAAAACTAGCCAAGGCACTCGCCCAATTGAATCCCGTGGAAGTGCCTGCCAATGAGGCTAAATCTTGATTCAGTCCTTCTCCATTTCCAGTATATTTTAAATCAAATGTATTCCCATAAGGAAATCCATTAATTATTTCTACAGTTACGGCAAAGCGATTTGAAACAGTAACTCCTCCAGGAAATGTTACATCAATAAAACCAGCCATATTATCAGGGTATGACCACCAAATATGATTAACTGTCGAAATAACCGTAGTTGGCCTACCACTTAAATCCACATTATAAATCCCAATTTTTAATGGAACTCCAGAAAGAAACCCAATTGTTGGATTATTTCCATGCACTCGAACACTAGTGATTTTTCCAGTCCCAGAATAGGTATAGGTTTGAGCTGCTTTTTCTTCAAACCCATTTTTGAGTTGTACAAATCCTGTTAGACCAACATTTTTTGAGGCCACAAAACCGTTTAGATCATTTGCACAAGGTGTCTGTGCATGCCCATTAAAAAGCCACAAACAGACACCTGTGGCCAAGAGCGTAATTTTTCTTTTCATATTTAACTATTTTAATGAATAATACTTGCTGCAAAGTTCAAGAGTCATTCATCGAAATAGCTTACATCCATTCATGTATGAATTATAAAAATCATTCAAAATGGGTAAATATACTTTGGAATTTAAAAATATTGAAAATTATGTGTAATACATACAACCTAAAAACTACAATCTTTCTAATGGGGTTTTCACACCATCGACAAGGGAATAACATGCTAATTTATCCTTAAAAACAGAAGATTTGAAAATCGATCTATTCAATAGCATACGAACACACTCTTGAATACCTTCAACAATGGAAGGATGTGGATGAATTAACTCGGAAAGTACCTCAATGGGCATATTTAGCTTGATCAACAAACCAATTGCTTGGATAGCTGTTGAGGCGTGTGCTCCAACCACTCTCATTCCTAAAATTCGCATTTCCTTGTCATTGGTAACAATAATTTTAAAAAACCCTTGTGTCTGACGCATAGCGATTGCTCGTGTTATTAATGAATAATCGAGTTTAACAACCTTGACAGGGATATTTTGCTCAACTGCCTGTTGCTCATTGATTCCAACAGCTGCAACCTCAGGATTTAAGAACATGATAGTACAAATATTATCGTAATTCAGCAATTCTGGCTTGTTTCCAAATGCTTTCTCAACAGCATGTCGTGCCTCAATTTCACCCATATTCACCAAGGCAATCCGTCCTGAAACATCTCCAACTGCATAAATATTTGGAATATTCGTTCGGGTATCTTCATCTCCAATATGTACCCCTCTTTTTGACATTTCAACACCTGCATTTTCAAGACCTAAATTCTCAATATTTGGTTGACGCCCAATAGATAAAAGTGCTTTTTCTACCCTGATCACTTCTCTACTTCCATCGGGATAGGATAATTCATACTCAACTTCCCCATCAACCTTTTCTAGTCTTTCCAATTTGGCATTTGAATGAATCGTTACTCCCCTATTTGTCAAATTTTTTGCAACTAATTTCGAAATATCTAAATCTTCAAATGGTAAAATATGATCTTGCCTATCAATAATATATACTTTCGTTTTTC
>JBIIFU010000050.1:0-14524 GCA_044237035.1 Crocinitomicaceae bacterium
ATACCGTTGGTGGGTTTGGTTGTGTGCCCGTTACGTCGTAATCACAGATTGCTGGATTCCAGGTTGCAGTTTGGTAACACAATACCGTTGGTGGGTTTGGTTGTGTGCCCGTTACGTCGTAATCACAGATTGCAGGATTCCAAGTAGCAGTTTGATAGCAAGCCGTTGATGGAGCAGGAGGAATTGGCGGAGCAGTGATAGTTACAGTAGTAGTTGCAGTACAGTTGTTAGCATCAGTTACAGTTATGTTGTAAGATCCAGCACCTAATCCCGTCATATTGAATGTGCCACCGCTTGCAGCGATTTCAGTTCCGGCTGGGTTGCCAGAAGTAGTACCTGTCCAGCTTACGTTGTAACCAGCCGTACCACCACTTGCAGTAATAACCGCCGAACCATTGGTTGCTCCATTACAAGTTGCAGGAGTTGGCGTATTTGAAGCAGTCACACCCGCAGGAGCAGTGATAGTTACAGTAGTAGTTGCAGTACAGTTGTTAGCATCAGTCACAGTTATGTTGTAAGATCCAGCACCTAATCCCGTCATATTGAATGTGCCACCGCTTGCAGCGATTTCTGTTCCAGCTGGGTTGCCAGAAGTAGTACCTGTCCAGCTTACGTTGTAACCAGCCGTACCACCACTTGCGGTAATAACCGCCGAACCATTGGTTGCTCCATTACAATTTGCAGGAGTTGGCGTATTTGAAGCCGTCACACCCACAGGAGCAGTGATAGTTACGGTATTAGTTGCAGTACAGTTATTGGCATCAGTAACGGTTATGTTATAAGTTCCTGCACCTAATCCAGTCATATTGAAAGCTCCACCACTAGCAGCAATTTCAGTTCCAGCAGGGTTTCCAGAAGTAGTACCTGTCCAGCTAACGTTGTAACCAGCCGAGCCACCACTTGCAGTGATAACTGCCGAACCATTCGTTGCGCCGTTACAAGTTGCAGGAGTTGGTGTATTAGAAGCCGTCACACCCACAGGAGCAGTGATAGTTACAGTAGTAGTTGCAGTACAGTTATTGGCATCAGTAACGGTTATATTATAAGTTCCTGCACCTAATCCAGTCATATTGAAAGCTCCACCACTAGCAGCAATTTCAGTTCCAGCAGGGTTTCCAGAAGTAGTTCCCGTCCAGCTTACATTGTATCCTGGAGATCCACCACTTGCAGTGATCACAGCTGAACCATTTGTTGCACCATTACACGATGCATTCGTTGGCGTATTGGAAGCGGTAACGGCTGTTGGATTTGTCAAAGTTACAGTAGTTGTTGCAGTACACCCATTGGCAGCAGTTACGGTTACATTGTACGTGCCCGTACCTAATCCCGTTATAGAATACGTTCCACCGCTAGCAGCAATTTCAGTTCCAGTAGGGTTTCCAGAAGTAGTACCTGTCCAACTTACGTTATAACCCGCAGTACCACCACTAGCAGTAATTACCGCCGAACCATTTGCCTGACCATTACAAGTTGGATTAGTCGGAGTATTGGATGCTGTAACGACAGGTGGGTTTGTTATGGTTACTGTATTGGTTGATACACAACCATTTGCTGCAGTAACGGTAACCGTATATGTTCCTGGAGATAAGTTAGGTATTGTGTATGCTCCACCGATAGCATTTATTTCCGTTCCACCGGGATTTCCACTTGCTGTACCCGACCAACTTACGTTAAATCCGGCATTTCCAGAAGTTGCAGTCACTAAAATGGATCCAGTACCTCCGTTACACGTCGGTTGGGTCGGAACTGCAGTTGATGAACATGTATTACATGAAGCTGGAGCTGTGTATGGTTGAGTTAATGTACAAGTAGGGTCAGCAGAGAAAACTGCAGTAATGGAACACGCACCTCCATTTGCTGTAATTCCAGGTAGTGTATAATTTAGTGGGCTTGTCCAAGGGCCTGGAATGGTTGTAGATCCACCACAACTACTTGAAACAGTTAATGTTCCAGAGGTTGGCGGGTAAGTGAACGAAATAGTTCCTGAAACTGAATATTGATTGGTGGTAGAGTTACATGTAGCTGGTGTTGCGGTTAACCCTGTCATATTACACAAGATATTACAGTTAGTTAAACCACTACCTGAAGTTTGCGTGAAGCTTACAGCTCCGGCTGTGTTTGAATAGTTGGTTATTAACATTAAATACCATTGACCTGCTTGCGCATTCGTAATGGTTGCCGTTTCAATTGGAGCAGCGGAAAAACTACATGAAACTATATTTGAAGCTGAATATCCAGAACACATGGCATTTTGAGAACTAAATGGCCCCCAAAGTACATAATCAACATCTATTCCTGTTCCTGCAGTAGATGTTTGACTAATTGTCATAGTAATTGATCCTGACGTTCCAACATTCAAATAAAAGAATGAGGGATTCGGAGTTGACAGCAAACAACCGTAAGTACCACTGCCACCTAACGATGCAACGTTGGTTGAATTACAAAAGTTCAATCCACTTGAACTACAGAAAGGATCAGCAGCAGTACAACTACTATTTCCGTTGAGACTTACACACCCTCCAGTACCACCACCTCCGCCACTCGAACAGTTGGTACAAGCAATAGTAGTTGTACAGCAATTTGTTGCTGTGCCACAACTCGAATTCGTATTCCAAGAAACAAAAAAAGTACCGGAAGTTGCTGCTGTCCAGGTTAGTGGAGCATTACCCGAGGCAACGATAGGCCCGTTATAAGACCCACTATGTATAGTAACAAATCCTCCGCAGGAGCTGTTTAAGGTATATGTTTTTCCTGCAACAACACTATTTATGGTGCTATATTCTGTTTGGTAATTACAAGAGCTTATGGTAGTGGTTGTATTTGTAGTTGGAGCTGTGGCCGTACCCCACGAGATTGTGTTCGTACATCCCGTGCTTCCACCCCCTCCACCACCACCACAACTAGTGCACTGAATAGTTGTTGTACAAAAATTTGTTGCCGTTCCACAATTAGAATTTGTATTCCATGATGGATAATAAGTTCCAGAAGTAGTAGCCGTAAACGTTAAGGGGGCATTTCCCTGCGCAACAACTGTTCCGTTATAGGTCCCACTATGCACTGTAATATATCCGCCACATGAATTTGTAAGAACGTAAGTATTTCCAGCAACTATACCGTTTATCGTACTGTATTCTGTTTGTTCGCTAACTGTACTGATTGTAACTGCAGTTGTATTCGTTGGGGCAGTTGCTGTTCCCCAAGAGGAAGTATTGGTGCAGTTCCCACTAGAAAAAGCCATGAATCCATTTAAAAGGATTATGAATACCCAGATGTAATTACTTAATGATTTCATTGAACAATTATTGCAATAACTTCAAATGAAGATGTAATAAATTTTTTTTTCGTTAAAGCACTCTTTATCGAATCAACAGGGTTTTGTATATCATCAATAAAGTTGATAATCAAATCACCCGTTGTTAATCTTTCAAAATCTACGTGAAGGAACCCTAGTTCGTTTTTGATTTCGTTTAATGACTCTTGTATTTTAGAATCGTTGTTTTTATAAACAGCGTCTGATAAACCAGATAAAACGGCAACTTTATGAATAAACTCAATTCCAGTCAATGTTGGAACCCCGTCAATTTTATTTTGATCCATTTTAGCTTTTACTTCGTCAGAATAATAGGCTAATTGGGCATTTAATTGAACCGAAAGCATTAAAAAAACGGACAATAAAAGTGTTTTCATAGGCAAAATATTAAAATAAACGAGAAAAGAATAGTTGAGTTGCCTAACAAATAAACTTGCATTATCAAAAATACAAATAATTTTACTTTTAAATAACAATGAGGTAATAAAATGAATAATTGAAGGAAAAAAATTACAAGTCGAAGATTTTCCGGTAATTATTTGATTATCGAATCAATGGCACACCCTGGTCTCTATATTTTAAGGTAATGTTTTTCAAATAATCCTCGCGCCATTGTCTTGCAGCGACCTGATTTAATTGCTCCATTAATGGAAAATTATCAGAAATTATTAGCGCATTAGATAAATCCAGTGATTTTTGATTTATAAGGTTTTTACGAATATCATATTGTTTCTCTTGGCCTTTCTCCATGTAGGTGATGGGAATAGATATTTTATTATAATCCAATCTGTTTAAACTCGCAATAAAAAGGTTATTTCGATTTCTCTCTCCTTTTTCTAGAGAAGGCAAAATATCCACTTTAAAGCCTGAAGTTTTTAGTGTTTTAAGCAAGGATCGCGCTGAAATTCCTGCTTCTCCGGATAGATGACCATTGAAATTAATTACAACAAATCCTTGGCCACTAAGTGATTTCTTAACGCGATCTAGCGCCTCCAAACTTAGTACGTGTGAAGGAGCAATTTCACCATTAAAAATATCCATCACGATTAAATCATATTTTTGTTCGTTGGCATTTAAAAATCTTCTGGCATCGTCTTCAATGACATTTACAGCGTCATTCAGAAAAAAATATTCACGGGCGAATGAAGCTATACCTTTGTCTAGTTCTACTGCATCAATAGTATAATTTAACTGCGACTTATCTCCTAAAAATAAGGGAACTATTCCTCCGCCTAATCCCAACACCAATGCATTTGACGGATTTTTTCCATGATAACTTGCTAAGGATTTAACCATTCCCGGGTATGACCAAACGGAAGCAACATTTTTCTCATTAATTATTCGAATCCAAGTTTGGCCCATGCGATTTATAAAAAGTGTTCGTTCGCTTATTGTATCGTTCGCTTTTTTCTCAACAACCATGAGCTGTCCATTCAATCCCTCAGTCATTTCCAAAATTTGAATTCCAGTAGTTTCCTTTTGAGGGGTTCCAATTAGAAAAATAATCAAGGAAATAATTACCAAACCATAACTCGTATATTTCAGATACTTATTTTTTGATTTCCAAATAGATAGAACAAGCATTATTGAAAGAAGCACCAGAAATAATTGAAGTGTTTTAACCAGTCCTAGTTCAGGAATAAAGAAAAATCCTGTTAAGACTGTAAATAGAATTCCTCCCCATGTAGAATAAGAGAAAACCAGTCCTGCGCTATTTGAATTTTCAGAATATTGAGATATAATTAAAGGTGTTGTCGAGGCTAAAGCGATTGTTGGAAGAAACAAACCTGAAAAAGCTATAAAATAGGCTGTAATTACCTCATTTGAAAATAGTTGACTTGTGTTGAAAAAGGTAATTAAAAAATAAGAAATCAAGCCAAAAATAAAGCTTATTAGCAAGAGAATAGTCAATTTTAAGGCTGAGAATTTTTTAGCTAAATAGGCTCCCAAAAAATAGCCCAAAGCCAATCCCCCCACCGATAATAAAATTAACTTTGCCCACATTTCAACAGAGTTTCCTAAAATAGGAGCTAAAACATGGGGAATAACTAGTTCAAGAAGCATTACTAGTCCTCCTTCTAGAAAAGCCAAAGTAAGTAATACCCTTTTTGTCATCCTACTTTTTTAATGAAAAAATAACTTAATAAACTAGCTAAAATAAGTAAGATGCCTAAAACCAAAATGGTACTATTCACCCCAAAATTTGGCATTAAAATGAAGAGGCTTAATAAAGTAAATAAAACACCTGAAAGCGTTCCTATTCCATAGACTAATCCTGCATGACTACCAGATTTCCGAGAGTCATTTTTTTGATTTTCAGTTATCCACGCAGAAATCATAGGTGAAGTTAGCCCCATACAAAACACAGGAACGAGGAGCAGAATGAAACCCGTAAAAATTGCTGCCGATCTAATTTCCATCGTGTAAGTATAAGACAACAACTCATTTCGTGTGAAAACGACAATTATTAAGTAAACACCTGAAATTAGAAGAGATAGGGGCAGAATTTTCCATTTTTTCTTTTGGATGAAATTCTGACTAAATTGATACGATAAGGCAAGTGCGATTAGGGTTAGAGTTAGGATTGAGGTCCAAACATACAAAGTTGCACCAACATGAGGAGTATACATTTTGGCGGCCATAATTTCGTACGAAAGCAGCGCCCCTCCTTCCAAAAAAACAATTATGTATGCCAAAAATCTCATGTGAATGTCACAAATATATTAATTTTTGTTTGCTAAAGACATTGATATTTTGGCAGTTAATTCAATAAAATCCTCAACCGACAGTCTCTCTGCCCTTAAGTCTAAAAATGGCAAGCTTGAATCTTGAATTATTGATTTAATTGCATTTCGAAGTGTTTTTCTTCGTTGATTGAACGCAGTTTTCACTACTTGAATGAATAATTTCTCATCGCAACCCAAGGACTCTCGATTATTCCTTACACATCGAATAACGGCAGATTTCACTTTAGGCGGAGGATTGAAAACATGCTCATCGACTGTAAAACAATATTCAACATCATAAAATGCTTGAAGTAAAACGCTCAAAATTCCATATTGCTTTGAACCAGGCTTTTCTGCAACGCGTTCAGCTACTTCTTTTTGAAACATTCCCACTATTTCAGGGATATTATTTCGAAATTCTAAACATTTAAACAAAATTTGTGATGAAATATTGTAGGGAAAATTTCCAATTATTCCAATTTTCTTACCCTCAATTATTTTTGACAAATCTTCGCGTAAAAAATCTCCAAAAATTACCTTTCCTTTGAGTTGGGGAAAGTGAATGTCTAAATACCGAACAGACTCATCATCAACCTCCATACACCACGTATCAAGCTCGGTTCTTTTTAATAAATATTCAGTCAGAGCTCCCATTCCAGGACCAATTTCTACGATTTTTGGAGCAATATCTTCACTTCCGTATAGATTGGCAATCTTTTCACAAATTCCTTTGTCCTTCAGAAAATGTTGACCAAGTCGCTTTTTTGGATCAACTTTTTGCATGAAATTCTTCTATTATGGTAAGAAAAGTTCTGAAAGCAGCAAATTTACCTTCGTATTTCGCGCTGTGTTCTTGCTGAAGGGCTGGTGCATGTTTCTCTTGGTATTCATCCAATATTTCTTGTGAAGGACTGACATACATAACGGAATACGTAACACCCCCTTCTTCTTCTCCGTGAATTCTGGATAACCGACTTTCCTTAAAACATCCGGTATTTAGAACATCCGGAATGTGCTTACTTCGCATCCAATCCAACCAATCTTGTTCAATGCTGGAATCCAAACTAACAGTAACGTTGTACAATATCATTTTGCTTCTTTTGAACAAAGATATACGAATCCGATGGAAACTATAAGAAACTCATTAACTTTGGCCAAATGAAAAAGGAAACTTTTACTATCGAAGGCGATTACATTGAGCTAATGGCATTCTTAAAAGCAATTGGATTAGCTGAAACGGGTGGTCACGCTAAATTTATTGTAGATGAAGGAGAAGTACTTAGAAATGGAGAGGTTGAATATAGAAGAAGAGCCAAACTAATCAAAGGTGATCAAATTGAAATTGCAGGTCGGAAAATCAATTTATTCTAAAGAGATTTGGTTCTTCCGCCGTCAACTGGCAAATTTATTCCATTAATGTACGATGCTTCTGGAGAAACTAAAAAAGCTATTGCTGCTGCGATTTCTTCCGGTTGGGCAATTCGTTTCATGGGTGATTCTTCTGCCATTTCTTCAAAAATATCTTTTACGCTTTCGCCTGTTTTTTCAGATTTTGCTTCTGCAATTCCTTGAAGTCTTATTGTATTTGTCGCTCCTGGAAGAACATTGTTTACAGTGATTCCGTGCTGTCCTAACTCATTCGCCAATGTTTTACTCCAACTGGCCACTGCTCCTCGTATCGTATTTGAAACTCCAAGATTGGGCAAGGGTTGTTTGACGGAAGTGGAAATTACATTAATGATTCTTCCATACCCTGATTCAATCATTCCGGGATAGCAAGCTTGAACAAGAATGTGATTACAAATTAAATGTTGATTAAAGGTATTTATAAATTCCTCTATTTCAGCATGAATGATAGGCCCACCTTTCGGCCCACCTGTATTATTGACTAGAATATTTATTTTATTGCCTTGATGAATATACTCTTGAATAATAACTTTCAACTCATTCGGTTGAGAAAAATCAGCAATCAAGTAATGATGTCTTTGTCCGCTATCGCAAGGTATCTCAAGAAGAGTTTGTTTTAACTTCTCTTCGTTTCGTGCAATTAGACAAATGGTTGCACCCATTTCGGCGATTTTAAGTGCGCTTGCCTTACCAATTCCTTGTGTGCTTCCACAAATTAGTGCGGTTTTATTAAGTAGTGATTTCAATTTGGCTATTTTTTGACTGCTAAATTAGAAAGAAATTATGGCTCTTTTTTTAATGAATCAGGATTTTCTTTCCAATGTTAAGAAATCATATATTTGACTTAATAATAACTTAATATTCCATTAACCACTTTGTTACCTTAGAGAGATTACTTTGCAGCTGAATTATTAAATTACATGAAAAATATTTTACTTTCCCTTGCTTTTATTAGTATTTCTCTCGGATTTTTCTCTCAGTTTGGTGTATTAAGTGGCGTTGTTGCGAATAAAACTACTGGCGATAAAATTGAAATGGCTCGAATTAAAATTGAAGGAATCAATAAGGGAGGTTTTACGGATAGTACGGGGTCTTTTTCTATTCAAGGAGTTAAGCCAGGCACATATGTTGTAACATGTAGCGTAGATGAAATGGGTTCTGACACATTAAGAAATGTGATCATAAATTCAAATGCGACAACAACTATTGATTTTCAGTTCAAAAGCTCAATTAAGACCTTACAAGATTTTAAAATCACCGTTGAAAAAAACAAAGAAACAGTTAATGAAACCGAAAAAATGAAGCAGAAAAATGCTTCAGTAATCGAGATTATCGGTAAAGAAACATTCAATAAATCACCCAATTCCAATGCGGCTGAAATTTTCAAACGAGTAAGTGGTGCTAGCGTTCAAGATAACAAGTTTGTTGTTGTAAGAGGGTTGAGTGATCGATACAATTTTGCCTTGATTAACGGTGCGGCTCTTCCAAGTTCTGAGAGTGATCGTAAAGCATTTTCATTTGATTTATTTCCGGCTAATATGATTGACAATCTGATGATTACGAAATCAGCAACACCTGATCTTCCTGGTGAATTTGCGGGTGGAGTAATAAATATCAATACGACTGAACCGAAATCTAAAAACTTTCAAAATATTCAAATTACTTCAGCATACAATACCTTGAGTACGTTTAAGAATTTCAAAACATACGAAGGTTCATCAACAGATTTTCTCGGATATGGAACTTCTGCCAGAGCGATTCCAGAAGGGCTTCCTTCTACAGATGTCTTTAATTCAATGACCAATCAAGAAAAAGCAGATTATGCAAAGATGATCAATACATCCTGGGGAACAAAAAATCGTTTAGCACTACCAAATTTCAACCTACAATATTCTATAGGTCGTTCCTTTAAAATAAAGGATTCTACTACTTTGGGTTATGTTTTAGCTTATAGTTATCAAAATAATTTCTCGGCCAATCAAGTAATTAGAAGGGAATTTGAGGAGCAATCAACAGGGGTAATTACAAAAAATGAACTATTGGATTCAGCGTATACGCAATCAATTGTAAACAGCGCCATGGCAAACTTCAAATATACCTACGGCTATAAAAATACCATTCAATTTAAAAATTTATATACAGTAAATTCTGATGACAAAGTAAACATCCGAAATGGAAAACGTGATATGGATATTGAATCTGTCTATAATGAAAAATCAACGAATATTTGGTACACGCAAAGTAATTTAATTACCTCCCAATTAATTGGTTCTCATGAAAGCAGATCAAAGTATAAGTTTAATTGGGTTGCCGGTTTTAGTAATGTAAAACGAGATATTCCTTTTTTACGAAGAACTGTTTACCAGCAAGTTGACACTACTTTACCGTATTTTGCTGTCGTTCAGAATAATGATATTTCAACACTTGGTGCAGGAAATATGTTCTGGTCAACGCTAACGGAAAATAACTTCAACGCAAAATATGATGTTGCAAAATTATTTGAGTTAGGAAAGTCAAAAAATGAGGTAAAAATCGGTGGAATGCACCAGTACAGAACACGCTCATTTTCTGCAAGAAACCTAGGGTTTTCTAAATACGATCCAACTGGAAGTGCTAATTTCAATTCGAGTCTATTATTATTGCCTGGAGATGAAATATTTAATGCTGAAAATCTTGGCCTAATGGCAGATGGTCAGGGAGGATTTAAGTTGGAAGAAGGAACCAATGTAGATGACAGTTACCAAGCATCCTCTTTTCTAAATTCAGCTTTTGCCATGGTGGATTCAAAATTATCTGAACAGCTGAGAATAATTGCCGGAGCTCGTTTTGAAGCCTATAATCAAGTATTTAAATACGTTGAATTTGGTTCGAACCTTCCTCAAAATATTGATACAACTGTTCTTGACATATTACCTTCAATTAATTTGGTTTACTCGCCAATCAAAAAAATAAATTTCCGTTTAAGTGCATCTCAAACTGTTTCTAGACCAGAGTTTAGGGAGTTAGCACCATTTGCATTCTACAACTTTTTGAATGATAATTTAACTTCTGGTGATCCGAAATTACAACGAGCAAAAATCAACAATTTCGACTTCCGAACTGAGTATTTTCCTGGTAAAGGGCAAGTGATTAGTATTTCTGGATTTTACAAGCAATTTTTCAATCCTATCGAATTGCTTTTGAGAACAGGAACAAGTGGAACACCTGAATTATATTATGACAACGTTGGAAATGTTGAAAGTTATGGTGCAGAGTTGGAATATAGAATGAATTTAGGATTTATTCAACCTTCGGACACGGGATCATTTTGGAAAAATTTTACGATTTATACAAATGCGGCATTAATAAAATCAAAAATGGATTTGAGTTCATTTGCTGGTCAATCCGAGTACGTGGATAGACCTTTACAAGGCCAATCTCCTTATTTGGTAAATGCAGGACTTTATTTTACTGAGCCAAAAACACAAATTTCATTCAATGCTTCATATAATGTTGTTGGACAACGAATCGCAATTGCCGGTAGTGTTCAAGAGCCATCAGTTTGGGAAAATAGAAGACACGTAATCGATTTACAATTAGTGAAAAATTTCAGCGATAAATTTGAGCTAAAATTGAATGTTAAAGATTTACTTGCTCAAGATTTAACTTTCTTCCAGGACATTAATAAGAACAAAAAATACGATGTTGATTTAGATAATACCTGGCAGCAAATCAATTTTGGTCAAACTATTTCCTTGAGTTTAAAATATAATTTCTAAAAGATTTTCAATCAAAATCAGATTTATTAAGACATGTAAAGGGGCTCGAAAGAGTCCTTTTTATTTTTATTTGATAAAGAAAATTTAACCTTGTTAACATAGTAAGCTCTATTGTTAAGCCAATGTTTCTTTTGCTTAATAAACTCTTAAACAACATTTAAGACTACTGTAACTTGATGCTTTGATATTCGGTGGAAATTTGCATCAACTAAAAATTTAATTTATGAAAAAGGTTTATTTATCATTACTCTCTGCATGTGTGACACTTGGGTTGCATGCGCAAGATGCATTTTGGACTCCTACGACTTACAAAGGAGCATTTCCTGTTACTGATAATACATCAGCGACAGATTGGACAGCGGGATGGTCAAATTTTAATCCTGAAAACGAAGTTTATCCAGCAACAACTCAAACGGTTTCAGCTGATATTACTACAAATACAACATGGTCTGGAGTTGTTTTACTTCAAAACAAAATCTATGTAAAAAATAATGCAACCTTAACGATTGCTCCTGGAACAATCATTAGAGGAGACAAAGTTACTCAAGGTACATTGATCATAACAAGAGGTGCCAAATTAAATGCGCAAGGTACAGTTTCTCAACCAATTGTATTTACTTCAAATGAGGCGGTTGGAAATAGAAATGAAGGTGATTGGGGTGGTGTAATTTTATTAGGATTGGCACGTAATAATCAGCCGGGTGGTGTTGCCAATATCGAAGGAATTGTTGCAACAACAGATACTCAGTACGGTGGTGCATTTGATAATGACAATTCCGGAACAATCAAGTATGTCCGAATTGAATTTGCAGGTATTGCATTAGAGCCCAATAAAGAAGTAAATGGAATTACTTTTGGTTCAGTTGGTTCGGCAACAACAGTTGATTATGTTCAGGTTTCTCATTCTGGGGATGATTCATTTGAGTGGTTTGGTGGAACAGTAAATTGTAAACATATAATTGCTTATAGAGGCTTGGATGATGATTTTGATACTGACTTTGGATACAGAGGAAAAGTACAATTTGCGTTGTCAATTCGTGATAAAGATGTTTCAGATGCACCAGGAGATTCTAATGCTTTTGAATGTGATAACGATGCTAATGGTACAACTGCAACACCTAAAACAAGACCAATATTTTCTAATGTAACATTAGTTGGACCAAAAGGAAATGGTTCAATAACCTTACCTGTAGGAGAGAAATTTGAAAAAGCTTTCCGATTAAGAAGAAATTCGGCTGTATCTGTTTTAAATTCATTAGTAACTGGTTGGGAAAAAGGACTTTCCATAGAAGGAGCACCAGTAGTTGCTAATTTAAACGGTGATACAATGGTATTTGTGAATAATATATTAACAAACTTTGCTACACCTTCTTGGACTTCAAACAATACAAATACGGTATTAAATTCAGGTGGAGCTACTACGGCATGGTATCAATCTTGGTGGGGAGTTGACGGTAATGATTCAACTCAAACACTTGCACAAGTGAATTGGGTAAATATTTTTGCCCCACTTGGTACTACGCCAGATGCTCGTTTGGCAGCAGGTTCTGTAGCTGCATCAGGTGCAACATTTACAAATCCAGTATTTTTTAGTGTTGCTGCTCCAACCGTTGCTACTAACTCATTTACCTATTGTCAAGGAGCTACTGCAACACAACTGTCTGCAACTGCTTCAACTGGAAATACATTAACTTGGTACGATGTTGCAACTGGAGGAACTGCTTTGGCAGGAGCCCCATCACCTAGTACTACAGCGGCTGGAGTTTATACCTATTATGTTAGTCAGAAAAATGCAGCGGGAGATGAAAGCCCACGAGCTTCAATTACTGTTACTGTAAATGCTCTTCCTACGACACCAGTAATAACTGCAAATGGAGCAACTTCTTTTTGTACAGGTGGAAATGTAGAATTGACTTCTTCATCAGCAACAGGAAACGTTTGGTCAACAAACGCTACAACTCAATCAATAACTGTTACTGCATCAGGATCTTATTCTGTAACTGTAACAGATAATAATGGGTGTTCTGCTTCATCTAGTGTAACAACAGTAAACGTAAGTAACGCTCCAATTCCAACTGTAACTGCTTCTGCAACACAAGCATGTTCAGGAGATGTAGTTACTTTAACTGCTTCATCAGGTGATTCTTATTCATGGTCAAATGGTGCAACCACTCAATCCATTCAAGTAACAACAACGGGATCATATACAGTAACAACTACAAATGCAGATGCTTGTGCTGGAGTTGGTGCTTCGGATGCAGTTTCGGTTGCTTTTACTGCAACACCTACAGCAGCAGGTTCATTTACTACAAATGGAAATATTGTTACCTTCTCAAATACATCAACAGGAGCGTCTTCTTATTCATGGGATTTTGGTGATTTCACAAACTCATCGGCTTCTGCACCGGTTCACGCTTATGCTGTTAACGGAAACTACCAAGTGGTATTAACTGCTATAAATGGAAATTGTACTGATACAACTGTATTAAACGTGGCAATTACGGTAAGCATAGAAGAATTAATGGGATTGTCTAACTTAACTATTTATCCGAATCCAGCTTCAGAAACTGCCGTTATTTCATTTGATAATACATTAGGTAATTCATTTGATATCCAATTGATTGATCAATTAGGTCGAGTTATTATGAGTCAAAATGGTGTTCAGGCATCTGGTTCAAATTTGGTAACTATTGATTTAACAAATCTTTCTGATGGATTGTATTCAATACAATTGACATCAAATCAAAACACAATTTCTAAAAGACTAATTGTTAGAAAATAATTTTCAAATCATCATCAAAGGGCTGGAGTTTTTCAGCCCTTTTTTCGCTATAAAAATATGGAAAATTTAAAAGGACATACTATTTTGCTTGTCGATGATGAAGCCGATATTTTAGAGTTTTTGTCCTATAACCTGAGAAAGGAAGGATATAAAGTATTTACTGCATCGGATGGCGAAGAAGGTGTACGAATGACGCAACAATTTCAGCCATCGCTAATCCTTATGGATATCATGATGCCAAAAATGGATGGAATTGAGGCCTGTCAATTCATTCGAAAAGATTTGAATCTTCAACAACCAATTATTGCATTCTTAACTTCTCGCGCAGAAGATTATGCGCAAATCGCAGGCTTTGAAGCTGGTGCTGATGATTACATTACCAAACCAATTCGTCCTAGGTTGTTAATAAGTAAAGTAGAATCCTTATTGAGAAGATTAAGTAATAATTTGCTTAATTCATCCTCTGTAAAAACGAGTAACTTAATCATAGAAAGAGAAAAATTTTCTGTTCAATTGGATGGCAAGAAAATTATTTTACCCA
>JBIIFU010000005.1:0-123709 GCA_044237035.1 Crocinitomicaceae bacterium
TTTCTGAATTAAATAATTCAAAATCAACCAGAGTGGTTATAATAACTGGATCAGGTGAAAAAGCATTTGTAGCAGGGGCCGATATTAAAGAATTCTCCGATTTTTCGGTAGAAGAAGGACAAAGACTAGCCGCAGAAGGACAAAAATTATTATTTTCCTTCATAGAAAATATGTCAAAACCTGTCATTGCAGCCATAAATGGATTTGCATTGGGTGGTGGATTAGAACTTGCGATGGCATCACATATTCGAATCGCGGCTACTAATGCACGGATGGGATTGCCAGAAGTTTCACTGGGTGTAATTCCTGGTTACGGTGGAACACAACGATTAGCTCAGTTAGTTGGGAGAGGTAAGGCAAATGAAATGGTTTTTACCGCAGGTATGATTAATGCTGCCGATGCACTAAATTGGGGCTTAGTAAACTACGTGGAAGAACCACAAGATTTACTTAAAAAAGCAGAAGAGATTGCATCAAAAATCATTCAAAATTCAGGAACGGCAATTTCTTCAGCGATTACTTGTATTAACGCAAATTATACAGACGGAGTTGATGGATATCAAACTGAAATTACAGAATTTGGAAAGTGTTTTGGAACCAAAGATTTCTCAGAGGGAACAACGGCCTTTTTAGAAAAAAGAAAAGCAAATTTTTCAGGTGAATGAGTAATCCAATCCGTAAATTAGCCGGCCAAACGGCCATTTATGGTTTGTCGAGCATTGTTGGACGACTTCTCAATTATCTTCTCGTTCCCTTATATACTTACAAATTTGCCAATGCCGCAGATTACGGAGTGGTTTCTGAGTTGTATGCCTGGGTTGCATTTCTTGTTGTGTTACTGACCTTTGGGATGGAAACTGCTTATTTTCGTTTTCGTAAAGAAGTGGAAGATGAAAAAGAAGTATTCAAAAGTGGATTTTTCACACTGTTTATTGTAAACATCGCTTTTCTTCTTTTCATATTTATTTTCAATCAGCCTATTGCCAACGCAATGCTATTCAGTGAACATCCTGAATACATTGTTTTGTTGTCTTTAATTGTGGTTATTGATGGCGTATCAGCCCTTCCATTGGCAAGACTGAGAGCAGAAGAAAAGGCGCTTAAATTTGCCGGGATTAATTTCGTGGCGATATTAGTCAACATAATTCTTAATCTCTTTTTTCTATTGGTTCTATTTGATCCCGCCAATCCGGAACAAGGCGTTTTTTATATTTTACTCGCCAATTTAATTTCTTCTGCCCTGAAACCACTTGTTTTAATAAAGGATTTTATAGGCATCAGTTTTCGTCCTGACTGGACACTGGTAAAGGGGATGCTGGTATACGCCTTGCCATTAGTAGTTGCAGGATTTGCAGGAATAATAAATGAGACGCTGGATCGGATTTTACTGAAGCAAATTTTATACGACTCATCTAATCCGAATTCTTTGAATTATGCAGAAGCACAAGTAGGAATTTACAGCGCCTGTTATAAATTAGCCATGCTGGTAACGATTATTATTCAGGCTTTTCGCTATGCGGCCGAGCCTTTCTTTTTCGCTCAACAGAAAAATGAAAACAAGAAGCAGATCTATGTAAAAGTCATGAATTACTTCATTGGTTTTTTATGCTTGGTTTTTCTAGGGGTTACGATGAATATTGATATTCTAAAACACTTCATACAAAATGAAATCTACTGGGAAGGGTTAGGTGTTGTACCCATCTTGTTAGTTGCTAATATTTTTCTTGGAATTTATTACAATCAAAGTATTTGGTACAAATTGTCAAACAAAACGAAATTTGGGGCTCTAATCTCAATTACAGGAGCAATACTTACGATTGTCTTGAATATTCTATTTATTCCAAAATACGGCTATTGGGCAAGTGCTTGGGCAACATTGGCTGTTTATGGTTTTCAAATGATACTTTCCTATATTTTGGGACAAAAACACCATCCCATTCCATACAATGTGGGAAAATTTGGGGTATTTATGATCGCTAGTTTTTGTATTTATTGCGTCTTTTCAAGAATCAATTTTGAATGGGAAACTATTAATTTTCTTGTCAAGAATTCAGGTGTGCTGCTATTTCTAGCATTATTCTTTGTGATTGAGAAATTTTGGAAAGAAAAAGAAAGCTAAACAGACTACTTATTCAAATGATAGTTTGCTAAAGAATCTATTGGCTTGCGTATTATTTGACCAACTGTCAGTCCTTTTTCTTGACAAACAGCTTCCAATTCTGACGCTAATAAAGCAGCGATCGATCCAACAAAAGACACCTCGGTTGTAAAACAGTCCTTGAAACATAAAACATGACGATCTAAAAATAAATCAAAGCCTTTTCTGATGAGGTTCTGGCAATACTCAAGCTCTTTGTTTTGAATAAGGATTGGACTAATAGATGCTAAAAAAACATTCGCATTTGGTTCCATATAGACCTTGCGGAAAATCTCATCCTTTGAAAGGCCTAATTGACGAAGATCTGACTCTATTTGTTGCGGCAGACGACAATAAAGAAAATCGGAGAGAATTTGTTTTCCAAAAAAGCTGCCGCTTCCTTCGTCCCCCAAAATATAACCCAAAGCTGGAACTTCTTCGTGAAGGTTTTTTCCATCAAAAAGTAAGGAATTAGATCCCGTTCCTAAAATACAAGCGATAACATTTTTCCCTCGATATAAAGACAATCCAGCCGCCAATAAATCGTGGTCAACTGAAACAGTGGCGTTCTTAAAAACGGTTTTAAATCCATTTTCAATAGTTTGATTGAGTTCTTTGGAGGAACAGCCAGCACCATAAAAATGAATTTCGCCTTCTAAATCGAATAAATCTTGAAGGGTTTGATCCTTTTTTAGTGTTTCAGCTACTGTTTCTGTTGAGTGAAAAAATGGATTGAATCCAATTGTGTTGTGATAATACCTCTTCTCTCCTTGAATGATTAACCAATCAGCTTTGGTAGAACCACTCTCAATTATAATCACCATAAAACGCTTTCTTAATAATTATTTTCATTCTTACTGCTTAAGTAAAAATTTTCGTAAAGATAGAAAAAGAATTTTTTGAAAATAAATGAGTAGTTCATGCATTCGGTTTAAATTTACAACAACTAATTGGAGTTCCAATTGTATAAACTATTTGTGGGATTAAATTAACCTGAGAGTGTACAAACTTCTTACTAACTATATTTATCAGTTTTCAGAGCACGACTTAAAAGAAAATAAATTAGGGAGAATAAGTCATGGTCAAGAGAATTATTTTAAACAAACTGGAAAGTTCCTCTTGCTCTTTTTCTTTCTAATCGGAATCATTTTGAGTGCGGGACTTTATTTTACAGGGCTCTGCTCCTTTACGTTTTCAATTTCATTTCTAGTCATACTAAGTTGTTTTGGACTAATTATTCGAAAAAAATATCAAATATCAATCAAAGATTCAACAGTAGAAATAGTAGAGGGGCCAATTAAAATATACACCTCTCAAATAAATTTTAGTTCCAATAAAAATAATTCGGGTATTGAAATAAAGAATAGAAGATTTGTAACTGACATTAACTTATTTGAGTCCGGTTCCTCTTATCGTTTATATATTACGAAACGGTATTTTCTGCTTTCATGGGAAAAGGTTAATGTTATTAAATGATGAGCAGGCGAATCCTATGAAGTTAATTTAATAGTACAAATTATTAATGCCCGTGACAATGCACAACGTGATTTCCGGTTGTGTCAGAATATCCATTTGCTTCTAGCGATTCTAATTCATCTCCACATTTTTCGCCCAAAGCAACTTCGTTGCCGCTCGCATCATCGTAATGACATTCGTGGCATTTGTTTTTATTACATGATTGTACTGTTGCCGCTAAAAAAGCAATTGTTCCAAAAATAAAAATCGACTTTTTCATATTATTTTTTTTTAAGATTTTGTGTTAAATTACAAGTAAAGCTTACATAAAAATTCCTTCCCGGACCAGGCATGCCTATATTTTTAAGTCTAGAAAGGTGATCTATGTATCGTGTATTTAAAATGTTCTTACACCCAACATTTAATTGAATGGGGTTTTTACTTTTAATTTCGAATGAAAAGGAAGCGTCTAATAAATGATATGAATTACTAGGCGTTTCAATAAATGCCACCTGATTTTGAGCACCCATAAACGTATATTGAACGAATAATTCTTTAAGAGCTAGTTTTTTTCCTAAATTGAACGAGTAGCGCAACGAATTTTGAAATCTAGGCTGCGGAATCAATGAAATACTACTGTCTGAATTTGTCTTGGTATAAATCAATGAAACAGAGCTTTCAATATGTAAATTATGGGCAAAATGAGGGTGATAATGAACCCCAATATCTCCTCCGTAAAACAACACAGATGACAATTGTCGATATTCAAAAACTGGGATATTATCTATCAATGAATCAATTGGTTGTAGATAAATGTAGTTTCTTATTTGATTAATGAATGGATTGAAAATTAGTACAAAATGTTCGCGAGTTATCTCAGTTGTTACATCGATCTGGGAAGCGTATTCTGGCACAAGATTTTTGTCTCCAATTTCATAACGCAACGCACCATGGTGAAACCCATTTGAAACTAACTCTGTAAGATGTGGCGCGCGATATCCCGTTGAAAGTGAGGTTCTAAATGTAAATCTTTTACCCCCATAAACGCCTCCCAATGAAGTATTGAAGCCATCAAAATTTCTTGATAACGGAGCATTTCCGCTGAAGGAATGCAGTGTGTTTATATTCCGTAAATCATAACGTGCTCCCGCTTGAAAATTCCAAAGTTTATAGGAATATTGAAATGAAGTATAAACTCCATTATCTAATGTTCGTGAATTGGGAATCAAGGTATCCGATGCATTTGGTTCATTGTCATTTTGTTGAAACATTCCTTGAATACCACTTGTGATTTTAAGGTTTTTAACCGATTTATTCGTCCATTTAATCGAATACAATGAATTCATCAAGTTCATGCTTAAACTTGGAATGGTTACCTTTTCATCAAATTCAATCAGTTGATTATACGTCATTCCCACCAATGCATGATACTCGTTTTTATTTGTGAACCATTTATTATCTGAAGAGAAATAATGATTGCTAAAAAATTGGGCAGGTAACGAGTATTTCCGTCCTTGAATATCCACTTGAAAAGTTTCTGGTTTCGCCATCGTATCGTGAGAATATCCAGGAATTCCTGTAGTTGAATGAATATAATTATACCGCAAATTATGAACGCTTTTCTTTCCGTTAAATCCAACAGCGCTTTTCAAGACAAACTCATTAAACCGAGAGTTTTCGGCAAATTTTCCGCTTGGTAATTGAAAATCAGCATGGTTGGTATAACTTGCGCCTAACATCCAACGCACTTTATCGCGAGATTCTTTCCACAAGAAACGCCCAACACCACCCATCGTATTTGTTTGTCCCAACCCATACCCTTGAATTTCTCTCGTTCCGGTTGCGGCAAAAGGAGCATCCGAAAAATAAATTACGCCACCTAACGCATCCGCACCATAGAGCAAGGAAGATGGTCCTTTAATCACTTCAACGGATCCAACCCCCAATTCTGCTATTCCCATTCCGTGATCGCCCCCCCACTGTTGACCTTCGATGCGCAACCCATTTAGTAAACTTACCACCCGCATTCCTTGTAATCCACGAATAACAGGTTTCGAAATTCCATTTCCCAAACTTGCTTGGTAAACTCCTGGGATTCGAGCAATTACTTCGCCCATGTTAATTGCGGATATATTGGTTAATTCAGAAAGTTTACGGGTTTCAATGTGAAATGGATTTTGATTTTGAACCTGGGTTGAACTTCCAGAAATTGTTATTTCTTGCAAATCAACGTGCTGTGAAACCAAATAAAAAACAAATTCTTTCTGACCAGAATCTATAGTAATAAATTGATTTTGATATCCTTTTGCTGAAATTTTCATACGAAAAGATTCCAATTTTGGTTTGGTAATACTGAATCTGCCCAGCGAATCGGAAATTGCACTTTGGTCTGTTTCAACGATATAAACCATAGCTGCAGAAATGCCTTTTACCGTGGTTTCTGACAGAATCCTCCCTTCAATTTTTTGAGAAAAAACTGAACTAGTAACTAAAAGTAGTGAAGCAAGAACAATTGTTTTATGCCAAACTAATTTTTTCACCTGCATTTGTACCATTTAATTTTACAAAAATACGTATTATTGCAACACAATTGCAAAAATAGTTAAAATATTGCAACTTAGTTGCATTTTAGTATGTCAAGAAACACTCAAGCAAAGAAAAAAATATTGGAATTCATTCAGAGTTCCCCTCAAGCGGTATCTCACGCTGCTATTTTTGGGAGTTTGCAGGAACTTTGCGACCGCGTAACGATATACCGAGTTTTAGAGCGTTTGGTCAATGAAAATAAAATTCATAAAATCGTCAATGTAGATGGGGTGATTAATTACGCAACTTGTCACTCTTGCACAAACATTCATTTCCACAATCATGTTCACTTTAGCTGCGAAAAGTGCAAGGCTATTACGTGTTTAGACGAGAATGAAATTACCTTTTCGCTTCCGCCAAATTATCTTTTCAAGGAATCCTTTTTTACAGTATCTGGAGTTTGTCCGGCGTGTTATTAATTGCTCTTTCAGTAATTTTGAAACTTTACTTACCCTTTATCTAATAGAGAATCTGTAAATTTACGTCATGCAATTTTCTTCTAAATTACCTCATGTGGGGACAACCATTTTTACGGCCATGTCTAAAATGGCTGCAGATTACAACGCAATTAACTTATCACAAGGATTTCCGAATTTCCCAATTGATTCAATCCTGGAGGAAATCGTTCGGTCAAAAACAGGTGAAAATGTTCATCAATATGCTCCGATGTCAGGCCTGCCAAATTTGCTTGAGAAAATTTCGGAAATGATTTTCAACCAATATAATCGCAAAATAGATCCAGCTTCCTCTTTGTTGGTAACAGCAGGTGCAACACAAGCAATTTTTACAACGATTCAGGCTTTAGTTCATAAAAATGAAGAGGTTATCATTTTAGATCCAAGCTATGATTGTTACGAATCGCCAGTGATTCTTGCCGGAGCAAAACCAATAAGAATTCCCCTGAATGATAATTTCTTGCCTGACTGGGATAAAATAAGAAGTTCTGTTTCGGATAAAACGCGCTTAATCATAACCAACAATCCACACAATCCAAGTGGTACAGTTTGGAAGACAAAAGATATCCTTGAACTTGAAAAACTGGTATTAGACTTTCCAAATCTTGTTGTATTATCTGATGAGGTTTATGAGTTTATTAGTTTTGAAAACAAACACATTTCAGTAAATACCTCTGAAATTCTTAAAGATAGATCAATAATTGTTTCTTCCTTTGGTAAAACATTTCACATCACCGGATGGAAAATTGGATATGTAGTCGCACCTGAATTTTTTATGAAAGAGATTAAGAAGGTTCATCAATTTTTGGTTTTCTGTGTAAACAGTTTAGCACAAGCGTCTTTGGCTGAGTACATGAATCATATTGATGTTTCGACACTTGGCCGATTTTATCAGGAAAAACGGGATGCTTTTCGTGAACAACTAAAAAACAGTCGTTTTGAACTTCTCCCTTGCGAAGGAACGTATTTTCAACTAGGTAGTTATGTGAATGTTTCTGATGAAAGCGATGTTGATTTTGCCAAAAGATTAGTGATTGAACATGGGGTAGCAACAATACCTCTTTCCGTTTTCAATGCGAATGGGGACGATCGAAAAATTCTTCGGTTTTGTTTTGCCAAAGACGATAAAACGATTCAACAAGCAACTGAAAAACTATGCAAGATTTAAATGTCACACTGATACAAGTTGACCAAGTTTGGGAGGATAAACAAGCAAACTTCAACAAGTACGAAGCTTTTTTTTCTCAATTGAATGAAACAGATTTGGTTATTCTTCCTGAAATGTTTCATACGGGTTTTAGTATGTCGGCAGATTTGCTCGCAGAAGAGTGGGAAAATTCGGAAGGGCTTAGTTTTTTAAAGAAATGGTCTGCCAGGCTTAATTCTGCTATTTACACTTCTTTAATTATTCTAGAAAATGCGAAGTGTTACAACAGAGGTGTTTTTGTTTATCCGAATGGTAATGTAAAACATTATGACAAACGGAAATCTTTTTGTTTAGGTGGTGAAGACAAATTTTATACGGCCGGAAATACCGAGGCTATAGTTGAATGGAAGGGATGGAAAATAAATCTACAAATATGCTATGATTTGCGCTTCCCGGAGTTGATTAGAAATCGCGTTGAGAATGATTCTGCGGCCTACGACTTACTCGTATATGTTGCAAACTGGCCCGAAAGGAGAATTGCTCATTGGGAAGCTCTTTTATGTGCTCGAGCAATTGAAAATCAGTGTTATGTGGTTGGGGTAAATCGAGTTGGTGTTGATGGAAAAAATCTTATTTACAGCGGTGGTAGTATTGCCGTGAGTCCGATGGGAGAACAATTGGCAAACTTGAAAAATCATCAGGAAGATTTTAAAAATTGTAGTTTAAGCAAATCAGACTTACAAGAAATAAGAACCCAACTCCCTTTTTTAAAAGATCGTTAGTTTTTTTGATACTTTTTTGTAAATTTGACATCAAACTAAATTATATGAAAAAAATTGTATACTCTTTATTTTCACTATTAGCCTTGAATGCTGTTGCTCAAGCACCTAAACAGTACTCTTTTCAAGACTTAATAAAACATCCTGCTCAAGGAATTTCTCAAAACCCAGAGGAAAAATCTCTAGGGGTTACACTTTGGTCTGATAATTTTACTTTCGATTCAACGTGGGTGATAAATAATGATGGCCAAACTGGTATTGATTATGGTTGGAACATCAATAATTCAAGCGACGGTTGGTGGGCTGCAAGCGGTATTAATTCTGCTTCAGGAGGAAAATATGCGGAACTCGTTAATGGAGATCCAACAGCTTCTCCGGGAACCCAAGCGCTTGATGTTGTGTACACATTAACTACTGCTGATTCAATTGATGTCGTTGCTTTGGGCGGAACAAACAACATTTCTTTACAATTCCAACAATATGGAGCGAGATTTAACGACTTACAAGAATTTCAAATTTCAACAGATGGTATAAACTTTATAACAGTAGGTACTAATGGTGACATGCCAGTTTTATCTTCTGCAGGAGGATCAGCATACTCGAATCCTAACAACAAATCTATAAATTTAGCGCCTTACTTACCTACTACACCATCTCCTATTTGGATAAGATTTTCTTGGACAACTGGATTTCCTGGTTCAGCAACAAACCCTAACGTTTGGGTTACTTACGGATGGTATATTGATGATGTGAAAATCGTTACAAATGCAACGAATGATCTTTCTGTTACTGCATCAACATGGGGAACTGCTGGGTTAAACTACTACCAAATTCCAACCACTCAAGTGGCGCCAATCGAGTTTTCTGCATCGGTATTCAACGGTGGACAAAATACTCAATACAATGCTAAATTGAATGTGAATGTTAATTCAGGCGTGTTTACTGGATCTTCAGCTCCTGCTAATATTCCTTCATTGGATTCATTAGACATGACAACATCAACTACATTTACACCTCCTGCAAATACTGCAAGTTACACGGTTGTAAGAACAATCACTTCAGACTCAACTGATGATGTTCCTGCTAATAATGCGCTGCCAAATTTGAATTTTAGTGTAACAAATTACATCTACGCTCGTGACAACAACACGGTGAGTGGAAACACATCGAATGGTGTAGATGGTTTTGAAGCTGGAAATTTATTTGACATTTGGGCAGATCAAACACTTAAAGCAATTAATGTGCGCCTAGTTGGTGGGGGAGCTTCGGGCACTACAATAGGAACAGAAATTTATGCAAGGCTTTATTCAATTGATCCAAATTCAGGGGAATTCGTTTTTGAAGAAGAATCAGCTCCGTTGGTTGTTGCTTCAAATAACTTAAATACAAATCTTGTAATGCAACTTCAAACGCCTGTTAATATGCTAGCTAACACCACTTACCTTGCGGTTGTTGGTTCATATACTGGTGGATTACGAATTGCAAACGCGGGAACCTCAGAGCCTCAAACGTCATTCTTTCTTGAAGGAAACGATATAAGTAGTACTACTAATTTATTTTATCAAACATCAACACCTTACGTGCGTTTAAACTTTGATCCAAGTGTTGGTTTAGAGGAAGAAACAACTGAAATCAATGGAGTTTCATTATATCCAAATCCTGCTAGTTCTGAGACAAACGTTAATTTCTATTTGCAAACAAAAAGTGATGTAAACATTTTAGTTACTGACTTATCAGGAAAAACTGTTTCAACATTGGAATTAACCAATGTATTAACAGGTTCAAATTCAGCAAAAATTGATTGCGCTTCATTAAACAGTGGTGTTTATTATGTGACTATCAACACAAACAACTCTTCTGTTACTAAGAAATTTGTTAAGAAATAAAATTATACAGATTTTTAATTAGGCCGGTTTCACCGGCCTTTTTTATTTATGGATTATTGGATTTACCTAAGCTTATTTGCAAGTTGTTTTTTATCAGCAACCATTCTTCCTTTTGCATCCGAAGTGGGGTTGGCAGCGGTAATTGCTTCGGGGTATGATCCTGTCATCTCAGTTATTGTGGCAACGATTGGAAATAGTCTTGGGGGATTAACCAATTATTATTTGGGGAAATTCGGGAAGTTTCTGTGGATAAAGAAAAGTGAAAAGGCTGAAAATAAACAAAATAAGCTCAAGCAATATGTCACAAAATACGGGAGCTTGTGCGCGCTGCTGAGTTGGGTTCCAATTATTGGAGATCCATTATTAGTGATGCTTGGTTTCATGAGAATTAAGCTCCTACCTGTAGTTGTTTTTATGGTAGTGGGTAAACTCATTAGATACATTGTGATTGCATTATTTTTATAACTCAAGGATATTAAACTACTTTTGCAAATGAATTCATTTGAACAGATTCTAAAAACCCGTTTTCCAAACAATAAAATTACTTCAATAACTTTTGAAGATGAGCTCTTCTATCTTATCGATTTTACACGAGAAAAAGGAATAAACGTTTTAATGACAAGCTCATTTCACTCCTATCAAATGCCTGTTCCTGAAAAGCTTCAAGGTATTGAATTTGGTCAATTGTATTTTTGTGTTCCCGTTTATTGGGATTTGACAAATACTGAAAACCCCGAAATCAAATGGCTTTTTGAATGGTTAAATCGGGTTTCAACCTATACAATCAAGAATAACACGTGGCTTGGCGATGGTCATACCTATAATTGTACAAAACACGGCAAGCAACTTTCGCCATCAATTAGACAAGATCATTTATTCATAAGTAATCCAATCTTTTTGGAAGATGAATTAACTCCTGTTGAGTTTGAGGACAAAACCATTCATTTTTGGGCTTTAATCCCTCTTTTTGGTGATGAAATGGATTACAAACAAGGGAAGGGAACTGTAAAGCTCAAAAAGAAGTTCTTGATAAAAGGGGTAACCGAAAAATTAGATGAATTTCGTCAATCAAGTCTAAAAAATCGCTGGTTATTTTTTAAGTGAAAAGTAATTCTCAATCTTTACTTTGGGCGCACATTGCGCTTTTTGCAGTGAACATGCTCTATGGGGCAAGCCATATTTTGGCAAAGGGAGTAATGCCTAGTTATTTAACCCCTTCTGTTTTTATATTATTTCGTGTTTTTGGAGCCGCTATCTTATTTTGGTTGATTCTTTCCGTTTCTAGAAGTTTTAAAATTGAACGAAAAGATTGGATTCGTTTAGTGGGTTGTGGGTTGTTTGGAGTTACTGTAAATCAGCTTTTTTTCTTTCATGGACTTAACTTATCCTCATCCGTAAATTCTGGAATTATAATGGCCTTTAATCCCATTATGGTTGTGATACTTTCTGGATTTGCACTTAAAGAGAAAATAACCCCGATTCGTTTAACGGGAATTCTTATTGGTGCAGCTGGAGCTGTTTTATTAACCTTAACAGGCGAAAAGACTGTTTCGGAAACCTCGTTAGGCGATTTGTATTTACTCGTCAATTCATTCAGCTATGCGATTTACTTGGTCTTGGCAAAACCACTGATGAAAAAATACAGCCCACTTTTGGTGATTACCTGGGTTTTTACTGTGGGATTGGGGTTTCTATTTTTATATCCGCCAGTATTGGCTGAATTTTCAACTACAAATTTAACTTCCATTCCTTTTGATATATGGATTAAGATCGCATATGTGGTTGTAGGAGTTACATTTTTAACCTATTTACTTACGATGTTTGGATTAAAACATTTAAGCCCATCTATTTCAAGCTCCTATATTTATATTCAACCCATTATGGTTATTGGTTTTGCCTTTTTATTTCTTTATGCGGGCATTGCTGATGATTATACTTCGAGTATAACACTTCAGAAAATTATTTATATGCTTTTAATTTTTCTCGGTGTTTACTTATCCGGAAAATCTTCATCAAAATCTAACTCTTAGCTCTTGGTGTTGGTTGCCAAACGCTCGATTTTACGCCTTTCAAATAAGAAAAAAAACCTATTAATAGGGCAAGGTTCATGTTATAAAAATGAGCAATGAATAAAATGGGTTTTACTTTTTTTAGAACAGGAATAAAGAGAGGTGTTAGAAATAAAGTCGCTTGTACTGCGCTGAAATAAATAAAACAATCCTGGTAGATTGCTAAAAACAGCGAAACAATAAAAATCATTATTAAAAAAAATGGGGTGAGCCAGCGAAGTATTTTATGCGAAATAAAAGCAAAGGAAATGGGACTCCACACGGGCCATAATAAGGATTTAAATTCGAATAGATTTTGATAATTCCCAATAGAAATACGGATTTTCCGTTTGAATTCTTCAGAAGATTCAGATGGTAAATCTTCGTATACAATTGCTTGATCATCAAATAGAACCTCTCCCTTGTTTTTAATTACACTCATTGTAATGTAAAAATCATCCATAAAGAAATTTTTAGGGACAGGAGAATAATTTTCTCGACGAATCGCATAACAACCTCCCTCAGCACCAATAACAAATCCCCATGTATTACTTTCTTTTAGTTTGATTGTGTTCTCTAACCAAAGATACTTTTTTTCAAGCCCTTGAATTTGAATGTTTTTGTCAGACGTTTTAATGATGTTAGCACAAACTTGTTTGGTTTCGATGTTGGAAAAATGACGAACTAAATTAGAAATTGTATTTTGTGTGAAAAACACGTTAGCATCGGTTAAAATAAAAATATCATCTGGACATTCTTTTGCTAACTGATTAATAATAAACGCTTTTCCAGATCTCCCTTGAAATATTTCTAGATTTATATTTGGGTGTGTTTTCTGAAAAGAAGCAACTAATTCATTTGTTTTATCTGTTGAAGCGTCTGAACCAATATAAATCGATATTTTTTCGGCAGGGTAATCAGAATCTAAGATGCTTCGTATTTTTTTTGCAATAACATTTTCCTCATTATAGGCCGCTATAATTACCCCTACAGTTAATGATGTATTCAATGCTGGGCTTTCTCGCTTGCTTTTTCCGCCTAAAATTAATGCTGCAGGATAAATGAAATAGGTTTGTAAAATTCCTAAAACACACACGGAGCCAATAATATATAAGCCTACTTCAATCATTGTAACACCTTACGGTTGTCAAAGCTAAATAATTTAATTAACTCGCTGAAATAAAGAAACTAGTATTTATTGGTGAAAATGAACTAAATCCTTCTATATCACAAATGTTATTGATTCGTTTCAATGTGAATAATGGAGGCGTGTTCAACGACATTCATGGGTGAGTCCGGGTTGCAATACTCGTATTCTTGTGTAAAAAGATTATTATAAGTAACTCTGAATACTTTGCCTATATATATTGGCTCATCGCGATAAGCATCCTCAAATACATCATTAAAATTTCCATATCCATAAGGATAATACCCTCCTCCAAAATCGATATCATCGAAAATAAGGCGAAAACAGTCTCCCCAACCAACATCTTTAAGTGTCATAATCTGAGTAATTTGCCCCTCTCTTTTTAGTGAGGTGAAATGACCGAAGACATACCCAACTTTTCCGGTTTCTAACTTCACTTTATACCAATTGTCAGTTACACCATTAATTGTAGCTTCCTTTCCTATTTCAATAATTGATAGTCTATCAAATCTTTTCACTTTAGCCATCAACTCGCCACTAACATCCGCTAATTTGCGCACATTCACAACTTCGCCTTGAACAATTAATTCAGTTTGAGCGAAAAATAAAAACGGTATAAGAAAGACAAACGTTAGTGTTTTTTTCATGGGTTTTTGTGTTTTTCAGGTTAAAAGTACGAAAGAAGTACAAGTTAATAATATTTGCTTTTAATTTTAATAGACTTTGTATTAGCTGTATATTAAAGAAATCAAGATTACTTAACTCCCAAAATCCCGATACAACTCCTCTGCCCCTTCAAAGGCACTCATCTGTTGAGATGATATAGCTTGTTTGATTTTCTCATATTTGTTTTCAAAACCTGATTGGGAATAGAATCCGGATAGAATCAATTCATTAAGCGTTTCTTTCATCCAAGCAATATCTTGGTTATTCCTGTTTTGCTCAATCCAGCCGTTTGAAGTGTTGTGTCTAAAAAATTCATCAGCAATTTTCCAGGATTCCTCCATATTATAATTATTCAATGAACTACATATCTCAGTTCGTGGAATCCACTCGTTTTCTTTAGGCGGAAATAAATGCAAAGCATTTGCATAACTTGCTTTGGCCAATTTGGCCATTTTCACATTCTCTCCATCTGCTTTCGTAATGAGTATTGCGTCTGCTAATTCCATAATCCCCCGTTTGATACCTTGCAATTCATCGCCTGCTCCGGCAAGCATCAACAAAAGAAAAAAATCGACCATAGAGTGAACCATGGTTTCGGATTGACCTACGCCAACAGTTTCAATAAGAATTACATCAAATCCAGCCGCCTCGCACAGATAAATACTTTCGCGGGTGGCTCGAGCAACGCCTCCCAATGTGCTTCCAGCAGCTGATGGACGAATATATGCATTGGGTTCTTGTGACAAGGTGTGCATGCGGGTTTTATCACCTAAAATACTTCCGCCTGTTGTTGCTGAAGATGGATCAATCGTCAATACAGCAAGTTTGTGTCCTTGTTCAATAATTATTTTTCCAAAAGCCTCGATGAATGTACTTTTTCCAACTCCGGGAACGCCCGTAATACCAATGCGTTTTGATTTTCCAGAATAAGGTAAGCAAAGACGAATCAATTCATTAGCAAGAACTTTATCAGAATCTAATTGGCTTTCAATCAGGGTTATTCCGGCGCTCAAAGCGAATCGATCGTGGTTTCGTATTCCTTTGAAAATGCTTTCAACCGAGCGAGAAGCTTTGTTTTCTTTGCGTTTTCGCAACCAATCTTCGTGTTGGTGCTGCTCCATCTAAACGAGTTTGATTAAAGCTTGAATCGCTTGTGATATATTATTTCTGATTTCTAAAACAGAAGCTTCCATCATATAACAAGGCGCTGAAACAATTTTTAATCTTTCATCCACCGAAATTTCACGAATAGTTTTCATCTCAGCTTGAACGCCTTTTTGTTTCATTCCTGCTGAAAATGCTTGAATATCATAGGGTGATTTTTCCAAATCAGAACCTAAGGTCATTGTGGGATGTAAGTCTGAATCACTCATTGCCAAAGTCAGCACAACCGGACTTACACACAAAGCCGCTATTGGTTTTTTAGCTGAAATGAATTGTTGAATCAGGTTTTTTATTTCCGGTAAAATTGTCCCGTTTGGTCCATCGAATGCCCAGGTTGAAAAATTCTTTGCGCTTCCAAATCCTCCGGGAATTACCATAGCATTTAATTGAGAAACATCATACGTTGAAATATCATGCAATGCTCCACGGGCAATGCGCGCAGCTTCTACCATCATATTTCGTTGCTCGTGCATCTCTTCTCCTGTCAAGTGATTGACAACGTGATGCTGATTCGCATTTACAGACAAGCAAACTGCTTCAGCTCCTGCCTCTTGAATGGCTAATAAGGCCAAAACCGTCTCGTGAATTTCCGCTCCATCATACACGCCACAACCCGATAATAAAACACCAATTTTCATTGTATAAATTATTGATAGGTATAAATTAATTGCTCTTTCCAGCCAGCAAGGTTTAATTTTATTACGCTTCCCGCCTCTTTTTTATAGGCTAAATTGGTGATGTCAAAATACAAGGTGTCAAACATTTCGCGTTTGCATGCTTCGTCATTTGCGTTGTGAATCAAATTTATTGAACGTATTGGAGGCAGCGATTTTGAAATCATTTCACTTCCCACCAAATCGAAAGTATGAGTAGCACAACCGCCCGTATAACCAATGGATAACATCAAGAAATTTCCGTTTAATTTTGCATCGTAGATGGTGGTTGGAGAAGATCCTTGTGTATTATTTCCCAAAACCGCAAACTTAGGAGCCTTTGAATAAATTGGGTTTTCATTATTCATGTCAGTGATTTTTTTTGAATAGGCGCATCCTAATAGGATAACTGCCACAGAAAAGAGAATTGCGTTCTTCATGGTAAAAATTTTTGGGCTCTTTTACAAAGATAGCACCAAGTTACCAAAATTCGGTGATTAAACAAACTCAGCCAGTTCTAACCAACGGTCGGATTTTTGTTCCAATTCAGCCACAACTTTCGCTAATTCATTACCCAATTCCATGATTTGTTGATTGGATTTTGAAGCATCTGATAATTCAAGTGTAAGTTTCTCTTTTTTCTCTTCTAAGCGTTCAATTTCATTCGGAAGTTGCTCGTATTCTTGCTTTTCTTTGAAACTCAACTTGCGCTTTTCAATCAGTTTTTCAACGGTTTTTGCCTCTTCTTTTACCTCTACCTCCTTAACCGGTGCGTTTTTTAATTCACGCGCTTCTTGTTTTTGATTTTTACGGTAATCCGTGTAATTTCCAATGATGTCTTTGATCTCTCCATCACCTTCAAAAACAAAGAGATGATCCACCATTTTATCCATGAAATAGCGATCGTGAGAAACAACAATCAAACATCCTTCAAACAATTGAAGGTATTCTTCCAACACGCTCATTACGAAAATATCTAAGTCATTTGTGGGCTCATCGAGAATTAAGAAATTAGGATTACTCATCAAAACCGTCAATAATTTCAGTCTTCGTTTTTCTCCTCCACTCAGTTTATGAACGTATTGATAATGAGCATCTCTGGGAAATAAAAAGCGTTCCAGTAATTGTCCTGCTGAAAGTTGTTTTCCTTTTTCGAGAGGAATGAATTCTGCGATATCTTTGATTACTTCAATTACACGTTTATCCGGATCTACCTGAATGAGTTCCTGACTGTAATATCCAAAAACGATTGTTTCACCTACAACTACTTTTCCTTTATCAAGCGATTCTTTTCCTTGAATTAAGTTCAAAAAAGTAGTTTTTCCAGCTCCATTTTGTCCAACGATTCCTACGCGTTCTTTTCGCTTGAAATGGTAAGAGAAATCATTCAGAATTTTAGTGTCACCAAAGGATTTGCCCATGTGATGAAGCTCAAGGATTTTAGTTCCTAAGCGCTCCATTTTGATAGGAATATCGATTTCGTCTTTGTCTATTCGTTGATGAGCTGTTTTTTTGATATCGTCAAACGCATCAATTCTCGATTTAGACTTTGTGGTTCTTGCTTTCGGCTGTCTGCGAATCCATTCTAACTCTTTACGAAAGGTATTTCTGGCTTTGTCAATTGTTGCTTGCGTTTGTTCCTCGCGTTCTGCTTTTTTCTCCAAATAATAGGAAAAATTTCCTTTGTATTGATAAAGCGTTTCATCACTTAATTCAAAAATTGTATCGCACACCACTTCTAAAAAATAACGGTCGTGCGTTACCATTAAAAGCGTTGATTTTGAGGTGGATAAATACGATTCTAGCCATTCAATCATGTCTAAATCCAGGTGGTTGGTAGGCTCATCCAAGATCATGAAATCGGCATCAGAAAGTAATGCTTTCGCCAAGGCAACGCGCTTCTTTTGTCCACCGGATAAACTTCCTATCAGTCGTTTCGAATCCGTTAATTTTAGAACCGAAAGTATTTGATTTACTTGAACTTCATAATCCCAAGCATTTAACTCAGTGAGTTCTTCGTAACATTCGTTCAACTTGTCTTGATCGTTATCAATTAAGGCCTCGTTGTATTTTTTCAAGGCTCTTAATTCCGGCAAATCATGATCAAAAATGGACTCTAAAATCGTTTGTGACTCATCCATGTTTTCGGTTTGCTCCATAAAAGCTACGCGAATATCATTGCGATATACTACTCGACCTGAGTCAATTTGCTCCAAGTCCATCAAGCAACGAAGCAAGGTAGTTTTACCGCTTCCGTTTTTAGCAACAATAGCCACTTTTTGTCCTTGGTCTATTCCAAAGGTAAGGTCGGCAAATAATAAACGATCACCAAAAGATTTGGTCAGATTTTCAACGGAAAGGTAATTCATAAAGTTTTTAAGAAATAAGGAATTCTAGCGCAAGCGATTTAAGGAATCAAGCAGTTTTTTGTCTCTTTTGATGGCAACTTGACCTAGAAAAGCAAATGGAAATCCAAGAACAAGAAACATAAAACCAATTCCGAGTTCCCTTGTAGTTTCCACACTCTTTGAAGGGGAATAACCGATACTCGCAAAGACAACAAAAGCTATTAAAATAACTAAATACAAAAAGAAGATAGAACGTGCCAATTGAAACTGCCGATTCAAGTTTTTATAAGTCATAATAGCCATAAACTGAAGTAAAATCAAACCAATTACCGTTAAGTAAAGCGGGAGAGATTTTGTTTGAATCGTGGCAAGTTTTGTGTCATTGAAATGTTGCGAAATTCCGTGAACATTGAAAGCAAAATAGCTGTCTTTTGCCACAAAGCGCAACAAGTCCATTCCGGAAAGTAAAACTCCCAGACAAATCATCGAAAGAATGTAGTAAACTGTTTGAAGGCGTTGAATCATATACTTTTTTTACAAATGTACGGACTTATTTCGAAGGTAGAAATCCAAAATTACCATCGCCGCCATTGCCTCAACGATTGGAACGGCTCTCGGAACCACACAGGCGTCATGTCGTCCCTTTCCTTCAATTTCAGTTTCATTACCAACCTCATCAATCGTTGGTTGCGTTTGCATGATTGTAGCCACAGGTTTGAACGCTACTCGAAATGAAATAGGCATTCCGTTGGAGATTCCTCCCTGAATTCCGCCTGAATGATTGGTTTTTGTGCTTCCATCAGAAGAGAAAATATCGTTATGTTCAGATCCATTCATTGAAATTGAGTCAAAACCACTTCCAATTTCAAATCCTTTAACCGCATTGATGGACAACATTGCTTTTCCAAGATCCGCGTGAAGTTTATCGAACACCGGTTCGCCTAATCCTGCAGGAACTCCATTAATAACACAACGAATTGCTCCTCCGATGGTATCGCCTTTTTTGCGTGTTTCCAAAATCAATTCTGACATTCCAGCGGCCATTTTTTCATCCGGACAACGAACAGCATTTCTTTCTATCAAGTTATTTTCAAAAAAAGAGTCATTTTCAAAACGAATAGAACCAATTTGATCCACGTAAGTAGAAAATTGAATGCCCAACGAATCTAAAAATTGTTTAGCTATGGCTCCTGCAACTACTCTACAAGCCGTTTCTCTGGCACTACTTCTTCCACCACCGCGATAATCTCGATAACCGTATTTTTGGTGATACGAAAAGTCTGCATGCGAAGGACGAAAAGCGTCTTTCAAGTGCTCGTAATCAGCTGATTTTTGATTTTCATTTTGAATGATAAATCCAATGGGCGTACCTGTTGTTTTACCCTCAAACAGTCCTGAGAGAATTTGAACCGTATCAGATTCTTTGCGTTGGGTAACCAAGTTGGATTGTCCCGGTCTTCTGCGATCCAATTCATTTTGGATTTTAGCAATATCAATCGAAAAATTTGCCGGAACACCGTCTATCACTCCTCCAATGGCACCTCCATGAGATTCGCCAAACGAGGTGAGCGTAAAGATTTTGCCAAAGGTGTTTCCAGACATGATGCAAAGGTAGGGAATGTTGTGGGGAAAATAACCCGTGTATTGTTTAATTTTTTCAATTGCGAATAAGGCAAAAAAGTTCTTTGAAATACGCACCCAAGTTCCTTTCGATGAATATTCAAAATAGTTTGGATATGGGTTTGAAGATTTTCCAAAATAAAAATCTTGTCTAAAAATGAAACTTTTAATTGATTTTGTATTTAAAATAAATCTTTTCGATAAGAATCGATTTTACCAACCTTAAACCTAAAAAAATGAAAAAAATCCTTTTAACTGCACTTGTATGTAATGCTTTTACTTACTTCAGTCAACTTCAAGAAGAAAGAGTTTTAGAAGATGGAACGCAGCAAATTACCATCATAGCTAAAAACTACACAAAAGAAGAAATGGCCAATTTCAAATACCACCGAATTCCATCGACCCAAGAGGTCCTTGATCATCCAACGCTCTTGTTTTCCAATTCCTGCATTGAAAAGCTTGAGTCAAACTTTCAAATGGAACCCAAAGTTGATAGTACTCTGGAAAAGGTAACTAAAATTCTTTTTGAAGAACACGTTGGAATTTCTAACGATCAAAGTGAAGAAGCTTCGGTTAGTTTCCATCAAATTTGGACCTTGAGTCAATCTACCGGAAAATATCACCACGAAAACTTATCCGAAAGCTTTCTAAAAATGATTCGTGATAATGGTCTTCAGAATCACTTTGGTCACACGCCAACCTTTTTCTGTCAGGAATATGAGTATAATAACCAATACTACCTTGTTGCTGTCTTAACAAAGCCATAACTAAATTTCCTGTAAAAGGGCGGGAATTATTCGATTACAATATTTTAAAATAAACTAAAAAATTATGCCGGATAGTAGAGCTTAGGCAGCATTTTGAACTAAAAAACGGACTTCTTTTTTTGAATCGAATGGCTGTTTAGTCGGTCTCTAAAAAACAATTTTATCTTTTTTTCTAAAAAATTTTAGGCAGTGATGTTATTTTTTCATTGCCTTTTCGTATTAAAAGGTAATCCAATTATTTTTTTGTAAATGACTTGTCCTTTATAAGGGAGCATATAATTTATTGTCTTTAAAATGCAGAGTCATTTTTATTGATAATAAAAAGGATATTGTTTTTTTATAAACTAAGTAACCAATAAACCCAAAATAAATATGTTCAAAAACATCAAGCCAATCGCAGGATCAGAGAAATTGTTTAAAATTTCTCAAAAAAGAATTGTTACTGGCACCTCAACCAAAAACAAGTCTGGAAAAACTTTTAGCCTCATTGAGGATATTGATTCTACAAAAGATTCGTTTGATAAAATCATTCAATCAATTCCTACTCAACCTGGAATTATTATTCTAACTGGACACTATAAAACCTCTTATGAGACCTTGGAAATTATTGCATCAAACGAAAGTATTCGATCCAAATTTGTTGGCAACCTTTCAAATAATCGTTTACAAACCTTACTTAATTACTTAAAAGACCAAAATTTTGATCACCTTCAAATTCAACTTGCTCAGGCAAGTTGAGATTAATCAATTAATTATCAGGTAATTAAAAATCAAGTTGTAAAAAATAGAAATAATAAACACCTTCCCTCAAAATATGAGCCTGAATGGTAAATTACAAGAAATCCTCAGATTTTTTGGAGAACTATTTTCCACCAACGACTTCTTTTTGTCCTTTCACTTTGTGGACTATACTACTTTTTACAGGCTTGGGCTATTGTTGCTTAATTAACTTCCACCCAATCTCCATGCTCCTTAATAAGATCAATTAAAGCCTGAACGGCTTCATCCTCAGCCACATTTTTACGTACTACCGTTTTTTCTTTGTATAAATTGATTTTTCCTGGACCAGTTCCCACATATCCGTAATCTGCATCTGCCATTTCGCCGGGACCATTTACAATACAACCCATAATTCCGATCTTTATTCCTTTCAAATGAGAGGTGCGTTCACGGATTTTAGCTGTTGTTTCTTGCAGGTCGAAAAGTGTTCTTCCACATGACGGACATGAAATATACTCCGTTTTTGATATCCGAGTTCGAGTTGCCTGTAAAATCCCAAATGCTGTTGAATTTATTAGTGTATTTGGTTGATTTCCAGTAAGCCATATTCCGTCTCCAAAACCATCAATGAATAAAGAGCCACAATCGCTAGAAACATATAATTGAAATGTTTCCACATCTGCGGAATGATTTTCAACCTTCAATATGACTGGAATACCTAGTTTTTGATTTAATAGCTCAACATAAACCTTACGGAAGAGCTGAGTCTTATTCGAATACTTTGTTTTTAAAACAAGCACCAAATTTGGATATTCATTTAATTCACTGGGCAATGATTCTGAACATTCAAGTTCTAAAAATGCACGTTGTTCTCGATTAACTAAAGCAAGTTCATTCTTTTGAAGAAGAGGATAATATTCAACTTTATTTTCGTAATTATTTTTCCAAACGCTAAAATCAACAAGTACTCCTAAAGTTCCAGGCACTTCAAAATCAAGTGTGTTCTCACCGATATATACATAATCAGCAGCTAAATCTTGTAAATTCCATTTGTCTAATTGAACGGAATAATTGTACCCAAATCCATAAAAATTTGCAGGTGTAATTTGCTGTTTTTCAGATAAATCAGCGACAACCACAGGTACATGCTTGCTTCCGATATTGTGAATTTCTGTGGATGATCTTCGCGTATATGAAAACGGGTCATAGGGCAATTCCGATAAAGATTCCCTGATTTCAAACTCATTGGCTACATTAAATTTATCTGCTAATTTTTGAGCAACTGGAATTTCAAATTCAGGTTCTTCGGTCAACGAAACACGAATTGTATCTCCAATACCATCTTCCAATAGAGCGCCAATTCCAACGGCAGATTTAATTCTTCCATCCTCCCCATCGCCGGCCTCAGTTACCCCCAAATGCAAGGGATAACACCTGCCATTTTTTAACATTTCTGCCGCCAACAAACGATAGGCCTGAACCATAACGAGCGTATTACTCGCTTTCATTGAGATGACTATATTAAAAAAGTCGTTTTTCTCACAAATGCGAATAAATTCAAAGGCGGATTCAACCATTCCTTCCGGAGTGTCTCCGTATCTACTTAAAATCCGATCAGAAAGTGACCCATGATTAGTTCCAATTCGCATCGCAGTCTTGTGCTCTTTGCAAAGTAAAACTAAGGGTGTAAATTTTTCCTCAATACGTTTTAACTCTGCCAAATAGCTTTCATCCGTATAATCAATCTCTTCAAATTTCTTTTTATCAGCGTAATTTCCTGGGTTCACGCGAACCTTTTCTACCAGTTTTGCGGCAATTTCCGCGGCATTCGGTGTAAAGTGAATATCGGCAACCAACGGGGTAGAATAGCCCTTGCGCAATAATTCCTCTCGTATTTTTCCAAGATTTTCTGCTTCGTTTTTACTTGGCGCGGTTAGTCTTACTAATTCACACCCAGCATCAATCATTCGAATAGACTGTTCAACTGATTTTTCAGTGTCCATTGTATCAGTTGTGGTCATGGATTGCAAACGAATCGGATTTGCCCCACCCATTTTTAGGTTTCCGATAGAAACCTCAATTGTTTCTATGCGTTTTCTAGTTAAATAGTCTAAACAATATTTCATCTTTACAAAGCTAACAAAGTATTATTTAGTTTGTTTCGCTTTTAAAAAATATGAAGTCTATCTTGATAGATTTTTAGATCCTTACGGAATAAAATCAAGGACAAAGCGCACCGAATACCCATTACCTTTAACGTTAAGTGTGCCTGCAAAACCATCTTCCAATTCGTTAATTACTGATGAATAGTTGTGAGCGAGCCCAATTCGATAGGCATATTCAAGTTTCAAATCCTGATTCCAAGAGGTTGATGTCCAAAAGTTGGTGTATTTGCCTTTACTCTTTCCATCATACCAATGTGTTGTCGGTGATAGATTTGCGTATCTACTTCCCACGGGTTTTGCATTAAACACATTAGCTGGATGTTCCTCAAAATTTTGATTAGTTTCCCAGCCTGTTTTTGCCATTATTTTTCTAGGCGTAACATTTTCACCACCAAGAGATTGAATGAAATCTGTCCATTCAAAAACAGTTGGAATGTGTGAACCCATTGGGGCCAAGCCGCGCGGATCAACCACTGCATACCAATTATATAAAATCGTTTTTGTATCAACTCCATTTTCGTCTTCGTAATAACACCAAGCAGGCAGTTTATTTTTGGATGCATAGAGCCATTCTTGTTCAGTCTGCGCATGCATTATTTTCTCTCCGTTTTTGAATCTTTTTACGGAAAGATTACTTGTTGTCCACTGAAGCTTATTGATTGTAGTTAACTTATACACGTTACCATCAATGTCTTTTACAGTTTGAGCCATGGAAAAATTCAACACAAAGGTTGAAACCAACATCAGGATTTTTACTAACTTCATAATTCAAAGGATAAAACATTAAAATCAATTTTATGAAAAAAGTTACTAAATCTGTTTTTTTAGTGTTTCTTTTTTTCCTCTTATTAAACAAAGGTTTTTATTGTCAAATCAATCAAATTGATGTCAAAGAATACAGATTCAACATTCGTGTTTCAGATGCTCATGACACCGTCTCTATCCAAGAAACGGTTAATTTTTTATGGAAGGACAAAACCAAAGTTCCATGCCTGAATCTCACGTCAGTAAAGAAAAATGGCAAAGGAATGAAAGTAAAAAATATTGAAAAAGCAGGAAAAAAAATTGAGTTTATCCATAAAACAGATACCATTTATTTAACTGGCTTAGACTTTTCGGAAGAATTATTTGAGCTTGAAATCAACTATTCCGGCGTGCCAGCGGATGGGTTGGTAATTGGCAAGAACAAGTATGGTAACCGCACCTTTTTTGGAGATAATTGGCCTACTCGCGCTCAAAACTGGATGGCTTGTAACGACCATCTTTCAGATAAAGCAAAAGTTTATTTTTCAGTGACCGCTCCCTCCTATTATCAAGTAATTGCTAACGGCATTCATCAATCGACTATAACGGTTTCAGACGCTGAAAAAAACTGGAATTACTACTCAGATATTGAACTGCCAACAAAAGTCATGGTAGTTGGAATTGCTGATTTCGCCATTAAGTGGAATGATGAACATTATATTTCAAGTTGGGTGTATCCTGAAAATGAACAGGGTGGCTTTTACGACTTTGATCTTGCACCATCTATTTTAGAGTTTTTTGTGGAATACATTGCCCCCTATCCTTTTTCAACACTGGCAAACGTACAATCTACCACAAGATTTGGAGGAATGGAAAATGCAGGTTGTATTTTTTACGACGAAAATGCAATAAACGGAACGAGAAGCAGTGAAGCCCTTCTTGCACATGAAATTGCCCATCAGTGGTTTGGGAATTCAGCAACGGAAAAGGACTGGCCACACTTGTGGTTAAGCGAAGGATTTGCCACCTATTTGACCTTAATCTACCAAGAAAAAGTGAAGGGTGGAGAAGTATTCAAACAAGAATTGGAACAAGATAGAAAGCAGATTATAGCTTTTTCAAAATCATATCAGAATCCAGTGATAGACTCCACACAAAAGGATTTAATGAAATTGTTAAATGCTAACTCGTATCAAAAAGGAAGCTGGGTGTTACACATGCTTCGTAAAAAGGTTGGCGATAAGGTATTTAAGAAAATTATTCAGACATATTATTCAACTTACAAATTGGCAAATGCATCAAGTGCTGATTTTGAACGTGTTGCAGAAGAAGTGTCGGAAATGGAATTAACCTCTTTCTTTAATCAATGGTTGAGAAGACCGGGAACACCCCAATTATCCATTCGGGGAAACATAAAGAAAAAAACCTTAGATATGATAGTTTTACAACTACAAAAAAATGGGATTTATGAGTTCCCTATGAAATTGAAAATTAATTTTAATGATGGCTCCACCCTAATTGAAACGATAGAAATTTCTGAAAAAGCAACGCCATTTAAAAAGTCATATTCAAAAAAAATCAGTTCTTTTGTTGTTGATCCAAGTGTTGAATTACTATTCGAAGAAACGAAATAAAATGAGTGAATTAAATTATACAGAAGCCTTTGAAGAGCTTCAAACGATTGTCGCTGAAATGGAAAACGGAAAAATTTCTGTGGACGACTTGGCCATCAAAGTTAAACGCGCTTCTGAATTAATAAAAATCTGCAAAAACAAACTTTCAGAAACAGAGGGTGACGTTCAGAAAATATTGAGCGATTTAGACGAAAATGAGTGATAAGATTTTAGCTATTTTACTAAGCGATAGATCTTAGAATTTACTTGAATAAAATACAATCCGCTTGGTAAACTTTCCGTGTTTATTGTAGCTTTTTTCACAAAAGTTGAGCTAAAGACAACCTGGCCAACTTGATTTATTAAAGCTAAGTTACTTTCATCAGAACTTGCTACTTGAGTTTCAATTTTATCCGTGAAAGGATTAGGATAAATCATTACGTATAATAAATCATTTTCTTGTGTAATCACAAGCTGACCAAAACTTACAGTGCCAGAAATCGCATCAAATGGGTTTGGATGGGATAATCCGGGATAAATTTTAGCAAAATACAAATTACTTCCACCATTACTTGTTGTAATGTTATCGCCGGTATTACTATTAAATCCAATGGCCACATATCCTCCATCATTCGTGGGAAGAAGTTGATTGCATTTATCTAATCCTTCATTTGAAATCACACAATACGAACCCGGGCTTCCATCAAAATACCCATAATACGTATCACAATAAGCTAAAATATTATCATAATCATCCTGATAAGTTTGGACATCTATCACCCTTGTGCCAATAACCGTTTTGTTTATACCAGGCAAGTATGCCACCTCATCAATCATTGTATTTTTAGGTGTATTCAAGGTATATTGAAAAACTAAATTGCCATTAACATCATAAGAACCAAAATAATCATCGTAATTTGTATCAGTTACTTTGCGCTTTCCAACGGCGTAAAACTTATTCAACCCAAGAAAAACATCATTTATTCCATATTCGCCCGCTAAATCACCCACGGTGTCTTGCCAAAGGATATCTCCAAAACGATTCATTCTCAAAACGAAGCCTTTTACTAAATTTGAATCGGCAATATACATTTCTCCTCCAATTATAAACGAAGAATCCGCTAAATTAATTACTGTGTTTGCCCTATCATTTCCCGTTGATCCAAAGGTTTTAGTCCAAAGAGTGTCGCCTGAAAAGTTTGTTTTAACAATGTAAATTTCTGTTGATTGGCCGTTTACAGGCTGAGTTTCACCAACCATCAGTACAGAAGAATCCTTTGTAATTATAGCATCATTGATTTTTTCCCAATTTTCACCTCCATACGTTTTCTCCCACAGTTTATTTCCAATATTATCTGTACGTATTAAATATGCGTCAAAATTTCCATTTCCACTAAAGGAATTTGAATACCCAGCAATAAAATAACCCCAAGTAGTATCGAATAATACTCTTCTGCCAATATCAGATTCATTTCCCCCGTAATTTCTACTCCATTTATAGTTTCCTAGACTATCTAAGTGCAATAAAAACACATCTGAATTCCCTGACCAACTGCTCGAACTACCGGTTATCGTATATGAAGAATCCGCTAATTGAACAACTCCTTCTCCACGGTCGTAGCCTGTCCCAGAATATAATTTATAAAACGAGATTTGACTAAATCCGTTAAAAGCGAAAACCGCAAAAAGGAAGATGATTAAAATGCGCATTGTGCTCTGAATAATATAGATTGACCTGTTTTTCCTAGAAGGTTTTCACTTGCTATCCCAAGATTCCAGTTTTTAATTTTTAAGCTTGAATAGGTGCCAAAACGAAAACGAGAAAATCCGCCATAACTTGCGTTTATTCCAATATTTACGTTGGTTTTGGCACCTAGTGAAATTCGATAATCTGCTCCCGCAAAAACAAGTGGTGTATAGGCAGACGCAAGAAAAAGTCGAACTCCATAAAACTCTTGTAATTTCCGAGAGGAGTTGGCATCTACCAATTTAGAAAACTGCAAAAATCCAGGAAGAAAAATAAGTGGATTCGATTGTGTTTTCTGAATGCCAATTGTATCTAGAATTGAATAATTAGAGTCTAAAAATGAACTGCCGTTCAATACTTGGTTGAAAGTCAGGCCTGTAAAAGTTAAACTTGTATCAGCAGCATATTCTGTTAAAGGTCTATTGAAAGAAGCTATGCCAATGTTTTTTACTAAAAACTGATAATAGATGGGAGAAGTGTTTTTTGTTGGGATTGAAAAACGCAAATCAACATCTAGTCCAATGCCTAACCCAGAAAAAAAGTTAGTGTTATTTGAAAAGCGTGCGTTACCATCGTATGCAATAACTAGTGTGTCTATTGCCGAAGATTGATAAATTTCAGCGCCATTGAATGTGGCTGATGTATATCTATTCAATGAATACATGTTCAGAGAAACCGTTGATTTACTTTTTTTATCTAACCAACCAAAGCCTATTTTTTGATAGGTTAAACCACAAAACTTTGTTCCTGAAAGAGAGGCTGTATCCCCCAAATAATTTTGATTACCATAAAATGTTAGTTCGTATAAATCTTTTGAATAAAGTGCATTAATAAAAGAAAAATAACCTGCTTTTACCACGAAACCCCAATTGCTTTGTTTAAACAGGTTGGTAGTATAATTTCTATACTCCATTTCTGCATTTAAATCTGATCCAAAGCGATTAATTCCTTTATGAAGGTTCAAGCTTTTTTCTTTGATGTCATCTGTAATTTCACCCCCGTAAAATAATTTTTGCGTCAATGATTTGTGTAATGACGTACTTCCATAATCTGCCGTTCCTGAAAAAATAAATTCGTGTTTTTTATCAAGTAAGGTGTCGTGTTGAATGGGCAGCCAGGATTGAGAATAACCCAAATAAAATGTAAAAAAGAAAGTAAAAAATATTAACTTTTTCATCAATAAATAATTGTTCCGTTCAACTTAACATTCAACTTTACCGCTAAAAAAGCCCCATAAGGAATCGCTTGTGATTCATTCAATCCAGTAGTGGGATTGGGAGTATCAAAACGCGCCTCTACTGCCACAAACTTAATTCGATTAAGATCTGAAACTAATTCACTTGGTAATAAAAATTCTACCTGCGATTTTTTTTCTTTCAACCCAGACAAAGGATTAAGCGTGCCCAGATTACTAGATGCAATTTGCGTTGTTCCTAAAACTGTATGAAGAATAAAATTATTTTCGTCCATGAAATACAAAACAGGTTCACACGAAAGTGGAAATGCATTTGTGGCATTCAAGGTAACTAATCCAGAATTTGCATGAATTTTTGATGGGTCTTGCGTTAAATCAAAATTGAAGGTGTCTCTCAATGTTAAGCCATCGGAACCAATCTGTAAGGGCATTTGAAAATTTACTTTTGCTTTGATCCTACTTGTAGGAAAGACTTCATCTGCTCCCCCTGAAACATTTCCCCATGGATTTAATTGCAATTGATAACCTATTTTGTGTTCAGAGCCTAAATTTTCGAGGTATTGTTCAATATTACTATTGCCTGAATTGAATTCAATTTGATACGAGGCAGGCTGCAAATTATCCCAATTACCAATAGCTTGCGCAATGTAAAAATCCGAACCAATGTTGGACGAGGACAAAGAAACTGTATTATTAGACGAATTTGTATTTTCAGCCAAAGTGAGTTTTCCCTTTAACGAAACTTTCATTCCGTTTTCAATGGTAAAAGTTAAGTTTGGACTTGGAATATCAAGCGTTCCTCCAATAATTGAATTCAATTGTGAAATAACTACATTGGACGTATCTGAAATTAATTGGCTTCCAAAATATCCTTTTGCATAATCGATTTTAATTCCTGAAATTTCACCGTCAAATTTAAAATCATGCTGAGAAGTAATAGAAACCACGGGCCCATTTTCATCCGTTTTTATAGATATTTTTGATTGTAAGCGGTTGTAATTCAATCCTGATTCGCCTGTTAAATCAATATCATAACCTGCCAAATCTAAGTCTTCTTGTGAACTAGCAGGTTGAGCAATAGAACCAGCGTCCACAAAATACGTTTGTTCAAATAGGCTTCCGTTTTTTGTTACTCCCGGCAATTGAACTGTGTAATAAACCTTTGTTGTGAGCGGATTGAAAACTTTCACTTTGATTTTTCCTTCAGAAACCCGAATTTTCTTTAGCTGAATATCATTTAAGTCGAGGATGTGTTCTTCAATTGAATTCACAAAATTAGATCCGGGAGGAACGTTGTTTATAGATAGCGTCGGGCTATATATCTGGGTAATTAACGTGTCGGGAATTGTAAGCAAATCGCTCAGTCCAATATCTAAAATTGTTCGGGTTAAATCAACATCAATTGTTGTTTGATTGGATGTTGTAAGTGTTGAGTCGTTGTATAAGTTGGTCAATTTCAATGTATCAGCAATGAGCGGGGCGGCCCAATCTGTATTCCAAGTCGTATCCTTCTTTTTACAAGAAATTACGATTAAAAAAAGACTCAAAAAAACTAAATATTTTAACATTTCTCTATTAAAAGACTAAACTCGTTCTATAACCGTTGCATATCCCTGGCCAACACCAATACACATGGTCACTAAGGCATACCTTTTTCCTGTTTGTTGAAGTTGGCGAGCAGCAGTCAATAATATTCTTGCTCCTGACATTCCAAGTGGATGACCCAAAGCAATTGCTCCGCCATTTGGATTAATTCTCGGATCGTTATCAGCCAATCCCATCGCTCGTGTACAAGCAAGAACTTGAGCTGCAAATGCTTCGTTTAATTCTAAAACATCCATGTCGGCCAAGGTCAAACCAGCTCTTTCAAGTGCTTTTTGAGAAGCATAAACAGGTCCAATTCCCATGATGCGGGGTTCAACTCCGGCTACGGCTGCGCTAACTATTCGAGCTAATGGTTTTAGGTTATTATTCTTCACTCCAGATTCTGAAGCAATCAACAAAGCCGCTGCCCCATCATTCAACCCTGATGCATTTCCCGCGGTAACAGTCCCGTCTTTTTTAAAGGCCGGTTTTAAACTGCTTAATGTCTCCATAGTGGTCGAGGCTCTTGCAAATTCATCCGTTGAGAAAAGAATCGGATCTTTTTTCTTTTGCGGAATGGAAACCGTTGTAATTTCTCCATCAAAAAAACTATTTTGTTTTGCTTTTGCCGTTTTTTCTTGCGACCAACAGGCAAATCGATCTTGTGCCTCCCGCTCTATTCCGTATTTCTCCACCAAGTTTTCAGCGGTCATTCCCATACTGTCAACCCCATAAATTTCTTCCATTTTTGGATTAATAAAACGCCATCCAAATGAAGAATCAAACATTTGTGCATCTCGTCCAAATGCTGATGACGTTTTTGAAATTACCCAAGGTCCGCGTGTCATGTGTTCTACCCCACCCGCAATGTACAAATCTCCGGCACCGTCTTTTATTGCTCGTGACGCATTCACCACAGCTGCCATTCCCGATGCACACAAGCGATTAACCGTTTCTCCAGCCACTTCTACCGGAAGTCCGGCAAGTAAACCTGCCATTCTAGCCACATTTCTATTGTCTTCACCTGCTTGATTGGCACATCCCAAAATCAAATCTTCAATTTTAGTTAAGTCCAAATTTGGATGGCGATCCACCAACGCTTTAATTGCAAAGGCAGCTAAATCATCAGCACGAACCGATGCTAAAGTTCCTCCGAATGATCCAATAGGCGTTCTAATTCCATCAACAATATATACAGATTCAGACATAACAAGTGTTTGTCCAAAGGTAGGATTTATTCTAGAAATAGTTTGCGTTGAATCGTCTAAAAAAACGACCGAATTAATTTTTTTTCGTGAAAATGCTATCGCTTAATCCTGAGTTTATTTTGTATCCCGACAAGGAAATCGTGATTGTTCCTTTCGTTTTTGTGTTTGTCTTCTTGGCGGCAGAAGTTTTGTTAATATCTGCCGCAACGCTTTTTGGAACCTTGAATTTTTTCACATCGATTTCAAACTTCATTACGCTTGGCAATCCTCTTGAAATTTGGTCTCCGTATGTATATTCCACATTTACTGTTCCATTGCTTACGGTTGTTATTTGAGATTTCATGATAACCATTTTAGCCATATCAACCCAGATTTTTGCAAGAACAATGTCGCCTGAACTTTCATTTGGAATAATGTTGATCAATCTTGTTTTAACACTTCCAATCGTTAAGTATTCTCCAAAGACTGCAGTATATTTCGATTTGTTAGAAATGAAATTATTCAATTCTGTAAATCCTTGCTTCGGGACAATTACAATTCCTTTTGATTCAATTTTGAATTTATCTTTTTGTTTGAAGTAGATTTTTACATTGTTTGGCAAAATCTTGATCATCGGAATATCAGCTTTGATGTTGGCATTTACCGTGTAATCTTTTACCGCGTTGTATTTTGCGTTGATATTATCAATAACTGCATTCGCTGTTTGTGCAGATACACTCACAGACGTAAAGATTAAGAGTAGAACAAATAGTTTTTTCATCACGAGGTAATGTCTTTTTTGTTGAATTTCAAAATGGTAATCATCACTAAAACGAAGATGTGAATTAACAACACAATGATGGAATGGTAAATAGCCTCGAATGGAATGGGGTCCTCAAAAAAGCTTCGCCAAGAAGCCATGTGAGTGGTGAATAAATACGGTTTAATTGAATCAAAAACGGTAACGTCCAAGCTCCCGATTATGGTAAATACAATTATTATGGCCATAGTTGCAACGATTGGTCCGATGGAGTTTTCTGCAAAGGCGGATAAACAAATAGACAGTGTTGCAACAGTTAAAAGCGCTAGAAAAGCCACGCAAAATCCAAGTCCGAAGCGCCAAAGGATATCCGCTTCTTGTAAAATCACCAGTCCATCGCTATTGAGTACAATTAAATCTCCCGAACCAAAAACAAGATGCGAAACAACCAATGATAAAATCCCGAGCCAAATGGTTAATAAAAGCGTATAGATCGCGCCGGCTAAAAATTTTGAAAGTACAATCTGAGTGCGAGAAATCGGTTTACTCGCTAACATGCGAATCGTTCCCATTGCTGCCTCTCCTGAAATTAAATCGCCAGTAACTAGCGCTACCAACAAAGGAATATGAACCACCAACATTTGCAAAATTATAAAGGCAATTAGGTTTCCATTTACAATTTTTCCGTTGAATGAAAGCGTCTGCTCAAAACTTGCCGTGATAAAAGAAACAATGGTTTCTCCATCCATTTTCATAGCGAAAATGATAATAGAAATCAAAATAGTAAGCGCTCCAAAACCCAAATAACTTCTTGGTTTTGAAACGATTTTTATAAATTCGTTGTAGGTGTTTCGAAGCAACATTATGACTGAATTATTTTAATGAAGTAATCTTCCAATTTTCGCTTCGGTTCGATGGCGTTTATGAGTAACCCTGCATCAACGAATATTTTTGCCAATTCAGGTACGCGGTATTTTACCATTACTACTTCAAAAACAGTTTCTGAAATACGGTCAACAGATGAAACTTGAAGGTGGTTTTTGACCAATTCAATCGCTTTATCAGCAGAATTTATTTCAACACGAACAACAGTTTCTTCATTATTTAATAAATCTTGAACATTTCCTTCCACAATTGAACGCCCTTGATTAATGATTACCATTCTGTTGGCAATCAATTCAATTTCAGATAGTTGGTGAGAAGAAAGTAAAATGGTTTTATTTTGTTCGGTTTTAAGTCGTAGAATTAAGTTGCGTATTTCAATGATTCCCTGTGGATCTAGGCCTGTTGTGGGTTCGTCTAGAATGATCAAATCCGGCTTATGCAAAAGAGTTTGAGCAATACCCAAGCGTTGTTTCATTCCGTGAGAAAATCCTTTTACGCGATCTTTGGCTCTGTTACCAAGTCCCACAAAATCAAGCATTTCAGCAATTTCTTTTTGAGTAACTGACGCTCCAGAAATTCGCGCAAAAATTTCTAGGTTTTTCTGAGCGGACAGATATTTGTAGAAGTCTGGTTTTTCAATGATGCTTCCAACGTTTCGCAGAATCTCCGTACGATCTGTCGCCAATGATTTTCCAAACAATTCTATTTTTCCAGAATTAGGCTTTATCAGCGAAAGTAAACATCGAATGGTTGTGCTTTTACCAGCGCCATTTGGGCCTAAAAAACCAAAAACATCGCCTTTGTTCACGGTAAAAGAAACGTCTTTCACTGCTTCAAAACTTCCAAATTTTTTCGAAAGTTGTTTAACTTGTATAACAGGTTGATTTTCCACTACTACTTAAAACAAGTTCTTTATCAACTTGTTCAAATCTCTAAATATAAAATACCTTTGTAAAAACATTCCATGCTCTTCTTACTACTTTTCGCCTTAATCATATTCTCGCAAATTATTTTTTCGCATTCTTTCCTTTCGGATTCATCCACACTCATTCAAGCGGTTGGTTTCGTTCAACTTGTTGTAGCCTGGGGGTCGTTTTTGTTGCTCATTGTATTTTTTGGTCAACGCAAGCACAACGATTTCAAAAAAGGATTTTCGGCTTTTGGTGGATTTATACTTTTTGGCGTTCCGGCAATGGTGTATTTAATCCCTGGCTTGTTGTTTCAATTTACCGAGAATGAAAACGTAAAACTAATTGGGTGGCTATTTTCAGGACTCTTGTTTTTGGGAATATTGGTTGGAATTTTATTCGGACGATGGAATTGGAAAACACATCGTGTTCAGCTTTCCTTTCCGCATTTTCCGGAAGAATTAGATTCATTAAAAATCGTTCAAATAAGTGACGTTCACGTGGGTAGCTTTTTTAATAATTATGCTAAAGTTGAGCGAGCCATTGACATGATAAATTCTTTGGATGCTGATTATGTGTTTTTTACCGGTGATTTGGTAAATAATACCGCTTCTGAAATGGATGGCTGGGAGCCGGTTTTTTCAAAAATTCAAGCCAAAAAAGGAAAATACAGTATTTTGGGAAATCATGATTACGGAGATTATGTGCGTTGGGAACACGATTCACACAAAGTAGAAAACCTCCAACGATTGATTGAAAAACACCGCGAAATTGGTTTTACGCCTCTTTTGAATCAATCGGTGCAATTGGAAAATGACATTTGGTTATTGGGAGTAGAAAACTGGGGGAAAGCGCCTTTTCGCCAAAGTGGGAAGTTGGCTGAAACATTAAATAATGTTCCTGAATCAGCACTGAAGATATTACTTTCACATGATCCGAGCCATTTTGATTTACAAGTATTAGACACAGATATAGATCTTACGTTATCTGGCCACACTCACGGAATGCAATTTGGCATTGAACGCTTCGGAATCAAATGGAGTCCCGTGTCGTTTCGCTATAAAAAGTGGGCAGGCTTATACAAAGAGGGAAATCAGTATCTGTATGTGAATCGCGGTTTTGGATATTTAGGTTTTCCGGGACGAGTTGGTATTTATCCGGAAATTACAGAGATTACAATTACCAAAGGCTAGGCTATTCAATCACACGAATAGTTGGAATTACCTCATCAATGTATTCTTGTATTCGCGTTTCATCTCCGTTTTTCGTGAGTAGTAACTGCTTGCATTTCGGTAAACTTTCGGCTATGCGAAGAATATATCCTTTCACGCCTTGACGCATTTGAGCATCCATTTCCAGCACAACAAATACTCGTAATTTGGAGATATTAAATCCATTCTGAAAATACATTTCGCAGATACGACGAGCGGTTCCTACAATGATTTCAGTACCGTCAAACAAATCATTCCTTTGTTGTATCTTTTTTCCTTTTTCAGTAACAAGGTCAATGGTTAAATCTAATTCTCGTGTTTTTTGAATAAGTATTTCTTGAACCTCCCTTGCCTCGGCATCTGAAGAAGCGATAATAATTGCTCTGGGGGATCCTTCCTCTGCTTTAGGAACAAAGATGGTAATCCATTCTGCAAGGAATTGCTTGTATTCAGCAAATGCTGCGACTCCAAGCACAGATTGACCGGATTTCAAGGCTTTGCCTATAGCGTTCGAAAGTTCTGTGTTTTCCATTAGGAAACAAAAGTAAGGATTTTGAAGCATTAAATTGATTTTCGTGTTTCTCTGTTTTTTACAGGTTTAAAATCAAAAAAATCGGATTTAAAAACTGCGTTTCTTTTTCTAAAATTCTTGGATATGCTCTCAATTATTTCACTACGTGTTTTTGATTGTAAAAATTAATTACTTTTGCCTCGAAAACGTTAAAAAATCAATCACGTATGTCAATTAAATATCAAGCAGCCATCGACGCGTTTATGGATCGTGTTAAGGCAAAAAACGGTGGAGAACCTGAATTTATTCAAGCTGTTCATGAAGTAGCTGAAGCGGTTATCCCGGTAATTGAAGAAAATCCGAAATACAAAGCGGCTAAAATTTTAGATCGTATTGTTGAACCGGAAAGAACGATTATTTTCCGAGTTCCTTGGTTGGACGATAACGGAAATGTACAAGTAAACCGTGGGTACCGTGTGGAATTTAACTCTGCTATCGGACCATACAAAGGTGGATTGCGTTTTCACCCAAGTGTAAACCTTTCAATTTTAAAGTTTTTAGGATTTGAGCAAATTTTCAAAAACTCACTTACTACATTACCAATGGGTGGTGGTAAAGGAGGTTCAGACTTTGATCCAAAAGGAAAATCTGACAATGAAGTAATGAAATTTTGTCAATCGTTTATGACTGAATTGTGTCGTCATATTGGTGCTGACACAGACGTTCCTGCCGGAGACATCGGTGTAGGTGGTCGTGAAATCGGATATATGTTTGGACAATACAAGAGAATTCGTAATGAATTTACTGGTGTATTAACTGGAAAAGCGCGCAACTGGGGTGGATCTTTGATTCGTCCGGAAGCAACAGGTTACGGAACAGTTTATTTCGCAAAAGAAATGTTGGCAACAAAAGGCGATTCTTTCAATGGAAAAGTTGTTGCCGTTTCTGGTTCTGGAAATGTGGCTCAATATGCTTGTGAAAAAGCAACGCAATTAGGAGCGAAAGTCGTTACATTATCCGATTCTGAAGGATATATCTACGATGCTGAAGGAATAGATGCTGATAAATTGGCTTTTGTAATGGAATTGAAAAACGTAAAAAGAGGTAGAATCTCTGAATATGCGGCGAAATATCCATCTGCGAAATTTGTTGCGGGGAAACGTCCGTGGGAAGTAAAAGTGGATATCGCATTACCTTGTGCAACTCAAAACGAATTGAATGGAGAGGAAGCAGCAGGATTAATTGCAAACGGCGTGAAATGTGTAGCTGAAGGAGCGAACATGCCTTCTACACCGGAAGCAATCATGGCATTCCAAGCAGCAAAAGTCCTTTTCTCTCCTGGTAAAGCGTCTAACGCTGGTGGTGTTGCTACATCTGGATTGGAAATGTCACAAAACTCATTGCGTTTGTCTTGGTCTTCTGAAGAGGTTGATCAACGTTTACACGGCATCATGGTTTCTATCCACGAAGCATGTGTGAAATACGGAAAAGACGAAGACGGGAATGTAGATTACGTGAAGGGAGCGAACATCGCAGGATTTGTGAAAGTTGCTGATTCAATGATCGATCAAGGGTTGGTGTAAATTAACCGATAATATAATTGATATGAGGCTGTCTTCGGGCAGCCTTTTTTTGTTTGAAAAATATTGTCTTTAACTATTTATATTAAAAAAATAGGTTTTGGCTTCGCATTCACCTACCTTTGGAATAAATTCTAGGATTTCATTCTTTTTTTGTCTTCGTAGAATAACAGCTATTTATGACATTTAAAGAACTCGATCTTTTAGAGCCGATCTTAAACGCTCTTGAAAAAAAAGGATATTCCACGCCAACACCTATTCAACAACAAGCCATTCCAATTATCCTTTCAGGATCAGATATTATGGGTTGCGCCCAAACAGGAACTGGAAAAACAGCCGCATTTGCCATCCCAATTCTTCAAAACTTGTACAAAACACAAAAGAACGAAGGACGGAGAAAAATTCGCTCATTAATATTGACTCCAACCCGCGAATTAGCCATTCAGATTGAAGAAAACATCAAAGATTATGGAAGTAATTTGAATTTGCGTCATGCTGTGATTTTTGGCGGAGTAAATCAAACGAGTCAGATTAATCGCCTGAAAAGTGGAATTGATATATTGGTTGCAACACCGGGTCGTTTGCTCGATTTACAACAACAAGGCTATATCGATTTAAGAAGCTTGGAAGTATTTGTGTTAGATGAAGCAGATCGCATGTTGGACATGGGTTTTATACATGATGTGAAGAAAGTACTCAAGCTCATTCCGGCCAAAAGACAAACCTTGTTTTTTTCAGCCACGATGCCCAAGGAGATTAAAACACTTGCCAGTACGATGCTTACGAATCCACAGCAAGTTGTTGTGACTCCTGTATCATCCACCGCTGAAAAAATTGAACAAGAACTCTATCATGTGGTAACGGCAAAGAAAAAGGATTTGCTACTACATATTCTATCTGAGAAAACCATAAATTTTGTGTTGATCTTTACGAGAACTAAACATGGTGCAGATCGTGTGGTTAAAATTCTCTCTAGGGCCAACATAAAAGCGGCAGCCATACACGGAAATAAATCGCAAAACGCGCGTCAAAATGCCTTAAACAATTTCAAAAATAGAACCATTCAAGTATTGGTTGCCACGGATATTGCAGCACGTGGAATTGATATTGATGAATTGGAATTGGTAATCAATTATGACATTCCGAACATTCCTGAAACGTATGTTCATCGTATTGGTAGAACGGGTCGTGCGGGTGCAAGTGGAAAAGCACTTTCTTTTTGCGATGTGGAAGAACAGCCTTATATCAGAAGTATTGAAAAACTCATTGGCTTGCGAATAAAGGAAGTAAAGAATCATCCGTTTGGTTGAGCTAGTTTTTAAACCGGTTTAAACTGAATGAAGAAGTTTTTACTTGCTAGGACCCAATTGACAAACTAAAAAATACTTGCCGAATAATCCGTTGTAATATTTTTGGGAATTATTAGCAACATATCCTCCGCATTCTATTCCAAGCTGAAAAAAACTTGTTAGAGCCCAGCGTACGCCTATTAAACATCCGTATTTACCATAAGGATTGGAGCCTCCGGCGGTATATTTATAATCTCCCTGAGATTCAGAAACTAAATACTCTTTAGATATGTTCCGACCAATTCCTACACTGATACTTGGAGCAATATATCCTGTAAGCGTTTTATTTCGATACACATAAAACAAAGGTTCGAAGCCAAGGTCGCCAATTATTGTTTTCTTTGCATTTCGATAAATCTCTTGATTAACCTGGCTTTCCCAGTTATATCGGGCGTTTAGGCCAATTCTAGCAGGAAACCTTAATGCATATTTTGAAGAAATTTCTTTTTGAATAAAAAAATCAAAATTTGGATTTGAGGCAAAAAACAAATCAGGTTTACCCTGAAACACAAAATTTGGATTAATAAAAGAACTTAAATTAATGCCCATACTATACTGCCTGTTTTTTTTCAAAGAGGAAGACTTTGGATTCTTTTCATTCTCATGCTTTGTTGGCTTTTTCTTCTTCTTTTTGAGTAATCGAATTTTCAAGGCCCCCATTGGAAGGTATTCACCATCAAAATAGAGAAGAGCTGCTTCGAGTGAAAAAGCATACCCTTTCGGGCTTAGAAATTGAATGCCGACTGGCACATAACCAATTGGAGTTCCAGCACCGTCAATTCCACCAGAGCCACCTCCACCAATATAAAAACCAGCACCAAAAGCAGCGCCGACATAGGGTGAGAATCTTTGTGCTTTATCCTTTTCACCAAAATAATAGCGCCCTCCTACATATGCTGAATTAATTACTAAAAGTCCTCCAAAACCTGTTTCAATACTCCAATTTTGATTAAAAAAATGTTCATAATAAGGGCCAAAAAAACCTGGGCCACCTAAACTTAATCCAAAGTGATTTTTATGGATAAGGCGTAAATTCTTTGGTGATGTGGTGTCTGTTTGGGCAGAAACAGAAGCTGTCCAAACAAGGAAAAGTGTAAGTACAAATTGTCTTGTCATTTTAACTGTTTTTGAAACGGTAGACTCAAATCTTGGGTTAAATTAAATCAATATCCCTTCTCTTCTAGCTTTTTAAGAACTTTTTCACCTAAAATAGCCCCCCAATCTTGCCCAAGAATCATGGATTCTGCTGTGATTGCACCTTGAGAACTTGATAGTTTTTTTCCAGCAGGAGATTGGTAAAAGGCGATTATATCATCAAGGTCTTTTGGGGTGAGGTGACGCGCATAAACAGGAGAAATTAGCGTTACTAATTCTTCTGTTGATATATTCATAAATTCTACTTTGAACTCTGACCAAAAACTCTCCGGAACGTCCGGATATTGTTGACTAAACATCGTGAACATTTGCAAGATGGCCGCATCGTAGGAATCCTTTCCGCCAGATACTTCCATTAAACGCTTTACCTTATTACTGTATGACTGATCTACCTGACCAAAGGAAAAAAGGATGGTTAAAGAAAAGCTAAGGGATAAAATAATTTTTTTCATATTAAGGAGTTTTATTGTCTCTTGATAAAATTTCAATTGTCTTTTGATCAACTTCACCTGAAAAATATTGATCGAGAATCTCCCTAAAAACAGAAATCTCATTGCCGGAAATGTAATCAAATAAAGTCATGCAGGATCTTAATTTTACTGAGTCAACTTCCCCCATTATTTGTTGAATGTTCTTGTTTTTGTGGGCTAATAATTCCTTTGTTATTTCTAGTAACCTGCTTTGCAATATGGGATGATTATAATAAGCAATTGCTTCAGCCGCGTTTTTAATTGAAAACTTTCTTGTGTTTTCACTTGGCTTTGCCACCAAACCATCCAATTGCGGATAAATATACCAAATCCAGTGATTTTGTTTATCTCCAGATTTTATCTCATTGAGCGCAGTTTGATAATCCTTCTCTTGTTTTAGGAGAAATCGTTCTAGATTATGCATGGTTATTTAAATTTTATGTGTGTTTTGTTTTAAACTTGTACACGGCCTGTTTGATTTTAGATTGTTGTCAAAGATAATTACCCTTTTAGGATTTACCTTTAAAAAGTGTGGCATAAATAGCAATAGAATAAGTAGCTGATTATACTTCTTTATCGACCCCAAAACAATTATAAGCAGGGCTTATTTAGTTTAATTTCTTTGCAAAATATAACAAAAAAAGGGCTCTTTTCAGAGCCCTTTTAAAAGAATTGATTATTTCCTTATAGTTTGAAAACAATACCCAATTGTAGCGAAAGACCAGTACTTGACATTGTTGGGTTAATTCCTGCTTGAGTGGCAGAAGCATCGCTTTTTACAACTGCTGCAGAAGTCATAGGAATAACAACATCTCCACCAGAAGTTGTTGCAACTAATCCATCTGAAGAAGTAAGACCAAGATTAAATCCAATTAATGAATGTAACCCTATCTTTTCAGTAAACATGTAGCGCGGTCTAATACCTAAATTTATAGCCAAACCACTAAAACCTATTGACAACGCATCGCCATCATTAAATGTCCCCTCAGGTAAAACTACTGGAGGAACATAGCCTGGCAATACAGAAACCGTCCCTAAATCAGCTCCACCGACGTTGTAACCAATTTTAGGCGTTAATCCAAGGCTGAATTTTTCCTTTTTAACAACATCGTAATTTATTCCAGCATAAACTCCCAATAATGATATTCCTGAAACGGCATATTGTAATTCCGCTAACGCACTAAATTTCTCGTTTAATGAGTATTCAGCGCCTAAATTTATTCCTAAGTTAATAGGACTTGGCTTATTAGCGGCTAAATCTACGGTTACTCTACCCTCTGCGCCACCATTAGTTAAAAGACCGTAATTTTCCCAATCTGAAATATCAAATTGAGTAAAATCTTTGGAGCTTGCGCCAGCTAAATTTAAACCACCGTAAAAACTAATTTGCCCTTGACCAAAAGCAAATGAAGCACTAAATAATGCTAAACATAAATAAACTTTTTTCATTTCTATAATTTTAAAGATTTGTGTGACAAATATATAAAACACGGGTGTACAAATATGAAACAAAGACGATTATTTATTAACATAAAAAGGTTAAAGTCTTATAAAAGATTCATTAAAAAGTATAAGGATTGGTATTTTAATAGATTCAAAAAACAGTACTTACTGATATTGGATAAATAAATAGTCTTCTGTTTTTCAGGGTGTTGAATAAGACAGAACTGATCTATTTGTTTATTTAAATTGAATACGAAATAAATAAACACAAGTGTGCCATTCTAAAAGTTTTGCTCACACTTACTAAAAAGAATTGGTTTACTTTAATGCATTTATTGAATTAACAACTAAAAAAAATTACACAATTATTTTAAAAGTTTGCAATTTTATAGTATTATATCGTAAAATTAGTATTTTCGAAGTATGGCATTGGTAAAAACAAATGGAAGTCTCTATTTTTTACGGGACAAAGATTATTTGACGGGCGATATGGGTCGCTACGTGAAGATTGGGATTGTTCGTAAAGACAAGTCCACCGACAAACGGATCAAAGAACATCAAACCGGGAATCCCCGCGATATTATTGACATACATACCATCTCTGGCGTTCCTTTTGTTGAAAAATTAGAAACCTTAATTCATTATCGCTTCAACGAAAAATGGATCACGGGCGAGTGGTTTGATCTAGACGACAAAGAACTTAAAGTGGTCATCAAAGAAGCAAACCGAATGAAAGACGAACAACTCCTGTTTGAGTCCGTGATTCTGAAAACTGAAAAATTGAGCAATGTTGAGTCGAATGGAGTCTCAAGGCTTGCAACACTCGCTGAAGAAAATTGGCGCGATGAATACATTACCAAGCTCAAGAGAACGAAAGAAATAGAAGCACATTTGTTATTGATTCGGGCAGAATTTTGCCAGCTTCTTGGAAAAAAATACGGCAATATAAAAGGTGTGTTGGATATGCTTTTTACAACGGATTCTTTGTCCTTTGACACTTCCGGATTCAAAAGCGCTTACCCTTCACTTCATGATGAATATTCGAAAAGCGAAACCGAAGAAAAGATTAAAGAGGCCTTTGAAATCATTGGTGAAAAAAATGCAGCTCTTTCCAAATGGAACAAACCCTTGGAAGACCAAAAGAAAAAAATCCCAAAAGAAGTTTTTGATCGTTCACAGGAGAACAGTGAATTAGTACGCAACAAAAAAATTGAAATTCTTCATGGCAACCATTTGGCTTTACAAAAGGAAATAACTCTGCTTCAGTGGGAGCTTGAGCTGATCAAATACCAATTAAAAGCGGCGGTGGATAAAGAAGAGAAAATTGAAGGTGTTTGTAGCTGGAAACGAACGGCTACCGCAGTCACCAGCACGAAATTCGATGAAGAAACATTTAAAAAGGACCATCCTGCACTCTACCTAGCACACTACATGGTGAAGCAGGGACATCACAAGATAACTATTCACGGGCATCGGGCGTATATGCCGAGGTGAGGGTTCGTTAAGACTGATTTTATGTCCACACACCATTCTCCCATTTATATTCATTTTCTCCTATTTTAAGTTTATCAATTCCCAAAATATCTTCTTCTACATTGTAATCCCATGCACATTGATTATCTCTATATTGTAGTTTGATGTTTTCTCTAAGATCTTCATACCTCCAAAAGGGATCTTGTTTAAACTTTTCCATTAATTCATTAATCTCATCTAAATCTTGAATCTTTTTGCGAGAAGTATTGAAATTATAAATTCTATCACTTTTAAACTTATATTGATTTATTAATTTACTATCGTGAAATTTATTCATGGAGACAGTAAAATTTAATTTCATAATTGCATCAATTGTTATAGCGCATTCATTTATTTTGTCTATATTATTTTCAAATATAGAAACCTCTACAGATTTTAACTCAAGGTACCTTTTCAAAACGGTTCGAGGAACCGGATGCTCAAGATGTTTATTATTCAATTTTTTTGGTTCTCTATTTTCCTTGTCATTGATGAAAAATTTAGCTGCATTGTATTTGTTTTTGTTGGAACCTTTAAGATTTTTTAATTCTGGTATTCTCCATAATAAATCATCAATCATCATATCTACTATTGTATTCTTATTAAGATCAATCACCTCATTTTCTATGGCTACTTGTTTGCCCATTCGTAAGAAAAAGTTTTTCAATTGGAATAAATGCCAAAACTTTAGAACTTCAAGTTTCACATTTAATAATTCATCTTTTTTTTTAAGGCTCTCCAAAGAATTTTTAATTAAACAAAATGCTTCGTATTCTTTTTTAAAATGGCTTGTGAACGGGCATATTTTAGAAAGTTCTTTTCTTAAGTTAGTTTTTACATCCTTTTTTTTAGTATTCATAATGAGCCTATTATTATTATAATTCAAAAATAGGAAAAAGTGTTTTCATTTCAACTCTTCACCCTCCCCACAATCGGCTCATCCGCCGCGGCCCAATCCAAGGTAGGAAGTTCGTGTTTTTCCAGCCAACGAAAGGTCTGGTGTTCGGTTAGGGTGGGTTCGTCCTTTGTACTGCAACGATAGGTATGCATGGTGAGGTGAAAATCGGGGTATTCGTGTTCTACCACCATTAATTTTTCTATGACAACAATGCGCATGTTCAATTCTTCCAAAATTTCGCGCTGTATGGTTTCTATTTCACTCTCGCCTTCTTCGATCTTCCCGCCAGGAAACTCCCATTTTTCTGAAATATAAGCATGTTGAGATTTGCCTCGTTGTACACACAAGATTTTCCCTTCTTTTTCAATAACTGCCGCTACTACGGTGATGTGTTTCATGGTTTTTATTGATAATTACGTTTTATTTTCAAAATATCACATTCATTAAAACAAAAAAAGCACCTCTCGGTGCTTCCTGTATTTTCTACTGACAATTTATCAATAATAATCTTTTAACTCAATTGTTTGACCTTCTAAGCCGTCATAAATTTTTGTGATAACTCTTTTTCTTTCAGAATCATAAACAACATCACCAATTTCTCCTGAAAAACCACTTGTTGTTGATGGGCTTACAGTAGAACAACAAGAACCATATCCAATTGAAGACCCTATTCCGATTTTTACAGAAATCCCTTTCGAACCCGTTCCACGAATTTTAAAGCTAATTCTTTTTTTTACTAATTCCTTGTTGGTATCTGTTGATGAATTTGAATTTACATCATACGTCAACGAAGTCAATGTAGCTCCTATAAATAAGGCGGCTGCACCAAAATAAATAATACGTTTCATAATTAATTGATTTATTAGTTTGCATAAATATACCAACAATTTCGCAAAACCAAAATTTTTTTCGTTTTAAACTACCAAATTCCAGCTCACATGCCCATGTTCTGACCAACGTCTTTCGTGTATTTGTCGAATACGCTTGAGTTCAACATTTACCTCGCACGTAATTTCAGGACACAAAGTCAGTGCAAAATCATCTCCGTTTTGCCAATGATGATGGCCATCTGTGATAAAAAGCTCGCAACGCAAATCTTTCAACACATGTAACAACCAAGCTCCTGCAGAATTTCCTCCACCGCCCATTCCTCCACCATAACGCACATGAATAATGTGCGAGATTTGCGCGCGGAACCGCCTCATTTTCTCTGCATAAAACGTTTCATTCTCTGCAAAAACATACAACGCCGGTCGCACAAATTCACCAAGAACAGAACTCTGAACACGCACGAGCATAAAAAGCGCTTGGTCATTAAAATCTCCTCCTTCCGGAAAATGCACCAATTCTTCGTGCAAGGGTAAATTCAAATTCGGCAAACGCTCCAAGTCCATAATTTCAATAGTTGTTCGCTCGTCTTGATAGAGAATAGGCGTTTTCAAAAACCGAGAAAAAGTCCAGGGAAAATAATCCGTGTACAAAAAAAGATCTGGCGCTGCAGGCTCTTCTCCTTTGCTTGGTTCTAAACGCGAAAATTCATCATTCAAATACATTAAGGCACGGAAATCTTCGCCACCCGATGGATACCAGGCAATGCGTGGAGCCTCTGAAAACGAATCCAAAAATCGTTTGAAAAGACCTCGTCTGTTTCCGTTTAAGTTGTTTAAAAGTAATTTGCTCATATTTATTTTACTCGTTAATAGAATTATTCGGCCTTGTATTTTTTGGTTTTCATCTTAGGTGCCTTTTATTTTGAGAAAGTGTAGCGAATTGAAATTTGGGAACCGTAAGGAAGCCGAAGGATCACCGTAACGGTCGAATTTCAAAAGTTTAACGCATTGAAAAATAATCAGCACCGAGTTTTAGCTCCACCTGTCGATAGACAGGTTTGCTGCTACTTCGTGGTCTTTTGCGAACTTTTCTTTTGCGGAAAAAGAAAAGTGGAAATAGGAAGATCGATATTTTGTTATTAATGATTCCGAAAACTTTATGCTAATAACCCAAATTCTACGCTCTAAACCCAATCTGTTGCCAACGGCTCATATCCTCTTTGTTCGCCAAGAAAAGCGATAAGTTCTCTTCAATAGTTCCTTGGTTCATTCCTGCGATTTTTCGCAATTCCCAGTTCTTTCGAAATTTCCCCAATTCTGCGGCAGTGAAATTATATTCTGCTGCCAGTTGCTCCGCTTTTTCGGGGTGGAAATTCGGAAAAAGTTGTAAAATCAATTGTGCACGCACGGCTTCATCCGGATTGTTAATTGCAATCTCAATTAAAAAGCGTCGTGAAAAGGCACTGTCAAATTGCTCAGGAACGTTGGTGGTGCAAATCAAAATGCCGTTGAAGTTTTCCAATTCGTTCAATAATATCGTTTGAATCGTGTTTTCGGTCATGGAAGTATTGAAATTCCCTTGCTGACGTCGGCCAAATACCGAATCGGCCTCGTTGAAAAACAAAATCGGTGCATTACCCGAATGTTTGTGCAAGCGTTTGTAATCGTCAAACACTGATTTTATGGCTTTTTCGGATTCTCCGTAATACATGTTCCGCTGCTGCGACACATCAAAGGCTAATAAATCTCGTTTGGTAGATAATGCCAGTTGTTTAGCAAGCTCCGTTTTCCCTGTTCCCGGCCCACCAGACAACAAAACAATAATACCGGAATTTTCTCCGTTTTTCTTTGCTTGTTGGGAGAATTTTTTTAGGTTTTCAGGCTCCAAAATCTTTTTCAATACCGAAACTTTGTCCTCTACCTCAGGATTATACAACAAGTTTTTTTCTACAATATTCTTGTGACTCACCCATTCCAGGGTTTTATTTTGTAGCGTAAACGAAGGTTCAGCAACCGTATTTCCATCCATGCGTTGTACCCATTGCTCGTGAGCCGCCAAGCGCTTTGTTCCACTGTCTCGCACCGACAAAACGAGTACTTCATTCTCGTAAAGCGCGTGGCTTAGTTGCGTGAGTTGTTTCTTTTTTCTGCTGTAATCCAAGGGGTTGTCAGAAAATAAGGCGAGAATAGTGGATAAATCAGAATAAACGTTATCTACTAAACAAATCAATCCCACATAGAGGGCTATATTTTGGTGTTCGCGTTTGAGCTTTTTACTTTGCAGGTAGGACATAAACGAAACTTTCTTGTGATTCATAGCTTCTTTTACGAATTTTGCCCATTCGCGCAAGGTGATACTTCGGTTGCGAAAGGAAATGGCTCGCGCATACATGGTAAGAATAAGCACGTCTTCTTGCTTAGTAGATTTTTTTGGTAACGCTGCTTTATTGGATGATTTCAAGGCGTTTTCGGCTGTATGTGTAAGGAAAATCTGATCGTAGGAATTGGAAAAAGGGCCTTCACCACCAAAAACAAACCAGCCTGCCACTACGAGTTTTTCCACTTGTTCGATGGTATATTCGGTTGGGACGTGCGGTTCGAGCTCTTCCAACAAATCATCAATTTTCACGTAGTTTTTTCGGTTGCGCATCATACAATATACGGAAAGCACGAAGGCCATATCGCCGTTAACATTGACAAAGCGTGAGAACTCATCGAGCTCATTTCCAAGTTCTGTATAGGTCATGGTAGAGACAGGTTTTTTGGTTTTGCTAAAAATATTCAGCCAATTTCGCATAGGATAAAAATTATGGGGTTAAAAAAGATTTATATACGACTATTACGGAAAGGGTAGGGATATATAACCGGGAAATTTAAAAATCGTGCATTTTTAATTTATTTTATGTATATTCGAAAAAAAAATTATGAAAAATTTATACTTAATTCTATTCGTTTCCTTATTTGGAAACACGTATGGCCAATCTTTGTCAAGTAAATTAGATGACTACACATGGATTGCAACGGCTGGTTCAGTAACAGCGTACATTAATTTTGAAGCCATTTACGACGGTGCCTCTACTGGGGCTCTGGTTATTTGGACAAATGTTAATGGGTGTATGTCTTCATACACGTACAACGTTTCAGGAAACACAGTTGACGCGAAATTTTACCAAAACACGTGTGGTGCGACATCATCAAACCAGAGTTTTACTTATAACTCAAGCACAAACAGCCTCTCGATGTCGATGAATGGCAGAACACAAACGTACTACGCCAAAACCAAGAGAAAACCCTAGTCGGGAATAATAGAACTGTTCGTCTAAGTTAACGTCTATTAAAAATAGTTCGTGAGTATTCTGTTGTATTTAATTTTTCAAAACATTTGAATTAATAATTAATTTAGCATTAAATCATTAGGTTTGTATGAACTTTGAAAATTGTAAAAAAGGTTACTTCCATCATTTAAATAATCCTCTAATAGGTGTAGACTTCAATTTAATCAATGGAATTTTATCTCCGTTTTCTACAAAATTGAAGAACTATGACTTAGACAATAATCAAAAAGAAGTTTATAAGAAATATCGTGAAATCTATGATTTTTATATCTCAGAACTCAGATTAAAATATAAAAGTAATCCGGTTGAAAACATTTTAATATTTGAATCCCCCCTGAATCAGGAATACATTTCCTAATTAATGCTGCTAAAAATGACCCCTACTACGGTTGTTTTCACGATAAAGATTATCCAGAGGCGACAACCTTGCCTAATGACTTAATTGAACGCTTTAAGAAACATGCCAGAAGCACTGTTTTTTTAAAGGCTTTCATTGATTCATCTAATCCAAATATAATAACTAATGAAGGCAACCTGTTTTTAAAGAAATTATTAACTGTTATAAATTCTGGGATAGTATATTTTGACTTGATGCTCCTTCCAATAGATTTAGATAATTTGAGGTCTAAATGGAAAAAAAAACGTTTTATTGGAAAAAAGGGTTTTCCCGTATTTTTGTTTGAATGGTCGTTCGTTCATTTTAAACAAAAATCAAAATTAACATATTGTAAAAATTGTAAAATTGCTATTGGCACGCCACTCAACACATCTGTGTCAATTTTTGAGTATTACAGTGATAAGCTTTTTAAATTAGACAATGGCATTAATGTTAATCTATCTATTCTGAATAGTCCTATGGCATTTAATATTTTGAATCAACGTGGCACCATATTCCCTCTTTTTAAATATAATGTAATTGGATCAAGTAATGGTCCGGAGAGGCCATTAGTAAAAAACGCATTCGATATAAAATAACCAATCAATTCCCCTAAAATCATTTTTTTCTTCCAAAACGGCATCCTACTTTTGTAAACTATGTCCAAAGAAAAGAATACCAGCACCTTAGTGGGGCAACGTTTACGCATCCGTATCATTCATGAAATTGTTCTTCACGAAGCCAAACCCACTCCAAAAGGTAAAAAAGCTCGAGAATTTCTAGCAGAACAAGTTAATAAAAAACTCAAGCTGCGCGGCCTGCGAGAGATTACGGTGAAAACCCTAGAAGCGGATATAAACGACATCAACCAAGGCCTTTTCGAAGAAGCAGACACAACCCTTTCCCTCCTTCCAAATAAGAAACTTTACGACTTACATTACGATCACGTGGATAGAATGTATGCCTATCACCACGAGCGTATTCCAAACATTTGTTTCCTCGACGCTAACGAAGAACACACTGTTGCCTTTCTAAAGGGAATTTTATCTCAATATAGCGAGCTTCCAGCTGTACAAAGACTCATGCAAGAAAGTCCGGCCTTTTTCAATCTAGATATCGAAAAGGTAGATACCAGTCAAGTGTTTTTGATTAAAAAACCAGAGCACCAAAGCGAACTACGCAAGAATTCCATGATGGATACCACGCTCCGCATATTGGAACACATCAAGCGCGAAGAAGTCGTGCATTTTGCCTATGTGGAGAGTCAGAAACTAGAACACTTTACCGGATCGGTTCCTGAAAAATCCACCTTTCGAGTCTATCCACTCTGTTTGCGCCTGCACGATGGTTTCTATCATCTGTGCGCAGTAAGTCAATTGCAGTCCAAAAACAAAAGGCCTAATAAATACATTGTTCGGAACTTTCGCATCGACCAAATCGACGGAAGTTCGCTTACCAAAGTCCGCGACCCAAAGTTGCCCCATACCTTTGAACGATTTAGCGCTTCAGAAAAATGGGTCACCTACAACATTCAAAAGAAACTTGCCAAAGCAATAGGCGTTTGGAACATGCCTAATGATGCACAGGAGGAAGAAGTTATAATTCGCTTCTACGGCTGGGCAGCCAACCACCTTATGATCTTTAAAGTGCACGACAGCCAGGAATTAGTGGATATCAAACCAATAGAAAACTACATTGATCTAAAATTTAAATTTCACACCTATTCCAAACACCGCGCCTTGTCAAAGCCGCATCAAAATTTTCATACAACAGGATTAACCAATGGAGCATGGAGTTCGGAACAATTTCCCTATGTTGCCCTTTTTGAACGTTACCCAGAAGCCGGTTATTTGTTTGGGAAATACGTCAATTTCATGCACGTTTTGACAAAATTTTAGCAAACATGCATTCGTCCTAATAAAATAGGACGCCTGTAAAGTAATATTTGTATGCTGAGTCGGAAAGCCCGCTTCACACGCAATTAAAATTATTTACACATGTTTGAATTTATTTCAGAACGCCCTACCGTGGAAGATTGGCGCCACGACCTCGACCTAATGTTTAAGCACTTAGGCATGTACCAAATGAAAAAATACAAAAGTGAGCTCCACGAGCAACTGAAAGTATTAAATGGTTTATTAAGTCAATACGATGGTGTTGTTCCATCCTTATATTACAACAACCTAGATCAACCCTATTGGTACAAACTAGAAGTGCGCGTGAACAATTCATCGCTTAAGTTTCAATGCTACGTGAAATACGCTGTAACTGAAGAAAAAAAGCTTGTAGCCGAAATGCATTACACACACCATCCAAGTACAGACGAATTTCCCATAAAAGGTGGAGCAGACTGGAAAACGTATGTCATAAAAGATTCCGAAGTTGAAAATGTTGGCTTTGTGGTAGCAAATATTAAAAATGCCTTTATTCGCTTCGAAAGCTACCGACAAATAGGTCGTGATATTACCTACGCAGTGATGAACGAATAAAAAAAATTAAAAAAGTGAAAGAATTTAAAACCAACCCACTACAATAGAATATAATATTTACTAAAATGAAAAAAATATGATTGATTTAACAAAAATGGTCCGTGAATTAGTTCACATTATGGATCAAAAAAACATGCTTGAAAACTATAAATCGAGCGCTCAACTAAGTAACTGTTGCGGAAAAGACGATGTTGCCATCCATTTACTCAATGAGTTTATTCGCGTTGAAGAAGTAAAAACGGAATTAATTACTCAACTTGGAAAGAAAAAACCTGAAACGGTAAACATTCTTTTCGGAGAGATTGCGCAAAGTTTTGAAAAAAGCATTTTTGCCAATTCGGTCCAAGTGAATACGAGAAATAGCTTTTTAAATGCCCATCACCTTCGAAAACTTTTCCCCGATCACGAAAATTACCATTCTATTCCTGAAAAGTTATGTCAAGAATTTAATTTACTCGTAATCGACATTTATGTTGTTCCTATTCCTACAAGTATTTTACAGGAAATAAGAGCGGAGATGAAAGCCTCTGGCCTAATAGATAGATTACTTAACTTTCAAAAAGCACTCTTGGTGGATATAATTCAAACACTCGAGCCAAAAACAGTTCGATTTGTATGCCGCTATAAAAGTTTAGTTCCAGATTCTAAGAAGCTCGTTGACGGCCTTAAAAATGAAAATTTAGTGGGTTCTACCCTGCTTTTTGAAAACAGTGTGCTTTCCGGCAATTGGGGACTATTAGACAGCGTAAAATGGATGAATTTTATAAAAAGTTGTTAAAATGTGGGGGTTTTTAATTGAAAAAGCTAAAATCATTTTTTTTAAACACATTATTTTTCTATTTATTGCATAAGTTAAAATATATAATATAAAATTATTGAGCATGTCTAAAAAATTTATTCGGGTTGGAGAAATCTACCTAACAGGTGAAAAAAATCGTTTCACCAAACAATTTAGTGGAAATATTAAAATTGGAATTGCCCAAGAAAAGCAAACCAGTGAGGATCGTTCAAAAAAACATCAAACTGGGAATTCTCATGAAATAATCATCTTAGGCAAAATAAAAGAAGTGGAGGATGCCTTAGTTTTTGAACAAAAGTTACACGCCTATTTGAGCATGAGAAGACTATACGGAGAATGGTTTGTTATTGCGGAAGATGAACTTCCTTTACTCGAAGCGTATGGAATAATTCTAAAGGATCAGGTGCGGGTTTCTGTGGAGCTTTTGAAAAATAGTAAGCGACTCGGAGAAATAAAAGACAATGGTTTGACACGCGAAGCAAGAGATGAAGAAATTAATCTACTAAAAAAATTAACCAATCAAAAAGAACGCTTGATTATAAGCTCAAACATTTGCAAGTTGTGTAAGGCAGAATTAATAAAATTGGCCGGACTTGGATCTGGAATAGAGGATGTTTTATCAATAACAACGAAATCAGGTGGAAAATCTTTTGACAAAGATCAATTTATGAAAGACCACCCGGAATTGCACGAAGAATGTATGGTTGTGAAACCAGAAGGGTGGGAGTCAAAATTCACATCACAGACCAAAATAAACTTAAAAACCCTTTCTCCAGCGATAGCGGAGTTAATTAAGGAAATTCCCGCAGATATACATGCTGACCGGAAAAAAAGTAAAAAACTAGATAGAAATGAAATTACGACTCAGTTACACTATCAATATTTAAAACACAACCGCGAGGAGGAGCTAGCTAAATATGCGATTCAAGAACTTGAATTAGAACTGAAGCAAAGGACGGGGGAATATTTAGCCATTGAGGGTGTTTCAAGTTGGAAAAGAGGCGAAACGCCAGCAAAAAAAGAGTTTAGTTCTACTGTGCTGCAGACAAAGTATCCAGATTTATTTGCTAAGTACCAAGTGCAAAAACGAGATGTCTGGGAAACTGAAGTTGAAAAATACCGCCCTTATCAATTTGAAAAAGAGGAGATTTCCTTTGAATCCATATACCAGTATTCTTCCATGGAAGATATAATAAATGAAAGTTTAACCGTTTTAAAAAAAGAAAATGTACACTAAAGAAGAATTATTAGCGATTCATTACACGCTAGAAAGGGTAATTTCAACTGAATTTGAACACCAAATTAGAGCAGAACAAAGAAATCCTGTACGAGACAAAATAATAGCTCGAATTATTCAAGACAAAGTACATCACCAAAAAGCAAATAAAAGCATGGGTGCTTGGTTGTCTGAATTAATCCTACAAGAAACCACGAAAAGCGAGTAAAAACATAGCCAAAACCCTAAAAATGATTAAAAAAACAACTTTTTTGAAAAAAATCGAACTTTTTTCGAAAAACGGCCAAAATCATTTTTTTTCGCACGTTTGAATCGTATATTTGTTTAAGCAGCAAAAATGCGCAAATTGTCTACTCCTAAATTTTAATAAAAAAGCTACAGTTTTAGTAAAAGTCTTTTCTTAAATGAAAAAAAATTATCTCTTTAAATTATTTTTAGGCAACCAAAGAAAGAACGGAGCGTCTATTAATTTCTGTATGCTCTATCAGTCGAACCAAATCATGCGTTTTTAAACAGGTCAAGCCAGGTTAGATCTCCTTCTAACAGGTTCCAATTAAATTAACTCCCAGCAAGGAGAATGGGAAAATTATGTAAAATATAAACATTGATTATTATTTATGCTAAACGAACAAGAAGGAAAATTTATTAGTGACTTTATCCATGACTGTTTAAACTCAACTTACTCGAAAAGAGTACGCCCAAGTGATCGCGGAGATTACGCACAAGACATTTTTCTAAAGGTGCATTCAAAGTTTTATAAATATGACCCTAGCAAAGGAACATTAAAACAATGGGTAGGTAGAATTATAAAAAACTACATCATCGATCAGGAGCGAAAAAATCCACCGATCAACTACTACGATGACCTTTCTTTTCATGGAGAAAAGGTTAACGACTACGATTTTGATGCAGATGAACTTTACCAAGATCGCTTAACACACCTTCATGAAATGTTGAGTCAAGAAACGGTTGAAAACCGCGAAATGCTTGAGGACTTCTACTTCAACGGTTTGTCAGATAATGAAATAGCAAAAAAACACCATCAATCTGAAAAAGGCCATGCTATGCGACGCAGACGATTCAAGAACCGGGTTGAAAGAACCTTTCGCAAAAAATAAAGCGAACACTAAAAAAGCCCCAATCGGGGCTTTTTTTATTATTTTTGGTTAAAACACGAGTTCGGATATGAAGATAACACAGAAAGATATAAATGCTATTTGGAATACTCAAAGCAAAGACGGTAATGAATTTATAAATATATTATTTGAAAATACTATTTGGAAAAATCATCAGGAAATTAAGTGTTTTTGTATTAGACATATCAATTCACAAGTTAAAAATACGGACGTTCCTAAAGCAATGAATCTCAATGCAATAATTAATGTTTTTGAAATGCAAAAACTTAAAAATGAATCAACTAATGAATCAATAGAATTTAAAGATGACCAAGATGCATTGGATGACATATTAATTGAATTAATTTCAGAGATAGATAAGACAGTAATTAATGCCAGCAATATAATAAACCTTAAATTTTATCCTACCTATAGAAAATTAATTCTGAAAGAATTTCTTTTGCAAAACCACAAACGCATTGCTTTTGAAAAAGATATTTTTGACACTTTTTCGAGCAAACACATTTCCTTTATGGAAGGCCCATTTTTCTGGGGCATCGTTGAAAATTTACACCAAGGCAAAAAATATTGGCAGTATTTTATGAGTGAAGGGGCAAAATTAAAATTAGAGTTATCTGATGAAGATCTAAACGTTCTAGATAAAATTCATTCAGCAGCAAAATCGGGTAGTGGAATCAGGTTGGATCACATTATTCCAAGAGCAAGCTTGCGTAAATATTTTGAGAAACTGTGTTGTGAGGCAAATAAAAAAACTTCTGATGAAGAAAAAATTAAATTAATTAATACTAAAGTAGATTGGATCTACCCTTATCTCGTGGGGTGTTTGGTTACAACAGAAGAAAATAATTTGTTGAAAAAGCAAATAAATCCAAAAAAACTTGACGAACATGAAGTTGAAAGTCCTCTTGATCTTTATGAGGAGAGCAAACAAGATCCAAATTATTTAAACTCTGCCAAGAATCTTTTTAAAACTTACTGCGATCACAATGAAAAAGAAACAGAAATAAAAATACTTTATTTCAAGGAGAACTCTTGGGCTGACCTTATTCTTGATAATACAAAAGATGTTGAAAATATTATTAATGATGCCAAAAACACTATATTGATTCCTAAAACCCAATCGGATTAGAACTTGCCTTCTTAAGCAAAATCTCTTTGTCGCAGAACGCTTTAATATTTTCTAAATCAACTGAGACTCCCGTTAAAACGTGTTCAATCTCACATTTTCGAATAACATTGTCGATTTGTCCTCCTGAAAAGGTAAATTCCTGCGCCAAGAACAAGCAATCTTCGTCAGCTAAAGTTGGCATATTTTGCTTCCAAATTTGTGCAGCAACCTTCACCTCGGGTGGGTAAAAACACATTTTATAAATGAATCTTCGGTCAAATGCTTCGTCTAAATTTTGAATTAGGTTGGTGGTTGCTATGAAAATGCCGTTGAAATTCTCTAAGGCCTCTAATAAAATGTTTTGAAGCGCATTTTCCGTTTGAGAAACATTGGAAGATCCGTTTACCTTACGCTTACTTAATATAGCATCTGCCTCGTTGAAAAACAAAATAGGGGTCTTTTCACTACTTTTTCTTAATTCCTCATAGGAAGTAAAAATGCGTTTCATGAGTTTTTCGCTCTCACCAAACCACATGCTTTTCGTCATCGAAGCATCCACTTTCATGATTTCTCTGCCACTCATACGCGCTAACTGCAACACAGACTCGGTTTTCCCTGTTCCGGGTGATCCGTGAAACAAAATGGTGAATCCCGTTTTCATTCCCATAGCAGACATTCGCTCGTTCACCATGCGAAAATTCTCTTCCTCTAACAAGGAATGAATGCGTTGCCACTGCTTATCCTCCTCTTCATTAAAAAACAAAGATTTAGCAATAATTTGCTCCGGCTTCATTGTTTCCTGTCCCTTCTTAAAACGCTCTTTGATGTGAATGTTTTCCAACTCTAGCATTTTTATGCTTTTATCACTTAATCGTGCGTCTAAATCAGAACTCATTCTCCCTTCCTTTACCTCAATTAAATCTTCTTTTGAAAGAGGGTCATCGCCGTGTGCAAATCGCTGCATCATTCGAATTCTTCGAGAGGAAGTAAAAGTAACGGTTTCGCATGGAAACTCAAGATCTATACTATTATAACCGCAAATTGATCGCCACATCGTATAGATTAAAACGATTTTAAATTCAATTGGCATTTCATACAAAGAGAGTTCTTTGATTATTGGATAATGCTGATTTTGTTTAAGAAGTTGTTCGGTCTCCTCCATAAAATCATGTTCGCCCATCTCGTTGTCAGACACTTGATGCATCCAGTCATATATCAATTGGAAAATTTCAATGGACCCCTCAAGTTCTTCTGTTTCTTTCTTGGGTAAGGGCAAATCGCGAATAATTGCATTCATGATTTCCTCATCTATGGTATATACCTTGCCGCGCAACGCCTCTTCCACTTGTCTGTGACGCGCTTTTCTTTTCTTTAAAAACCCCTCTTTGACCAAGGTATCAAGTGAAGAAATCTGTGGCATAAAATCAATTACATCTAATCCGCCTCGGTTACTGATATCATGAATTACGGGCGCTTGTTCATTCACACACATCACCAATACCATCGAAAAAATAGCTGAAAGTTCATGATTAACCCCTAAATAGTTTGACGCAATGGCTAGATCTGACTTCAGTTTTTTCAACGTAGCCGGATTCAATCCATCCGTTTGAATGGTTTGGTCGATCTGACGCATTCGTTGAAGGATGGTCATTTTAGTTGTTGTATTTTTCTTTTCTTTATTCATTTCAATTATCAAATCCTAAATCTTCTCTGTCGTAAAATGCGCCTACATTGTCTTGTTGAGCCTTTTCTTTGTAGTATGTATACTTTTTTTCTGCTTCTTCAAGTTGGTTTGACCAATACTTAAGAATTAATGGCAAGGAACACAGAATGATTAGCGAAAAATAGATGACTCCTTCCAAAATTCCATTAAGGAAAAATCCCCAGCCGAGGAAGTAGGCAACCAAACAAATAAAGGAAACAATAAAGGCGGCGAACAAAACGTCAACGCCGAGATCAATTCTTCTGTTGAACTCCATTACCCAATAAGACCAATAGGATTGTTTTTCTGCAAATTCTTCTTTCATGCACTTTATTACGTTGTGCATTTAGAAAAATAACATATAGATTAAAAAAATTGTTTCTATTATAAATTGTAATGAACATCACCCCCTCTTCTTCTTCCCTACATTCACTTTAAAATCTTCTATTCCACCTTTGACTGTGACGTAAACAAATTTAGAGTTTTCCTTTTTATACTGAATTTCATCCTCTGCTTCTTCGTCTTTTTTCTTACGTCTAAAAAGTTTGTTGGCCGCTACATTTTTAATCATTTTCCAGGGAACGCCAATTTCGTAATCCATATCGAGCCTTTCGTTCATTATTTGTGTACCGCTGATTTCTAAAAATCCTAGGGTTGAGTTAATTGTCATCTTAGGAATGATGATGGTGCCCCTATCAAAAGTTATTTCATTTTGTAACGTATCAAATCGTATTTTGCTTACATTTTTGTCTTCAAAATAACTTTCTAATGCCGATAAAGGAGCAAATTTTTCAATCCTACCTTCAGTAACAAGCATGTTAATTATAATTTTTGAGTCATCAATTTTAGGAACCAAGTCGGCGTGTAGATGTATTTTACCCGTAATACTTCCGTTGAAATAGCCATGTAAGTTCTCTGAAACTAAGTGGTCTTGACCAAAATTGTCAAACTTCAACATAAGTTTATCGATATCAACGTGCTTTGCTGTTATGTTTGGACTAAAATAAATGTGTTTTTTATCCTTGCCGCTAAGGTATCCTTTCATTTTCATTTCTCCTTCGGCTGTCACAAAATCAAGTTGATCTATGTGGACCATATGGTCTTTTGAAGTATGAAACTTTGCGTTAAAGTTTTCTAAAGTATGAGCGTGATAGTTCAAGGAGCCAACTTGAAAGCTGAAATCCATATCAGAAAATGGTAAATCATACAAACTGAAGGCAGCATCATGATCAACGGCTTGCGTTAATGAATCCGTTGGAGGAGGATTATAGTTGCTTAACTCATCCACATCTAGAAATTGAGAAATAATGCTGAGCCTGTTTTTCTTATGCTGTTTTCCGTTGTGAAAATTATAATGCAAATCAACGTTAAAATCAGAGTGGCCCATTTTTCCTGTGAAATCTTGCACATCTATTGAATTTGGTTCTAGACGTATTTTTGTGCTAAAATTCTCAAATTTCAAGGGGTGAATTTTCATTTTTCCGCTAAAATTTGTTAGCTCGAAATCAGCATACGCAAAGATGCTTTGGTTAAAATGAAGGTGTGTTTTTCCGTGAAATTTTAAATGCTCGATTTCTTCGTGTCTATAATCCTCTGGAACATAGTTTTCTCCTCCGTAAGCAAACAAATTATCCAGTTTTATTTTTTTTGAATCGATGTCAAACTCTACATAGGTTTCCCCATTTTTTTCATTTGCAAGCCACAAATCATAATTCTTTAAAAATCCGTTAAAATGAAAATCAGATTGATCTAAATAGCCTCGAAAATCAATAACATTAAAGTCTTTTTCAGTAATAATAACATCTGCATGAAAATCATGAAAGACATGTGGATAGTGTTTTAGTTTGGCAAAAAAGTTCTTCACAAAAAACTCTCCTTCGGGTAGATTTTTAGATTCAAGTATTTTCTTAGCAGAGCTTGTAAATTGTAAATTCAACTTTAGATTATCTATTTGTTCATCAAAGCCAGCATCCGTCTTTGACTTAGTCAATTGCTGTAAGTCTATTTTTTTTGATTGAATATCTAAATCACACGTTACCGGTATGTTTGTGTGGTGAACAATCGCGGGTAAATCACTTACTTTGCCGGTTATGTGTAGATCGGTATTTCCAATTTGAGTGTTAAAATATTCAATTGTTGCAGCATGTCCTTTTAATGTTGCTTTCATGTCCACGTCTCGAATTGGTGCGGGGAGGTTCGGGCTATCAAAGCGTAAATTTTCAATTTCCAATTGTGTAAAATACGATTCATTGAGTTTTTCAACGGCTTTTTCAGGATGTTTTAAATCGATGATATCATGAAAATTCATGGTCATTTTTACCTTTCCTGCCAATCCTGTAAGTTCGCGTGCATTTACAAATTTTGCAATAAAATCAAGATCAAAATCTGAAACTAATTGAATGTTAATATCCGGAGAATCAAAGTTTTCTACAGCAATTTTTCCTGAAAAAACACCTGCTTCCGGACGAGCACTAAATTGCTGTATTTCAAGCTTCATGGTGCTTAAATCTCTGTTTTTTCCGTTTGTGAAGCTCCCTTTAAATCCTATTTTATCGAGCGTTTTATTTGTTTGTTTATTGTTAAAAAAAGCGTTTTCACAACCAAACGTAGCATTAATTGCTGGCATGTTTCCATTTGCTGATTTCCCTTTTATATCTGCAGTAAAAAATACTTTGCCCTGGTTGTCAAACTGTCGAAATGTTTCCGCGATTTCATCGGGAGCAATTGCAATAATTAAATCAAAATTTGGCTTTTCGCCATTAAAATGGAGGTCAATTGGCACGTCTTTTTCCAAGCCAACTTTTCCACTGAAACCAAAACTAGAATTTTCAAATTTTACAACCGTTGGTTGAACTGTTAGGGTCTTTGTTAGATCATTTACATCAAGTTCAGTCGCAACTTCAAAATGTTTGTTTTTTATAAAAGAGGTGTCACCAGATTGAACAATTGTTAACTTAAATTTAGCATCAAGGTCTAAGTAAAAATGATCATTACTGCTTTTTACTTTGGTTTGTGCCTTGTTTACAAAAGCATCAACGATAATGTTGTTTTCCTCGTTAATTTTTACAATATCCAAATCAATCATGGAAATGGACTTCAAATCTATTTTGAAATCCTCTTCTACTTTTTCTGCGGGTTTTTTACTTTTTAATGCATTTGAAATATTAAACGATCCATCCTTGTGTTGAATCAAACGAAGCGATCCTTGTGTTAACTTAATACCTTTAATTTTATAATCCGCATTTAAAATATCCCAAATATTGAAATCAACAAAGCAATGGTTGATATGTGTTATTTCGGCTTCTTTTGTTTGCCTCTTACCTTCGTATATATGGAAGTCCTCAAAATCAATTGAGATATAAGGAAACGCAGCAAAAGGTTCAATGTGACTTTCTCTGATTTTGATACTTCCTTCAAAATCTTCGTTAGCTTTTACTAAAAACTCTTGGATGAGCTCGTCTTGTTTTAAATAAATAATACCAAGCGCAAGTGAAAATAAAAAAAGTGGAAAAAGAAATAAAAACAAGGTCAATCGAACCCAAAATTTCTTACGAGATTTCTTTTTCTTCTTTTGTTCCTTTTCCATTTAACTCCGTTAAATTATTTCTTCAACACGTCCAACGCCTTCAAAAACTCATTATCTTCTGAATTATACACTTTATAAAACCCTAAATCATCAAATAGCTGTTGGGCAATTTGCGCTTTCAATAAACGTATAATTTGTTTTTTGCTTTGCAACACCGCGTTTTTATCAAACGGGATTTTATACTCACGTTGAGCATAAGAACAAAATTGTGCTAACAGCATGTCGTCCACGTTGAATCGCGAAATAAAATCATCTACATTTTTCCACTGACCGCGTTTATTCTCTACATAATCAAAAGAAAATGCTTGAAAAACTGGAGATACACGTAACGCTGCATAATACATGTTACTACCAGTAGAATCGAACGGAACAAAAACATCAGGCATAATTCCACCACCACCATAAACAATCTTTCCTTTTGGCGTTTTAAATTTCAATGAATCTACAAAAATTGAACTGTCCGGTTTGTATAATTCAGCGTCGTTCTCCCCTCCTCGATCCATATAATATTCGTCGTATTTTCCATTGTATGGGCGTTGAATACAGCGTCCCGTTGGCGTGTAGTAACGAGCAATTGTCAAGCGAATAACGCTTCCATCCCTCAATTTTGTGTCTTCTTGTACCAATCCTTTTCCAAATGATCGGCGACCAACTATAATTCCTCTATCATTGTCTTGAAGAGCCCCGGCTAAAATCTCACTCGCCGAAGCTGAGCTTGCATTAATTAATACGGCTAAAGGAATGTTTTCAAGCTCACCAACAGAGGTTGCTTTATAAACTTTAGTTCCAACTTTCTTACCTATGGTTTTAAGAATCAACTGTCCGTCTTTTAAAAACTCATCCACAATTTCTGTGGCAGAACCTAATACTCCTCCCCCATTGTTTCGCACGTCTAAAATGAGTTTTTGCATTCCTTTGCTTTTTAGCTCAGACGCCGCCATTCGAAACTCTTCGGCTGTAGTTACTGAAAACTGATCTATTTTTATATAACCCACATTTCCAATTAAATAGTATGATGCAACAGACTCAATTGGAATAGTTCCCCGCGTTATCTCAAGAGTCAATCTTTTCTTTTGACGAATAATTTCCACCTTCACCTTGGTTCCTTCTTTGCCTTTGAGCATTGACATCACCTTGTCGGTTTCGATTTTTACGCTAGCCACATTTTTACCGTCGATTTTTACGATTTTATCTCCCGCTTTAACTCCCATTTTTTCAGATGGAGATCCTTTTATCACATGTGTTATGCAAACCGTATCACGCAAAACAAAATAACGCATCCCAACGCCGCCAAACTTACCTTCAATCATTTCAGCCGCTCGTTGTTGTTCACTGGCTGGAATGTAATTGGAATGTGGATCAAGTTTGTGAAGCATTTCTACAATGCTCTCCTCAAAAACCTTATCTGGATTGACATCGTCCACATAATTTTTTTCAATAAGATTCAAAATGTCTTGCAATTTTTGCAAACGATTTCCATCATAGTCTCCTGCCGTAAAAACACCGTTTCGGGTTACAAGATACCCAATCACCAACCCAATACACATCGCAATTGACACGACTAAAGGAAGCCACCACTTATTTTTCTCCATCTTCAATAGTTTCGATTTGTTCTACTAAAACACCAGCGCTTTTTAAAAAATTAATTCCTTCCGGATCTTTATATCCATACTGAAAAACAACACGCGTTATTCCTGATTGAATAACCAACTTACTACAGTCCTTGCATGGCGATAATGTTAAATATAAGGTTGCACCCAAGCAATTGTTCGTTGATTTGGCAACTTTTAGAATTGCATTTGCTTCAGCATGCAAAACATACCAGTGTGTTTCTCCAAGTTCATTTTCGCAACAATTGTCAAATCCTGAGGGAGTTCCATTGTAGCCATCAGAAATAATCATTCCGTCTTTTACGATTATTGCGCCCACCTTTTTACGATTACAATGCGATAAAAAAGCCCAGGATGCGGCTAAGCGTAAATACGCGCGGTCATATTTCAGTTGCTTTTCAGTAGTAGTGATTGCCATGAATGTTTAACTTTTTATAAATTTATAACCAACCCCTCTAACCGAATGAAAAAACTCTGGATTTCTCTGGTCTGTTTCAAATAACTTTCGGAAACCAACGATGAAATTATCAACGGTTCTGGTAGTTGGAAACTGGTCTTGTCCCCAAACCGCATCTAAAATTTCATCCCGAGAAACCACTTGTCCTATTTTTGAAGCAAACAATCTTAACAATTCAATTTCTTTTTTTGTTAATACGGATATTAATTGCTGGTTTTTGTCATGAACTTCAAAAGTGTCAAAATCCACCGTTTTTGCATTTATTTCAAGTGTGTTTAGTTGATTACTAGACTTAATTGAGCGTAATAGAATGGACACTTTTATAAGCAGTTCTTCTAAATCAAAAGGCTTCACTAAATAATCTGTTCCTCCTTTTTTTAAGCCCGCAATGCGATCCGCAGTTGTACTTTTTGCAGAAAGAAATAATATCGGAACATCCCCTGATTGTCTGATTTTCTCACACAATTCTAACCCACTAACTTGAGGCAACATTACGTCTAAAATTACCAAGTCTGTTTTGAGAATTTTTTGCAAATTATTCAACGCCTCTTGTCCATTAAAAAAAGATAATACCATATGTCCTTCGAGTTCCAAATTAAGTTTTATTAATTCGTTTAAGCTCGATTCGTCTTCTACTAAAGCAATAATGGGCATAAATTGACTTTACACAAAATTACATTTTATCAATGGATTTCGAGCGGGATTCCGTTTCTTTGTGATCAACACAAATTTAGTATGTCTATTTCCCCTGAAAAACTTACCGTTTATTTAAAAAATTTAGGTTTTGAAAACTTGAATGCGCTGCAACATCAAATGCTACATTCAAAAAGTAAAAATCGCATTTTACTTTCGCAAACCGGATCCGGTAAAACTGTTGGGTTTTTATTACCATTAATTGAAGAAATTCAACTTGAATCAACCGATTTACAGGCATTAATTATTGCACCAACCAGAGAGTTGGCAACTCAGATTGAACAAGTTTTTAAATCTGTAAAATCAGGTGTCAAAATTACTACTTGCTACGGTGGACATTCAGTTCAAGTGGAGCGAAAAAGTTTAGAAGGAAAAACTCAGGTTGTAATCGGAACACCCGGTAGAGTTTGTGATCACATTGATCGCGGGAGATTGGATTTGTCTCGTGTAAAAACATTGGTGATTGATGAATACGACAAATGCTTGGAATTCGGGTTTTTCGATCAACTTGCTTTTATTACTAATGAGTTAATCCGTTTGGAAAAAACCACATTGGTTTCTGCTACAGAATTAGCTGAAATACCTGATTTTTTTCCGGTAAAAGATTTTGAAACCATACATTTTCTAAATCAGAATAATGAACCTGATTTTGTGAAATGGAAAGTTACGGTTAGTCCTGACTCAAAATTTGATGGTTTACTTAAGTTACTAACTTCCTTTCAAGGTGAACAAACTATCGTCTTTTGTAATTTCCGAGAAGCGACAGAGAAAATCGTTGAATATTTAGATGAGCATGAGTATCCTGCTGTTTTTTATCACGGAGGAATGGAACAAGATGATAGGGAACGGTCTTTATTAAAGTTCAGAAACGGCAGCGAACACACATTGGTTTGTACAGATCTAGGTTCGCGAGGATTAGATATTCCTGAAATTAAACACGTTGTTCATTTTCAATATCCGCATTCTCAAGAAGCTTTTACACATCGCAACGGACGTACAGCTCGAATTCAAAAACAAGGAAATATTTATTTGATGGTAAATTCTGGAGAAACTGTGCCGGATTATATTGAAATTCCAGAAGCAGAGTTCAAAATAAACCAAGAAAATTTTAGTCCAGCTCAATCTGAATGGATTACACTTTATTTCAGCGGCGGAAAAAAGAACAAAATAAACAAAGTGGATTTAGTTGGTTTTTTACTTCAAAAAAGCCATTTAGCAAAAGAGGATATAGGATTAATTTCTGTTCTTGATTTTTCTTCATTCGTGGCAGTAAAACGCGAAAAAATGAGAGAAATTCTAATGAAGATTCAAGGTGAAAAAATCAAAGGACAAAAATTAAAAATTTCTATTGCACGATAAAATAGTTTTTAGGAATTACAAACATTCATAAATCTTGCTTCTCAATAAAACCAATAAAATCAAAGGTTGAGAAAAATGCGTTGTTAACGCTAAAATTAAAATAGTATTAATTAATTGTGAATAACTACTAACATTTTTTACTTGGATTTTATCGATTCTTGTATATACTCGAACCTTATTGATATAAACTAGTCTTTTAACGCGTTTTTTTACACTATTTATCACTGTTTTTTTAACTTTTTCACTATTAACAATGACTTATTTTTATAAACACCTATTTTTATAAAAAGAAACTAAAAATTGTTAAGTATCTGTTTTTTTGTTGTTTATAAAATAATAAAATGTTTATAAAGTTGTTTGAATATGTAAAACTCAAAACGTTTTTTTTGAAATGAATTAATTACCCACAAATGAACAACCTTAATAATAATAACAAAAAAAATAAATTTTAAATTTTTCTATTTATTCATTATTAGTTTAAACAAAGAGCTTAATTGATGTTAAAATATTTTTTTTACAGAGATATGTGCTAATTTAGTAGAACAGAAACGGATTTTAAAACATGGATGCTTTTCAAAATTTATTAGATCAAATTGATTCATTCATTCGAAAGTACTATAAAAATCAACTGATTAAAGGATTTTTACTCTTTACAAGTTTCTTTATCCTTTCTTTTCTTGTAACATCTATTTCTGAATATTTTGGTCATTTTAGTCAACGAACACGCGCATTTTTCTTTTTTAGCTTTTTATTGATTAATGGAATTATTTTAGTGAATTACATTGTAATTCCTATTTTAAAATTAATTTCTTTTGGAAAGAGAATTAATCGATACCAAGCTGCTGAGATAATAGGGTCTTTTTTTCCAGAAATATCAGATCGCCTAAAAAATACGCTCCAGTTAAAAGATTCGTTAGACTCAAATGAGGGAAATATTGAATTATTGAGAGCAAGTGTAGCACAACGCTCTGAAAATTTGAATGTTATTTCTTTTTCTAAAGCAATTAACTATCAGGATAATAAAAAGTATTTAAAATATCTATTACCTGTTTTTCTCTTATTTTCAGCTGTTTATTATTTTGCCCCAGACTGGGTTTTAGAGGGAACAGAACGTGTCGTTAATTACTCTGAAGAATATAAACCAAAAGCACCATTTACATTTCATTTGCAGAATACAAATTTACAAATTGAAGAAGGTCAGGATTTTAAAGTTGTTATTCAATTAAAAGGGAGTGAGTTTCCTGAACAAGTTTATCTCATTTCGGAAAGCGGTAAATTTTTAATGGAGAAAACAGCTAAAAATGAATTTACTGCTTGGTTGAAAAAAGTGAAAAACACTACCCAATTTCAAGTGCAAGGAAATCATTTTTTTAGTCAGAAATATACACTAAATGTCATTGGAAAAGCGGTGATTGGTAAATTACAAGCTAAACTTATTTATCCAAAATATTTAGGAAAGAATCCAGAATTAATTCAAAATTCAGGTGATTTAACGGTTCCTGAAGGAACTTCAATAGAATGGACTGTTCAAACAAAAAATACAGAATTTGTAGATTTTGTTTTTTATGGCGCTTCTCAACGAAATACCAAAAATCCATTTACTATTCAAAAAACAATTAAAGATGCTTCGAGCTGTAAAATTGAATTTTCTAATTCAGTAACGAAAAAAAGAGATTCTACTTCTTTCCTTATTTCAGTGATAAAAGATGCTTTTCCTTCCATTCAAGTGGAAGAATTTTCTGATTCAATAAAAGATGGTATTCGCTATTTTTCAGGACAAGTAGCCGATGATTATGGACTTAATTCATTAAATTTTGTCTATACTATTTATTCTGAAAATGCCAAACCTAGATCAAATACACTAAAAGTAAAACCAGTAAATGGAACGCAATTAGGTTTTGATTTTGCTGTGGATTTTCGCCGTGAAAACGTGAAATTAAAAGATAGAATTGAATATTATTTTATTGTAGGAGACAACGATGGTGTTAATGGATCAAAATTTACGAAATCACAAACGTACACGTATGAACTTCCAACGTTGGAAGAGTTGAATGAGCAGCGTGAAAATGATCAGGCTGAACTACAGAAAGAAATGAATGATATCATTAATAAAACGCAAGATTTCCAAAACAAAGTGGAAAAATTGAAAAAGGAAATGATGAATTCGAAATCAACTGATTGGGATAAACTCAATAAGGTGGAAGAATTGAAAAAAGAACAACAAAATTTGCAAGAATCTCTAGAAAAATTGAAAGAGGAAATGAACCAGAGTATGGAAGAAAAGAATCAGCTTTCTGAAATGGATAAAGAGTTACTTGAAAAACAAGAAATGATTGAAAAGTTAATGGAAGAAGTCATGGATGAAGAGCTTAAAAAGCTTTTAGATGATTTAATGAAATTAATGGAACAAAATAATAAGGAAGAGATTAAAAAAGAAATCGATAAAATAGATCAATCTGCTGAGGATATGAAAAAGCAGTTGGATAGAAGTCTTGAAATGTTAAAACGATTGCAAGTAAATGAAAAAATTGATGATATAGAAAAGGAATTAAAAGAATTGGCTAAAAGTCAGGAAGAGTTGAAAAAGGACATCCAAGAAAATAAACTAACCGATGAGGAAGCCACAAAGAAACAAGAAGAATTAAATAAGAAATTTGAGGAACTTAAAAAAGAATTAGATAAACTTAAAGAATTGAATGATAAGTTGGATAAACCAATGAATTTAGGAGATACGGAATCATCTGAAGAAAAGATTTCTCAGGACATGCAAGAGTCTAAGGAAAGCTTAGAAAACGGAAAAGATAAGAAGGCAGGTGAGAAACAAAAATCAGCCGCTGATGAAATGAAAAAATTGGCTGAGCAGTTAGATAAGCAGCAACAAGAAGCAAATAAACAACAACAAGAAGAAGATATTGATTTGTTGCGAAATATACTAGAAAGTTTGATAACCTTGAGTTTTAATCAGGAAGACGTAATGAATAAATTTATGAAGGTTAGTGATTCTGATCCAGCATACAAAAAATACGGAAGGCAACAACGCAGAATTATTGATGATACCAAAATTATTAAAGATAGTTTATTGGCTTTAGCTAAAAGACAACCAAAAATAGCTTCTTTTATTGATAAGGAATTGAATGCAATTGATGCTAATCATGATTTGGCAGTAGATGATATTGATGAACACCGTAGAAGGGACTTGAATAAGCATCAGCAATTAGCAATGACTTCTTATAACAACCTGGCTTTACTGTTAAATGAAAGCCTGCAATCCATGCAGCAACAAATGCAGAGTATGATGGAAGGGAGTGGTCAGTGTAATAATCCGGGTAAAAAAGGAAGACCTAAGTCAGGACAAAATATGTCATCTGATGATATGAAGCAAATGCTTAAAAAGCAACTCGAACAGATGCAAAAAGGACCAAACGAAGGAGGTAAGGAGCCAGGAGATAAAGAAGGAAAAGAGGGTAAACCGGGAAATAAACCAGGTGAAGGTGGAATGAATGGCATGGGATCGAAGGAAATAGCTAAAATGGCGGCTGAACAAAATGCAATTCGTCAACGATTAGAACAATTGAAAAAGGAATTAAATAAAGATGGAAAAGGTCAGGGTAATCAATTGAATCCGTTAATTAAAGAATTGGAGGAACAAGAGAAACAAATAATTAACCGAAAATTTAGTAATGAACTGATAAACAGACAAAAAGATATACTAACGCGCTTATTAGAAAGTGAAAAGGCGTTAATGAATCGTGGATTTGAAGAAAAAAGAGAATCAAAATCCGGAAAAGATAATTTTTCAGGTAACAAAATTAATTTTGATGAGTATAACAAGGAAAAATTAAAGCAAACTGAAATATTGCGTTCTGCCGATCCTTTATATAAAAAGTATTATAAAGACAAAGCAAATCAGTATTTCAATATTAAGTAACCCTGTTGTTGAAATTATATGAAGGAAGGTTTTAAAATTATTGATTCATTGCAAATTCCATCTGATTTTTCGTCTCTAGTTGATGTGGAGAATTTAGTGGATAGAGTTTGTGGGAATTTAGGAGTTGAAGAGGATTCCTACGGTAACATTTTAATAGCTGTAACTGAAGCAGTCAATAATGCTATTCAACACGGGAATGAATTTGATACAAAGCTATTTGTTGATGTTGCCGTGGGTGATCAGCCAACTGAATTTTGTTTTAATGTAAAAGATCAAGGGAAAGGCTTTGATTTTTCTAACTTACCAGATCCAACTGCTCCAGAAAATATTATGAAAGAAAATGGTCGAGGTATTTTTCTTATGAAAAGTTTATCGGATAATGTTGAGTTCGACGATTTTGGTTCAAGTGTAAGTTTATACTTCAATAAATGATTGATTTTCAGTTTATTAATAAAGAAATTCCGGGTTTTAATTCGGAATTTTTTATTTTATCTTTATCCAATGTGGTTAAAACAGAGTTAAAGGAACTTGGTGATATTTCGATTATTTTTGTATCTGATCAGTATTTACTTGAAATGAATCAGAAGTATCTGAATCATGATTATTTTACTGATATAATTACTTTTGATTATTGCGAGGATAATGTCATTTCTGGAGATCTTTTCATTTCTGTTGACCGAGTTAAGGAAAATGCTGATAGCTTTAATGTTGATGAATTAACAGAAATACACCGAGTAATGATTCATGGAGTGCTCCATTTATGTGGATATAAGGATAAAACAGAAGAGGAAGAAAAGAATATGCGACTCCTTGAAAATAAATATTTAAACTAATTGTTTCACGTGAAACATTGAATATGTTAAAAGAATACGATATTATTGTTGTGGGTGCTGGTCACGCTGGTTGTGAGGCTGCTTATGCTGCTGCAAAAATGGGGAGCAGTGTTTTATTGGTCACAATGAATATGAATACAATTGCCCAGATGAGTTGTAACCCCGCAATGGGAGGTGTAGCAAAAGGGCAAATTGTTCGTGAAATAGACGCTTTAGGTGGTGGGTCAGGAATTGTGAGTGATTTGAGTGCGATTCAATTTAGAATGTTAAATAGGTCGAAAGGACCAGCAATGTGGTCGCCAAGAACACAGAATGACAGAATGCGTTTTTCAGAAGAATGGCGGTTATTGTTAGAACGCAATCCAAATGTAGACTTCTGGCAAGACATGTGTAATGGTTTGGTGGTTGAAAATAATAGGATTAAAGGAATTAAAACATCATTGGGAATTACTATCTATTCTAAGGCAGTTATCTTAACAAATGGCACTTTTTTGAATGGGTTAATTCATATTGGCGAAAAACAAATTGGTGGCGGAAGAGCTGCTGAAAAAGCCTCTACTGGTATAACGGAAGAATTAATACAATTAGGTTTTGAAGCGGGTAGAATGAAAACAGGAACACCACCTCGAATAGATGGACGCTCCTTGGATTATTCAAAAATGGAAATTCAAGAAGGGGATGAAAAACCTTCGAAATTTAGTTTTACTGATACGAAGCCTTTAGATATTCAACGACCTTGTTTTATAACGTATACAAATACTGAAACCCACGATTTACTTCGAACAGGTTTTGACCGTTCTCCCATGTTTAATGGCGCAATTCAAAGTACAGGTCCGAGATATTGTCCTAGTATTGAGGATAAGATAAATCGTTTTGCGGACCGGGATAGACATCAAATTTTTGTTGAGCCAGAAGGTTGGAATACAATTGAAATCTATGTAAATGGTTTTAGCACTTCATTACCTGAAGACGTGCAAGTAAAAGCAATGAAATCTATTCCTGGTTTTGAAAACGCTAAGATGTTTAGGCCTGGATATGCAATAGAATACGATTATTTTCCCCCAACACAGTTGAACTATACTCTTGAAACAAAATTGATAGAGAATTTATATTTTGCGGGCCAAATAAATGGAACAACAGGTTATGAAGAGGCTGCTTGTCAAGGATTAATGGCTGGAATAAATGCGCATTTAAAAATCAATGAAAAAGGGCCATTTGTATTAAAAAGAAGTGAAGCGTATATTGGTGTTTTGATAGATGATTTAGTTGGTAAAGGCACGGAAGAACCTTATCGTATGTTCACCAGCCGCGCTGAATATAGAATTCTATTACGGCAAGATAATGCTGATATAAGATTGACCCCAATAGCTTTTGAACTAGGTTTAGTGAGTGATTCAACATTATCACAAGTTGAAACGAAAGCGTATGATACAAAATATATAATTTCACTTATTAAAAAGTCAAGTGTTACACCAGATGAGGTAAATCAATTGTTAGTAGAGAGAGAAAGCTCACCGATTTCCCAACAAGTAAAGTTATCATCTTTAATAACTCGCCCACATATTACAATGCTAGATTTGGCTACTATCTCAAGTCCGGTTTCTAGTTTGTTTAATGAATATCCTTTGGAAACAATAGAACAGGCTGAAATTCTTATGAAATATGAGGGGTATATTGATCGTGAACAAGAACATGCATCCAAACTTGATAGACTAGAGTCTTTATTAATACCCGAATCATTGTCTTATGATAGTATAAAGAGTATTAGTATTGAAGCAAAACAGAAGTTAAGTTCGGCTAAACCTAAAACAATAGGTCAAGCCTCTAGAATATCAGGTGTATCACCGAGCGATATTTCTGTTCTATTGATTCATCTTGGTAGATAAGTGTTGTTTCACGTGAAACAATTTTTAAGCTAATTATTTCTTTTTAGCAATCACAAACATTATATCGAACGTGTTTATTTTAATAGATGCTTTTTCTGGAATTAAATTGTAAAACCAGTTTATTAGTCTTGAAGGCTTTTTGTTTAAAATGAATAGAGAATAAAAAATCACACGAATCGAACGACTAACAGGCGGATACGTAATTCGTTCAACTTCATACCCATTATAACTTAAAAGCTTAGATATTGATTTTCTCGTAAAATAATGAACATGGGTCGGAGGATGGATCATTCTCCATTTTTGTTTTTGTTTTCTAGCAAGCCAAGCAGAAATGTCACCTGTAGTAATATAAATACGACCATTCGTTTTTGTTTCCCAAGATGCTTTTTTAATGAACTCTTCCGGATTTACCAAATGTTCAATAACATCCCACATAAAAATATCACTAAAAGTTTCTTTCGATATTTTTTCTGTTAAATAATTATCCGAACTAAAATACTCTCCAAAATTTTGGTTGGCATAGTGGATAGAGTCTTCTGAAATATCATACCCAGAATAAACTTTTCCTTGTTTTAAAATAAGCTCCCCAAAAAATCCATAAGCGCAGCCAAGCTCTAACACATGCTCAAGACTGGGTAAATGGTTTAGTTTATTTAGTGATTTGAGTCTTTTTTTGAAATTCGCTTGTAAAACAAGTTTATCAGACAAGTAATCAGCATATTCTTCTCCTTTAAAATAATTTTCTGCGTATATTTTTCGTAAATCATCTTCATTTAAAGATAAATCAGCCCAAATGTGAGAGCATTCTTTACATTCAATGAGTGTATCGTTGTAAATTTTTGTTGTTTCGGAACACTTACAAATTGGACAAGACGACATTTTTAATTATTTATACGAATGTACAACATTTCTAGATTTTAGTATATTGATATTTTAGTTCAAAAAGTACAATAGAAATATAGTATCTTCGAACAATATTTATTTCTATGCTTTCTCTTGATTCTCCCCGCAAACTGTTTTTATTAGACGCTTACGCATTGATATATCGTGCCTATTTTGCTTTTGCTAAAAACCCTCGTATTAATTCCAAAGGTCAAAACACATCTGCTGCATTTGGTTTTACCAATGTCTTGATTGATATTTTGAAAACCGAAAAACCAACGCATATCGCAGTGGTATTTGATCCTCCCGGAGGTTCAACTATGAGACAAGAAGAATTTGAAGCCTACAAAGCCCATCGCGAGGAAATGCCTGAAGATATTCGTTCCATGATTCAACCAATCAAACGTATCGTAGAAGCATTCAATATTCCGCGCTTGGAAGTGACTGGTTTTGAGGCAGATGATGTAATTGGAACACTTGCCTGGAAGGCCGAGAAAGAAGGATTCATTACCTACATGATGACTCCAGATAAAGACTATGCACAATTAGTGACGGATAACTGCTTGATTTATAAGCCCGGACGTGGTGGAAATCCACCGGAAATTATGGGGGTAAAAGAAGTGTGTGACAAATTCGAAGTTGAAAACCCATTACAAGTTATTGATATTTTAGGTCTGTGGGGAGATGCTTCGGATAACATTCCTGGCATCCCTGGAATAGGAGAAAAAATCGCCAAGCAATTAATTAAAACATATGGTTCCGTTGAAAATTTGATTGATAATGTAGATCAATTGAAGGGAAAACAACAAGAAAACGTCCGAAATTTTGCTGAACAAGGTCGTGTTTCAAAAATGCTTGCTACAATTATTACGGATGTTGAAATTGAATTTGATGAAAAAGCACTGATTGTAGAACCTGTTGATGCCGATAAAATAAGAGAAGTTTTTACTGAGCTTGAATTTGTAACACTAGCCAAAAGAATTTTAGGTGAAGAAATTGTTGTTACACCTAAGCCAAAAAGTACAACCGTTCCTCATGCTGAAAATCAGTTGGATTTATTTGGTGCGCAAAGTATGCTTGAAATCCAACAACCTACGGAAACAGCTTCATATAAAACAATTGCAACTGAAAAACCGAGTTATCATCTTATTTCTACAGTAGAAGAAAGAAAAGAACTTTTGGACTTATTACTCAAACAGAAACAAGTTTGTTTTGATACTGAAACTACTGATATTGATGCCTTACATGCAGATTTAGTCGGATTTTCTTTTTCTTACAAAGCAAGAGAAGGATTTTATGTTGCAGTTCCTTCAGATTTTGAAGAAGCGAAAAAAATAGTGGAAGAATTCAACCCTTTTTTTGATTCAAATTCAATTGAAAAAATCGCTCACAACATAAAATATGACTTAAAGGTTCTGAATCGATATGGAATTAAAGTATCAGCACCAACATTTGATACGATGATAGCTCAATACTTGATTAATCCGGAGTCAAAACAGGGCATGGATTTTTTAGCAAATCATTACTTGGGTTACCAACCAATTTCTATCGAAACGCTTATCGGAAAAAAAGGAAAAGGTCAAGGAAACATGCGTGACTTAGCTCCTGAAGAAATTGCTGATTATGCTAGTGAAGATGCCGATATTACATTTCAACTCAAGCAGATTTTAGAACCAGAAATTCAAAAAGAACATCTTAAGGAATTGTTTTATTCTATGGAAATGCCACTTATTGAGGTTTTGAAAGACATGGAAGAAGAAGGAATCGCAATAGATGTAAAAGCCCTTCAAGATTATTCAAAAGAATTAGAAAGCACTTTACTTCGATTGGATGGTGAAATTAAATCTTTAGCGGGAGTAAATTTCAATGTAGATTCACCCAAACAACTGGGAGAAGTTCTTTTTGATCATTTGAAAATATCGAACAAAGCAAAAAAAACCAAAACAGGGCAATATGCAACATCAGAAGATGTATTGGTGAAACATGAAAAAGATCATCCAATTGTGCCTCTTATTCTGGAGTTTAGGCAATTGCGTAAACTAAAAAGCACCTATGTGGATCCGCTTCCAACTATGTGCGATAAAATGGACGGTCGAATTCACACGAATTTTATGCAAACCGTTACTGCAACAGGGCGCTTGAGTTCAAACAATCCGAACCTACAGAATATACCTATTCGATCAGAAAAAGGGAAAGAAATTCGCAAGGCCTTCGTTCCAAGATCGTCCGAGTATCAAATGATGTCAGCAGATTACTCTCAAATTGAGTTGCGAATTATTGCTGCTTTAAGTGGTGATAAAAACATGATTCAAGCCTTTCAACAAGGTATGGATATTCATACAGCTACAGCAGCTAAGGTTTTTAATGTTCCTTTTGAATCTGTCACGCGCGACCAAAGAAGCGCGGCAAAAGCGGTGAATTTTGGAATTATCTATGGCCAATCTGCTTTTGGTTTATCTCAAACCTTGAACATTTCCCGAACGGAAGCTAAGTCAATTATTGATAGTTATTTTGAACAATTTGGCCAATTGAAATCTTACATGGATTCAATTATTCATGTTGCACGCGAAAAAGGCTATGTAGAAACGATAATGAAACGTAGAAGGTATTTGCCGGATATAAATTCTTCAAATGCAGTTGTACGTGGTTTTGCAGAACGAAATGCAATCAATGCTCCCATACAAGGATCAGCCGCTGACATTATTAAAATGGCGATGATAGCTGTACACAACTCTATGAAAAAAGAAGGGGTAAAATCCAAAATGATTTTGCAAGTGCATGATGAATTGGTATTTGATGTTCATATTTCTGAAAAACTTCTGATGCAGGTTTTAGTCAAAGAAGCGATGGAAAAAGCAATTAAGTTGGTTGTGCCAATGGAAGTGGAAATGGAGTTAGCAAATAATTGGCTAGACGCGCATTAGTTTGTCATGTTTTTCTGACTAATTGACAGTTTTTTTCATTCTTTTTTAAGTATTTGTCATTTTTTTGACTCGTTATTCTGATGGCATATAAATTGACTCAGCGGGTTGTCAAATTTTGAAAAATAACTAAACATGGGAAAAATAATAGGAATTGACTTAGGAACAACAAACTCATGTGTTTCGGTCATGGAAGGAAACGAGCCGGTTGTAATTGCAAACGCTGAAGGAAAAAGAACAACCCCTTCTGTTGTGGCATTTGTTGATGGCGGTGAAAGAAAAGTAGGTGATCCAGCCAAGCGTCAGGCAATCACAAACCCAACCAAAACGATTTATTCAATTAAACGTTTCATGGGGAACTCATACGACGAAACAAGAATGGAAGCAGAGCGTGTTCCGTACGAAGTGGTAAAAGGAGATAATAATACTCCTCGCGTTAAAATTGATGATAGAAATTATACGCCTCAAGAAATCTCGGCGATCATTTTACAAAAAATGAAAAAAACAGCTGAAGACTATTTAGGTCAAGAAGTTACAGAGGCGGTAATAACTGTTCCAGCGTATTTTAACGATGCTCAAAGACAAGCAACAAAAGAAGCTGGTGAAATCGCAGGATTACAAGTAAAACGTATCATCAACGAGCCTACAGCAGCAGCATTAGCCTACGGACTTGATAAGAAAAGTTTAGACATGAAAATTGTCGTGTTCGACTGTGGTGGTGGTACACATGACGTTTCTATCTTAGAATTAGGAGATGGAGTTTTTGAAGTTTTATCAACGGATGGAGATACGCACTTAGGTGGAGACGACTTTGACCAAAAAATCATAGATTGGTTGGTTAAAGAATTCAAAGACGAAAACGGAGGATTGGATTTAAGTAAAGACCCAATGGCTCTTCAACGCTTGAAAGAAGCTGCTGAAAAAGCAAAAATTGAGCTTTCAAGCACCACGTCCTCGGAAATCAATTTACCGTATATCATGCCTGTTGATGGCATTCCAAAACACTTAGTTCGTTCTTTGACAAAAGCTAAGTTCGAACAGCTAGTAGCTGATTTAGTTAATAGAACTATTGATCCTTGTAAATCAGCCTTGAAAAACGCAGGGTTATCTGTAAATGATATTGATGAAATCATCTTAGTGGGTGGTTCAACGCGTATTCCTGCTGTACAAGAAGCGGTAGAGAAATTCTTTGGAAAATCACCAAGTAAAGGAGTGAATCCGGATGAAGTAGTTGCAATTGGAGCAGCGATTCAAGGTGGAGTATTGACAGGAGAAGTGAAAGACGTACTTTTATTAGATGTTACTCCGCTTTCTCTGGGAATTGAAACAATGGGTGGTGTTTTCACAAAATTAATTGATGCGAATACAACTATTCCAACCAAGAAAAGCGAAGTGTTTTCTACAGCTAGCGATAACCAACCATCAGTTGAAATCCACGTGCTACAAGGAGAACGACCAATGGCAAAAGATAATCGCACAATCGGACGATTCCACTTAGATGGTATTCCATCAGCACAAAGAGGGGTTCCACAAATCGAAGTAACTTTTGACTTGGACGCAAATGGAATCATCAACGTTAGCGCAAAAGATAAAGGAACAGGAAAAGAGCAAAAAATTCGAATAGAATCTTCATCTGGTTTAAGCCAAGAGGAAATTGAAAAAATGAAGCGCGAAGCTGAATTGAATGCTGAAGACGATAAGAAAAAGCAAAAAGAAGCAGAATTATTGAACAAAGCGGATTCAGTGATTTTCCAAACAGAAAAACAATTAAAAGAATTTGGAGATAAAATTCCTGCAGATAAAAAACAACCAATTGACGATGCGTTAGCTGAATTAAAAACGCAATACGAAGCAAAAAACATCGACAACTTGGAGGCAGCATTAGAAAAACTAGAGTCCGTTTTCCAAGCAGCATCTCATGATATGTATAACGCATCCAATGCAGGAGGAGAGGCCGGTGCTCCTAATGAGCCAAGCGGAAACCCTCAAGATGAAGTTACGGATGTTGACTTTGAAGAAGTAAACGATAAAAAGTAACTAATAATATTGTAAATTTGTGGCGACTCTCAATATTGAGAGTCGCTTTTTTGTTTTTTATATGCTGCATGTTAAACGTTTAGAACATTCTGAAAGTCAAGAATGGATTGTATTCATCCATGGCGCTGGCGGAAGCTCTTCTATTTGGTTTAAACAAGTTAAAGCCTTCTCAGAGCATTTCAATGTGTTGTTAATTGATTTAAGAGGTCACGGAAAATCAAAAAATCATCAAACAGACAAGAAATATTCTTTTGAAATGCTAGCTAATGATGTTATTCTTACAATAGAAAAAGAAAATATTTCACAAGCTCATTTTGTAGGCGTTTCTTTAGGAACAATAATTATTCAACAAATTGCACTTATTAAGCCAGAGGTTGTTAAATCAATGGTGTATTCTGGCGCAGTAACTAAATTAACCGTTAAATCTCGTGTTTTATTGAGGCTTGGAAGGGTGATACACCCATTTGTTCCGTACATGGGTCTTTATTCCCTTTTTGCGCGCATCATCATGCCAAAGAAAAACCATAAGCAATCGAGGCTTTTATTTATTCGTGAGGCACAGAAAGTAATGACAAAAGAGTTTAATCGCTGGTTTAAACTTACCGCCAGATTAACGGCCCATTTGGGAACGTTGAAATATAGCCAAATAAAAATCCCTACGCTTTACATTATGGGGAGTGAGGATCATTTGTTTTTGCCGCCTGTGGAGGAAATAGTAAAAATAAACAATGCTGCAACGCTTAAGGTAGTTGATAATTGTGGGCATGTTGTAAATGTGGAACAGCCAGATATTTTTAACGATTACTCAATTGAATTTATTAGGGTTAACTCCTAACGGCAGTTTTATTCGCTAAAACTTTTTAGCCTTTGAATTTCTGCAAATAAAGAAGAATAAAGGCTTTGTTGATTGATATTGAGTTGATTTGTATATTGAATCCCAGCTTGGTTTAATTCATTAATGTTTTTTAAAACATCCATTGGATCTGTTTTCTGAGGTTTCATATCACCAGCATTAATTTCTTTAAAACACGAGGCAAATTCTTTCTCTAGAATTAGTAATTGACTTCCTATTAAAATTAATTCTTCTAATGATTCAACAGAGTAAAGAAGCTGAAAAAGTTGATTTTTAGTAGAATGATAGAGATTGAAAATTTCTTTAAGTTTATCGTTGAATGTTGTTTTATTGAACACTAAAGAGCTTTTGATTATCTTAAAATCAAGTATTCCGTATGCCACAATCGCCTTTTCTATTTTTGCAAATTGATTGGTATATATCTTTTTAGAAATAGGTTTTTGTCTGAAAAACTCCTTTTGTTTAAACAAATAATCCTCGTAATGATCTTCTAAATTTTGTTCATCAGAAAAAGAAAGATAAGCTTTAGCTTCTCCTTTGGTCATTTACGATTTTTTGATGTTCTTTCTCATTCGAATATTCAAAAACTCTACAAAGAGTGAATAGGACAAGGCAAAATAAACATAACCCTTTGGAATGTGTTGTCCAAAAGCTTCAGCAACGAGGAGAACCCCAATCGTAACTAAAAACCCAAGGGCAATCATTTTAATTGTTGGATTATTTTGAATGAAATCACTGATTTGTTTTGAGAAAATGAGCATTACAACCATAGAAACAATTACAGCCAAGTAAATGATTATTAATGGGTCTCCTCCAGTATCTTGTTTCATACCATTAGTCATTCCAATAGCGGAAATAATAGAATCAAAACTAAAGACAATATCAATTAATACAATTTGTAAAATAATTTTAGATAAGGATAATTTTTTTGAACTGTGTTCCTCTTCATGACCTTTTACGCTATTGTGCATTTCAATCGTGCTTTTATAGATTAAAAAGAGACCCCCAATCAGTAAAACCACACTCTGTCCTGAAAAAGGATGTTCAAAAACATACATGAAAGGCTTTGTCATTCCCATTATCCAGGAAACAATACTTAATAGAAAAAGTCGAATTAATAAGGCTAGAGTTAACCCAATGTTTCGAGCATATTTCCGCTTTTCAGAAGGAAGTTTTTCTGTTACAATACTTATAAAAATGATATTATCAATTCCTAATACTATTTCTAAAAGAGAGAGAACTAATAAATAGAAAAGCCCCTCTATTCCTAAAAGGACGCTGAAATCGAGACTAAACAAAGAATTTATATTCAATATCATAAAAGTTCGTTAATTATTTTATCCATAGAATACCCTTCTGCTTCAGCTCGGTAATTTCGTACTAAACGATGTCTCAATATCGGCTTTGCAATGGCTTTTACATCATCAATATCAGGAGAAAACCTTCCGTGAATGGCGGCGTAAGTTTTAGCCCCTAAAATTAAGTGTTGTGAAGCACGCGGACCCGCACCCCAGGTCAAATAATCTTTTGTTATTTTTGGAGCGATAGGGTCATTTAAACGCGTTTTAGCTACAAGTTTAACGGCATATTCCAAAACATTGTCTGCCACAGGAATTCTTCGAATAAGTTGTTGATAAGCAACAATTTCTTCACCAGTAATTACTGAATTTAATGATACGCTTTGGTTTGAGGTAGTTGATTTAACGATTGCCATTTCTTCTGCAAATGTTGGATAATCAACCCAAATATTAAACATAAATCTGTCAAGTTGTGCTTCCGGCAAAGGATATGTTCCTTCTTGTTCAATGGGGTTTTGTGTTGCTAAAACGAAAAATGGACTTGGTAGTTTGTAATTAACACCTCCCGCAGTAATTGATTTTTCTTGCATTGCTTCTAGGAGAGCAGATTGAGTTTTTGGCGGGGTTCTATTTATCTCATCAGCAAGAATAACATTTGAAAATAAGGGCCCTTTAATAAACTTAAAGTTCCTGTTTTCATCCAAAATTTCTGACCCCACTATATCTGAAGGCATTAAATCGGGCGTAAACTGAATACGATTAAAAGACAAACCAAGGGTTTGCGAAATAGTATTTACCAGTAGAGTTTTTGCAAGTCCTGGAACACCGACAAGTAAACAATGCCCATTTGAAAAAATGGAAATTAATACTTGATTAACAACATCCTCTTGGCCCACAATAACTTTATGTATTTCTTTTTGAAGATCTTGGTAATGATTAACCAGATTCTGAATGGCTTGAGTATCAGACATAATTTAATTTGTTTGAGTTGTCCAGTTATAGTTAAAATCGCAATTTTTAAGAGAATCGTCTAAACGAATGTAAACGTTTGTCACCTTAGACGCCACCCATTTTTTAAGTGTTTTTTGCATTTTATCATTCTCGGCAGCACGCTTAATTAGTACGTAATCGTCAGATAAATTTGCAACATGTGGTGGATAACGCTTTAGTAAACGAACTATACGAAAACCCTGTTTTCTCGCCATGATATCAAAGTAAACGTTAGGTTGAGTGTATTTGCTTTCTTCCAAGGCGTCTGTTAAAACATAAATTTCGCGGTCAATTTCATTCAAATCTTGCATATCCCAAGTTTGTTCACCCGTTCGAGGATTTGTTATAATTCCTTTGTTTTGTTTGGTGTTTTCATCATTAGAAAAACGTAAAACAGCTTCTTCCCAAGTAATTTTGTTTTCCGCCAACAAGGTGTAGCAAGAGTCAATTTTAGCCGCGGCTTCATTCAATGATTCGTCACTAGATTTAACCGATAGAAGAATATGTTGACAGGTATAATCTTCTCCAAGTCGCGAGTTTAATTTCACAATATGATAGCCATATTCAGATTCAAAAACCTCAGAAATTTCACCAGGTTTCAGTGAGAACGCAGCGGCCTCAAACGCAGCAACCATCATTCCTTTTGACGCCGTAATTTTACCTCCTTGTGAAGCAGAACCGGGGTCTTCAGATTTTGTTCTAGCAAAGTATTCGAATGATTTTTCTCCAGCGAGTATTTTTGATCGAATATCACGAAGGTCGTTATACACTCTGTTTTTATCTTCTTGTGTGATTTTTGGAAAATAGGCGATTTGCTGAAAAGACAATTTCATGTTAATGTAAGGAATACTGTCTTTTGGAAGGCTTTTAAAATAAGCTTCAACTTCCTTAGGTGTTACAGAAACGGCAGAAGTTAATTTTTGCTGCATATCTCGAGCAAGAATTTGATTTCGAATAATTACCCGAAAGTCTTCTTTAATTTGAGTAGTAGTTTTGCCGTAAAATTTTTCAAATTGATCTCTTCCTCCAGGCATTGAACTAATTATATATCGAATTCTATTTTCCATTTCCGAATCAACTTGTTCATCAGAAATAGGTAAACTATCTATCTTCGCTTGATTAAGGAGAAGGCTTTGATACATCAAATCTTCAATTAATTTACAATCAGATAATGAGGAAGCATCTTTAATATCTATATTTCCCTCTTGAACTTGCTGAAGTTTTAAGGCTTGAATATTTGATAATAAAATAATTTCATCTCCTACTTGAGCAACAATTTTATCAATTAATTGAGCATTCAAAGAACCAAAAAGAAAATAAACAAGTAAGAAAGAAAATAGAGGTTTCATATTATTTATCTAACGAATAAAGCACGCCATAATTTAAAGTAACATGATATTTTTTAGCTAATTCATCCAACCAGGTTTTTTCTAAATAATTCTGATAATCAGATGTTACCGGCCCTTTTGCTTCGCTTAATTCCTTATTCATGATGGGCAAAGTTTGATTAACAAAAATAACGTAGTGTTTACCTTCAAATTCATACGGCTTGTTTCTACCATCAACAAATGTTTTACCCTTGAGATAATTCGTTTGTTCGGGATCAAACTTATTCATTTTAACGCGTAAATTGAGTTCAGATTGTTTATTTACCTTTTCAATGATTTCTTTTGACGTATTTTTCTTCTTTTTTAACAGCTTAAAGACCGTGGCTGCATTTTTTTCGTTGTTACATTCGTAAACGGTTGCGTCAAAACGAAGAGGCCATTTATAATTAGCTCTGTTTGCCTCAAAAAAGTTTTTCAATCCAGTTGTATCCTTTAAAGCTTTGTTCCATACTTTATCGGACATTACTTCATAAAGTAAAATTCCATCGTGGTATTCCTTGACAAGAGCTTTATAGTCAGGATATTTATTTTCAAGTTTAGATTCTTCGTATTCAAGAACGGATGTTTTAACCCAATTTTTAAATAAATTATCAACCACTTTTTTATTGTCTTCTTTTTTCATTCCACGGTAAGCTTTTTCCATGAAATTGGCAAATTGTTTTTGAGTATATGATTTTCCATCAAGATTAAAAACCTCTAAATCAGTTGTTAACTTATCCGCTTTCCACTTTCCAAGATAGAAAGTTGTATCTAAGTTAGTTACGAACCAGTCTAAACCATTCACTTTGGGTAATTTGTAGTTGTATTCTTTCTTAAGTTTTTCAACAAACGAGTCTTGTGTTGTTTTTGCCCTGTCATCTTTATTTACTTTGGATTGAATTTCCTTTTTCATTTCGTTGTAAGGACGAACTGGTTTTTTCTCAATGCGTTTAATGATATGAAACCCAAAGTCAGTTTGGATAGGCTCACTTATATCTCCGTCGTTTTGAAGTAAAAAAGCCGCTTCTTCAAAGGCTGGGATCATTCGTTGGTTAGTACCAGAACCAAACATGGGCAACTCTCCACCTTTTTGATTTGAACTTGGATCATCAGAGTACATTTTAACTAAATCCTCCCACTTTTCACCAGCTGAAAGTTTTACTCTAATTTCTTTCGCCTTTTTTTCAGCATTTGCTTTTTCTGAGTCAGTTGCGGATTTACCAGCAGAAACAAGTAAGTGAGCAACTTTAATAGATCCTCTTGAAGGTCTTTCGCCAGTCGTTTTCAAAACATGAAATCCAAATCTTGTTCGGAAAATATCAGATGTTTTTCCTATGGGTGTTTTAAAAGCACGGTCCTCAAATGCATAAATCATCTGAAAAGCTGTGAAATATCCTAAATCACCACCGTTATTTACCACTGAAGGATCTTCGGATCCATTTTTTGATTTAGCTACTGTTTCAAAATCTTCTCCGTTGTCAAGACGTTTTTTAATGTCGTTAATTTTATTCCATGCAATCAGGGTGTCTTGTGGTTTTGCATTTTGATCCACCCGAATTAGTATGTGTGAAGCACGAATTTCATTAGCGATTCGGTTGTATGCTTCTTTTACCAAAGCTTCGTTTTGAGCAGAGTCAATCAAATAGGGGTTTGCCAATTGTTTTTTATACCCCTCCAATTCTTTTTTTAGTTTAGGAATAGTGTCATATCCTAAAGCTTCCGCCTCCGCAACTTTTAGTTTGAATTTTTTAAACAACTCTAAATATTCGTCTATTGAGGCCTTATCATACTTGGGGTCATTGTTGTTTTTAAGATAAATTTGTAAAAACTCACTTTTTGTTACGCCCTTTCCATTGATTTCCATAACAATAGGGTCGTTGTTTTTTTGCGACAACGCACTAAATGAAACAAAAAATAAACTTAGAAATAAGAGATTTTTTTTCATGGTTTTTTTACGTTTGAACAGTTATTTTATACTATAATTTGGCGCTTCCCTTGTAATTGTAACGTCATGCGGGTGAGATTCTTTTACTCCAGCCGAAGTAATTCTAACAAATTTAGACCCTTTAAGTTTTTGAATATTCGCAGCTCCACAATAACCCATACCAGCCCTTAGGCCGCCAATAATTTGAAACATTACTTCGATTAAATTTCCTTTGTACGGAACGCGACCTGAAATACCTTCAGGAACAAGTTTTTTGATATCGTCTTCAGCATCTTGGAAATAACGGTCTTTAGATCCTTTTTGCATGGCTTCAATAGAGCCCATTCCTCGGTATGATTTGAATTTTCTCCCTTCGTAAATGATTGTTTCTCCCGGAGATTCTTCAACCCCAGCAAACATAGAGCCCAACATAACTGTATCTGCCCCTGCAGCAATTGCTTTAACGATGTCACCAGTATAACGAATACCCCCATCAGCAATGACCGGAACACCAGAACCCTCAATGGCTTTGGCCACTTCATTTACTGCGGAAAGTTGTGGAACGCCCACTCCTGCAATGATTCTGGTTGTACAAATAGATCCAGGCCCAATTCCTACTTTTACTGCATCTGCTCCTGCTTCCACCAAATATTTGGCCGCCTCACCTGTAGCAATATTTCCAACGACTACTTCCAATTTAGGATATGCTTTTTTAACTTCTTTCAACTGATCGACAACCCCTTTAGTGTGTCCGTGCGCTGTGTCGATAACAATAGCATCAACTCCTGCTTCCACAAGCGCCTTAACGCGTTCCATCGTATCGTGAGTTACACCTACAGCGGCCGCCACTCGCAATCTACCCAAATGATCTTTGCACGAATACGGGTGTTCTTTAACTTTGATGATGTCTCTGTAGGTAATTAAACCGATTAGTCGATTTTTTTCATCGACAACAGGAAGCTTTTCGATTTTATTTTCTTGTAAAATACCTTCTGCTGTTTGTAAATCTGTTCCGTCAACTGTAGTAATGATGTTTTCAGAAGTCATGATTTCATTTACAGGTCGATCAAGGTTTTTTTCAAAGCGCAAATCACGATTAGTTAGGATACCCTTCAACGTTTTGTTTTCATCAATCACGGGGATGCCACCAATGCCGTATTCTCTCATTACATCGAGCGCATCTTTAACCAGGGCTTCTTCAGATAGAGTAATTGGATCTATGATCATTCCACTTTCAGAACGTTTAACTTTACGAACATGAGTGGCTTGTAATTCAACACTCATGTTTTTATGTATCACCCCGATGCCTCCTTGTTGAGCAATAGCAATTGCTAACTTAGCTTCTGTAACGGTATCCATCGCAGCAGAAATAATAGGTGTATTCACCTGAATATTACGCGTGAAAGAACTTTTTAATTGAACATCTCTGGGAAGCACTTCAGAATAAGCGGGAACTAACAAAACGTCGTCATACGTTAATCCTTCTGTAACTTGTGCTAAATTTTGTAAAGACATTTGAATCTACTTTAAAATAAATTCTTGCAAAGGTACAAAATCCAATCAATTTTATAAAATGGACAGAATCTAAACAAACAAGACGCGTTTAATCACTTTTTATATCAAATAACTCGTTAGATTTGCAGAAAAAAAGATGAACAGAATTATTCCCATTGGAAGCGATCACGCTGGCTTTGAACTTAAAAAACAGGTGATTGATTGGCTTGTTGAACAAGGGTTTGAGCCCCATGACAAAGGATGTTTTTCTGCCGAGAGTGTCGATTATCCGGACTTTGGACACGCCGTTGCTAATTCCGTAGAATTGGGAGAAGCAGAATTAGGGATTGTTATATGTGGAAGTGGAAATGGAATAAATATGTCCGTAAATAAACATCAGTCTATTCGTGGCGCCTTGTGTTGGGAGGTTGAAATAGCAGCATTGGCAAGACAACATAATAATGCAAATATATTAGCTCTTCCTGCCCGTTTTATTTCGGAAGAAAAAGCATTGGAAATTATTTCTACCTTTTTAAATACCGAATTTGAAGGAGGAAGACATCAAAAGCGCATTGAAAAAATCACCGTTTTTTGATTGAATTCTTTGGAAAGAATTGAAATTAAATTTGTGAGTAGATGAAAATACTCGTTGTTCGTTTTAGCTCTATAGGAGATATTGTTTTAACATCGTCAGTTGTTCGTTGTCTTAAAAACCAACTTCACCACGCACAAATCCATTTTCTTACAAAAACCCAATTTACAACGCTTTATGAGGCTAATCCAAACGTAGATAAAATTTTTGGGTTAGCAGATAATTGGGATTCGTTGATTACAGAATTAAAGGCTGAAAACTACGATTGTATCATAGACTTGCACAATAATTTACGAACAAAAAGATTGAAAATCACCTTAGGGAAGCCAAGTCATTCTTTTCCAAAAAGAAACGTAAAAAAGTATCTTTTAACGAAATTTAAGTGGAATTTACTCTCTGAAAACGAACATGTTGTGCATCGTTATTTTAAACCGACTGAAAAACTGGGCATAAGGAATGATAATTTACCGAATGACTTCTTCATTGCTGAGAAAAATGAAATTGACTTAAGCGCCACGAGCCTCACGCCAAAAAACTATCTTACTATTGCAATCGGTGCGCAGTTTGCAACGAAAAAACTGCCTTTTGATAAATTACTTACAATATGTGATGAGGTGCCATTTCCTATAGTTTTATTGGGAGACAAAAAAGATGCTGCGATTGCTGATGAATTGATTTTAAAATCTTCCAATAAAGAGCTTTTTTCTTACTGTGGAAAATTAAACATTCAACAATCTGCTTCAATGGTCAAACAAGCAAAAGTAGTTCTTACTCATGATACTGGTTTGATGCATATTGCCGCTTGTTTTGAACTTTCAATTGTAACTGTTTGGGGAAACACAACGCCTGTTTTTGGGATGTCGGCATATACTCCAACCCGAAATGATCAGGCAGTAAATTTTGAAGTGTCAGAATTATCTTGTCGTCCGTGTTCTAAAATTGGCTATACGACCTGTCCGAAGTCACACTTTAATTGCATGAACCACCAAGATACTCATAAAATAATTCAGTTGATTTCAGAAAAGATGAATTAATTTAAATCAATTCCTCGTAGAAGTCCACTAATTCTTTCGTGATTTTTTTATTGTCTAATTGATACTCTGCAAATTTTCGTGCACCTAATTGAATTTTTGCTGTTAATGGTTCATCGGTTAACAGTTGAATAACCTTTTGAGCAAAGTTTATCGGGTTGTTTTCTAGTAGAATGTGCTCATTGGATTGAATAGGAATTCCTTCCGCACCAATATCAGTAGAAACAATCGCTTTTCCGTATGCTAGACCCTCAATAATTTTAATTCGCAAGCCACTACCGGATTGTAAAGGAACAAGCATAATGTTGTAGTTGGAGTAAATTTCTTTGGCTTCTTCAACATTTTCTTTGATTAAGATCTGCGCGTTTTCTAATTGTTTTATGTGATTCGGAATATTTCTTCCCGCTATCACGAAGTTACAATCAGGTACTTGGTCAAGAACCAATGGCCAACAATTATCCAGAAACCAAGAAACCGCTTGCTGATTTGGAAGCCAATCCATCGAACCAAAGAAAAAAACACTTTTTTCAATATAATCTGGGGATTTTTGAATAGGGTATTCAAAGAGATTAATCCCTGTTAAAATAGTTTTACAAATTGAGTTGGGAATCCATTGTTTGATCCACTTTTCATCTATTGACGTTATCGGAATAATTGCATCTACTTTATTAAAAATGTGAATTTCAGATTTTTTTAACCGTTTTGTTTGCATAGTCAAATACGCTCTTTTCCAAGGGTTTTTCTCCGAATCAATATGCCTTTCCCAAATGATGTGCTCGATGTTGTGCGCACGAAGTACAATTTTAGCTGTTGAATATTTACGAATGGTTGCAATGTAACAACCCATGAACAAACCCTCTAATTGAATGATATCAAAGTTTATTTCATGCAGCTTTGTAATTAATGCCGTTTCAAATTCTTGAAAATAGAAGCGCGACTCAAAGTAGGATTTACTGGATAATAAATTACCAAACATCCCGAAAACGCTTGTGTTTGTGTTTTTAAATACCGCCTGATAATGTGATTTTTCAACGAAATTTTTTGGTATATTTTCTGTTGGTTTGTAATGTTTTTTTGTGTTGATTGTCAAAAGATGTAGCTCTACTTGATTTGCCAAAAGCCCTTGGGCCATGTTGTAGATAGCAATACTGCTACCGTCATTTGCGGGATAAGGCGCTTTGTTACAAAGTTGAAGTATTCTCACTTTTTAAAATTGAGTTTAATTCTCTTCCAAAAACTAAATTTTTCAGTTAAATTAATATCGTAGGAGGCAGAATATGTAAGAAAGACAGCAATGGGAGTTAAAATCAATCCGGCAAACCACATCCCAACAAAGGGCGAAACAACGTCAGTTTTTGCTAGGTTTTCACCAATAGAAATTAAAACGAAATAAATCATAAATAGTAAAGCAGCAATCACTACTGGCGCACCAAAACCGCCTCTTCTTACTATGGCACCAAGTGGCGCACCAATAAAAAACAGAACAATAATGGCGTAGGTTAAAGCAAATTTTCTGTGAAATTCAATCCAATAACTGTCAATGTCTTTATTCATTGCTTTGAAAAATTCCCCCTGATTCTGTAAGGCAATTTTTTTTCTTCGCAGTTTTGTTTGCGAGAGAGAAATGGCTTGTTGCTGCTCTTGGGCTGATAATTTTGAAAAAACAACAGGTTTTCTCGGGGCTTTTGTATTAATCGTTCCCGTAGTGTTTAAAGGCGATTTTTGTGGTGCTTTTTCAAGAAAAAAAGTGTGTTCATTCTTTATAGATTTTAGGAAAGAAAGCATAATTTGTTCGCCGCGTAAATTTACTGAATCAACCGCATCTGAGATTTGAAAAACATTGAGCATTTCGTGTTTGTCAGCAAAAGTTTGTTCGTTAGATCTACTCAAATTAAAGCCAGATAAATCCATTTTGTAGGTTGCTTTTCGAAACGTGGCTCTGCGTGAAGGCCTACTGTTTTTTGCAAAGGGTTGTAGTTGACCGTTTTGTTGAAAAACAGGACTTTCGATTTCCAGCTCTTCCATAATGTAACCGTTTTGGAGTTCGAAAAATAAATATTTCCCGTTTACAGACTTATATAGATTTCCTTTTTCGGCCCTAATCGTCTTCAGTTCCTTGGGTTGCGTATGGTCGTGAATAATAATCCCTTCAAAGTAACTGTCTTTTCCTTTATCAACTTTAATCGCGTATCCTTCAATGCCTTTGCTGTAAACACCAGGTGTTAGAACTGCCGAAATTTTTGTGTTTTGAATGTCAAAAATTAAGGAATGCCATTTAAGGTTTGCAACGGGAATAACGTAATTAGCAAAATAGAAGGTAAATCCAGTAATTAATAATACAATGACTGTCAAGGGTCGTAGAATTTTAAAAAGAGACATTCCTGCTGATTTCAAGGCATTCAACTCGTTATTCTCTGCCATATTTCCAATGGTCATTATCGATGAAAGCAAAATGGCTAAGGGGAGGGCTAAGGGAATTAAACTTGCAGAAACGTAAAAAAGTAATTCAAGAATGACTGTGATTTCAATTCCTTTACCGATAAGATCATCAATATACACCCAAAAAAACTGCATAATAAGCATCACCATCGAAATAATTAAGGTTACGATGAAAGGACCAATGAAGGAACGAATGCTAAATAAATATAGTTTTTTCAAGGAAAAATTACAAAAACAAAATTAGGCAAATTACCTTTGTTAAAAACGATGAGATTAGCGAAATATTAGTCTGATTCCTTTTTCAAAATAATACAAGGCTTTTCCCAACAATTATAAAAGTTATGTGTTTATAGACGTGGTATTTTAAATCACATAGAAATTTCTTGGTTGAACACACCACACAAAAACAAGTATTATTTGTAAAATTCAGGTTTTTATTTGTATAATATTAACCATCATCTAGATAATACAATTTTAGTTTGTAAATTGGTGGAATAATGAAAATAGGTTCAACGGAAATAGATACGATACGCTTGCTTCGAGAGGCGAGAGGGTTTTCACAAAAACAAATTGCTGATAAATTGGGTATTACCCAACAAGCCTATTCTAATTTAGAGAAAAAACCGGAAAAAGCAACGCTTCAACGCTTGAGGGAAATCGCTAACATATTGCAAGTGGAACTGATAACATTGCTAGGAGAGGAAGACACTTATATTCTCCAAAGTTTTAATCAGTCGGGAGGAAATGCTGCTACACAAATGAATATTACACCATCTATTGGCGAAAAAGAAATTTACGAGAAACTCATCCTAACACTCAAGGAAGAAATTACTTTTTTAAGAGAGCTGCATTTGCGCAAAAAGTAAAAAAGCAACTTTTTTCATGAAAAAAGGGATGGTTAATACAGGGAATAATTCTGATGGAAAGTTATTTTCTCGGTTTCAGTATTCCATTCTTGTATGTCGTATATACTTTTTTCAGGCCCAACGCTTTTGCAATGAGCATTTCAGATTCAAACTGAGCATTTTTCCAATGATTATTTTGATAAAATGCCAAACTTAATTTTAAGGCTGGGTCATTTTTCAATACAGCATAGATAGGAGCCATGAATTCAAATTCCAACCCTTTTGAATTAGAGTTAATTACATCCACACAAAATTGCTTGGTTTCTTCATCTAAAATTATTGCATTATCAATACCCGAATGGCTAGCAGCGCGAAACAACCTACCTAATACAATAATTTTATCAAACGCACTTCTTTTTTTTAATAGAAAAACAGTATCCTTTAGTCTTTCATGGAAATAATCTACTAGGTTTTTTGGTTGATTCGCAGCTATTTGAAGAATCTCAACTTCAAGAATACGAGAATATAGATGAATGGATTGATTAATATTTAGATTAGGAAGTTGAAACCCCTTATTTGCTTTTCCCCTTAACAGCTTTTTTCGCTCAATAAATAATTCCTTGAAATTTTGAAAATCGGCTGTGTGTTTTTCAGTGCTGGATGTATGTTGAATAAACCATTCGTAATGTCCAAATGGATCGTCCTCATAAACAAAATGATCCATAAAATTTACCTCTGTTATCCCATTTGCAACAAGGTGTTCTAAGTCTTTTTGCGGAAGTTGTTGATTATTAAAAAGATATAAGGCAATGTCTTGACAAAGCCAACTGGAAAGTATTGGATAGTTTTTTCGAATATCGATAAATAGTTCTAGTCCCTTGAGGCGATTACTAAGAAGTAATTCAGATTTCATTTCCAGAACTTTGCGCGTGTAAGACTCCAACTCATCGGATGAATTTTGGATTTGATTATTGAAATGTTCATATGTTTCATACCCCAAAAAAACACTCAGTTCATTCAAGGTTGAATTTCTGGGAACAGTTGTTTTATTTCCTAACGAAAACATGCGCGCTAAAGAACTGTATGAAATGTAGATATCTTGTTGCTGTAATATTTGTTCCAATCGGCGGCAATTCTTAAACGAATCGAGCGCAAACCCCACTTTCTTTTCTAATTCACTTTTGAGTGTAACAAGCATGAACAAATATAAAATATTATTTATTCGAAGCATAAATGAAGCGTAAAATGAAGCAAGAGTGAAGCAAGAAGAGTGATTGAAGGGGTGTATTTTTGGAGTGAAATATTGAAATTAAATAACGTCTTTCATGAATAAAATTCTAACCCTTTCATTTTTTATAATTGATTTTATAATTTATTCTCAATCTACCGTCCAAAGAACTGAATATTTTGATTGGCGCAAAACTAAAATTTCACACACTTGGTTTGAATTAGGCGATGGAACGAAACATGGATCTGAAAAATATTATTACGAAAATGGAAAGCTTGAGTTAGAATATGTTTGGTTGAAAGGAGACATCAAAAAAGTATTGGCCTATTATAATGATGGAACACAAAGATTAATTTCAAATCACTTTAATCGTTGGATTTTAGACGGTGAAGTAAAATACTATAAATGGCAAGATGGAACGAGATTTCTTCAGTATAATGGTCTCTCCAAAAAAGTCGTGAATCAAGATTACGATAAGGTAAGCTTGATGGAATACAATTATGGCCCAAATAAAAAACTTTTCAGTTATATAGATAATGGCACATCTCAACAATATCAAGAATATGCCAACTCGACCGAAAGAATTTACGAACCTAAAACTTTAGGTTCTGAACCATCTAAAATTACTTTAACCAACGGAATTATTTCCTATGGGAAGTGCGGAACAGATGAAATAGTTAATGGAAAGTTTGTAAAAATTGGTGGATTTGATGAAAATGTTTTTGTAAAAATTGAAGGAGATACGGTTTTAATGACTGAAATCACTCCACAAGACTCTACGGTATATACCAAAGTAATATCTTGGAATCCTCAAATTGAATTATATCCTCAAATGACAGTAAATCCAACAAATGCTTATATCAATTTTAATCTATCTTTTAAAATCCCAGGTGCAGTTGTTTCAGACAAAATTTTTGTTGTTAACGAAAACGAAAGATATAATGATTTATCAAAATTATTTAATCAATATTGGAAGTCTGCATATCTTGATTTTGGATATTACAGAAAATATTCGCGTTTAAATAAGAAACTTGTTTATGAAAGTTTTACGACTCGTGAAAATAATTCTTTGATATTAAAATATAAAAAATGGTTTTATAATGATGGGGGAATAAAAGAAGAATGGGACGGTAAGTCAACCAAAAAATACTCACCATTAGGGATTCTTATTGAAAATATTTGGGGCGACTCAATTAAGAAATATTTTGAAAATGGCGTGTTAGCCCTGGATAGTTCTTCCTTGTCCAGCAAGGCTTATTTTCAGAATGGAAATATCGCAAGAGAACTTAATTTTGAAATTAATACCGTTTCGAATTATTCAAAATATAATGGAGATAAACCGGAGTCACTTTCAATTAAAACACCAAAGAATTACAAATTTTACGACTCAACTGGGTTAGTCCTTTATGAAGGTGAAATTAAATTCTTAATTGACGATAAAAATAGTGAAGCAATGGATTTTGAAAAAAAGCTCACACCCATTTTTCAAAAAACAGAAAGTAATTTACTAAGCTTTAAAAACAGTAAAATAGTTAATTACAGAAATGAAAAAAGCCCTGTTGGACAACAAGATAAAAGCATTAACTTTTATTATTATAATAATATCTTTGGAGAATCGTTTTTCAAGATTTATAATGCATTATGGGACCAAGTTAATCTTGAAAGTGTTCAATTTAATAAAGCAATAATTCCATTTGACAATATAAACTGGAATAATAAAAATTGGTATTCAACAAAGGATCATAAAAATATTCCGATTGAATCTGATCAAATCCGGAAAGACATTTATTTAAACATCTGTCTAAACTATTATTCAAAGGCAGCAACAATACTATCTCAAATGGACTCACTTATAATAAAATTTGATCAAATCTTGAACTCGCCAGAAAAAGCGCAAATTAGAAAAGCGCTAAAAAAAGCAACAACAAATGCGGAAATTAAAACCATTATAGGCATTTAACATCGATAAAGTCCCTCATCGCGTTCAAAACATGGGGGAATTATTGTTTTTGTAAGTTTGTCTCTAGTTTTTTGAATTAAACGCTAATTTCATTTTCTTCTTGATCTTGTTTCATTAAAGCCTTCAAAATTATAGCAAGAGGCTGATCGGGGCCGCCGCTTTCCTCAACCATTTTTTCAACATCTAACTCCCATGCCACGAGTTTGGTTAGGGTAATAGCGGTTTCTGTTGAAGGTAAATTTAAAAACTCAGCCCTCAGCCCTAAAACATCGCCGGGACCGAGTTCAACAACGCCGCTTGGATTAGTAACTTGAACGGTTCCTGTTTTGATCACCCAAAAATGTTTTAAAGCTTCTCCCTCTGAAAAAACAGCTTCTCCGGCATTCCAACTACGAAGATTGCGTTGCATACGTAGTTCTTGAAATTCCGACCATAACCGACTTGAGAGCCACCGAGCGCCTAGACCCAATCCTGCACCAATACAAATCCCGGTCGTATTGGCTATTGCATCAAAAAAATCGCCTGTTCGTCCATTGAATGGTTGTAAATATTCGACGCCATAGCTGGCAAGCGCAACTAACAGTAACCCAAAGATTGAAAATCGAAACGGCAAGCCCAGCACCAAAACAATAGAGATACAGGTATAGGCAGAAAAGTGTATCAGTTTGTCAATTTCAATACTGCCGCGCCCTACTCCTATGAGACTACCAGTAGCAACCAATATTGCACCTAGGACTCCCAATGCTATTAATGCCCTTCTTACTCCCTGTGGTAAATCAATTTTTCGATAACTTGTCATAACTAAAAATTTCGATGATTTCTTATTTCATAATGTGAGTTAGTTCCACCATTCATAGTGTGTGACACATACAAAAATAAAAGATTTATAACGAACAGTAAAATGAAGTAAGAATGAAGCAAGAATGTTGTTTTAGTACTTTACCTTTGATTAACTAGTGTTATCAAAAAAATTATAAATCGCTGCATTCCCTCATCGAGTTCAAAAACGGTGGGGGATTTTTAAATTTAGTGACTCTATAAAGATTTTCAGCAAAGTAGATGAAGCAGGCTTCAAATTTTACTGACTATGAATTTAACCTGAATGTACTTAGCTAGTTGTTTTTTAAATTCATCAAAATTCATTTCTTTTTTTGATACTTCGGTGTTGTGAAAATACAACTTAGTCCCCCTTAAAATTAATATCAGCCGCATCACATCTGTAAATGCAATAAAGAAATAAATTACTAACTACTTAAATTTGTTTGATATTTATTTAGTGTCGTTGTATTTTTCATGAAAAGGATATTTTGGTCTAATCACGTTGATTTCCGTTTCAATTTCAGCGTTATCGTGCACATAAACAAATGAATACAAGTTTTCCTTTTCAGTCGTTAATGAGATGCATTCATTTCTTTTCTCTTGTATTTTGGTAGTATTTACCTTAATTTTTTCTTGGTATTCCTTCTTTTGATTGTCATTGATAATTTCTTCGTGTAAAACAGAGTACATAATAACTCGTTTTTCCTTTGGGATGATTAATTTTAGTAGTTCCATTTTAACTATTTTTTTCCATTACTCTTCTTCCAATCCTAGATCTCTTAACAATTCTTCGCGTTCTTCAAGACCCAAACACATCAAGTCTTCAATAACACCATAGGAGGTCATGAACGAATGATAGATATGTGTTTTTTCTTGCCGCGTTTGGGTGTAAAGAAAACAACTGATTTCCCTTTTTATCAGTTCTTTATCTTCACTCTCTGTATCGCTGAGGTTAAACTCCGGGTAGTTGTCGCAAATAAATTGATGGAAATACTCCTCGTTGTTCGCCATTGATTGTTCTTTTACGTGATACGGCAAATAATGAATGGAAGTGCATACCATCAATTCTTCATCTGCTTGTTGCAAGAAGTCTCTAAAATAATCGTTGTCCAATAGTTTACTCATTGTTTTTTTGTTTTTGTTTTACTTCAAATGGATTTTCCAATTGAATTAGATACAAAGGAAAGCAATGTGTCCGTATTGTTTGTACGGAGTAGAATATTTTCCACTTTTTTCTTGATAAATTTTGGGATTTTTTGAGCCACCCTTCTCATTCTCCCCTTTAAGTGGAGAAAAAGAGTACAGCTCATTTTGGTACTTGTTTGATCCGAAAATAGGGTAGGAGTGAGCTTTAAATTAAAATACAGCTCATAAAAACGAGAAATAGAGCCCAGAATTAATTATTCTTCTGCAGTTCTCTCAACATTTGTTTATCAATGTCATTTAGACGGGCGCCTTTGCATGAGCTTCTAGTTTTTTCGCGGAGCTTCATAAATTTAAAACTCAATTGAATAGGCCAATATTGACTTGAAAACCAGTTCATTTTTGCATTAAATCCGTTCCATTCGTAGAATCCTATAACCGGTAAATTAATTGTTGGAATGAACATCCAGGCGCGATCTAGGCGAATACCAAAACCTAATGAATAATTCAATTGTGCCACAAATGGATTATGGAATTTTGTTGGTGGAGTGTAAGACATTCCCGGATCTTCATACACTTTATTTCCCTGAATGATATTGTAATCTAAATTAAATCCGAGCGCATTGTCGATGTAGTATTTTCTCGACTTATCAATTTTTGCCTTGCCTACGAATACAATTGAATGAAATGAGGTTCTTAAATACGCAAAGTTGTTACGAAATTTTCCTACACCATCCTCAGAATAGGTAATTTGTCCCAATGCATTTTTAAAATCTATTTGCGTAGATTCTTTTCCGGCTAATTGTTTAAATCCGACACCGCCTTCGATGTAATCTAAAATGCGCGATTTTTTGAGCGCAGGAATCGGAATCCCTTTCCACAACGGAAAATACGTAAATCCAAATTCAGCGTTAAAACCCAATCTTCCTGCTGGATCTAGTTCATAAACACCTCGTGCACCACTGTTGTCTGTGATGTTATACGATTTTGTTTTGCCCGTCATCATATACGTTGGACCAAAATTGAACTGAATTCCATAATTCATTACCATTTTATCCATTTTAGCTTCTTTTCGTAAGCTTTTTTCGTTGACCTCACCCTTTTTGAACACCCGTTGCCCAAAGGACGAAAACGAGATAAATAAAATCAGAAAAAAAGAAAATTTTATTTGCATAAACTTAAAATTTCATTCATAATTTCTGGGTTGTCCCATGCTTCAGTAATATCTTCTTTCGCCATGATTTGATCCATGATTTCACGTTGAATCTCACCTTGTTTTAAAGCAACACTATAACGAATAGAACTGAAAGTAACCTGAGAATACAACGGCATCCACTTATCTGGGTACAAAGCACTGAATTTCGCTTCTATTTTTTTTCGCAATAAAAACATAGGGTCGCCTACTAAATCCCGCATTTCAATGTAATTACCCAATGACAAATCTTGTAAAGCATCCCCATCTGGTTTTCTTTCACGGTTATATTCCTCAAAAATCGCCTTCCAATCTGAACCGTGTTTTTGAATTAGTTCAGACATTACAGTACAATCTTCAAATCCGGCATTCATCCCCTGACCATAAAAAGGAACTGTTGCGTGAGCGGAATCCCCCATCAAAGCTACTTTTCCGGCCACCCATGGATGACAACGCACAATCGCTAAGGAAGACAAGGGGTGCTTTTCCCATTCATCCGCCACATCGGGAGACATTTCATAAAAATCGGGAAAAACTTCTTTAAAAAAGTCATTTACCTTTTCTTTAGAAGTAAGTTTATCGAAAGAGTATTTGTGATCCTGATGAGGCATAAATAAGGTACAAGTAAAAGACCCATCATTATTTGCCAAAGCAATTAGCATGAATCTACCTCGAGGCCAAATATGAAGAGAATTTTTTTCCATTTTATAGGAACCGTCTTCATTCGCCGGCAACAGAATCTCCCGGTAGCCATCTGCAATAAAATTTTGACTGTAATTAAATCGATCTAGCTTTTGCATCGCATTGTATCGAACCGCTGAAAATGCCCCATCAACCGCAAAAATTAAATCCGCTTGATCTTCAAATTGTTCTCCTGTTTGTTTATTCGTTAAGTAAACAATCCCCTTTTCTAAATCGACATTTCTACATTCATGCTCAAAATGAATGGTAGCATTTCCTTTTTGCTCTGCCATGTCCATCATCCGAGCATTTACTAACCCACGAGAAACGGAGTAGATTGCTTGATCATCTTTTCCGTATTGTTGATAGGATAAATTTCCCTCCAAATCATGCATTACTCTTCCATACATCGGAATGGCAAACTTTCGAACCTCATCACCAACACCAACTGCATCTAGGGCTTTCCAGCCGCGATTAGACAGAGCAAGATTAATTGATTTTCCCGCAGAAATAGTAGTTTTTCGAATATCCGTTCTGCGTTCATACATTGTTACCTTATAACCTTCTCTTGCCATATAAACAGCCCACAGCGACCCCACTAATCCAGCACCAACTATGATGACTTTTTTCTCTTCTACTTGATTCATTTCTTCCAGTTTTTTGAGTAGTTTGTTTCAAAAAAATTATTTCTTCTTCGTTCGTTCATGCGTTTATTGCTCATGAATGTGTTTAAGCGCCACAATACAAAACCCGCTATGAGAATTCCCGTTGCTTGAGCTGCCAATTGTATATAAATATAGGTAAAACTTGGCTCTCCACTTAAGTTGGTTTCAATAAATTGACCCAATTGAGATATTAAAACAAACATAATTTGATGATGTTTACTGAAATTCAAAGTTAATAGTTTATTGGGTTAAATGAGAATTTGATTCGTTTTAAAAATATTCTTCTTTAAAAACGGCATGTTTATGGGTTAACTTTTGAAAAAAAACTAACTTTATGACAACAAAGAATTATGGCACTTAAACAACATTTAATACAGAAGCTAGAACAAAAATTATCGCCTCAACAAATTCAATTGATGAAGTTACTTCAAGTTCCAACTATTGAGTTGGATCAGCGAATTAAACAAGAAATAGAAGAAAATCCAGCATTAGAGGAAGGAGAGGAAAAAGAGGAGGAAGAGTTTGAAAACAATGAGGAGGATGATTTAGATGATGACGAGGAAGAATTTGATTTGTCAGATTACCTAGATGATGATGTTGCTGATTACAAAACACAAGCGAATAATCATTCAAAAGATGAAGAGGAGCGTGTAATTCCTTTATCTGGAGAACAATCGTTTCGCGAAAAACTATTAGAACAAATTCAACTTTTACCTTTGATCAACAACCAATACGTTATTGCTGATACGCTAATTGGTAACTTAGATGAATCCGGTTATTTGAATCGAGAAACAGAGGCTCTTGTAGATGATTTAGCCTTTTCGGTAGGAATATCAGTTACTGAAGAGGAAGTGCTTGAAACCCTAGAATTGATTCAGGAATTAGACCCAGCCGGCGTAGGAGCAAGGGATTTACAGGAATGCTTGATACTTCAAATAAATCGCAAACAAGATGGTAAAACCTTTCGAAAGCATGCTAAAATTATTTTGGAGAAATATTTTGAAGAGTTTACAAAGAAGCATTACGACAAGATTGCAAAAAAATTGGACATCACTGAGGATGAATTAAAGTTGGCCATTGATGAAATTTTGAAGTTGAATCCAAAACCGGGAGGAAGTACACGCGATGCAGCACAAAATTTTCAGCAAATAATACCTGACTTTCTTTTATTTGAATCAGATGGAAAATTAGAATTGAGTTTAAATGCCCGTAATGCTCCTGATTTGAAAGTAAGTAAGGAATATGCTACTATGCTTAGGAATTATTCTGAAGGAGCCAAAACCTCAAAGTCAGATAAAGAGGCAATGACCTTTGTTAAGCAAAAATTAGACAGCGCTAAGTGGTTTATAGATGCCATCAAGCAACGCCAGACAACTTTATTGCTTACGATGAATGCCATTATGGAATACCAACGTGAATTTTTCTTAACGGGTGATGAAACCATGTTGAAACCGATGATTTTAAAAGATATTGCTGATATTGTTCTCATGGATATATCAACAGTCTCTAGGGTGGCAAACAGTAAATACGTACAAACAAACTTTGGGATGTATTCTTTAAAGTATTTCTTTTCGGAATCACTTTCAACAGATTCTGGGGAGGAAGTTTCTACGCGCGAAGTAAAGAAAATTCTTACTAATGCCATTGAGGCAGAAGACAAGAGAAAACCATTGCCCGATGAAAAATTGATGGAGCTGTTAAATGAAAAAGGATATAATATAGCACGAAGAACAGTGGCAAAGTACAGAGAACAATTAAACATTCCGGTTGCGCGGCTTCGTAAAGAGCTTTGATGAAGATTCTTGCAAATATTATTTCTTGGCTTTTTATGCCCTTGTTAATTCCAACTTATTGTTTGTTATTAACGCTTTTTACCATTTCTTTTGATGGATTTCTTTCTGGTACAGGCTCCTTGTGGTCCTTGCCAGATGAAATTAAATGGGCGTTACTTAACTTATTTCTTATTTTTACTTTAATTGCTCCTGGAATTTCATTGTTGGTTCTCCGTAATCGTAAAATGATTTCCTCCATTGAAATTCATGATCGAACACAGCGGTTTTTTCCTATTTTATTAATGTTTTTTTATTCTATAGCTCTTTTCCTTCTGTTGTTTCTAAAAACAAAAGACACTTCAATTCCTGATTTCATATTTACTTTTCCGCTGGCAGGAGCACTTGTTTCAATTGCTTTATTTGCAGCAAATTACATTTTGAAGATTAGTCTACATGCTGCGGGCTGTGGGATTATGTTTGGATACATTTTGGCTTATGTTGTTCAACAACAATATTTTGAATTTTGGATTCTGCTTGCGGCAAGTATAGTTTCGGGATTAACCATTTCCTCTCGGTTGTATCTTAACAAACACACCTTTGAAGAGGTTACCCATGGTTGGTTAATCGGTGTTTGTATTACGTTTGCCGTAAACTTTTTTCACGTATAGGTCACTTTTCCTCTGGTTGCTCAGAAGAGAGGGATGAGCAAGACCTATCTATTCCTTGCACGTAGTTTTGGATCATGTTTATTTCTTTTGCGGACTCAGAGCCTAAAAATCCGTTTATATCTGAATAGGATATGTTTTTTACATAATTATCAAGGTAGTAATTTGAAAGGGGCATATAAGACCAGTGCCAAACCTCAGTATTGTAACCAGTTCTTTTTTTGTTTTTTTCTGAATACACTTGACAAAACCCAAATTTAGCTGCGTTTTCTACCAACCAACGGTAGACTTTTTTACCTTTTGCGCCGTCAAAATAAGATTCTTCCACTGAATTTATGTCTAAATCAGTCCCCCAATGATGACGAGACGTCGCAGGCATAGAGCTGTATAACAAGATTTTTAATGCATTGTCTTTTGAGTTTTTTACTTTCTTTTGATTATTCTTCCATTTTTTTTCCCAAATAATTTTTTGATCATTAAAATTTCGAGTTCCTGAAACAACCGTCAGATCTATGTCATCCTCCTTTGCTGCCTCTGCCATTTTAACAAAGGCTTGATATGTTTTTTTCTGCAAATAAATTTCTTTATCGCACCATTTTTTATCTACTAAAACAAAACGATCGTCTTTACGATAGTCAAATTTACCTAAGAGAAAGTCTTTTGATACATCAGGATTTGACATTTCTAATCCTACGTCTTCTTTGGCTTTACCAGGGCCGTTATCATATTCTTGCTCTTTTATTTTGAATTCACATGAATTAAACAAATAAATTAGAATTGACGTCAATAGGAGATTTCTTAATCGCATGCGTTACACTTTTTATCTATTCCATTTACATACTCTTCAATTGCCCTAAGTTTTGATGCTAAATTAGATGCTTGAAATCCTTTTATTAAAGAATAATCTATAAGTTGATTATATTTTTTTAGGTATTGGGATGCTAATGGGATATAAGACCAATGCCACTTTTCTAATTGATAACCATCACGAGCAACTGTTTTTTTATCTGTATATACTTGACAAAAACCATATTTTGAAGCATTTTTTTTGAGCCAATTATATTCTTTTAATCCCTGTCCTGATTCAAAATAACTATTTTCTAAACTATTAATATCCATGTCCGTCCCCCAATGATGACGAGAGGTTGTGGGCATCGAGCTGTACAATAGGATTTTCTTTGCGGCACTCATGCTATCCATGGTTTTTATATTTGTTGCCCATTTTCTTTCCCAGATTCCTTTTTGTTCATTGAAATTTCGAGTGCCAGAAATAATTTTCAGCACAACGCCATCCTTTTTCGCAGCGGTAAACATCTCCTTAAATTTCTTGTATGTTTCTTTGTGCAGATAGGTAGGTTTGGTACAATGTTCAGTAGAAATAGATGTAAAATAAGGGTCTTTGGTATAATCAATTTTTCCTAATAGATATTTAATTAGTAAGGTGTCATTGGGCAGTAATGGTTTTGGTAAAGAACAAAAAATGGAGTCCCGAGGAACACTCTCCTTCACTTCAACTCTTGGTAGATTATTATTGTTGATTAGATTACTAATAAGAGGTTTAATTTCATTGTCTGTTTTGTTTAGTACAAGATATCCAGCTAAAGTTATTCCTGAAATGAAAAAAAAGACAATAAATAACTTTTTCATTACTCTTGTATATATTTCCCTAATACCCAACCCTTTTTCCCGGAAGAGTTGGACACATAATACCACAGATCTCCTGATATGAATTCTAATTGTGAGCTGGAAAGGGAGGCATATCCTGTTTTGTTTTTATCGTTCACAAAAGAAATTCTGCATCTTTCCCCGTCATTACTAATTACCGAAACAGCTTTCCCCTTGATTAGCGAAAAAACAAAATCTCCTGAATACTCATCATAAAAATTTGTTTGAGATTTTAATATAGCCTCGTCATAATTTCCATTAGGTCTATATTCATCTAGAATATTAATAACCTCGTTAAAATTTAATAAAGTAACAGGTTTAGATGTGGTAGAGTGGTCTGACCTCATGTAAACACTGCTCCCAGATATTTTAGCATTTCTAACAGACGAATTTACTTCTGGTTTAGAGCCCTGACTTGTATTTTCATCTTTAGAATCCGTATTAGAACCATTTTTTTCTTGTTCTAATTTTTCTCTCTCCAATTTCAATTTTTCTTGTTCTAATTTCAATTTTTCTTGTTCTAATGTTGAATCAGAACAGCCAATTATAACAGAAAAAAGAATTAGGTAAAATGAGTGAAGCTTCATTTTTTTAATCATTTTGCTCAAAAATAGTAAATTAAAACAGAATAAATCTACAAGCAATATTTATTTTTTTCAATCAATATCTGCGCAATTTTTTGTCTCGCATCCTTGGGGTTATGCACCTCTGTTTTTGTGAATCTTTTCAGTCCCATCAACATCATTCGTGCTTCATCCCCTTCCGCAAAAGACATAATTGCATCCTTAGCAGATTTTTCAACTTTAGAGGCAATATCAAAAAAGTACGTTTTGGCAATAGCAATGTCTAATTCAGTCGCTACTTCTCCCTGGGTTTCAATCTTTTTCTCAACACGCAATAAAACAGACTCAGCCATATAAGTGTGGATGGCAATATCAGCAATATTCATAAGAACTTCTTGTTCTTTAGCTAAGGTTTGCATGAGTTTTTGTACTGCTGACCCCGCTACCATAAGGATGACTTTTTTGAATCCTACAAGTAACTTTCTTTCTGCAGATAATGCTTCTCCAGAAGAATCACCCATTTCAGGAATACTCATTAATTCTGATACCACTTTCATTGCTGGCCCCATTAAATCAAGATCACCCTTCATGGCTTTTCGAAGAACCATGTCAACGGCTAACATTCTGTTAATTTCGTTTGTTCCTTCAAAAATGCGGTTAATGCGTGCATCACGATACGCTCTTTCCACCAATGATTCTGCTGAATACCCCATTCCACCGTAGATTTGAACCGCTTCATCAACGACATAGTCCAAACATTCGGAACCTGCTACTTTCAGAATAGCACATTCCGCTGCAAATTGCTCAATTCCTTTCAGGGTAGCTTGACCTTTATCCATACCTGAAGCCGTTAGTGCTGCAATTGCATCATCAATATTTTGACCTGCTCGGTATGTTGCAGATTCTAAGGCATACGTTCGAATAACTTGTTCCGCTAATTTATATCTAATAGCCCCGTATTTTGAAATTGCTCGCCCAAATTGTTCCCGTTCATTAGCGTAATTAACGGATAAATTAATTGCTCCTTTTGCTCCCCCTAATACTCCAGCAGCTAATTTTATCCTGCCAATATTTAAAATGTTCAAGGCTATTTTAAATCCGTTTTCTCGGGTGGAAAGCATGTTTTCAACGGGTACTAATACATTATTAAAAAACACCTGACGAGTAGACGATCCTTTAATTCCCATTTTCTTTTCTTCGGGATTTAATGAAATGCCTTGAGAGTTAGCTTCTATAAGAAATGCCGTTAAATTTTTATCGTCATCAATTTTGGCAAATACAGTAAATAAATCAGCAAAGCCAGCATTTGTAATCCACATTTTTTGACCAGTAATGCTGTAATACTTGCCGTCCTCTGTTAGTTTCGCTTTTGTTTTTCCAGAATTAGCATCTGAACCCGAACCTGGCTCAGTTAAACAATATGCTGCTTTCCATTCACCTGAAGCAAGTCTAGGTATGTATTTTTCTTTCTGTTCTTGATTTCCATAATACAGAAGCGGTAAGGTTCCTATGCCCGTATGCGCGCCGAACGAAACTGAAAATGAGTAACCTGTTCCAAGGTGCTCTGTTGCCAAAAGTGCTGTCTTAAAATCAACACCCATTCCTCCAAGTTCTTCAGGAACAGAAAGTCCAAGCAAGCCCAATCCACCCGCTTTTTCTACAATTGATCTCATCAAACCATCCTCCATATTATCAATTCGGTCGAGATGAGGCAGTACCTCTTGATGAATGAAATCATCGCACATTTGAGCAATCATTTTTTGTTCTTCGTTCCATTCCTCCGGTGTAAAAACCTCCGAATGATGAACATCTTTTATGATGTATTCTCCTCCTTTAATGGGTTGATTTGTCATAATAATTTGTTTTAATCAATGCTAAGATATATAAAATTTATTATGCGCGCATAAAATATTTTATCTGATTTAAGTTTTTTTACCATTTACCTACAGGAAAAGATTCTAATTTTGTCCTCCGAATTAGAATGTAAAATGCTAATTATCATTATGAAACGATTTTTATTTATAGTATTACTTTTTGTTTGTTCACAATCTTACGCTCAACAGAACACTTCTGAAAAAACGACATCTAATGCAGATAAAGTAATTGATTTTGCGAAAACGTTTCTTGGTGTTCCGTATGTTTATGGCGGTGCCTCACCTGCAGGTTTTGATTGTTCTGGATTCATTCAATATGTTTTTAAAGAATTCGGTTATTCTCTAGCCCGAACTGCCGGAGACCAATCACTTTTTGGTTTTGACGTTACGTTATCAGAACTTCAGCCGGGGGATTTGTTGTATTTCAAGGGCAGAAACGTAAATAGTTCTGCCATAGGACACGTTGGAATGGTTACTGCTGTTAAAGATGGAAAAATTGAATTTATTCATGCTGCCGGAAAAAGTGTCCGCATGGATGTTTTCAATAATAGCAGCTATTACGTTCCTAGATTTATTAAAGCAAGGAGAACCTTATAATTAGTCTTGTTCCTCCATTATTTGAGAAATAATTTCATCTGGAAGATTTGCGTTTTCAACAGAGTGTTCTCCCGAATTTGTCCTCCGAAGAGCAACCAGTGTTGCCCCTGAATTTAGTAATTTACCAAAATCACGAGCCATACTTCGAATATAGGTGCCCTTAGAACAAGTGATTTTAAAATTTATTTCAGGAAATGATTCTGTATGAATTTCAAAATGGTGTATTTCAATCTCAACGGGACTTAACTCAATCTCTTTTCCTGCTCTGGCAAAATCGTAGGCGCGTTTTCCATCAATTTGTTTCGCTGAAAACACGGGAGGAATTTGATTTATTTTTCCTGACAAGCTTTTCCTTGCAGCCTCTAAATGAACTTCTGTAATATGATCTGTGGGGAATTCTTTATCAAATTCAGTTTCTAAATCAAAAGAAGGTGTTGTTTTTCCTAACAAAAACGTCCCAGTGTAAGTTTTTAAACCAGGCATGATGGACTCAATTAATTTAGTATGCTTTCCAGTACAAACAATTAACAAACCCGTTGCTAGTGGATCTAATGTTCCGGCATGACCCACTTTAATTTTTTTTACATTCAATTTCTTTTTGAGATGCCATCTGATTTTGTTGACTACATCGAAGGAAGTCCACCCGTAAGGTTTATCCACCAAAATGGTTTTTCCTTCAAGAAATTCTTGCATTTAGTTTACTGTAAAATAAATAAGAAACGCCAATCCTAGGATAATTCGGTACCACCCCCAAATTTTAAATCCAAATTTCTTTAACAGTTCGATAAAAAACTTAATAGCAATTATCGCTACAACAAATGCCACTAAATTCCCCACTATAAAAAGCATGAGGTTATCTCCCTGTAAAATCATTTCAAACCCTTTTTGCTCCTTGCCCAAATAATTCCAATCCTTCAGAAAAATAGAGTAGGTTGTTACAGCAAGCATGGTAGGAACGGCTAGAAAAAAACTAAATTCTGCGGCTAATTTGCGCGTTAACCCTTGTTGCATTCCCCCAATAATAGAAGCCGCGGCTCTACTTGTGCCTGGCATCATAGCTAGACATTGCCAAAACCCAATGATAAGTCCTTTTTTAATGGTAACTTCTTTTTCGTCGTCAATAGGTTGTTTTTGAAAAAATTTGTCAATGAATAATAAAATAATTCCACCAAGTATAAGAACAATTGCAATTGGAATCGGTTTTTCAAGTACCGCCTCGATTTTATCGTCGAAAAGTTTACCGAGAATTAATGCCGGAATAACAGCGATAGCTAGTTTTATATAGAAAGACCATTCACTTACTGAAATAAACTTTTTCCAATAGAGAGCTACAACAGCCAGAATTGCTCCAAATTGAATGGAAACTTGAAACATTTTTACAAATTCATCGCCTTGAATTCCAAAGAAAGAACTCGTAAAAATCATGTGTGCGGTTGATGAGATAGGTAAAAACTCAGTTAATCCTTCAACAATGGCAAGGATAATAGCGTTGAGAAAATCCATGGTTTATTTTGTGTCGAAAGTGTCGTTTTCTTCTGAATGTTTAGGTTTTTTCATTATCGCATAAAGAATAACGATATAACCAATAAGTATCAACATGGGCGAAACTGTAATTCGAGTTGAACTAAATAGTTCCTCTTCGCTGAAAACATTCGGATCTTCTGTAGCCCCGCCAATCATGAGTATAAAACCAACAATATTAATTGCCAATCCGATTAAAAGGATTTTGTAATTTTCTTTTTGAAATCCGAAGTGATTAAAACGCATATGTTAAACTTTTTAGTACAAGTCGTCTATCTTCATCTTGAGGTATTTATTTAACGCAATCCAGGTAGAAATAAACGTTATAATTATCCCTAAAGTGAGTAAACTTATGGTCAAAAATACGAATAATTTAGGAGAATAGGTGATTGAAAGCTCATCAAAGTAATTTTGAATAGAATAAAAGAGCGTTACTAAAAGAGCCAATCCAACAAAAGCGGAGACAATGCCTTGAAGAACGGCCTGAATTAAAAATGGTTTTCGAATAAAAGATCCTTTTGCGCCAACCAACTGCATTGTTTTGATGGTAAATCGCTTAGAATATAAGGCTAAACGAATAGTATTATTAATCATTGCAATAGCAATTATAATCATGATCAACGCAATTAGTAAGATTAAAAATATAAATTGTTTAAACCCTAGATTTATGTTCTCAATATTCGACTCATTGTAGCTCACCTCGATTATTTGCCCCGGGAATGATTTCAATAACTTACCTTTAATTCGGCCCATGCCTTCTTTTGAGGCAAATTCTTGATTAGGAGAAAAAGTAATACATGGCGGAAGCGGATTTTCTCCCTCAAAAATTTCATTCAATTCCTTTTTATCTGTTTGATTTTCATAAAATGAAGCTAGAGCTGCCTCCGGAGATAGGTAGCGGACGGAACTGAATTCTGACCATTTTTTGAGTTGGACTTCAACTTGCTTGATATCTGCCTCATTGAAATTTTCTTGAAAAAAAATATCTCCAACAATGTTTTCTTTAGCTTGTTTCTGAAAATCATTAACTCCCATCACTCCACCTAGTATCAACCCAATAAGGAACAGTACTAGGGAAATGCCAACAATCGTTGAAACATAACTGGTCCGCAATCCTCTTCGACTATATTTTTCAATTTCAGAACCCATTCTACACACGAAATTATTGAATAATTAATGAGTTAAATATTAGTTTTTATAAGTTTATCAATAATAAAATGTTATGAACTGCTGTTTTTCGAATTTAATCAATATTTCACCAAATCAAAAATGTGCATGCAATAGCTCATTTATTTAACTAAAACACGTACCTTTAGGAACGAGTTTAACCAAAATTTATTAAATTATGAGATTATTTGTAGGGTCCCTGTTTCTCTTAGCCAATTCTTTTTTTTATGCGCAGTCTGTTTATTTTGAAAGCGACGTTGACGTTATAACATACATGGATAATAAAGTATTTCACGATTCGGGTAGCGGTCTAAATGTTGAATATGGCTATATTTCAGCTTATAATACTTATGGGATTAAAGTGACAAATAAGAATGATGCGGTGTTTTATTTTATAAATGTAAGTATTGATATTTATGGAAGTTCCGCGGATTTGTATGGAATGAGTCCAACGACTGGGGATAATTTTGGATTTAGACTTTTTAAAGGAAAATTGATTGTGGGGTATGGAGAGGATGAACAGATTAATTTTTATTTGGTGGAATGATTTACGAATGTAGTATTATTGTATTACAGTTTCTCTTAAATAATTTTTGTTTAAATAGTTTTTACTCGTAATTTTGCAACATGATTTTAACAAACACACATCATCATTTGTTTCTTGGTTGACCAAGCGGTGATGGTATGTTAATAATAACGATTTAACCCGCTTGATCTTCAGGCGGGTTTTTTTATTTAACGACAAAAGAGAAAATATGCTGAGAATAGCAGTTCAAAAATCAGGGAGACTTTTAGAAGATTCCCTCCAATTATTAAAAGAATGTGGCATTAAAGTCGATGCTTCAAATGGAAAACTCAAGTCTGTTGCCACAGGTTTTCCGTTAGAGGTCTTGTTCCTTCGTAATTCGGATATTCCACAATATGTTGAAGACGGAGTTGTTGATTGTGGTATCGTAGGTGAAAACTTACTTATTGAAGAAAGAAGTACGCTTACAAAAACTTGCCAATTACATTTCTCCAAATGCCGCGTTTCTTTAGCTGTTCCAAAAAATAGTTCAATTAATTCAGTAAAAGATTTTGAAGGAAAGAAAATCGCAACATCCTATCCAAATACGGTGAATGATTTCTTCAAAAAGAATAATGTGAATGCTGAAGTACATACCATCTCTGGATCTGTGGAAATTGCCCCAACAATTGGATTGGCTGACGGTATCTGTGATATCGTTTCTTCTGGAAATACCCTTTTTATGAATGGCCTGGTTGAGTTAGAAACAATTCTTCGTTCTGAAGCAGTTTTAGTGCAAGCGCCTCAACTAAGTGGAGAGAAAATAGAACTTCTTGATAAACTGATTTTTCGTATTTGTGCAGTTCTAGCCTCTAGAAATTCAAAGTATATTTTGATGAATGTTCCCGATGAAGCTATTCCAAATGTTTTGAAGATTCTTCCAGGAATGAAAAGTCCAACGGTACTTCCATTAGCTGAAAAAGGATGGAGTTCACTACATTCTGTTATTTCTGAAGATCAATTCTGGGATAAAATAGATGCTTTAAAGGAAGCGGGAGCGGAAGGGATTTTAGTAGTTCCGATTGAGAAAATGGTTAGATAGTAGAATGATGAATGTAGAATTAAGAACGTAAAAGGTGGAATTTAAAATTATTCTTGCTTAACCCTTTATCTAAGACCCAAATCCTAAGTCAAAAAATGAAAAAAATTATAAATCCAACTAAAAACGAATGGCAATCGCTACTTGAACGACCGAATCTTGAACGACCAAATCTTGAAGCAGTGGTAAAAGAAGTATTTGACGCTGTTCAAAAGGAGGGAGATAAAGCAGTTATTCGATTTACAGAAAAATTCCAGGGATTTTCAGGCCTGATGGAAGTTACACAAGAAGAAATAGAAACTGCAAAAAGTAATCTATCAACGGAACTTATCACGTCGATTCGACTTGCAGCCGATAATATTTCCCGTTTTCACTCACTACAAGTGGACGAAGGAATGTGTTTGCAAACTATGCCTGGCGTTGAATGTTGGAGAAAATCAAAACCCATTCAAAAAGTAGGATTATACATTCCTGGTGGAACAGCTCCTTTGTTTTCTACTGTTTTGATGCTTGGGTTACCCGCAAAATTGGCAGGCTGTGAAGAAATCATTCTTTGTTCACCATGTGATAAGGAAGGCAAACTACATCCAGCAATTTTATTTGCAGCCGACTTGGTAGGCATAACCAAAATCTTTAAAGTCGGTGGAATTCAGGCAATTGCTGCTTTGACTTTTGGAACTAAAAGTATTCCCGCGGTTCATAAAATTTTTGGTCCGGGTAATCAGTACGTAACAGCCGCCAAACAATACGCTCAACAATACAGAGTGGCAATCGATATGCCTGCGGGTCCTTCAGAAGTCATGGTTGTAGCTGATGATAGCGCATACCCATCTTTTGTTGCTGCAGATCTGTTGTCTCAAGCGGAACATGGTGCTGACTCACAAGTGATTTTACTTACAGATTCTGAGTTGTTCGCAGATTTGGTTGAAGATGAAGTAAGTAAACAACTGCAAGAATTACCTCGAAAAGAACTGGCTATTCAAGCGCTTGAAAACTCACGCATCTTGGTTGTGGATTCCTCTAGTTTTGGTGAATTAATCAACGCCTATGCACCCGAACACTTGATTTTAGCGACGGCAATAAATGATGAATTAATCGAAACGGTAGTCAATGCGGGATCTGTTTTCATTGGAAATTTCACTCCTGAAAGTGCTGGAGATTACGCTTCAGGCACCAATCACACACTTCCCACAAATGGCTATGCACGGCAATATTCGGGTGTTTCATTAGATTCCTTTGTTAAGAAAATCACCTACCAAAAAATAAGTGAAGAAGGCTTGAAGAACATTGGTTCAGCAATCGAATACATGGCAGAAGCCGAAGAATTGTTGGCTCATAGAAACGCTGTGAGTATTCGTTTAAAAAATGCAAACAGATGAACATTGAAGAATTAATACGACCCGATTTAATTGGTATGAAAGCATATTCTTCTGCTCGCGACGAGTTCGAGGGAATAGCTAGCATATTCCTCGACGCAAACGAAAATCCAAACAACAATGGAGTGAATCGATACCCTGATCCGTTGCAAAAAAACTTGAAAAATAGAATTAGTCAGTGGAAAGGTGTCCCTACCAATAAAATTTTCTTAGGAAATGGTTCAGATGAATGCATCGATTTAATGTTTCGTTTATTCTGTTCATCGGGTAAAGATGAGGTGGCAGCAATGAGTCCTTCGTACGGAATGTATGCTGTTTCAGCGCGCATCAATAACATCCGATTACGAGAAATTTTATTGAACGAAGATTTTACATTTCCCACTGAAAAAATAATTCAAGAATCCAAAGGAGCAAAACTCTTATTTTTGTGTTCGCCAAACAATCCAACGGGATTTTCTATTCCATTAGCTGAAATTGAAACGACCCTGAAATCCTTTGATGGAATTGTTATAGTAGATGAGGCTTATATTGATTTTTCATCTCAAAAAAGTGTCGTCTCTTTATTATCAGATTATCCAAATTTGGTAGTCTGTCAGACCTTATCAAAAGCTGTCGGACTTGCTGGAATTCGCTTGGGAATGTTGTTCGCTTCTGAGGAAATTGTTTTGTGGTTAAATAAAATCAAACCTCCTTACAATATCAATCAATTAACGCAAGAATTTGCATTGAACTATCTTCAAAAAATTGAGGAAATTGAGTTTCAAACCGAAGAAATTAAAACAGAACGCAACCTATTGGAAAAAGCTTTAATTGAATTTCCTTTTGTTGAACAACTATATTCAAGTGATGCAAACTTTATCCTTGCTAGAATAGACGATGCCAACAAACTTTATGTTTATTTAATTTCGCTTGGAATTGTTGTTAGAAATCGATCAACACAGGTATTATGTCAGAACACATTGCGATTTACTGTTGGCACAAAAGAGGAAAACAACAAATTAATTAACGCATTAACGCAGTATAAAAAATGAAAAAAGTACTTTTTATCGACCGAGATGGAACCTTGATACTTGAGCCACCGGTAACTTTTCAAGTTGATTCATTCGAAGTATTAGAATTTTATCCGAAAGTTTTTTCAGGATTGGGAAAAATTGCGCGTGAGTTGGATTTTGAATTAGTCATGGTGACTAATCAAGACGGACTTGGTGGAGAAGGTTATCCATACGAAGATTTTATGGGTCCCCATGAATTAATGCTTAAGACGCTTAAAAGCGAAGGAGTCGAATTCACGGACATACACATCGATCGAAGTTTTCCTCACGAAAATTTAGCTACGCGCAAACCAGGCGTAGGAATGCTTCAAAAGTATTTTTCAAGCGAATATGATTTGGCAAACTCTTATGTGATTGGCGACCGATTGACTGATGTTAACTTGGCCAAAAATCTCGGAGCGAAAGCCATTTACATGCTTAATCCTGAGGATCCGGGCAAATCAGAATCATCACTTACGGATGAAGAATTGAAAAAGTTAGTCGCACTTCAATCAACGGATTGGGAGGAAATTTACACCTTCTTAAAACTCGGAGAACGCCGCGTCAAGCACCGCCGAAAAACGAATGAAACGGATATTTCTATTCTGTTAAATTTAGACGGAACAGGAAAGTCAACTATTTCTACTGGAATTCACTTTTTCGACCACATGCTCGATCAATTGGCTCGACATGGGCAGCTAGACCTTGATTTGACGGTAATTGGAGACCTTGAAGTGGATGAACACCATACGATTGAAGACACGGCCATTGCATTGGGAGAGTGTTTCAATCAAGCTTTGGGCAACAAGACAGGCATGGAACGTTATGGCTTTTGTTTGCCTATGGACGATTGTCTAGCGCAAGCTGCGATCGATTTCGGAGGAAGAAATTGGTTGGTTTGGGAAGCTGAATTTAATCGTGAAATGATTGGAAAAATGCCAACTGAGATGTTTTATCATTTTTTCAAGTCATTTACGGATGGAGCAAAATGCAATTTGAATATCAAAGTCGAGGGGCAAAACGAGCACCATAAAATTGAGTCTATATTCAAGGCGTTTGCAAAAGCAATTAAGATGGCCAAAAAACGAAACGGGGAGAATGCGGTTTTACCAAGTACAAAAGGAACCTTATGAAGTTGGTTATAATCGATTACGGTGCGGGAAATGTATTTTCTGTAAAATCTGCCTTTGAACGCTTGGGAATAGAGGTTTTTATAAGTTCAAATAAAGAGGAAATCACGACTGCTGATCGCGTTGTTTTTCCGGGTGTAGGCCATGCCAGTGCCGCAATGGAAAAGTTGAGCTCTACGGGTTTAGATAAACTCATTCCGCACTTAACGCAACCGGTTTTGGGTGTATGTTTAGGCATGCAACTCATGTGCGATTTAACAGAAGAAGGAAATGAAAAGGGCTTAGGTATTTATGAAGGAATAAAAGTCTTGCGGTTTAATCATGCGTTGAATATTCCGCACATGGGATGGAATAATTTAGTGGATAGTGCTGGATTTTTAGAGAATATAACTGAGGACGTATATTTCGTTCACTCATATTATGTTCCAATTTCCAGTTACACGATTGCATCTTGCCAATACGGAATGGAATTCTCGGCGGCATTGCAAAAAGATAATTTTTATGCTTGTCAATTTCACCCCGAAAAAAGCGGAAAAGTTGGCGAAGAAATACTTAAACGATTTTTAACAGCATGATAGACGTTATTCCAGCAATAGATTTGATAGATGGCGCATGTGTGCGTCTTACGAAAGGTGATTACGGCACCAAACAAGTGTATGAGAAAGATCCATTAGTTATGGCTAAACGCTTTGAAGATGCCGGAATAAAGCGATTGCATTTAGTTGATTTAGATGGTGCAAAAGCGGGAAAAGTGGTCAATCTATCTGTCTTAGAAAAACTCGTACAAGAAACCGATCTTGATATTGATTTTGGTGGCGGAATCAAAACGGATAATGATTTAAAATCAGTTCTTAATGCCGGAGCAAAATGGGTAACCATTGGAAGTTTAGCAGTAAAAGATTCGGAAAAAATGAAATCTTGGATTCAAAATTATGGGGCTGAATTATTTATTCTTGGTGCGGATGTGCGCGACGGAAACATTGCAGTAAGTGGCTGGCTAGAAACTAGTAATTTGCATTGGGAAACATTTATGGCGGATTATTACAAAAATGGAGTACGACAGTTTTTATGTACCGATATTTCACGGGACGGCATGCTGAATGGACCATCTATAGATTTGTACAAAGAAATCATGATGCGTTTCCCCGACTGTTATCTGATAGCGAGCGGAGGTGTTTCTGGAAAACAAGATTTAATTGACCTTGAAGATGCAAAAATTCCTGCGGTTGTTCTCGGTAAGGCAATTTACGAAGGAAGAATCACCTTGAATGAAATAGTAGAAATGTCATGTTGAAAAAACGAATAATTCCCTGTTTAGATATTAAGGAAGGTCGCACGGTGAAAGGTGTGAACTTCGAAGGATTGCGTGACGCAGGTGATCCGGTGGAGTTGGCAAAAATTTATTCAGAATCAGGGGCTGACGAATTGGTGTTTTTGGATATTACAGCAACCTTAGAGAAACGAGACACTCTGGTGGATTTGGTAAAACGTGTTGCCGAGCAGGTGAACATTCCTTTTACTGTTGGCGGTGGAATACGTAGCGTAGAAGATGCGCATCGATTGCTAAAAAATGGTGCGGATAAGATCAGCGTAAATTCATCTGCGGTGAAAAGACAGGAGTTACTCAACGAACTTTCGGCTCAATTTGGAAATCAATGTGTGGTCTTAGCGGTAGATGCGCGACCTGTAAATGGTGTTTGGAAGGTTTTTGTGAATGGAGGAAAGGTCGAAACAGAATTGAATTTATTCGACTGGGTGAAAGAGGGTGTGCAAAGAGGAGCGGGAGAAATTCTGTTTACCTCTATGGATCATGACGGCACTAAAAATGGCTTTGCGCTGGAGGCCTTGGAAGCGGTTTGTCAGGCGGTAAATGTTCCTGTAATTGCTTCCGGTGGTTGTGGTTCAGTTCACCATTTTATCGATGTTTTTCAGAAAACGTCTGTGGATGCCGCATTAGCAGCCAGCGTTTTTCACTTTGGAGAAATTGAAATTTTAGAACTAAAAAACACGTTAAAACAACAAAATATTGCAATACGATAACATGGAAAAAATAGATTTTGCCAAAGGCGATGGCTTAGTGCCTGCGATAATTCAGGATGCGAATACATTACAAGTATTGATGTTGGGCTACTTGAACCAAGAAGCCTATGAAAAAACCTTTCTAGAAAACAAGGTGACTTTTTTCTCGCGCACTAAAAACCGTTTATGGACAAAGGGAGAAGAAAGCGGTAATTTTTTACAAGTCGTTTCTATTAGTCTGGATTGCGACCAAGATACCTTGCTAATTAAAGCCATTCCTCAGGGACCAACTTGTCATTTGGGAACACAAACTTGCTGGGCAGAAGAAAAGGTCACACGCTTTGGTATTCTTGCCGAATTGGAAAATACGATTAGCGAGCGACTCCAAGCCGGAGCCTCTGAAAAATCTTATGTAGCCTCTTTAAAAGAAAAAGGCATAGAGAAAATCGCGCAAAAAGTAGGTGAAGAAGCCGTAGAAACTGTCATAGAGGCCCTACGATCAAACGATCAATTATTTCTCAATGAGTCCGCAGATTTACTTTTTCATTATTTGATCTTGCTGCAGGCCAAAGGTTATAAGCTAGATGATGTTTTAAAGGTATTGGAAAATAGACGCAAATAACACTCTGTTTCAGAGCAGCCAAACAACTATTACCTAATTAAGCTTACCCTTCCATCAAAAGTATATACTTTATTATTCTCTGAGCCTTTTAATTTAATCGTATAGGTATATGTTCCTATTTGAACTTGATTTCCAAGGTAAGTGCCATCCCAACCTTCGTTTTCATCCTGAGTATTGAAAATTCTTTCTCCCCAACGGTTATAAATATTCAATTCATAAGACCCCGGTTTAAATCCAGCAGTTAATATTGGTAAGAAAACCTCATTGCGACCGTCACCATCCGGTGTAAATGCATTTGGAACATAAATTATCAACTGATCTTTCACACAAACAACTTGCACAACACTATCCGTACAACCATCTTGAGTATATGCAACCAATGTTACCGGATAACAACCAATTGAATCAAAACAGTGGTTCGTACTCACAAAATCACTCTCTTCACCATCACCAAAGAACCATTGGAATGAAGTTGCATTCACAGAATTATTGGTGAATTCAAAACATGGATCAGAAATTAATTGTTCTGTGACATCAGGTGTGAATGAAGCAATAATTTGGTTTACACACAAATAGTCTTGTTGAACTAAGGTGTCTTTACAACCTTCTGCCGTAGTACTTATCAATGTCACGTCATAACATCCATAATCATCAAAACATGGATTTGTAGTGCCCATTTCAGTTGAAATAGTACCATTGCTGAATTCCCATACAACGGAGGAGCTTACTGGGCCATTTCCATTTGCCCCTGTCTGATCGGTCAATGTTGGACAGAATGGCAAACAACCACCATACGTCATGTCGGTTGAAAATAATGGGATTGGTAATGGATTAACAACAACCGTAATATCAGCGGTATCCGTACAACCATACTGATCGTATCCAACAACGGTGTAATCATCAGTTATTTCTGGTACAAATGTATAAACCTGAGTCGCGGGACCATCTAACCACTGGTATGTGACAGCACCATTTCCAGTTAAAATAGCTGTTTCGCCAAAACATAAAATAGAATCTCCAGTTGTAATTGTTACCTCAGGCAATGGATGAACGACTAATGTTACAGTGTCACGCTCAACACAACCATTAATAGAATATCCAGCAACAATATAGGTGTTTGTTTCTTCAGGTATAAATGGTGTACAATCAACTACGCCATTATCCCACAGGAATATTACGTTTGGAACATCTGCTGTTGCACAAAGAGAGTATGATTCACCAAAGCAAAGAGAGTCATCAACACCTGCATTTACAACAGGTGGATTTTCTTGTAAATAAGTCACAATCATTACATCCGAATTTTGACAAAGATTTGTGTCGGTTCCAGTAACTGTAAGTTGAATAGTTTGACTTGGACAGTAAGGCAATCCTTGATTTGCCCCATTATCCCATAAGTAGAATGACGCTGTTCCGGTAGCTAAAGGAACAAAGCACTGGTTTATGCAAAGTGTTGTATCCGGATTTGCTTGAACAATTGGTAAGGGATGAACTAAAATGTTGAATGTATCATTTAATCCTTCACAACCAAAAGCAGTTGGAGTAACAACAATCTGAGCGTTTAAATCAATTTGTTGAACTAAAAACTCATTTGACGCTACATAAGAGTCCAAATTTCCATCTCCATTTGCTCCAAGTCCTATTGAAATATTGTTATTTGTCCACAAATATGTTGAAGTTATATTTGAGCTGAATAATACCGAATCTGCAAATTGATTATCACAAAATGTCAGATCAGGATTAGGATTTATAATTGGAACTGGTCTAACTTCGATTTGCATGGTGCCATCTAGCCCAGGACAACCATTGAAGACAGGAGTTACAGTAATCGTAGCTGTTTGAACTGTGGTCCCTGTCACAGATGTAAATGTTGGAATACAATCAATACCCGAACCAGCCATTCCAATTCCAATATTATCGGATGACCAATTATAAATTACTCCAGGTGTTGAACCCGTGAAGCATGTAGTTGGGATGGTTGTTCCAGAACAAACTGAAATATCACTAGTTACAACTTGTGTAACAGGATAAACGGTAATTAGAAACGTATCAGTATCGCCATAACACCCATTTAATTCTGGAGTAACTATTACACTATCTACCTGAGTTATTCCACTTGTGTTTTCAGTTAAGAACGGTAGAATATCTCCCGTACCTGCTGTAGGTAAACTTCCGTTTGCTCCAATTGAAATGTTGCTGTTTATCCAATCAAAATTGGTTGAGTCATCATAATCTCCCAAGAAATCAATCAATGGTGTGTTTGCATTGGCACACAAAGCGATATCAGCCACTGCTGGGAAAATATTTGGTAATGGTTTAACTTTTACAGTGAATGAATAAGTTTGTCCTGGACAACCGTTAAATGTTGGTGTTACTGTAATAGTTGATATTTGATTAACCAATGAGGTATTTGAAACGGTCAAACTTAGTGCCCCACCATTTCCAGTAAAACCAATACCCGTATTGGTGTTGTTGTTAGTCCATGAATAAGTTGCACCTACTACACTTCCATTAAATGGAATGTTAATAGTTTCTCCTGAACAAAATTCATAACTTAGGAAACTTGTAGAAACTATCGCCGTTGGATTTACAGTAATCGTTAATGTATCAATATCACCCGCGCAACCATTATTAGAACTAGAAACAAAAATGGAGTCAGTTAATGGCGTATTTCCACTATTTACACCTATTACAGATGCGATAGAACTTCCAGTTCCATTATTTGGTGAATAACCCACATTCGTTGTTCCAATCCATGAATAAGTAGTTCCTGTTATTGAGCTAGAAAAATTTATTAAATCTGTTTGATTACCAGCACACAATGAATCATATGATTGTGAAAGGAATAAATCCGGAAGAGGTTTTACAGTAATACTAAATGTAGTTGATTGACCACTGCAATAACCATCTGTTGGTGTTACGGTTATGAGCGAGACTATATCAGCAAGTGAATTGTTAGTTAAAATTTGGGTTGGGATTGAGTTTGCTCCATTTGAGATCAAACCAGATGCTGTTTCATCGTTTTCCCACAAGTAGGTCACATTCGGATTTGTAATTGTTCCTCCAAATACATGTTCATGAAATGTTTCTCCACTACATAAAGCAGTATCAGGTATTGGATAAATATCTGGAATAGGATCAACTGCAGTAATCGTAAATTGTTGAGGAATACCCTCACAAGTCTGGCCATTTGTAACCAAACGAGGTATAACAGTGAATGTAGAAACAGTTGTTTGATTTGGTAATCCAACTAAAGTAAATGATGGAACGGTGTTACTTGTTACTGGACCAGAAATACCAATGGAAACATTGTCATTATTCCATTCGTAGGTTGCTGATGGATCATGGCTTCCGAGAATTGTAACTTGATTGCTTGTTGATCCGGAACAATCTCCTTGGCTTGCTAAAGGATAAACTAAAGGAACCGGTAGAACCACAATTTCAAAAACATCTACAGCTCCGTTACAGCCATTATATGATGGTGTTACTTCAAATTCTGCAATTAGCGTATTTTGTAACGAATCTGGCACAATAAAACTGGGGATATTACCAGAGCCAATGGCTGGTTGACCGATGCTTGAAGCAGAATTTATCCAATTAAATACGGACCCCGCAACATTATTTACACTTGTAAACGTTATCGAATTGGTTCCCGAATTTCCACATAATTGTTGATCAGGGATTGCGGTTATAATTGGAACAGGATCAGCCGTAATGGTAAATGTTACATTTGGACCTGTACATCCATCATATGTCGCGTTAACACTAAAATTGGATGTTTGAGGAATATTTCCTGTATTTGTAACAGTAAAGGGAGGGATGTCATTAAACCCAGGATTTCCCAAACCAATGGAAATATTGTCATGAGACCAGTTATAAGTAGCTAATCCATCTAAATTACCCGAAAAATCAACCAATTGAGATGGGTTGTTGTGACAAACATTTTGAGATGATGGATTTACGAATACATTTGGTAATGGCTTAACAATAATATGGAATGTCATTGGCGTTCCGTTAGGACAACCTGCTAAAGTAGGTGTAACAGTAATAGTGGCATCCTGAACCAAACTTCCTGAATTAGATGTTGTAAATGAAGCGATATCGCCTGAACCAAGGCCAGGAACTACAATTGGGCTAGAAATAGATGTATTATTATTTTGCCAAATGTAAGTAACCCCAGGAGCATTCCCGGTGAATACGGCTCCAGGATAAATATCTCCACCGCATAATGTCATATCCGCAATTTGGTTTACAGTTAAGGTTGGAATAATATTATAATCAAATGACATTAGAGTTCCCGGACAACCTTGATAAGTAGGTGTTACAGTAACTGTCGCGGTTACAATTGCATTACTTGAATTTGTTGGAGCAAAAGAAGCAATATTTCCACTTCCCGGGGATGTTAAACCAATGCTTGGTTGACTATTTGTCCAAGTAAATGTGGTTCCTGCTGGGCTACCTGTGAAAATAACCGCCGTTGTGCTATTAGGAACACAAATCGTCTGATTTGAAACTTGAGTAGCTGTTGCAACAGGACGAACTGTAATTGTATAATTAAAAGTTTGACCCAAACATCCGGTAACCGTATTAGTAGGTGTAATTTGATAAACAACTTGTTGATCTACCGCTGAGTTATTGGTTATTTGATCGTTAATTAAAGAAGTAGTTTGAAGCGCTAAGGATTCTCCTGAGGTATTCGGATTATCTGTGGCAATCCAAGTGTAAGCAAATGTTGGCGTATTTGGTAATTGCACATTTAATGTTTGACCAGAACAAATAGCAGTAACAGGTAAATTATTCGCAGTAGGGGCGGGATTAATAGTTAACGTCATTTGATCATTAACAGAGCTACATGGCCCTGCAGGGTCGTTAGTTGTTAAGGTTAAAATAACCGATCCATTCGAAATATCTGCAATACTTGGCGTGTATGTAGCTGTCAAAGAATTAACATTTGAAAATGTTCCTGTTCCCGAAGTGCTCCAGATAGCCGAAGTGGCAGCTCCACCAAACGACCCTCCTAATGTGGCCGTCGTTCCTTGGCAAATTGTTTGATCCGCTCCCGCATTCGATGTCGCAGGAAGCGTAAATGTTACAATCACTTGATCTGTAGCAGCATTACACGGCCCAGCTGGGTCATCTGTTGTCAAAGTCAATACCGCTGTTCCCACTGACAATTCAGTTGCTGTTGGCGTATATTGGGCGTTTGCAAGGTTAGCGTTATTAAAAGTTCCATTCCCTGACCAAGAGAGAGAAGAGGCCCCTCCTCCAATTGCGCCGTTTAATTGAACCGGGACATTCGAACAAGAAACAAAATCAGAACCAGCATTCGCTGTAGGATTTAAATTAATTGATAAATTGAATGTGCTTATTGCTGCTGGACAAGGACCAATGGGATCATTAGAAGTTAAAGTTATTTGAATAAACGCGTTGTTAATATCAGCCTGAGATGGGTTGTAAGTTGCGTTTAACGTATTTGCATCTGGTGTAAATGTTCCTGTTCCTGATGTGCTCCAAGTTGCAGAAGTTGATGCACCACTAATTGTTCCACTAAGTTGTAATGAGGTATTACTACAAATGACCTGGTCACCACCAGCATTTACCAATGCTGAAGGGTTTATTTTTATAAACAAAGAATCTTTTACAGATGAACAATCACCTACAGGATCATTAGTAGTTAAGAAAGTCCATACTCCACCATTTGAAATATCGTTTGAATGAACGTTGTAATTTGTTGAAGTCGCATTAGGTGCAGAGAAACTTCCACTTCCATTATGTGTCCAAGTTACTGAAGTTGCTGACCCTCCAAAAGTTCCACTTAAACTAACCGTTGTTGAAGTTTCACAAATAGTTAAAGTATCTACGCCAGCATTCACAGTTGGAGTGGCGTTTACTGCAACAGATGTAGTTGTTGAAGAACAACCATTTACAGACTCAGTAAATGTAAATGTAACAGAACCAGGAGTAGAACCAATAGCAATTCCAGAAGTTGAATTAATTGATGCAACTAAAGGTGAATTTGAAACCCAAGTTCCTCCTGTTGAAGGTTGAAGTTGAATTGAATTTCCAACACATAAAGTACTACCTGCAGAGATACTTGGTAACGAATTAACAGTTACTGTAAATATCTCCTGATCTGAACAACCCCCTGGAGTTGCCGCATAAATATAAATTGTTTGTGTTGAGCTGATTGTCGCACCAACAGCCAATGCAGTTCCCGTTCCGTTTGAACCAGTATAATAAGCAGGGCTACTTCCTGTTAGATTTGTTCCAGTTATGGTAGGTAATGTGTAAGACCCACCACACAATACTTGATCTGTAATGTCAGTTAAATCTGGTGAATTTGGATTAGTTAAAGTAACCGTTTGTGTTGCCGATTGACAACCTGTTGAAACCAAGGTGATTCCTATCAAATAACTTCCTGACGCCAAATTAGATATTACAATCTGACCCGATCCATTACTTGTTGCAGAAGTTGCCGTTCCACCATTTAATGAGTAGGTGTAATTCGTGTTGTTTTGTAATCCACTTAACGTAATAGTTCCATCTGTTGCATTACAAACAGTTGGATTTGTTGCTGATGTAGTGAATGTTGGTAAACCATTAACTGTTACAGTAGCCGTTATCTGACATCCATTGATGTCTTTATAAGTAATAACTGATGTTCCAGCCGCAATCCCGGTAACTAATCCTGTGGAGCTAATCGTAGCAATCGAAGGACTTGCTGAAGTCCAAGGAGTTGTAGCATTTGGCGTACCCGAGCCAGTTAATTGAGTGGTTAATCCAATACAAACTGAAAGAGTTCCACTAATAGTTGGTAACGAATTTACAGTTACTATAAATGTCTCCTGATCTGAACAACCTCCTGGTGTGGCTGCATAAATATAAATTGTTTGTGTTGAGCTGATTGCCGATCCTACAGCCAATGCAGTTCCCGTTCCGTTTGAACCAGTATAGTAAGAAGGGCTACTACCTGTTAAATTTGTTCCAGTTATAGCTGTTAATGTGTAAGACCCACCACATAATACTTGATCTGTAATGTCAGTTACATCTGGTGAATTGGGATTAGTCAAAGTAACTGTTTGTGTTGCCGATTGACATCCTGTTGAAACCAAGGTGATTCCTGCCACATAACTTCCTGATGCCAAATTAGATATTACAATCTGACCCAATCCATTACTTGTTGCAGCAGTTGCCGTTCCACCATTTAATGAGTAGGTGTAATTCGTTGTGTTTTGTAATCCACTTAACGTAATAGTTCCATTCGTTCCATTACAAACAGTTGGATTTGTTGCTGATGTAGTGAATGTTGGTAAACCATTAACTGTTACAGTAGCCGTTATCTGACATCCATTGATGTCTTTATAAGTAACAACTGATGTTCCAGCCGCAATCCCGGTAACTAATCCTGTTGAACTAACCGAAGCAATCGCTGGACTTGCAGATGTCCACGGAGTTGTAGCATTTGGGGTACCCGAGCCAGTTAATTGAGTGGTTAATCCAATACAAACTGAAAGAGTTCCACTAATAGTTGGTAACGAATTTACAGTTACTATAAATGCTTCCTGATCTGAACAACCTCCTGGTGTGGCTGCATAAATATAAATTGTTTGTGTTGAGCTGATTGCCGCACCAACTGCCAATGCCGTTCCTGTTCCGTTTGAACCAGTATAGTAAGAAGGGCTACTACCCGTTAAATTTGTTCCAGTTATAGCTGTTAATGTGTAAGACCCACCACACAATACTTGATCTGTAATGTCAGTTACATCTGGTGAATTTGGATTAGTCAAAGTAACTGTTTGTGTTGCCGATTGACATCCTGTTGAAACCAAGGTGATTCCTACCACATAACTTCCTGAAGCCAAATTAGATATTACAATCTGACCCGA